>CALUHH010000058.1 GCA_944320385.1 uncultured Atopobiaceae bacterium | reverse complement strand
TACTGTCAAGATTCTTGCGCACTTTCCGACAGCCCCATAGGCCCGCCCTCCGGTGTGGCTACCCCTCCAGCAGCGTCACGTCCAGGTAGCGCCTCGAGCCCCGCTCGCTCTCGGCGACGTACTTGAGCCTCGCGGTCACGAGCATGAGGGCGCTCCTCCCGTCGGGGAACGTACCGACCACGCGGGCGCGCCCGCGGATCTCCCGGCTCAGGCGCTCGATGGCGTTGTCGGTGCGTATGCGGCGCCAGCGCTCGCGGGGGAGCCTGGCGTAGGTCAGCGTCTCCGCGCAGCCGTCCCCGACCACCCTGGCGGCCTCCCTGAGCTTCATGCCGTCGAGCTCGGCGGCCACCTCCGGCGCCTTGGCCTCGGAGGCCTCGCGGGACCCCATGGCGCGGATCGCCCTGAGCATCGCGGCGACCCTGGGGCGCCTCGACTCGGGCGCCCTCGCGAGGACGTTCCGGTAGAGGTGCGCGGCGCGGCGCTGGTGGGCGGCCCCGGGGAAGACCTCGGCGATCGAGCCGACCGTGCCGGCCGCCTTGTCGCCGGCGAACATGCGCACGCCGCGCGGGCCGCGGGACTTCAGCCACGAGAGGAGCTCGCGCCAGCGCTCGGCCGACCCCGTGAAGCCCCCCGCGGCGCCTATGACCTCGCGGTGGCCGTCGTCGTCCACGCCGATGGCCACCATCACGGCGACGTTCTCGCAGCTCCCGCCCCAGGACCTCTTGAGGCATGTCCCGTCCACGCAGGCGTAGGGGTAGGCGCGCTCCAAGGGCCTGCTCCCCCACTCCTCGACCGACGCGAAGGCCCTCTCGCTCAGGTTGGAGACGGTCGCCGCGGAGACGCTCGGGCCCCAGAGGATCTCGCTCACGTCCTCGATGCGCCTGGTGGAGACGCCCGCGAGGCACGTCTCGATCATCGCCCCCTCGACCGAGGTCTCCCGGCGCCGGTAGCGCTCGATGGTCGCCGTGGTGAACCTCATCCCCATGAGCTTGGGCATGCGGATCGTGACCTCGCCGGACGTCGTCGCGAGCCTCCGCCCGTGGTGCCCGGCGCGGTAGGCCTCGCGGTCGGCGGTCCTCTCGTAGCGCTCCGCCCCGACGAGGTCGCCGGCCTCCTCGTCCAGCAGTCCGTTCAGCGTGTCCTCGACGGTCCTCCTGACGAGCTCGCCGAGGTCGGCCTTCAGCGACCCTTCGTTCAAAGATACAATGGGATCGGGCATGGCCTGCCTCCAGCATGTTTCTTGTCTAGGCAACTCGAATCATGCCGGGGCGGGCCGTGCCCTCCTTCCTCACCTGGACGCTATTCCGCTGTCAAAGTGCGCAAGAAATTGTACGTTACCGGATGGGGTTTGATTTGCTTAGCAGTCGCTATCACCTCCCCATCCAATGGTTGCCTGTTCAGCGTCGAGGAGCCCGTCGTAGGCGTGCGCTACGAGAGGACGGAGGTCGTGCTCGATCTGCCGGAACGCCGCCTTGCGAAGAGATGAGACGGCGCTGGCGCTGAGTCTCTCGGGTTGGATGCCAGCGCGACACGCAAGGGCCCTGAGTGCGGCGGCTAAGGAGTTCCTGCCGAGAGGCGTGCCGTCGCGTCCGCGGAAGACGGGGCCTGAGGAGATCCCCTGTCTTGTGACAAAGGAGCGAAGCTCCCTCCCAAGCGGCTTCGGGATGCATGTCTGCCCTACAAAGCCGCGCTCGACCGCGTCGACGGTGAGGCTCTCGAGGGATGAGGCCGAGAGTCCGAGAACTGCCATTGCTTTGACGAGCAGGTAGTCTCGCTCTCTTCCCGCAGAGCGAGCAAAGGAGAGCGCGGCAAGGTATTCGGCCCTCGTGATGGCCGGTCGTGGGGAGTGGTTGACGTTGGGTAGGCCGATGAGCTGCAGGTCACGTCTACCGAGATAGGATACAAATCCATTCGCGGCGGACAGGTAGGAGTTTATCGTGGCGGAGGAATAGCCCTGCTCGCGGAGGCTCTCGCCCCATTGCGCGAGCGTTCCCTTTCGCACGAGGCCGTCGGTCACGTAGCTGAGAAATGTGTCGAGCTTGGAGGCATAGGCGAGCAGCGTCGATCGGCACCTGCCCTGGCCCTCCAGGGAGGCGAGGAACCCCTTGACGTCGTCCGGACGGACGCGAAGGGGAGGGAGTGTCTGGTCTCTATCTCCCACCCGAACTCCTAGTATCGTAAATATGACGAAATAACAATTACGTCATATATCCACCCCTGTCAACGAAACTACTTCTACTTCTAGTAAGCGTAAGTTCTCTCTCGACGAGCGGCATTACCACAATTTGATGGATTTCTCAGCCAGGCACGCCCCGTCACGGAATGACAGGGGTGCATGGACTGCCGGCGACCCCATTCCGCCGGCCTTTGTCCGGCCCATTTCGCTGCTTGCTCGTCAACTCAACCATGGCCCGTACCAGCATTAATGACGTAATTGTTATTTCGTCCCGTCACTCTATGAGGCCCAGCCGGTCGATCGTGCGCTCCTGCTCCGCCCCCGTGGTGGCGAGGTAGATGCGCGTCGTCTCCACCGAGCTGTGGCCCAGGACGTCGGCGAGGCGCACCACGTCGCGGCAGGAGGCGTAGAAGGCCCGCGCGAAGAGGTGCCTGAGGTTGTGCGGGAACGCCTTCGAGGCGGCGACGCCCGCGGCGGCAGCGGCCGCCTTCATCTCGGCCCACACGCCCTTCCTCGACAGGGGACGCCCGTCTCGGCCTGAACTGCGTCCCAAAGCTTGGACACGTTAAATCATAACCGCTAGGCGGCCTCACGAAGGGCCTGCTCCCGGAACT
>CALUHH010000057.1 GCA_944320385.1 uncultured Atopobiaceae bacterium | reverse complement strand
ACGAGGATGTCGCCGGGGCCGACCTCGGCGCCGATGCGGATGATGCCGTCATCGTCGAGGTTGGCGAGCATGTCCTCGGAGAGGTTGGGGATCTCGCGGGTGATCTCCTCGGGGCCGAGCTTGGTGTCGCGGGCGTCGATCTCGTGACGGGAGATGTTCACCGAGGTGAGCAGGTCCTCCTGGACGACGCGCTCGGAGACGATGATGCCGTCCTCGTAGTTGAAGCCCTCCCAGGGCATGTAGGCCACGGTGAGGTTGGTGCCGAGGGCGAGCTCGGTGTGGTCGATCGAGGTGCCGTCGGCGAGCGGCTGGCCGGCCTCGACGGTGTCGCCGGCGTGCACGATCGGACGGTGGTTGATGCAGGTGGACTGGTTGGAGCGCTGGTACTTGGGGAGGTCGTAGCGCTCGGAGCCGTAGGCGTCGGAGTAGACGACCACGTGGGCGGCGTCGACCTCGGTGACGGTGCCGGCGTGGGCGGCGCAGATCAGCTCGCCGGAGTCGAGCGCGGCGCGCTCCTCCATGCCGGTGCCCACGTACGGGGCGCTCGTGCGGATGAGGGGCACGGCCTGGCGCTGCATGTTGGCGCCCATGAGGGTACGCTTGGCGTCGTCGTGCTCGAGGAACGGGATGAGGTTGGCGGCCACAGAGAGCAGCTGGCGCGGGGAGACGTCCATGTAGTCGACGTCCTCGACGCTCACCTGGGCGGGGGCGCCGAAGGAGCCGTCGAAGTCGCGCGTGCGGGCGATGACGCGGTCGGGGTGCGTGATGTTGCCCTTGGAGTCGACCTCCACGAAGCGGCCGGTCTTGGGGTCGAACGGCGTGTTGGCGGGGGCGATGTTGTGCCCCTCCTCCTCGTCGGCCGTCATCCAGTCGATCTTGTCGGTGACCACGCCGTTCTCGACGCGACGGTACGGGGCCTCGATGAAGCCGTACTCGTTGACGTGCGCATAGAGCGCGAGCGAACCGATGAGGCCGATGTTGGGGCCCTCGGGCGTCTCGATCGGGCACATGCGGGAGTAGTGCGAGTTGTGGACGTCGCGGACGGCCGTCGGCACGTTGGTGCGGCGGCTCGAGCCGGACTTGTGGCCCGCGAGGCCGCCGGGGCCGAGCGCGGAGAGGCGGCGCTTGTGGGTGAGGCCGGCGAGCGGGTTGGCCTGGTCCATGAACTGCGAGAGCTGCGAGGAGCCGAAGAACTCCTTGATGGCCGCCACGATCGGGCGGATGTTGATCAGCGACTGCGGCGTGATGTCGTCCACGTCCTGGGACGCCATGCGCTCGCGGACCACGCGCTCCATGCGGCTCATGCCGATGCGGAACTGGTTCTGGACCAGCTCGCCGACGGTGCGGACGCGGCGGTTGCCGAAGTGGTCGATGTCGTCGAGGCGCTTGGTGGCGTCGCCCGCGGCAAGGGCGAGCAGGTAGCGCAGGGCCTCGACGATGTCCTCGCCGGTGAGCACGCGCTCGCCGCCCTCGGAGTCGATGCCGAGCTTCTTGTTGACCTTGTAGCGGCCGACGCGCGCGAGGTCGTAGCGCTGCTCGTTGAAGTAGAGGCCGTCCAGCAGGGAGCGGGCGGAGTCCACGGTGGGGGGCTCGCCCGGGCGCTGGCGACGATAGATCTCGAGGAGGGCGTCCTCGCGCGTGGTGGCGACGTCGCGCTCGAGCGTGTTGCGGACGACGTCGGAGTCGCCGAGCAGGGAGAGGATCTCGTCATCGGTCTCGGCGATGCCGAGGGCGCGCAGGAACATGGTCGCGGACTGACGGCGCTTGCGGTCGATGGAGACCACGAGGTGGCCGCGCTTGTCGACCTCGAACTCGAGCCACGCGCCGCGCGCGGGGATGAACTGTGCCTTGTAGACGCGCACGCCGTTGTCCATCTCGGAGGCGAAGTACACGCCGGGCGAGCGGACGAGCTGCGAGACGACGACGCGCTCGGTGCCGTTGATCACAAAGGTGCCGCGCTCGGTCATGAGCGGGAAGTCGCCCATGAAGACGAGCTGCTCCTTGATCTCGCCGGTCTCCTTGTTGACAAAGCGCACGTCAACGAAGAGGGGGGCCTGGTAGGAGATGTCCTTGGCGCGGCACTCCGCGATGGTGTGCGCGGGGTCGCCAAACTGGTGGTCGCCAAAGGTGACCTGCAGCGTGTGGGCGGAGTTCTCGATCGGGGAGAACTCGGCGAAGGACTCGGCGAGCCCCTCCCCCATGAAGCGCTCGAACGACTCCTTCTGCACGGAGATCAGGTTCGGCAGCTCCATCGCGGGAGCAATCTTGCTAAAGGTCTTGCGTCCGGTCGTTCCCTGTGGTTTCGTAAGAGCAGTCTTTGCGGTAGACACCAGGCTTTTCCTCCTTCAAAAAGGGTGGAAGGCGGCAATTGTCGCAACGTAATAAGTTACCGAAATGACCCCTCCTGGTCAACGAAAAGCCTTGACTTGCGTACCGTTTTCGAGTATGTTCTCCCGCTCACTTCATCTACCTGCATAAATGCAAATCGAGAAGAACCTCGTTGTGGAGGTTCGGTGTGCTGGCGCCCGGGCGTCGGCACCGCTCGCCGCCTGCGGGACGCGGTTCGGCCGAAGGGGGCGGCCGCGCTTAAGAACTGCCGCCCGTCCGGGATTCGTTGTTCTTCTCGCTTAAAGATCGCGGCCCGTCCATAATCCGCTGTTCTTCTCGCTTAAAGATCGCGGCCCGTCCGCAGAATCGGCCCGGGCCTGCTTAGACTTTGCCTCCCATTTGGGCCGCGGGGACGAGCGCGCTTAAGAAATCCCGCACATCCCATGGAAGCGGCCGCCCCAAACCGCGGACGGGCCGCATATCTTAAGCGGCGCCCCGCGCCTCATCCAAACGAGAGGGAAAGTCTAAGCGCGCAGCGCCCCAAATCTCGGATGGGACGCAATCCTTAAGCACGAACGGGCCGATTCCGCGGACGCGCCGCAATCCTTGATATGTAATTCCCGTTGTCAATAGTCATGGGAAAATCCCGGGCGGGCGTCCCCGCCCGGGGTCTCC
>CALUHH010000056.1 GCA_944320385.1 uncultured Atopobiaceae bacterium | reverse complement strand
CCACTCCCTGTCCTCCTGCGAGTACATGCGGACTCCAATCCGGACACGAAAGTGTCCAACTTTTTGTCCGTACCCCCCTGAGGGCTCCGGTGCCCCAAACCGCCCCCGGATGAGAGGGGATTCTTAAGCGAAGGGGGCGATGGTGCCCGGACGAAGCGAGAAAGCTAAGCGCTGCACGTTCTTCTCGCCGGACGAAGCGCACTTCCTAAGCGCACGGGGACGAAATCGCCGGATGGGCGGAGATTCTTAAGCAAAGGGGAGATCTGCTCGGAGGCGAGGTCGCGGGACGGGGAACAGACCCTGTGCGCGTCCCGAGCCTCCGTTCCCCGCGCGGGCGCAAATGCCCGATGAACGGTTTGTCGGGTTTGGGGCGGGGATTTCGGGGTAAGATAGTCCTCGTGGCCAAACGGCCACGGGTATCGCGCGCGAGCGCAGCTTTTGCCCTGCGGGGCAGAGAAAGAAAGGCACGACATGGCACAGGGTACTGTCAAGTGGTTCAACCCGGACAAGGGCTACGGCTTCATCTCCCGTGAGGATGGGGACGACCTGTTCGTTCACTACTCCGAGATTCAGATGGACGGCTTCAAGACTCTGGACGAGGGCCAGGCCGTCGAGTTCGACATCACCACCGGCCAGAACGGCAAGCTCCAGGCCTCCAACGTCCGCAAGCTCTAGTCTTCGGATTCAGGCGACTTGGGAGGGGCTCGCGGCGCGGGCCCCTCTTTTTCTGTGTCCTTCTCGCCCGGGCGCCTCCGACGTCGGGATGACCTAAACTAAAGGATTAGACGGACGAGAAGGACCGGGAAGGCGGGTGAGCATCCTTGGAGACGAGGCGCATCCACGCGCTCGGCGGATCGCTCGCGCGCCGTGCGGGGCGGGCGTTCGACGACGCGCGCGGCTCCCGCGGCTCCCGCGAGGGGGCGGTCGCATGAGCTTCAAGGACCTCGCGGAGCAGTTTCTCAAGTTCGGAGCCGTGGGCGCCGCGGCGACCGTCATCGACTACGGCTTTCTCATGCTGCTCTCGCAGGTGGCGGGCTGGCAGCCCCTGCCCGCGTCGATCGTCTCGTTTCTGATCTCGCTCGTCTTCAACTACGTTGCCTCGATGCACTACGTCTTCACCCGCCGCGACGACATCTCCCGACGGCGCGAGCTCACCCTCTTCGTGACGCTCTCGGTGGTGGGGCTCGTTCTCAACTCCATGCTCATCTGGGCGGGCACCGAGCTGCTCGGCAACGGCCCGCTCGAGGTCACGCTGGCAAAGCTCCTGGCAAACCTCGTCGTGGGGGTCTGGAACTTCTCGAGCAGAAAGCACTGGCTCGACGCAGACTAGCCGTCTGCGCCGCCAAGCTACGTGGCGAAGTTGTAGGGCCCCGCCGACGCGGAGGTTCGCGCGGGCGCTCCGCTGCCGCTCAAGTAAAATAGGCGAGTCTGTGCAAGAGAGATTGGAACCACAAATGCAGCCTGCCTCTTCTCTGCCCGTTGTCCTGCGCCGCGCCGCCGTTGCGCTGGCGTGCGCCTCCGCCCTCGCCGCCGCGCCCGTCCCGGCGCTCGCCGCGACGTCCGCAGAGGCGCTCCCGCTGACGATCGACCAGTCCGTCCCCGATGACGCGACCCTCATCTCGAGCGACTACGCCCAGCTCTCGACCGGCGAGGTCGTGAGCGTCGTCGACGGGACGCCGGCAGACGACAACCTTCTCGGCACGCCCGACACCCCTCCCGACCCGCTGGACCTGACCGGCGGCGAGCGCTTTGAGCCGATCAGCGTCGGCGAGGCCCGCGACGCGCTCTCCGAGGGTGGCGTCGAGCTGCTCTCGCGCCGTCTCGGTGACAGCGACTACGACGCCTACTGGGGCTCGTACGCGGGCACGCAGGCGTTCTTCATGTCGGACGGGACCCTGTTTGCCTGCCAGGCCAAGGGCGTCATCGACGTCTCCGAGCACAACGGGCGGATCGACTGGGCGGCTGCCAAGGCCGCCGGCGTCGAGGGGGCCATCATCCGCATCGGCTTTGGCACCACGCGCCTGGACGCCTACGCCATGTACAACATCAGGGAGTGCAAGCGGCTGGGAATCCCCTTTGGCGTCTACGTCTACTCCTACGCCGAGACCGTCGACCACGGAAACTTGGAGGGTGCGCAGGTCGTGAACTGGCTCCGCGATCTTGGCGTGGGCCCCGACGACCTGAGCTACCCCGTCTACTTTGACCTCGAGCAGTGGGTGTGGACGGGCCACACGCCGCCCACCGACCCGGCCGTCTACGCGGAGATCGTGAGCCGGTGGTTTGCCCAGGTCGAGGGCGCCGGCTACGACGCCGCCGTGTACTCCTACACGAGCTACCTCTATGGGCCGCTCAACTCGAGCTACATTCACGAGCGCACCAACTGGGTCGCGCAGTACGGCCCCACGCTCACCTACACGAGCTTCGTCGACAACTACCGCGGCTGGCAGTACACCAGCAACGGCGAGGTCGAGGGCATCGAGGGGCGCGTCGACCTCAACGCCTTCGGCAACGCCCGCATGACCTACGCGGTGAGCGCGCGGGCGGGGGAGGGCGGCTCCGTCGCGGTCTCCGACTCCTCTGCCGCCGAGGGGCAGACCGTCACCATCACCGTGAGCCCCGACCGCGGCCAGCGCCTCGACGAGCTCACGGTCGTCGACGCCTCCGGCAGGTCCCTCGCCGTGACGACGGTCCGGGAGGGCGCGACCTACACCTTCCAGATGCCGGGTCGCGCGGCGAGCGTCGCGGCCACCTTCGTCTGCGACGGGGGCGCGCTCTGCCCGAGCCACCGCTTCTCCGACGTCGACCAGGCGCAGTGGTACCACCTCGCCATCGACTGGGCGGTCGAGGGCGGCGCGATGAGCGGCTATGCCAACGGCCTGTTCGGCCCCAACGACACGGTCACGCGCGCCCAGATGGCGGGCGTCCTGTACAACCTCGCCGGCCAGCCCTCGACGTCCGTCTCGGGCCTGCCCTCCGACTGCGCCTCGTGGGAGTGGTACGCGCAGTGCGTGAGCTGGGCCCTCGGGAAGGGCGTGATGAACGGCTACGGTGACGGGTCGACCTTCGGTCCGTCCGACGCGCTCACGCGCGAGCAGGCCGCCGCCGTGCTCTACAACGCCGCCAACCGTCCCGTCGTCCGCGGCGACCTCTCCGCGTACCCGGACGCCAACAAGGTCTCCGACTGGGCGCGCGAGGCCATGACCTGGGCGGTCAACGAGGGCGTCATCAATGGCGTCGACCAGGGCGGCGTGCGCGTGCTCAACCCGCAGGCGACCTGCTCGCGCGCCGAGCTCGCGGCGCTCATGGCCAACCGCGCGGGCGCGTAGGGCGCTCGCCGCGGCCGGGGCGAGCGCCGATCGCGTCTCGGCCGCGACCTCGGTCTTTGCCTGCTTAGAGATTGCGGCGCGTCCGGAGGGACGGGGGTGCCGCGCTTAGGAAATCGCTCTCATCCAGGAAGGCGGCCCAGGCATGCTTAGCTTTTGCGCCCCATCCGGCGAGAAGGACGGTCCGCGCTTAAAGATCGCGCCCCGTCCGGCGAGAAGGGCGGTCCGCGCTTAAGGTTTGCGCCCCATCCGGGGGCTGCGGCGCCCGGGCCCCGGCAGCCCCGCCGGATGGGATGCGTTTCTTAAGTACGGAGGCCCGTCCTTCTCGGATGGACGCGATTCTTTAAGCGGCGCCACGCCTCTTTCCCGGATGGGAGCGATTCTTTAAGCGGCGCAGCCCGTCCTTCTCGGATGGGAGCGTTTTCTTAAGAAGCACAGCCCCGCCATCCCGGACGCGCCCCGATCCCTAAGTGTTGTGTGCCATGACGTTGTTTACGCCGACGACGCGCGACATGGGCGGGAGGCCCCCGCAGGCGCTGTGCGG
>CALUHH010000055.1 GCA_944320385.1 uncultured Atopobiaceae bacterium | reverse complement strand
TCACAGCTTGGCGGGACCCTCCCTGCTTGTCACCCCCCGGGGCGTCAACAACGTGTTGGCACACAACACTTAAGGATCGCGTCTCGTCCGGAGAGGAGGCGGGGAAGGACGTCCGGACGGGCGGGGAATCTTAAGCACGGAAGGCTCGCGGCCCCGGACGGGAGTGATTTCTTAAGCGAGAAGGACGAGAATCCCTGGACGGGAGGGAATCCTTAAGCGAGAAGGACGTGCTGCCCCGGACGAGGCGCGATCCTTAAGCACGCACGCGCCGGAAGCCTGGATGAGGCCGGATTCTTAAGCGAGAAGAACCCGCGCGCCGGCATCCATAAGAGAACGTTCCCACCCCATCTCTGCCCGCTCGGGGAATCCGTGGCGGCACTCCCCCGCCGCAGCACTAGAATGTCTCCGGCATGGTAACGTTCCCACACATCGGAACCTCAGAGAAGGGCCTCCCTCATGGCCAACAAGCGCACCGCACAGGGCCCCGCAGCCGACGACGCCTTCCTGCGCCGCCTCCGCCGTCACCACGACGAGCTCCGCTGGCTCTACATGGAGCTCTACGACAACGCGGACATGTTCGGAGAGCTCGTCACGCAGCTGCGACGCTTCTACGACGAGCGTCCGGCCGCCCTGCGCGCCCTCGACGAGGAGCGCGAGGCCGCCGGCGCGTGGTACCGCAGTCGCGACATGCTCGGCATGCAGATGTACGTCGACAACTTCGCCGGCAACCTCAGGGGCGTTGAGGACCGCCTCGACTACCTCGAGCGCGTGGGCGTCAACTACCTCCACCTCATGCCGTTTCTCGACACGCCCTCCGATCGCAGCCGCTCCGACGGCGGCTATGCCGTGCGCGACTTCCGCCGCGTCAAGCCCGAGCTAGGCACCATGGACGACCTCGCCCGCCTTGCCGAGAGGTGTCACGCGCGCGGCATCAGCCTCTGCATGGACTTCGTCATGAACCACACCTCTGACGAGCACGAGTGGGCGCGCCGCGCCCGCGCCGGCGAGGGCGAGTACATGAGCCGCTACTTCTTCACGGGCGACCAGGGGCTCATCGACCAATACACCCGCGACGTCCCCCAGGTCTTCCCCACCACTGCGCCCGGTCACTTCACCTACCTTCCGGAGCTCGGCCAGAGCGTGATGACGCAGTTCTACCCCTACCAGTGGGACCTCAACTACCGCAACCCGCGCGTCTTCAACGAGATGATGTACAACTTCCTCTTCCTCGCCAACCAGGGCATGGACATCATCCGCATCGACGCCGTCCCCTACATCTGGAAGCAGCTCGGCACCAACTGCCGCAACCTGCCGCAGGTCCACACCATCGTCCGGATGATGCGCATGATCGGCGAGATCGTGTGCCCGGGCATCGTGCTTTTGGGCGAGGTCGTCATGGCGCCCGTCGAGGTGGTCCCCTACTTCGGCACCGTCGAGAAGCCCGAGTGCCACATGCTCTACAACGTCACGACCATGGCCACCACCTGGAACACCGTCGCCTGCCGCGACACGCGCCTGCTGCGCGGCCAGCTCGAGGCCGTCTGCGGGCTGCCGCGCGACTACACCTTCCTCAACTACCTGCGCTGCCACGACGACATCGGCTGGGGCCTGGACTACGGCACGCTCTCCACCTGGGGCATGCGGGAGGTCCCGCACAAGGCCTTCCTCAATCGTTACTTCCGGGGCCTCGAGCCCGGGAGCACGAGCCGCGGCGAGCTCTACAACGCCGACCCCGTGACCGGCGACGCGCGCTTCTGCGCAACCACCGCGTCGATGTGCGGCATCGAGGCGGCGGGCTTCGAGGGTGACGCGGCGGCCATGGAGGTGGCCGTGCGCAAGGACGTCATGCTCCACGCCTACCTGCTCGCCCAGTCCGGGCTGCCGATCATCTACAGCGGCGACGAGGTCGCCCAGGTCAACGACTACTCCTACAAGGAAGACCCCGAGAAGGCCGAGGACTCGCGCTACATCCACCGCGGGCGCTTCGACTGGGCGCTCGTCGATCGCGCCGACGACCCAGAGACGGTCCAGGGGCGCGTGTTCTCTGCGCTCGGCGCCCTGGAGGGCATCCGTCGCGCCGAGGACGTCTTCGACGCCGACGTCGAGGTGACCATCGTCGACTACAGCGACCCCGCGATCCTGTGGATTCGTCGCCGCGCGGGCGAGAAGAACCTTGACGCCGTCTTCAACTTCTCCGACGAGGCGCGCACCGTGTGGATGCCCGAGTGCGCCGCGTACGCAGACCTCGTCACCGGCGAGACGTCGGCGTTCCAGACCTTCGAGCTCGCCGCCTGGGACTTCCGCTGGTACCTGCACGGGTAGCGCGGCGCCTCGGGCAAGCCCGTACTTCTCCATCTGCGCCAAGACGAGCTCGGCGCGGGCCCATGCGCGCCCCGGGTCCGCCGAGAGCGCGTTCGGGGCGTTGGGCAGCCCCGCCATGAGGGCGCACTCGCGCTCGGTCATCTGGCCGGGCTCCTTGCCGAGGTAGCCGCGGGCGGCGGCGCCTATGCCCGTGAGCCCGTCGCCGAAGTACGACGTGTTCACGTAGAGCTCCAAGATCTCGTCCTTCTCGTACGCCGCTTCTAGGTCGAGCGCTATGAAGACCTCCGCGACCTTGCGCGAGAAGTCCTTCTCCTGCGTGAGAAAGAGGTTCTTTGCGAGCTGCTGGGTTATCGTGGAGCCGCCCTGCTCGAGGGAGAGCGTCGTGAGGTCGTGCCAGGCCGCGCGGCAGATGGCTATGACGTCGAAGCCGGGGTGCTCGTAGAACCGATGGTCCTCGATGGCCACGACGGCGCGAAGGTAGAAGTCGGGCAGCTCACCCGCGCCCACGTAGCCCTCGCGCGCTCGTGCGGCCGCGACCGTCTGCTCGATCGGGCGGTCCGCGATCGTCTCCCGATAGAGACCATAGCCGCGTACGGCCACGATGGCGGCGGCGATCGCGCATGCGACGAGAAGGACGAGAAGGACGCGGCGCACGGTCCTCATGACGGCTCTCATGGGCTCACACCTCCCTTTGCTGGCCCCATTGTACGGTGCGCCGGGGCTATGTGACATGGGGATGCCTTGGAGAAGGGTGACGTTTTCGCAAGGCGGGCCGCCGACGCAGGGTGCCGGCGTCAGGAGGGCTGCCGAGGTAAGCGAGAGGTACGACGACCTTCAAAGGGCTTTAGACGGAGCGCTTGAGGAGATGGCCACTGAGGAGGCCGGCGGGCTCGACCCGCAGGGGCGCGGCCTCGTGGAGTTCTGTCGCAGGACCGGTCTCACCAGGCTGAAGGCCCGAACGACCAAAAGCCATGCCGGCATCGCGTCCCCTGCGGCATCGTGGGGCCCGGCCTGTGTCACAATTCACGAGGTTTGGGTAGAGCCCGGGCGCCCTTGCCCCTCGACGGCAGGGCCGGCTCGGCGAAAAGCCTGATGAGCTGATGCCCTGGGCTCGCCGATTCGCCGGGTCCCGCTCCGCAGACACTCAGAACTGGCCAAAAGTGACACAGGGCAAGTCCTCAGCGGCCCCTTGGCGTGTGACCTCGCAGTCGTGCGGCCTGCGGCTGGTGTCGCGCCGCCCCTCGACGCCTGCCAAACCGCCGAGTAAGAGTTTCTTGCCAAAACGACTCCGATTTGGAAGCTGAAATCGAAACTTACTCTTACTCGGTGAAGTGCCGACGTGCAGGGCGGGACGAGCAAAAACCGGGGCGCTTGGGCGCTCAGCCTCGGGTGCGACAAAAAGCGGGCCGGGGGCTTGCTCTGCCCCCGGCCCGCGCTCGCTCGGGTGGGCCCAGCAGGATTCGAACCTGCAACCCAGGGATTATGAGTCCCCTGCGCTAACCGTTGCGCCATGAGCCCGTGATATGAAAATGGCGGCGACCGAAGCCGCCGCCAGCAAATTCTTGGTGGAGATAAGGGGGTTCGAACCCCTGACCTCGTGACTGCCAGTCACGCGCTCTCCCAACTGAGCTATATCCCCGTGCGTTGGTGCGGTAGTTATATTAGCAGACTCGGTGCGCGCGTCAACACACAATTTGAAAATAGGCGTCGCGCCACGCCGGCATCTCGTCACCACCTCACCGAGTAAGAGTAATGTGCGTTTTCGCGGCTCAAAACGTGGTAGTTTTGGCAAGAAACTCTCACTCGGCGACGGAGCCGGGATCGCTGACGCCGTATTCGGCCGCGAGTATGCCATGCCACAAACGAGGTTGTGTGGAAATCGGCCTCGCGGGGGTACGGACAAAAAGTTGGACACTTTCGTGTCCGGATTGGAGTCCGCATGTACTCGCAGGAGGACAGGGAG
>CALUHH010000054.1 GCA_944320385.1 uncultured Atopobiaceae bacterium | reverse complement strand
ACCATCTACATGCACCCGCTGCCCGCCGACATCTCCGGCGTCTCCTGCGAGCACGGCGAGGTCATGGCCGACGTCTTTGACATGCACCGCGTGGGCATGTACAAGGAGGCCAGCTACAAGCCGTACGCCATCGCGGCCATGATCTTCCTGCAGAAGGTCAAGGACCCCGTGGCCACGCTCGCGGCGCTCGAGGAGCGCGGCAAGGATCGCTGGAACCAGGCCTAAGCAACCGCTAGCAACCTGGGGGCCGCCGGGTCAGTCGCGCGCTCACCGCGCTGCGCGCAGAAGTCGCGCGCCGACTGTCCCGGCGGCCCCGCCGTTAGAGGTTCTTCTCGCCAAGCCTTTCTCGCATCTCAAGGAGAAACATCAAATGGGAAAGAGAATCGTCATCGCCCTCGGCGGCAACGCGCTGGGCAACAACCTGCCGGAGCAGATGGAGGCGGTCAAGCACACGGCGCGCGCGATCGTGGACCTCATCGAGCAGGGCAACGAGGTCGTGGTGGCACACGGCAACGGCCCGCAGGTGGGCATGATCCAGGAGGCCATGACCCAGCTCACGCGCTCCAACCCCGAGAAGTACATCCCGTGCCCGCTCTCGGTCTGCGTGGCCATGAGCCAGGGCTACATCGGCTACGACCTGCAGAACGCCCTGCGCGAGGAGATGCTCGACCGCGGGATCGACGTGGGCGCGGCCACCGTGCTCACCCAGGTCGAGGTCGACCCCGCCGACCCCGCGTTCGCCAACCCCACCAAGCCGATCGGAGCCTTCATGACGCGCGAGGAGGCCGACCGCATGATCGCGGAGCGCGGCTACAACGTGGTCGAGGACGCGGGCCGCGGGTACCGCCGTGTGGTGGCCTCGCCCAAGCCGGTGGGCATCGTGGAGCTGGACACCATCCGCTCGCTCGTGGAGACCAACCACGTGGTCATCGCCTGCGGCGGCGGTGGCATCCCCGTGTTCAAGACCGAGGGCAACCACCTCAAGGGCGCCGCGGCGGTCATCGACAAGGACTTCGCGGCGGCCAAGCTCGCCGAGCAGCTCGACGCCGACTTCCTCGTGATCCTGACCGCGGTGGAGAAGGTCGCCGTGAACTTTGGCAAGCCCGACCAGCGCTGGCTCGACGAGCTCACGCCCGCCGACGTGGAGCGCTACGTGGGCGAGGGCCAGTTCGCGCCCGGCTCGATGCTGCCCAAGGTCCAGGCCGCGCTCGCGTTTGCGCAGTCCGGCGCGGGCCGCTCGTCGCTGATCACGCTCCTCGAGAAGGCGAGCGACGGCATCGCCGGCAAGACGGGTACCATCGTACGTGGGTAGCTGTTAATTGGGGACAGTCCCCAATTTACAGAAAAGTTTTATGTGATTTGGGGACTGTCCCCAATTGACAGAAGAACGGGGAGGCATGAGACCCGACCTCAGGGCATATCTTCTGGGCGACGACGGGCGCCGGGTCTTTGGCCCCGGCCCCGTCGACCTGCTGGAGCGCGTGGGCGAGCTGGGGAGCCTCCGCGCTGCCGCCATCGACATGGGCATGGCCTACACCAAGGCCACGCGCCTCGTGCGCGACGCGGAGCTCGCCTTTGGCTTCCCGCTGACGGAGCGCACGGTCGGAGGCTCGGGCGGCGGAGGGTCGCGGCTCACCACGCAGGCGCTCGACCTCATCGAGCGCTACCGCGCCTTCGAACGAACGAGCCGCTGGGCCCTCGCGGCCGCCTACGAGACGTGCTTCTCGGGCTTTGCCGACGTGGCGCGTCTGGGCTGCGTGGTCATGGCGTCCGGGGAGGGGACGCGCTTCGGCGGCGCTGCGGGCGAGAAGCTTGTGGCGCCGCTGGCTGGCACGCCCGTCCTCGCGCGCACGCTTGCCGCGCTGCCCGCCGACCTGCTCGACGTGGTTGTCGTCACACGCTGGGACGCCGTGGCTGAGCTGTGCGGAAGGCTCGGAGTGCGCTGCGTGCGCGCCGCCGGTCCGCGAAAAAGCGACACCATGCGTGCGGGCCTGGAGGCGCTGGGGCACCGAGCGGGCTGCCTCTTTGTGACCGGCGACCAGCCGCTTCTTACCGAGAAGAGCGTGCGCTCGCTGGTCGAGGCGCTCACGCACGAGCCCACGGCCATCGTGCGCCTGGCGTGGCGCGGACGCGGGGCCAACCCCGTGCTCTGGCCGTCGGACACGCTGGGCGCGCTCGCGCAGCTGGAGGGCGAGTCCGGGGGGCGCGTCCTTCTCGCCGGCCATGCCGAGCTGGAGGGCCGCGTGCGCCTGGTCGAGGCGACCGACGAGTGGGAGCTCGCGGACGTGGACACGCCCGATGACCTGGCGCGCCTCGAGGACGCGCTGGCGGAGAGAGGTTTTTGACAGTGGCGTCAGGTTATATTGTCAAATCATTCCGATTTGACAATATAACCTGACGCCACTGTCAAATACGTGAGGAGGGGGGAGTCAGATGAGAAGGATTCTGGCAAACGGCACGCTGGTCACGCCGGACGGCCTGCGCCGCGGCGACCTCGCGCTGGAGGGCGAGAAGATCGTGGGTCTGGCTGCTCACATCGAGCCCGCGCCCGGCGACGAGGTCGAGGACGTGGCGGGCTGCTGGGTCTTTCCCGGCTTCATCGACGCGCACACGCACCTGCAGTGCTGGACCGGCATGGACTGGACGGCCGACAGCTTTGAGACCGGGACGCGCGCCGCTGCCTGTGGCGGCACCACGTGCGTCGTGGACTACGCCACGGCCGACCGCGGCGTCACGATGGACGAGGCGCTGGCCGAGTGGCAGGCGCGGGCGGTGTCCGGTGCGGGCTGCACGGCCAACTACGGCTTCCACATGGCCATCGCCGAGTGGGGCGAGGACTCGCCCGCCCAGATGCGCCGCATGCGCGAGGCGGGCGTGAGCAGCTTCAAGACCTACCTCGCCTACGACCACCTGCGCCTCACGGACGCGGAGACGCTGCGCTGCCTGGAGGTCGTCCGCGACCTGGACGCCGTGCTCTGCGTGCACTGCGAGAACGGCGACGTGGTGAACGAGCTGCAGCGTCAGGTGCTCGCCGAGGGCATCACGGGGCCGGAGGGGCATCCCCTGAGCCGCCCGGCCGAGGCAGAGGCGGACGCCGTGAGCCGCCTGCTCTACCTGGCCCGCATTGCCGGCGCGCGCGTGAACGTGGTGCACCTGTCCACGGAGCTCGGGCTTCTCGCCGTGCGTGCCGCCCGCAACCGCGGCCAGGAGGGCATTTACGTGGAGACCTGCCCGCAGTACCTCACGCTCGACGACACGCGCTACCTCGAGGCGGGCGACGACGGCTTCGCGGGCGCCAAGTACGTGATGAGCCCGCCGCTGCGTAAGCCGGCCGACGTGCGGGCCCTCCGCGAGGCGGTGCTCTCCGGCGAGGTCGACTCCATCGCGACGGACCACTGCTCGTTCAACCTGCGCGGACAGAAGGACCGCGGGCGGCCCGAGCTTGGCGGCGACTTCACCAAGATCCCCAACGGAGGTCCCGGCATCGAGCACCGGCCGGCCGTGATGGCCACGACCTTTGAGGGCCAGCTCGGCCCCGAGGGACTCTGCCGCCTGCTGGCGGAGGGCCCGGCGCGCACCTTCGGCCTCTGGCCGGAGCGCGGGCGGCTCGCCGTGGGCGCGGCCGCCGACGTCTGCGTGTGGGATCCGTCGGCCCGCTGGGTGATCTCAGCGGCGACGCAGCACCAGGCCGTGGACTACACGCCGTGGGAGGGCTTCGAGGCGCACGGTCGGGCGCACCTCGTCTACGTGGGCGGCGAGCTCGTGGCCCGCGACGGCGAGCCCACCGGCGCCACCCCCGGCCGTTACGTGGCAAGATAGTCAACAGTCAGTCGTAAAGTGGGGGACGTCCCCCTCAAGCAGAAGGAGAAGAACATGGCAATCGAGGCAATCGTCACCGACAAGGCGCCCGCGGCGCTCGGCCCCTACTCCGCCGCCGTGGCCGCCCCGGCCACCAAGGCCATCCACGTGTCCGGACAGCTGCCGATCGACCCCGCCACCGGCGCGTTCGCTGGCGAGGATATCCAGGCCCAGACGCGCCAGAGCCTCACCAACATCAAGAACATCCTCGAGGCCGCCGGCGCCTCCATGGCCGACGTCGCCGAGGTCACCGTCCTTCTCGACGACATCAACGACTTCGCGGCCATGAACGAGGTCTACGGCGAGTTCTTCACCGCGCCGTACCCCAGCCGTGCCGCCTTCGAGGTGGCCGCGCTGCCCAAGGCCGCCAAGGTCGAGATCAAGGCCGTGGCCTACCTGTAGGCAGAGCCTCGCGCGCGAGGGGCGGCCCGCTGCGCCTTTGAACTGCGTCCCAAAGCTTGGACACGTTAAATCATAACCGCTAGGCGGCCTCACGAAGGGCCTGCTCCCGGAACTC
>CALUHH010000053.1 GCA_944320385.1 uncultured Atopobiaceae bacterium | reverse complement strand
GAGACGTGGCCGATGCACGGGCCCTTGGAGGCGCCGGAGAAGCGCCCGTCGGTGATGAGGGCCACCGAGCTTGCGAGCCCCATGCCGCAGATGGCCGAGGTCGGCGTGAGCATCTCGCGCATGCCGGGGCCGCCGGCCGGGCCCTCGTAGCGGATGACCACCACGTCGCCCGGGTTTATCGTCCCGCCGAAGATGGCCTTGCAGGCCTCCTCCTCGGAGTCGAAGACGCGCGCGGGGCCGCTGTGCTGCCACATGCCGGGGTCGACGGCGCTCTTCTTGACGACGCCGCAGTCCGGCGCGAGGCTGCCGCGCATGACCTTGAGGCCGCCGTCGGGGGAGTAGGCGTTCTCCACGGAGCGCACGACCTCGCCGTCCACGGGCGGGCAGGTCGCGACCCACTCGGCCATCGTGCCGTGGCAGGTGAGGGCGCTCATGTCGAGGTGCCCGGTGCGGCCGAGCTCGCCGATGATCGCGGAGACGCCGCCGACGTCGTTGAGGTCCTGGATGTGCAGGGGACCCGCCGGCGCGATGCGCACGATGTTGGGGGTCTCGGCGGAGGCGCGGTCCCAGTCGTCCATCGTGACGGGACACCCAGCGGCCTGGGCGATGGCCGTGAGGTGTAGCATCGTGTTGGTGGAGCCGCCGAAGGCCATGTCGAGCACCATGCCGTTGTGGATGGCGGCCGGGGTGAGGATCTGTCGGGCGGTCACGTTCTTCTCGACCAGCTCCATGACCTTCATGCCCGCCTGCTTGGCAAGGCGGATGCGCTCGGAGTAGACGGCCGGCACGGTGCCGTTGCCGGGAAGGGCGATGCCCAGGGCCTCGGCGAGGCAGCAGATGGAGTTGGCGGTGAACATGCCAGAGCAGCTGCCGCAGGTGGGGCAGGCGGTCTTCTCGAGCCAGCGGCACTCCTCCTCGGTCATGGTGCCGGCGGTGACCTGGCCCACGGCGTCGAAGAGGGAGTTGAGGTCGGTCTGGGACCCGTCGCGGCCGCGGCCGGCGAGCATGGGGCCGCCGGAGACGAGGATGGTGGGGATGTCCAGGCGCGCCGCGGCGATGAGCATGCCGGGGACGATCTTGTCGCAGGAGGGGATGAGGACCATCGCGTCGAACTGATGGCCCTGGACCGCGCACTCCACGGAGTCCGCGATGACCTCGCGGCTCGTGAGGCTGTAGTGCATGCCCTCGTGGTTCATGGCGATACCGTCGCACACGCCGATGGTGTTGACCTGCAGCGGGGTGCCGCCGGCCATGCGGACGCCGGCCTTGACGGCGTCGGCGACCTGCTGGAGGTGAAGGTGGCCGGGGATGACCTCGTTCTGGGCGGAGACGACGGCCACGAGCGGGCGGTCGAGCTCCTCGTCGGTGAGGCCGTCGGCCGCAAGCAGGCTCCGGTGCGGCGCGCGCGCCAGGCCCCGTTTGATCATGTCGCTTCTCAGCTGCATGCTGTCCTCGCTTTCTCTTGTCAGGTGCGAGAAATGCGAGGCGCAGCCTCGAAGCCGTCACGGTGGCCGCCGGCACGCGGTACTTCTCGGCGCGGCGGCGGGGTTGGCCCGGCGTCCGCGCGGAGGTTCTCGCGAGCTGCTCGAGGGAGTGTTCGGGGCCGTCCGGCGCGGGTTCTCACGCTGCCCGCTCGCTGTGGGACGGATGCGGCCCGTACTGGCCCTGTCATCGCATTTGCTCGTGGTTCGCTACTCTACGCGGCGCGTGTTTCCGGGGCGTAATCGCCCGCGAACGGCAACGTTTCGACCCCAAGCGGTCATTCAAAAAGGGACAGGTGCAAAACCGCAGATAAAACCTGTCAGAAATACTGCCTAAAGACGCGGAAAAATACTGGGCGCAAATGGGTACCAAAGAGACCATCCACTACCTGTGGGAGGAGGGTAGCAATGCCTCGTACCGCACGGCGCGTCTCGAGCTCTGGGTTCTACCATGTGACGGCCCGAAGCGTGGGCAGGCAGGCGCTGTTCGAGGACGACGCTGACAGGGAGGCGTTCCTTGACCTGCTTGACCGACAACTGGACAAGTACGAGATGGTGCTTCGCGCGTGGTGCCTCATGGACAACCACGTGCACCTTCTGCTGGAAGATCCCGAGGGGCACCTGAGCGAGGCGATGCACGGACTCATGATGCGTTACGCCCAGCGGTTCAACGGAAGGAGCGGCCATGTGGGGCACGTCTTTCAGGACCGCTTTGGCAGCGAGGCCGTCGAGGGGGACTCCCACCTCCTCGAGACCGTCCGCTATATCCACAACAATCCCGAGAACGGCGGCATATGTCCGCGAGGCCAATATCCGTGGAGCAGCTACCGCGAGTATATCGGCGTGCCGTGCCGCTGCGACACCGGCCTCGTGCTGGACATGCTGGGAGGCGTCGAAGGATTCGTGGAGTTTTCTGAGGCGCGTGGTAGCCCCTATATGCATTTGAGAAGGAAGAGGGTGCCGGACGAGGAAGCTCGGGAGCTTGCCCGTGCGGTTCTCGGTGACGTTGACCCGGCGCATGTCAAGACTCTCCCCAGGACGCAAAGAGATCACCATCTGCGAAATCTGCGGTCTGCGGGACTGTCGGTGAGACAGGTCGAGCGCCTTACCGGAATCGGAAGGTGGACGATCACGAACGTAACGACCTGACGGCCTATTGCAGGTAAAGGCTGGGCGGCTGCGAATCGCATGACGAGCGGCCGCCCAACTATTGGCAGGTTTTATCTGCGGTTATGTACCTGTCCCTTTTTGAAAGGTTACAGGGAGGTCTGGACGAGGGTGGGGGAGAAGCCCGCGGCCTCGAGGGCGCCCACGATCTGCGCCTTGTGGTCGCTGCCAAAGGCCTCGATCGTCACGCGCAGCTCCACGGCGGCGTTGCGGTTGGTCGAGACGAACTGGTTGTGCTCGAGTTTGATGACGTTGCCGTTCTGCTCCGCGACGGCCTGCGCCACGCGCACGAGC
Source organism: uncultured Atopobiaceae bacterium (assembly GCA_944320385.1). Taxonomy (GTDB): domain Bacteria; phylum Actinomycetota; class Coriobacteriia; order Coriobacteriales; family Atopobiaceae; genus Thermophilibacter. The sequence continues at coordinate 2,100 of CALUHH010000053.1, read as the reverse complement.
ATGCCGGGCCGGTCGGGCAGCAGCACGCTCACGGTGAAGATGCGGTCGCGCATGATCAGGCCGTGCTGCACAACCGAGCTCATCGTGATGACGTCCATGTTGCCGCCCGAGAGGATCGAGACCACGCGCTTGCCCTCGGCGGGCAGGTGCTTGAGCGCGGCCACGGTGAGCAGGCCGGAGTTCTCGACGATCATCTTGTGGTTCTCGACCATGTCGAGGAAGGCCACCACGAGCTCGTCGTCCGGCACGGTCATGACGTCGTCGAGGTTGTCGCGCAGGTACGGGAAGACCTGGTCGCCCATCTCGAGCACCGCGGTGCCGTCGGCGATGGTGTTGGCCGTCGGCAGGCGCACCGGGGAGCCCGCCTCCAGCGCGGCGGTGAGCGACGGCGCGCCCTCCGGCTCCACGCCCACCACGCGGATCTTGGGGTTGTGCAGCTTGGCGAAGGTCGCGACGCCGCACGCGAGGCCGCCGCCGCCCACCGGCACCAAGATCGTGTCCACGAGCGGCAGCTCCTGCACGATCTCCATCGCGATGGTGCCCTGGCCGGTGGCCACCGTGGGGTCGTTGAACGGGTGGATGAAGGTGAGTCCCTCGCGCTCGGCGAGCTCGAGGGCGTAGTCGCACGCCTCGTCGTAGACGTCGCCGTGGAGAACCACCTCGGCGCCGTAGCCCTTGGTGCGCTCGACCTTGATGAGCGGCGTGGTCTCGGGCATCACCACGACCGAGCGGGCCCCGGCGCGCGTTGCGGCAAAGGCCACGCCCTGCGCGTGGTTGCCCGCGCTCGCGGTGATGATGCCGCGCGAGAGCTCCTCGGGCGTGAGGGTCGAGATCTTGTAGTAGGCTCCGCGCACCTTGTAGGCGCCGGTTCGCTGCATGTTCTCGGGCTTGAGCCACACGCGGTTGCCGCACTGCGCGGAGAACGACGGGCTCTCCACGAGCTTGGTCTCCTGCGTGACCTCCCTGACCTTCTCGCTGGCCTCCTCGAACGCCTCGAGCGTGAGCATCTCTGCCATGGCTATCCCCTTAGAAAGTAGACGGCGCGTTACGGGGCCGTCACCGGATTTTCGTTTGCCTATAGTAGTCCTGCCGGGGCAGGGACGCCCCGACGCGAGGCGAAGGGGCATCAAATGGAAACCATCGAGAAGGACCGCGCGCCCGGCGCCGCTCCGGCGACCCCGCTCTTCCAGATCCACGACGCGAGCGTCGTGCGCGGCGGCAAGACCATCCTCCACGTTGCGGACTTCTCGCTGGCCGAGGGCGAGCACGTCGCCCTTCTCGGCCCCAACGGGGCGGGCAAGTCGACCTTCATCCAGCTGCTCACCCGCGAGGTCTTCCCCCTGTGGCGCGAGGAGCCCCCGGTGCGCTTTCGCGGCCAGGCCCGCCCGCAGCTCGCCGACATCAAGCGCACCCTCGGCATCGTGAGCTCCACGATGCACGACCAGGTACGCGTCCACCTGCCGGTCATCGACATCGTGGTCGGCGGCCTCTTCGGGACCCTCGGCGTCCCGCTGCGCGGCCAGGTGGGCGAGAAGGACCGCGCGCTCGCAGCGGACGCGCTCGAGCGGCTGGGAATCGCCGACCTCGCCGACCGCGACGTCATGACGCTCTCCACGGGCCAGGTGCGCCGCGTGCTCGTCGCGCGCGAGCTCGTGCGCGACCCCCAGGTCCTCATCTTCGACGAGCCCTGCACCGGGCTCGACCCGCAGGGCATGTACCACGTGCGCCAGACCATGGGCACGCTCGCGGCGGAGGGCCGCTCGGTCGTGCTCGTGACCCACTACCCCGAGGACATCATCCCGGAGATTCGCCGCGTGCTTCTCATCAAGGACGCCGAGGTCTTTGCCGACGGCCCCAAGGAGGAGCTGCTGCGCGGCTCGGTGATGAGCGACCTCTTTGACGTGCCGCTCGTGGTGGCGGAGGACCAGGGCTGGTACTCGCTGCGCGGCTCGTACGACGCGTGAGATCGGGCGAGCTTGGTCGGTGCTTAAGGATTGCGCCTCATCCGGGGATTTGGCCTCGACGGGGGTCCGGACGTTTTCTTGGACGGCCTAGGCCGCGAGCCCGAGCCGCCCCCTCCTCCCCGCTATCGTGTCGTAC
>CALUHH010000052.1 GCA_944320385.1 uncultured Atopobiaceae bacterium | reverse complement strand
CTTAAGGATCGCCGCCCATCCGCGGGGGACGTTCTTCTCGCTTAAAGATCGCCGCCCGTCCGGGCTTTCGGCCGCGGCGTGCTTAAAGATCGCCGCTCATCCGCGAATCGGGCGGTTGCGTGCTTAAAGATCGCCGCTCATCCGCGACGAGGACGCGGCGGCGCTTAACAAATCGCCCCCATCCTGAAAAAGAGCTTCGCGCGATGCCGGACGGGCCGCAATCTCTAAGCACGTCGCTGCCGAAAGTCCGGACGGGCGGCAATGTTTAAGCACGCCGCGGCCGAAGGGCCGGATGCGCGGCTATGTTTAAGCACGCCGTACCCGCAAGCCCGGACGGGACGAGTATCCTAAGCAAAACGAAAGCGCCGCGGAAGGGGGACACCGTGCGCACGATCATCTGCGACCTCACGCACGCGCAGCTTGCCGCGACGGGCATGCGCCACGACGTCGCGCTCTGCCGCGAGGAGCTCGCCGCCGCGCGCGACTGCACGGGATGCTTTGGCTGCTGGGTGCGCACGCCGGGCAGCTGCGTCATCCGCGATTCCCTCGGCGACCTCGGCGTTCTTCTCGCCCGGACCGACGAGCTGCTGCTGGTGTCACGCATGACCTTTGGCTGGGTCTCCCCGCTCGTCAAGCGCGCGCTCGACCGCTCCATCGGCTACCTGCACCCCAACTTCCGCATAGCTGACGGCCAGCTGCATCACCGCATGCGCTACGCGGACCATGAGCTTGCGCTCAGCTTCCACCTCTACGGGCCGTCCACGGGGGCAGAGCATGCGTGCGCCCGAACCATCGCCGCTGCAAACGCACTCAACCTCGGCGCGCGCCTTGCCAGCGTGCGGTTTCCCGCAGACGAGAAGAACGTGGACGCCGAGAAGGACGCGCCCGCCGTCGCCGCGCCCGCACCGCCCGAGCACGGCCGTGCGCTCCCCCGTCGCGTCGCCCTCGTGAACGCAAGCCCGCGCGGGGACCGTTCCGCCACCGCGCACCTGCTCGCGGACCTCGCCGAGGCCCTGCCCGTCTACGCCCGCAGGGCCGACGTCGCCGCGCCCGAGCTCGTTCGCGCGACGGCGCCGACTGAGCTCGCCGGCTGCGACGCGGTGGTCCTGGGCTACCCCCTCTACGTGGACGCGCTGCCGAGCGGCCTGGTTGACCTGCTGGTTTGTGCGCGCGACGAGCTCGCCGCCGGCACGCGGGTCTATGCCCTCGCCAACATGGGGTTCTATGAGCCGGAGCAGATCGTGCCGTCCTTCTCGGTCATCGAGAACTTCTGCGCCGCGGCCGGGGCCCGCTGGTCGGGCGGGGTCGCCGTTGGCGCGGGCGGCATGGTGCTGCCCGTGGCGCAGACGCCGCGCATGGGCATGATGCGTCGCAGCGTCTCCGAGGCGATTGACCAGCTCATCATGGCAGTGCTCGCAGGAACGGACACCGGCGCCATCGAGGCGCGCCCGCCCGTTCCGCGCTTTGCCTACAAGCTCGCCGCGGAGGCGCGGTGGCGCCGCCTCGCGCGCGAGCACGGCGCCGCGATCTGACGCAACGCCCACAGACGGGCCCACGCAGCCCACACTTCTCGCCCCCCACAAGAAGTGCGGGCTCGAGCGCACTCGATGCCCGCACTTGAAGTCAAACGACGAGATGCCGCACGCACTCGATGGGCTCTGCTTAAAAAATGCCCGCACTTCTTGCCCGCACTCATGAGTGCGGGCGGGCACCCGAGAGATGCCGAGAAGTGCGGGCGGGCCCAACGTCGCCGAGAAGTGCGGGCGGGCACCCGAGCGATGCCGAGAAGTGCGGGCGGGCCCAACGTCGCCGCCGAGAAGTGCGGGCAAGCACCCGGGCGATGCCGAGAAGTGCGCGCCCCCTACCGCGCGAAGAGCGCGCAGGCGTTGCGCCAGAGGGCGTCGTAGGTCTCCTGGCGCGACCCGCGGCCGCCCTTCTCGCGCACGTCGGCCACCGTCGCGGCCGTGAAGCCGACCATCGCGGGCTCGCACTCGGCGCCGCGCAGGGGCACCGGCGCCATGTAGGGGCTGTCGGTCTCCGTGAGGAGGTAGCGCTCGGCGCAGAAGGTCGCGGCCTCGCGGATGTCGTCGGAGCGCATGAACGTCACGGCGCCGCCGAAGGCGATGCGGCAGTCCAGGCGCGTGAAGCTCTCGAGCACCTTGATGCCGCTCGTGAAGCAGTGCAGGTCGCAGCCGGCCTCGGGCACGCCCTCCTCCTCGAGGATGCGCGCCGCGTCGCGGTGCGCGCCGCAGCGGACGTCGTTGGCGGCGTCGCGGATGTGCAGCTGCACGGGGAGCCCCAGCTCGCCGGCGAGGCGCAGGTGCGCGCGGAAGACCTCCTCCTGAACCGGGTAGGGCACCGTGCTGGAGGGGCCGTAGTCCAGGCCGAACTCGCCCACGCCCACGCAGCGGGGGCTCGCGAGCAGCTCGCGCAGGCGCGCCATCACGTCGTCGTCGAACTTCTCGGCACCATAGGGGTGCGCGCCGGCGACGATGCGCACGTTGTCGAGAAGGTCGGGCGCGTCGTAGCCCTCGAAGGCGGGCGGCACGAAGCCGTGCTCCGCGCAGGCGGCGAGCCCGGCGCGGGCGCGCTCGACCTGCTCGTCGAGCCAGCTCAGCAGCTCGCTCACGCTGCCCCACCTGCGGGGGACGTCGTCGATGGGGTCGATGGGCACCACGAGCAGGCGCACGCCGGCCAGCGCCGCGCGCACGAGCGTGACCGCGGGGTCGAGCTCGCGGAAGCTCGTGAGGTGGCCGTGGGTGTCCGCGAGCGGCGCGAGCGGCTCCGGCATCGTGTACGCGACGCCCTTGTAGTCGTGGAAGAGCTCGCCGTCGGCGAGCGAGAGGTCCTCGAAGGAGACGGGGTTGGACATGATGTGCTCCTAGCTCTGGTTCTGACGTGAGAGCGCCCCGGCGAGACGGACGAAGTCCTCGGGAGCGAGGGTCTCCGCCCGGCAGGCGGGCGCGATGCCGCAAGCGGCGAAGGCCGCGTCGAGCGCGCCCTTATCATAGCCCGAGGCGGACATCGAGTTGCGGATGGTCTTGCGGCGCTGCGCAAAGGCGGCGTCGATCACGGCGGACACGGGAGCCACGAGCTCCGGCGCCACGAGCGGCGCGCGGTCGATGCGCACCACCGCGGAGTTCACGTGCGGCGGCGGCATGAAGTTGCCCGGGCCCACCTCAAAGCGCCCGGTCACGCGGCCGAGAAGGGCGAGCTTTGCCGTGTACGCCCCGTAGGTGCGGCTGCCCGGCGCGGCGCAGATGCGGTCCGCGACCTCGGCCTGCACCATCACGACGGCGCGGCGCAGCTCCGGCATGGTCTGCATGAACGCCAGAATGATCGTGGCGGCCACGTTGTAGGGCAGGTTCGAGACGAGCGCGGTGGGCGCGCCGCCGGCGGCCTCCGCGATCTTCTCGGCCGGGACGCGCAGCGCGTCGCCCATGATGAACGAGAAGTTCGGGTGCGCCGCGGCGTGGGCCGAGAGCACGGGCTCGAGCTCGCGGTCCATCTCGACGGAGACCACGTGCCCGGCCTCGGCGAGAAGGGCCAGCGTGAGCGTGCCGATGCCGGGGCCCACCTCGAGCACGCGCTCGTTGGGCGCGAGCTCCGCCAGCGCCATGATCTTCTCGATCACGGCATTGTTGACCAGGAAGTTCTGCCCCAGGCTGTGCTTGGTGGCGAGCCCGTAGGCCTCGAGGAGCGCCCTCGTGGCGCCGGGGCTCGCCAGCGGAGACCCCGTTGCTGCCACGACGCCTACTTCTTCGCCGTGTCGAGGCGCGGGAAGAGCGCGTCGCCCTTGGTCACGGGCACGCCTCCGGCCAGGCCGCCCCAGGCGCAGGCGGCCTCGAGGTCGTCGGTGCCGGCCTCGGCCTCGAGCGACATGCGGCGCAGGACCTCGGCCGAGGTCTCGGGCATGAACGGCGCGAGCAGGTGCGCGCAGATGCGGATGGACTCGAGCAGGTCGCGGATGATGTCGGCGAGCTCGCCGGCGCGCTCCGGGTCCTTGGCCACGGCCCAGGGCGCGGAGTCCTCGATGAAGTGGTTGGCGGCGTGGACGAGCTCCATCACCACGTCCTTGGCGCCCACGTAGTCGAAGGCGGCCATCTTCTCGAAGTAGCGCTCGTAGATGCCCGCGGCCACCCCGCGCAGCACGCCGTCCTTCTCGGCCCAGCCCTCCGGGCACTCCGGCGTGGTGCCGTCAAAGTACTTGGCGCTCATGTTGAGGGCGCGGCTCACGAGGTTGCCCCAGCTGTTGGCCAGGTCGGCGTTGTAGACCTGCTCCATGCGCTCAAAGGAGATGGCGGAGTCCTCGCCGTGGCTGACGTCGGTCATGAAGTAGTAACGGTAGCCCTCGACGCCCAGCAGGTTGATGACGTCGCGCGGGGCGATGGCGTTGCCGCGGGACTTGGACATCTTCTCGGCCTGGCCGGTCTCGGGGTTGCGCACCGTGAGGAAGCCGTGCACGAAGACGTGCTCGGGCAGGGCCTCGCCGATGGCCATGAGCATCGCGGGCCAGAGGATGCAGTGGAAGCGGATGATGTCCTTGCCGATCATGTGGCACTGCGCGGGCCAGCGATACGCGAGCTCGGCCACGGAGGCCGGATCGTCGAGGCTGTAGCCCACGGCGGTCATGTAGTTGAGCAGCGCGTCAAACCACACGTAGGTGACGTGCTTGTCGTCAAAGGGCACCTTGATGCCCCAGTCGAAGGTCGTGCGGGAGACCGAGGTGTCCTGCAGGCCGCCCTCGACGAAGCTGCGCACCTCGTTCATGCGGAAGTCCGGCTGGACGAAGTCGGGGTGCTCGTCGTAGAGCGCGAGCAGGCGGTCCTGGAAGGCGGAGAGCTTGAAGAAGTAGGACTCCTCCTGGACGCGCTCCAGCGGGCGGCCGCAGTCCGGGCAGAGGTGCTCGCCCTTGGTGCCGCGCTCCTCGTCGGCCTTCTCGACCTGGGTCTCGGTGAAGTAGGTCTCCTCCGGCACGCAGTACCAGCCGTCGTAGGAGCCCTTGTAGAGGTAGCCGGACTCGAGCATGCGGTCCCAGAGGTACTGGACCGCGTGGTGCTGGCGCGGCTCGGTGGTGCGGATGAAGTCGTCGTTGGAGACCTCGAGCTCGCGCCAGAGGTCCTGGAAGAGCGGGGCCTGGGAGTCGCACCACT
>CALUHH010000051.1 GCA_944320385.1 uncultured Atopobiaceae bacterium | reverse complement strand
TTCGCGCCCGTCCAGAGCTGCCAGTACTCGCCGCGCAGGGCGAGAAGCTCCTCGTGCGTGCCGCGCTCCACGATCCGCCCGTGCTCGAGCACCATGATGGCATCGGCGTTGCGCACCGTCGAGAGCCGGTGCGCGATCACGAAGACCGTGCGCCCGGCCATGAGGCCGTCCATGCCGCGCTGGATGAGCGCCTCGGTGCGCGTGTCAATGCTCGAGGTGGCCTCGTCGAGGATGAGCACCGGCGGGTCCGCCACCGCGGCGCGCGCGATGGCCAGAAGCTGGCGCTGGCCCTGTGAGAGGTTGGCACCGTCGGCCACCACCGGCGTGTCGTATCCGCGCGGAAGGCGCGAGATGAAGCCGTCGGCGTTGGCCACGCGCGCCGCCGCGCGGACCTCCTCGTCGGTGGCGTCGAGCTTGCCAAAGCGGATGTTGTCGGCGATGGTCCCCGCAAAGAGGTGCGTGTCCTGCAGCACGATGCCAAGCGAGCGGCGCAGGCTCTCCTTCTCGATGTCGCGCACGTCGATGCCGTCGTAGGTGATCACGCCGGAGCGCGTCTCGTAGAAGCGGTTGATGAGGTTGGTGATCGTGGTCTTGCCCGCGCCCGTGGAGCCCACGAAGGCGATCTTCTGCCCCGGCTTGGCGTAGAGCGTGAGGCCCGCGAGCACGGTCTGCCCCTCCTCGTAGCCAAAGTCCACGTCGTAGAAGCGCACGTCGCCCTGGAGCGGCACGTGCTCGCCGTCGATCAGCCACGCCCAGCCCGCAGCTCCCGCCGCCACGCGCGCGGCCTCCACGTCGTTTGCGTGCTCCAGGCGCACGACGCCCTCGTCCACCTCGGGCGCAAGCTCCATCACGGAGAAGATCCGCTCCGCGCCCGCGAGCGCCGTGAGCAGGAAGTTGCCCTGCTGCGTGAACTGGTTGATCGGCGCCACCGCCTGCCGCACGAAGACGAGGTAGCTCGCGAGCGACCCCACGTCCATCGAGCCGCCCAGGGCGAGCAGCGCGCCCACGATGGTCACGATCGCGTAGTTGACGTAGCCCACGCACACCGTCACCGGCACCATCGTGGAGGCGTACGCCTGCGCCGAGGTCCCCGCCTCGCGCAGCCGCTCGTTGAGCCCGCGGAAGCGCATCAGATTGGCGGCCTCGTGGTTGAAGACCTTGACGACCTTCTGCCCCGAGATCATCTCCTCCACGTAGCCGTCGAGGCCCGCAAGCTCCGCCTGCTGGCGCGAGAAGAACCTCCTGCTGCGACCGCCCGAGAACCGCACGTAGAGCGCGATGGCGACGTCGCAGGCCACCGTGATCAGCGTGAGGCGCCAGTCCAGGACCAGAAGCAGGGTGAGCGTGCCCACGATCTGCACCGCCGCCTGCACGAGGTTGGCGAAGCTGTTGTTGAGCGCCTCGGAGACCGTGTCCACGTCGTTGGTGAAGTAGCTCATCACGTCGCCGTGGCGCATGCGGTCAAAGAAGGAGAGCTGCAGCCGCTCGATGTGGGCGAAGAGGTCGCGCCGGATGTCAAAGACGACCTTCTGCGCGGCGCGCACCATCGTCTGCGTGTAGCCGGCGGCCGACGCCACGCCCAGCACGTAGATGACGGCCGTGAGGCCCACGAGCCGCACAAACCCCTCGTAGTCGCCCTCCCCCACGGCGTTGACCACGGGCTTGATCATGAACGTCCCCACGAGGTTGGCGAGGCCCGCCACGCAGACGAGCACCGCCACCACAAGCAGGCGCCAGCGCGCGTGACTCATGTAGCCGAGGAGACGACGCAGGGTCGTGAGCAGGTTCTTGGGCCGCGCGGGCGCGGCGGTCTGGCGCGCGGGCATCTACGCCACCTCCCCGCTGATCCCCGAGCCCACCTGGGACTCGTAGATCTCCTGATAGATGGTGTCGCTGGAAAGAAGCTCCTCGTGGGTGCCCACCGCATGGACCCGCCCCTCGTCGAGCACGACGATCAGGTCGGAGTCCATCACGGAGGCCACGCGCTGGGCGATCACGATCTTGGTCACGTCCGCAAGCCCGGCGAGGTTGGCGCGGATCTTGGCGTCCGTGGCCATGTCCACGGCGCTCGTGGAGTCATCGAAGATCAGGACGCGCGGGTGCTTGAGCAGGGCGCGCGCGATGCACAGGCGCTGGCGCTGGCCGCCGGAGACGCCCGCCCCGCCCTGGCCGAGGTCGCCGTCGAGGCCGCCGATGCGGTCGAGGAACTCGTCGGCGCAGGCGAGCCGGCACGCCTCGAGCATCTGCTCGTCGGTCGCCGCGGAGTCGCCCCAGGCGAGGTTCTCGCGGACGGTGCCCGAGAAGAGCACGTTCTTCTGCAGCACCACGCCCACCGCGTCGCGCAGGGTCGCGAGGTCGTAGGCGCGCACGTCGTGCCCTCCCACGCTCACGACCCCCGAGGTCGCGTCGTAGAGGCGCGCGACGAGCTGCACGAGCGTGGTCTTGCCCGAGCCGGTGCCGCCGAGGACCCCGACGGTCGACCCCGCCGGCAGGTCGAGGCAGATGTCCTCCAGCACGTTCTTCTCGGCATCCTGAGCGTACTTGAAGCACACGTGGTCAAAGCGGACCGAGCCGTCCGGGACCTCCGCCAGCGCGCGCTCGGGCGAGGCGATGGTGGGCCGCTCGTCGAGCACCTCGCCCACGCGCTCGATGCTCGTCACGGCGCGGGCGAGCAGCAAGAAGACGTTGGAGATCATCATGAGCGAGTTCACGATCTGCAGGACGTAGCTCATGAAGCCGGTGAAGGTCCCCACCTGGAGCGTCCCGGCGAGGATCATCTGCCCGCCAAACCAGAGGATGGCCACGCAGGTGGTGTACATCGTCCCCTGGAAGATGGGCGTGTTGAGCACCGCGGTGCGGAAGGTGCGCGTGGCCGTGGAGGCGAGCCGCCCGTTCACGGCCTCGAAGCGCTCGGCGACGTGGCCCTCGCGAACGTAGGCCTTGATCACGCGGATGGCGGCGAGGTCCTCCTGCAGGGCATCGTTGAGCTGGTCCATCGCGCCCTGGAGCACGCGGTAGAGCGGGCCCACGCGCCGCACCACGAAAAACATCGCCACGGCGAGGACCGGCATCACCACGAAGAAGACCACGGCGAGCTCGGCGGACATGACCGCGGCAAAGATCAGGCCCATGACCAGGATCACGGGGCCGCGCACGAGCGGGCGGGTACCCGAGACCAGGGCGTTCTGGATCACGGTGACGTCGGTCGTGAGGCGCGTGACCAGCGAGGAGCTCTCGAAGTCGTCGAGGTTTGCGAAGGAGAACTCCTGCACGTGGGCGTACTCGGCCTCGCGCAGGCGCGCGCCTAGCCCCATGGCCGCGCGGGCCGAGAAGCGCGCGTAGAGAAAGCCCAGGGCAAGCGAGAAGAACGAGAAGACCAGCATCAGGCCGCCGTTCATGATGACGGCGTCGAGGTCGCCCGCGAGGATGCCGTCGTCGACGACGTTTGCCATGAGCATCGGGATGACGAGCTCGAGCGACGTCTCCACTGCCACGCAGAGCACGGCCACGAGGAAGTCCCGGCGATAGGAGCCCAGGTAGCGGGCGATGAGGCGCACCCCGTCCATCAGCGCTCCCCCCGCTCGTCGATCGCGTGCCAGAGATTTTCGCGGGCGCGGCCGAGAAGGTCGGCGAAGACGGCGCGCTCCTCGGCGGTGAAGCCCGCGAGCATGACGTCCTGCTCGGCGGCGCAGACCTCGTCCCAGGCGTGCGCCGCGGCACGGCCCGCCTCCGTGAGCTCGGCGACCTTGGTGCGGCGGTCGCGCCCGGGCGCCGAGGTCACGAAGCCGGCGCGCTCCAGCGAGTCGAGCATGCGGGAGACCGCACCCGGGTCGCACTCGAAGAACGCGGCGAGCTCGCGCTGGCTCGACGGCCCGTGGACGGCGAGGTAGACGAGCAGCTTGGGCTGGCCGGGACCGAGCCCCAGCTCGTCGACCTTGGGACGCAGGTAGGTGCGCTGCGCGTGGAAGGCGCGCATCAGGCGCATGTGGAAGTCCTCGAGGGACGCTCCGGGCTCTGCCATCACTACTCCTTGATATGTCAACTGTTGTCACAGCAAGAATACGCCGCTACGTTGACGTGTCAAGGTTCTTCTCCGGCGTTGTGCGCACTCCCCGGGGTTGTGTACACTCCCCGGCGTTGTGCGCACTTCTCGCCAGGCCATCTACCTGCACAAATGCCGAGAAGATCCGTTAAGGCAGTGTACACACCGCCGAGAAGTGCGCACAACTCCGGGGAGTGTACACAACGTAATCAGGCCCGCCCCCGCATGCGGCGAAGACGGACCCGATATCAAACTTTTCTGATAATTGGGGACGTGTCTTCTCGGGCGCGTGACAATTCAACCTGTCCTTATTGTCACGCGCCCAATTGACACAATTTACAGGAGGCGGAGGGAGACCTCCTTGAGCTGCTTGCCGGAGACCTCGCTCGGGGCGTCGGACATGAGGTCAGAGCCCGAGGACGTCTTGGGGAACGCCATGACGTCGCGGATGGAGTCCTCGCCGGCCAGCAGCATGCACACGCGGTCGAGGCCGAGCGCAAAGCCGCCCATCGGGGGCGCGCCGAACTCGAGCGCGTCCATCAGGAAGCCAAACTGCTCGCGGGCGCCCTCGATCGAGAAGCCCATGAGCTCGAGCATGTCGAGCTGCATCTGCGAGTTGTGGATGCGCATGCCGCCGCCGCCCGCCTCGCAGCCGTCCATGACGAAGTCGTACGTGGCCGAGCCGATGGACAGCGGGTCCGCCTTGATCTTCTCGACGTCGAGCTCGGTGGGCAGGGTGAAGGGCTGGTGCTCGGCCTCGTAGCGCTTGGCCTCGTCGTCCCAGTGGAACAGCGGGAAGTTCACAACCCAGAGGAAGTCGTGGCCCGCGCGCTCGATGCCGAGGGCGTTTGCCATGTGCAGGCGCATGCCGCCGAGGATCTCGTCGGCGCCCTTGCGGTCGGCCACGGCAAACATCACGAGGTCGCCCAGCTCGACGCCCATCTCCTCGCGCAGCGCCGCCATCTCCTCGTCGGAGAAGAACTTGACGATCGGGCTGTTGACGGAGCCGTCCTCGCGGAAGGCGATCCATGCCAGGCCCTTGGCGCCAAACTCGGCGGCCACGTTGGCGAGCTTGTCGATCTGCGCGCGCGGCCAGGCGCCGGCGCCCTTGGCGTTGATGGCCTTGACGTACTGGCCCTCCGTGGCGGCGGCGCTCGCAAAGAGCTTGAACTTGGAGGCCGAGAAGATCGACGTCACGTCGTGGAGCTCCATGCCAAAGCGGGTGTCGGGCTTGTCGGAGCCGTAGGTGTCCATCGCGTCCCAGTAGTCCAGGCGGCGCAGCGGCGTGGGCATCTCGACGCCCATGCGGCCGAACGCGTCGGCCAGCACGTCCTCGAGCGCGCCCATGACGTCGTCCTGCTCGACAAAGCTCATCTCGATGTCCACCTGCGTGAACTCGGGCTGGCGGTCGGCGCGCAGGTCCTCGTCGCGGAAGCACTTGGCGACCTGGTAGTAGCGCTCGACGCCGCCGACCATGAGCAGCTGCTT
>CALUHH010000050.1 GCA_944320385.1 uncultured Atopobiaceae bacterium | reverse complement strand
AAACTGGCGAAAGTCCGTTTGCGCGACCGGCGCCGATTCTTTTGCGCGATTGGCGAAAAGTACGTTGACGGTATCACCTGAGCCCCCGGACCCACCGCCAGAAGGCGACGGTCCACGCGCCGCGCCTGCGCCCGAGGGCGTCGACCTCGTCGAAGACGTGGCCGCGCCTGAGCAGGAACTTGGAGAGGCGCTGGCGGGCGCGCTGCAGGTCCTCCCGCGCGTCGTCGAGCGAGCGGGACAGGTCGCGCGCGGCCTCGACCTCGGCAGGCGGCACCCAGACCTCGACGACGTTGTGCGTCGCGAGCAGCCGCGCGAGGAACGCGGCGTCGCGCCGGTCGTTCTTCCTGCGCCTGTCGGCCGCCGGCCGCTGCATCTTCGAGACGGCGCCGACGACGCAGTCGACCCCGAGGGCGCGCAGCCCGTTGCAGAGCGCGAAGCCGGTCGGGCCGCTCTCGTACACGGCCTTGGGGCCCTCAAAGCCCTTGATCCACTCCGCGATCTCCCCGGCGTCGGTGCCGAAGGCCTTCTGCGTCACCTCCCCCGTGAAGGGGTCGAAGGCGCACGCGGAGACGGAGCGGGCGTGTACGTCGAGGCCGATGGAGGTAACATGTGCCATGGGGGAGCCTCCTCCCATACGTGCGGTACGGCGGCACCGCAGGTGACGATACAACACCATTGTTCCCGCCCAGCCCGCGACCAGGTATGCCGCGGGGAGGCGACCCCTCAATGGCTTTCTCATATCGTCTTCCTAACTCGTGGAGAGATGCTTTAATAGAGGCTGTCCGACAATCGGATGGCAGGTTTTCTTTTGATGCACGTTTAGCTGTTGAGCACATGTTGTCGGAGAAAGCGAGACCATTTTTCTTTCTACCGGAGTACTCGAACGATCGAATTGCTGCTCAGCAAGGAGCGTTTCTTCTGTGTTTAACTCCCTTTGTGAAAAGACATGATCCAGGCTACGGGGAGGGAGTGTTCATGTTTCCCGATGAGGTAAGGAACGATTACGAGAGGCTGATTGATATTCGCTACATAATCCCGGCAGAGATAAAGCAGGATATTCTTGTCCAGCTTGACAGCATTGGAGTTAACGAGGCGAGGCTATTCCCTGACACTGAGCATCGCGTAAAATCCATTGTTTCGTCAATTCGTAGAACGGGAGTAGCCGGCGGGCGCAAGGATTGATGGCATGTATTCCAATTAATGGTTGGGACGAGTTGGCGTTGAGTTCAATTTGAGTTCAACTCGGGTACCCGGAAATCGTCCGAATTCGGTGAATGGGGAGACGACGGTAGGCCACGTAGACGAGCGCACGTGGGAATCCACTTTTCACTTACTGAGTGGGAATAGAACAGACGTTCGATAAAATAATATAGTATCAGATAGCGGGCACGGTTTCAATCGAATCCGTGCCCGCTGCTGTATGTGTGTCCTTGCACGCCCAATACGCGCCGTGAAAGCCGTCTTCTTCAACATCAAAGTGAATGCGCTTCTTTTTTGACTCTCAAAATCTTATTTTCACGATTTGCATTTTCATCCCGTTGTCACCGACCCTTGCGAGAAACCGGAAAAAGCCGCTGACAGAAGGGTCTCTCAAATCGTTGTAACCCAGCATATAGCCGCGACTTGTGACCTGCAGACGGCTGTTCCACGTGCCGATTTCCTTGGCGGCATCCGAAACCGCAAAATATGCCCCCACATCCTTGATTTTTGCAGTCTTAAGCCATGTTTTTGCGATCATCTTTACTGCCGTTCGATTGGCAGCATCAAAGACCAGCACACCGCCGGGGAAAGCGTCCGCCATCTCCCGCACCAGTTCCCGGACCTGCTGGGTCAGAAAGTAATAGAACACCCCGGAGGCAAAGAACACCGCCCCGCCGGAGGCATCGATTTTGCCGAACCATGCGGTGTCTTTCAGATCGCAGGGGATATTATGTTCTCGATCCTCGGCGGGCAGCAGCTGCTGCCGCAGGGCAATCACATCCGGGAAGTCCAGATTGTAGATCTTGCATCTACCGTTGTCGCAGGTTCTGCCGGTGTTGTCCAGCCCACAGCCCAGATTGACCACCGCCGCATTGGGGTGGCCTTTCAGGTAATCCCGCACCTCGAAAGCAAGATCACCCTGCCGCATGGCCACCTCCAGCGCACCAAAGCGCTGCATCAGGCTGCGGGAGTTTTTCTCTGCCTCTGAAAAGTCGTAGTCGATCTGGTCGAGCAGACGAGCCGCTGTTTCATCCTTGTAAAGGTTCGGGTACAGCTCCGTACACAGCTTCCGGGAATACAGCGGGAGGATCAGCGTCTCCTGCACGGTGTTTTTCTCAATTTTGCATTTCATAGGTTTCTTCCTCAGTGAATAAAAAATGTCATGATTGCCGCCAACACAGCCGCTATGGCCGTCATGCCTATCGCCATGTGCAGGATGGATGCGAAAATGCCCGTGCTTGATACCCCTACTTCCGCGCCGTGACGCAGAGCCACCTTTTCTTTTTGCGTATCTGCACCTCGTGAAAACCCGCCTGCTCCAGACACGCCTTTAATTCAATGTCCTTGTAGATGGTCATGCCGCCGATGATCTGCGTCCACCTCTCGTCCTTGTCCGTATCGCCATTGCTCTCGTTGCAGATAAGAATTGTCCCGCCTGGCTTCAGCGTCCGCCGGACCTCACGGAAGCATCGGGGCAAATCAGGCCAGAAATAGACGGTCTCAAAGGCCGTGGCGGCATCGAAGCAGCTATCCTCAAACGCCATATCCGCCACGCTGCCCTGCAGAACGGCGCAACGCTTCTCCTGAATTGCAGTTCGGTTGAGCTTTCTAGCCTTCTCCACGCTGACGGGTGAATAGTCGATGCCCTTGACGACGCCATGCGGGCATTTTTTCAGCAGCCGTTTTATGTTCGCCCCGCCGCCGCAGCCGCAATCCAGCACCTTGGCGTTTGGCGCAAGCCGTAGAAATCGAAGTCCCCACCGCGCCACAGGGCTGTGGCCCAGATTCATCATGGCAACCATAAGTTTTCCGCCGAGGCCCACGGGCTTGCGGGTGTTTTCAAAGAACGACATCTGGCCCCTCCGATTTCGTGCATTCCGCATAGGTCAACGGGAACGAGGCCTTCAGCACCGCGCTTTTCTGCACCGCCCAGCCGTTTTGACGCAGGAAACGCAGGTATTCCTCGCTTGTCCACCTGCTGTGGAGGGGAAATCCCGCCATGCTCATGAAAAAGGCTTTTGCCTTGCCGGAAATCGAGTTCCCCGCGTGGGTGAAGGTTGGCGCGATGAGCACGCCGTCGTCCTTCAGTACCCGCCTTATTTCTTGCAGGGCCTTTTCCGGATGCGGCACTATGTGAAGCGCGTTGGACGCGATCACCGCTTCGAAGGACTTCTGTGCATAGGGCAGGCGGAACATATCTTGTACGGAAAAGTGCAGCTTCGCGGATTGATTGCCCCGCCCTGCTTCAAGGATCATCTTTGCAGAAGCGTCCGTAGCCTCGATGTGCGCCGCCGCATCCACGATGCTCTTTGCGATAAGCCCCGTGCCGGTGGCAACTTCCAGTACGGTTTTTGCTTTCACCACCGGCCGGATCAGCCCATACATCTTCTCATACGCCGCCCGGTCGTTTCGCATGAAACGGTCGTACCGACCGGCGTTCTTGTCCCAGAAGTCCTTGCGTTCGTGCATGGCTATCGCCCCCAAAAAGTTAGAGACATCTAACTATAACACACGAATTATGCAGTAGGATAAGGCTAACCTTATTTTCTTGGCTAAGACGCATCTCTTCGGCTTTCGCTTATAGCGGCGCGAGTCAGATACTAGGCTGGAGCTGAAGAAGGAGCTTGGCGGACGGGTAGGTCGATACCGGTTCCCGGAACGGTGATCCAGCCAATTACACCAGGACTCTAGTCATGCTGGTAAACCCAATCCATGACGGGAAATAGGTCCTTTTCTCTAGCTCGACGTCTTTCGCGGGCGACGGGTTAATGTGGCTGGCGGGATTCCCTGCACGAAGCCGCTGTCGCTACCGCCTCCAGGCGCGGTTCACTCGGCAAGATGGGCGACTACGAGGCCGTGTGTGTTTGATAGCCTCTGTATTGCGGGTTTGAGCGCGGTGGATTTTCTGGAATGAGCGCGAAAAAGTTTCGGGTCTGAGCGCGGGCACGCCGACCGTCCCGTTCGGCCTACCGTTGTCGCTGCTTCGGTTGCGACGATTGGGGGCCAGAGAGGAAATGATCGGCGTGGACAAGATCGACGATATCAGAAGGCTCGGGAGGGGCGGCGCGAGCGTCGCCTCGATCGCCCGGGACACCGGGGTCTCCGAGCCCACGGTGAGGAGGTACCTGAGGGAGACCGACCTCTCCGAGAGGCCGCCGGCGGTCGGCAGGGCGCCCGAGTCGCCCCTGCTCGAGCCCTTCGCGGCGCTGGTCGACTCGTGGCTGCTCGAGGACAGGCGCTGCTGGTTCAAGCAGCGCCACACCGCGAGGAGGGTCTTCGACCGCCTCGTCGGGGAGAGGGGCTTCGCGGGCTCCTACACGACCGTCCAGAGGTACGTCAAGCGCAGGCGCGAGGAGCTCGCCGCCGAGCTCGACGCCCGCGAGGCGCAGGGGTTCCTCCTGCTCGACTGGCTCCCGGGCGAGTGCCAGGTCGACTTCGGGCAGGCGGACTTCCGCGTGCGCGGCGTCGTCACGCGCGGCCACTTCCTCGCGGTCGCGTTCCCGCACTCCAACGTGGGGCTCGCGCAGGTCTTCTGGGGCGAGACCGCGGAGTGCGTCTGCCGGGGGCTCCGCGACGTCTTCGAGTTCCTCGGGGGCGTGCCGCTGCGGGCCGTGTTCGACAACGCCACCGAGGTCGGCCGCAGGGTCGGCGCCGAGATGAGGACCTCGGCGCTCTTCCGCCGGTTCGCCGCGCACTACGGCCTCGACTACAGCTTCGCCAACCCCCACTCCGGGAACGAGAGGGGCTCCGTGGAGAACGAGGTCGGGACGCTCAGGCGCAACCTCTTCGTCCCGGTCCCGCAGGTCTGGGACGTGAGGGCCTACAACGGGAGGCTGCTCGGCGCGTGCCTGGGGCTCTCCGACGGCAAGCCGCACTACCGCAGGGGCGCGCCCGAGTCCGGGCTCTTCGGGGACGACCGCGCGGCGCTCTCGCCGCTGCCCGCGGCGCCGTTCGCGTGCGACACGTGGCTCACCAGGAGGTGCGACGAGCAGGGCTCGCTCGGGGCCGGCGGCGAGCACCGCTGCTCGGCGGGGCCCGCCAACGCCTCCCGCGAGGTCGCCGTCGCGATGGGCGCCTCCGACGCCGCGGTCGTCGGCGCCGGGGGCGAGGTCGTCGCCGAGCACCCGCGCGAGTGGGGCGACGCGCCGACGGACTCCGCCGACCCCACGCTGCGGCCGGGGCTGCTCTGCGTGCGCCCGGGCGGCTGGCGCGACGGCGTCGTGCGCGGATCGCTGCCCGAGGGGCTCGTGGCGTTCCTCGACCCGGGGGCGCCCGCCGACCTCGGAGCCGACCTCAGGGCGCTGCGCGACGCGGGCGCCCGCCGGGGCTGGTCGGCGACGGTGGAGGGCGCGCTGCGCTCGCCGGGGGCCACCGGCGGCGTGGACGCCGCCACCCTCGAGCTCGCCGCCGCCAGGGCGGCCGCCGGCGACGCGTCCGTCGAGTACGACGAGCCGGTCGACCTCGCGGGGCACGACCGGGCCTTCGAGCTGCTGGAGGGGGGCGCCGCCAGTGCCTAGGCTGACCGAGGAGGAGCGCGAGGGGTTCTCCTCGCGCGCCGGGTCGCTGTCCATATCGAGGGCGACGGTGGCGTGGTTCCTCGAGACCGCGACCCCGGGCCAGGTCGCCGCGTGCTCGGGGATGCTCGCGTGCGAGCTCGAGTCCCGCGAGCGGTCGAAGCGGGCGAGGCTGCTGCGCCAGGCCCGCTTCCCCGTGCCCAAGGCCGTGGAGGGGTTCGACTGGTCGAACGTGCGCTTCCCCGAGGGCTGGGGCCGAGACGAGATGCTCTCGATCGACTTCGTCGGGCGCGCCGAGGACCTCGTCCTCCACGGCCCGACCGGCCGCGGCAAGACCCACGTGGCGACGGCCCTCGGCATCGAGGCGACCCGGCGCGGGGTGCCGGTGCGGTTCTTCCAGACGGCGACGCTGGTGCTGCGGCTCGGCAAGGCCAAGCGCGAGGGGACGCTCGACAGGCTGCTGGCGGACGTCGGCAGGGCGGGCCTCGTGGTCCTCGACGAGTTCGGCTACGTCCCCTTCGACGTCGACGGCGCGCGCCTGCTCTACCAGGTCATATCCGACTCTTACGAGAGACCTGCTATTAGGAGTCAAGGGTAATTCCGGAGACTTTTGATGGGAACCTTGAAAACCGGATATGGGAT
>CALUHH010000049.1 GCA_944320385.1 uncultured Atopobiaceae bacterium | reverse complement strand
CCACAGGGGGAGACCCCGGGCGGGGACGCCCGCCCGGGATTTTCCCATGACTATTGACAACGGGAATTACATATCAATGATTGGCTCCCGTCCGAAACTCCGCCCCCGACGCGCTTAAAGATCGCGGCCCATCCCAGAGGACACGTCCTTATCGGCAGCCGCTCTTTCAGGATGGGCCGCGATCCTTAAGCAGATACGTGGCAGGACCGCGGACGGGCGCGGCTCTCTATGCAGGCGGGGCGCCCACGCCGGAACGCGAGGCGATCTTTAAGCACAGGCGAGGAGGTTTCTCGGATAGGACGGGATCTTTAGGCACAGGCGAGGAGATTTCTCGGATAGGCCGAGATCTTTATGCACACAGGGGCGAGAGCGCCGGATGGCAGGTCATTGGGCGAGAAGTACCTTGGTCTTGAGATCGCGCGGCAGCCGAGAAGGACGGCGTGCCTACTCCCGGGCGCGGGGGTGCGCCGCGAGGTACACGCGCCTGATGTGGGTGCGGTCCACGTGGGTGTAGAGCTGCGTCGTGTCCACGTTGGCGTGGCCCAGCAGCTCCTGCACCACGCGCAGGTCCGCGCCGCCCTCGAGCAGGTGCGTCGCGAAGCTGTGGCGCAGCGTGTGCGGGTGCAGGCCCCTGAGGCCCGCGACCCGCCCGTACTTCTCGACGATCGCATGGACGGACTGGCGGGAGATGCGGTCGCCGCGGACGTTGAGGAAGACGGCCTGCGTGGGACGGCGCCCTACGAGCGCCCCGCGGCCGCGCTCGAGGTAGGCCGCGAGTGCCTCGGCCGCCGTGCCCAGGACCGGGACCACGCGCTCCTTCTCGCCCTTGCCAAAGACGCGCAGCAGCCCCTCGTCGAGAAGCGTCGTGCGCAGGTCGAGGCCGGTGAGCTCGCTCACGCGCAGGCCGCAGCCGTAGAGGACCTCGAGGATCGCATGGTCGCGCAGGCCGGCGGGCGTCTGCGGGAAGGGCTGGTCGAGCAGGCGCGCGGCGTCGTCGACCGAGATCACGTCCGGCAGGCGCGCGGGCTTTGCCGGCAGCGGCAGGTCCGAGGTCGGAAATGCCTCGCAGATGCCGTCGGCGACCATGAAGCGATGGAAGCCCTTGACCGCCGAGACCGCGCGCTCGACGGAGGCCGGCGCCAGGCCCACCCCCACGAGGGCGGCGACGTGCTCCTCCACGAGCTCGCGCGTGACGTCCTCGGGGTCGCGCACGCCCCGCTCGGCGAGCCACCCCACGTAGCGCGCGAGGTCGCGCCCGTAGGCCTCGACGGTGTTGCCCGAGCTCCCCCGCTCCACAGAGAGGTATCCCAGGTACTCCCTGCGCGCACGCTCGAGCTCCATCGCCCCCCCTAGTCCAGCGGCCTCACGTCGTGCCGGGCAACGCCCTCGTGGTGGGCGATCGCGGCGCGCACGAACTCGCGGAAGAGCGGGGCGGGACGGTCCGGACGGCTCTTGAACTCAGGGTGCGCCTGGCTCGCGACGAACCAGGGGTGCACGTCCTCGGGAAGCTCGACCATCTCGACGAGCCTGCCGTCCGGGGAGAGGCCCGAGAGCACCAGGCCCGCCGCCTCGAGGCGGTCGCGATAGGCGTTGCTGACCTCGAAGCGGTGACGGTGGCGCTCCTGGACGAGGCTCTCGCCGTAGGCCTCCTCGGCCAGGGTCCCGGGCCTGACAGCGCACGGGTAGGCGCCCAGGCGCATGGTCGCGCCCTTCTCGGTGACGCCCTCCTGGTCGGGCATGAGGTCGATCACGGGATGCGGGGTCTGGGCGTCGAACTCCGTGGAGCTCGCGCCGTCCAGGCCGCAGACGTCGCGGGCAAACTCGCAGACGGCCACCTGCAGGCCCAGGCACACGCCGAGGTACGGGACGCCCATCGTGCGCGCGCGGCGCACGGCGCAGATCTTGCCCTCGATGCCGCGCAGGCCAAAGCCCCCGGGCACGAGGATGCCGTCGGCGTCGCCGAGCTCCGCCTCGACGTTTTTCTCGGTGAGGGCCTCGCCGTCCACCAGGCGGATGTCCACGTGGCGCCCAAAGAGTACGCCGGAGTGGTGCAGCGCCTCGATGACGGAGAGGTAGGCGTCGGGCAGCTGGGTGTACTTGCCCACCACGCGGATGCGGGTGACGTCGGCGCGGTCGTTGGCCGCGTGCATCGCGCTCGTGAAGCGGTACCAGCCCTCCATGTGGCTCTCGCGCGGCTCAAGGCCCAGCCGCTCGCAGACCTTGACGTCAAAGCCCTGCTCGGCGAGGTGCGCCGGCACGTCGTAGATCGAGGGGAGGTCGGCGTTCTCGAAGACGTGGTCGGCCGGTACGTCGCAGAAGCTCGCGATCTTGGCGCGCAGGCCGGCGCCCACCTCGCGGTCGGAGCGGCAGACGATGAAGTCGGGCTGCAGGCCGAAGGAGCGCATCTCGCGGACGCTGTGCTGCGTGGGCTTGGACTTGAGCTCGTGGGCGGCGGCGATGTAGGGCACCAGGCTCACGTGGATCAGGCAGCAGTCCTCCGTGCCCTTGTCGTTTCTGAACTGGCGGATGGCCTCCACGAAGGCCTGGCCCTCGATGTCGCCGATGGTGCCGCCGAGCTCGGTGATGACCACGTCCGCGCCGGTCTGCTCCTCGATGCGCCAGAAGCGCTCCTTGATGGCGTCGGTCACGTGCGGGACGACCTGCACGGTGCCGCCGAGGAAGTCGCCGGCGCGCTCGCGGGAGATGAGGTCCTGGTAGATGGCGCCCGTCGTGAAGTTGGAGTTGCGCGTGAGGTTCTCGTCGATGAAGCGCTCGTAGTGGCCGAGGTCGAGGTCGGACTCGTAGCCGTCCTCGGTCACGAAGACCTCGCCGTGCTGGAACGGGCTCATCGTGCCCGGGTCCACGTTGAGGTAGGGGTCCGCCTTCTGCATCATGACGCTGTAGCCCCGGGACTTGAGCAGGCGGCCCAGAGATGCCGCGGTGATGCCCTTGCCCAGAGACGAGACGACGCCGCCGGTTACGAAGATGTGCTTTGCCATGTGCTGTGACCCTCCCGTAGTCGCGCTGTTCGCTTCCCACGGGTCTCCATAGTAGCGCGGGTCGCCGGGCGTCCCGGGCGCGCCCGCCCAATCTGACGCGAACGCGAAACACTTTGCCACATCGCTGAAACCAAGCTCGGCAGGCGGGGCCGGCGCCGGCCGGGGACGCCGAGGCGGCGGCGTGACGCGCCGAGGCGGCGAGCATGTGGGCACGGCCGGACGAGAAGAACGCGGGCCCGCTAGAGGTACTTCCGCCAGTCGTCCTCGTCCTCCGCGGGCGCGGCGGCGGCCTGGGCGGCTGCGGCGGCGCGCTCGGCGCGGGTCACGTACGGCGCGGGGTTGGGGTCGGGGAAGGTGGCCAGCGCGTGCTCGAAGACCTCGAGGTTCTCGTCGGCGCGTCCGCGCGGGATCGCAAAGGTGACCTCGCGGGCCGCGTGCGTGCCGCGTGCGAGCTCCGCACGGAAGGCCTCCGCCACCGCTGCCGCCTCCCAGCCAAAGACGCCGCAGCCGAAGGCGCCCAGGACGAGCTTCTCATGACCCAGGTCGTCGGCGACCGCCATCACCAGGCGCACGCGGTCGCGAAGGGCGGCGAGAAGGGCGTCGTCGGAGACACGGTACTCCTCGCGGGCGCGTCGGGCGTTGGGCGCGGCGGCCACGATGACGTCGGCGTAGGAGTGGAAGCCGTCGCGCTCAAAGCGAACGCGCGGCACCGCGAGCGCGCGGTTGCGGTAGAGCTCGCAGTTGACAAAGCGGCGGCGGTTCTCGGCGTACCAGCCGCCCTTCTCGGAAAGGACGTTGAAGAGGAAGCTCGAGGCGCAGAGTGCCTGCTCCTGGCCCCAGGCTCCGCGGTCGTAGCCGCCGCCGGGCCGAGTGAACGAGGCAAAGTCCAAAACCGCCAGATCGCAGGCGGACGCCAGGCCGCGCCCGCGGGCGAGCACGGCCGAGACGCCGTCCTCGTTGACGACGGTCACCGTGGGCACGACACCCTCGACGGCGCGGGCGGGCGCACCGTCGTAGACGCAGGCGTGCGCGGCGGCGCGGGAGATCTCCGCGGAGAAGCGACGCTCCATATCCTCGATGTGACGACGTGCCTGCTCGGCGCGGCTCTCACGCCGCGCGTTCCTCTCGGCCATGCGTGCTCCTCTCATCGTGTGCTGCCGTCATTCTGGCACAACGCGGAAGCCGGAGGGCCGAGGTGCGGCAACGCGACGGTTTTGGTGGGCAAAGCGTCATGTTTCCGCACATCAACGCGTGAGGTGCGGCAACGCGACGGTTTTATCGAGAAGAACGTCAATCTCCCGCACGTCAGCGCGCGGCGCGCGCCGCAAGCATCTCGCGGGCGAGGTCGCGGCTCGCCGCGCCGGTGTCGCCGGAGAGCATGCGCGCGACCTCCGCGACGCGGTCCTCGCCGGAGATCTGCGTGAGGGTGGTCTCGGGCAGCTCTCCCCCGCTCTTGCGGACGAGGTAGTGGCGCTCGGCCGCCACCGCCACCTGCGCGAGGTGGGTGACCACGATGACCTGGTGCGTGGCTGCCAGGCGCGCCAGCACGCTCGCGAGCGCGACGGCCGTGGCGCCGCCCACGCCTGCGTCGACCTCGTCAAAGACGAGCGTCTCGCAGTCGTCGGACGCGCCGAGGACCACCTTCACCGCAAGCATCACGCGGCTGACCTCGCCGCCCGAGGCGATCTTGCGCAGCGGGCGCGCGGTGAGCCCCGCCGCGGGACGGTAGAGGAACTCCACGCGCGAGGGGCCAGAGCGCGTCCACTCCGCGCGCGGAAGGCGCTCGCACGCGACCTCGAGCTCCGCCGTCCCCATCTCGAGGAAGGCCATCTGCTCGGTCACGGCCGCCGCAAGGCGCGGCGCCGCGGAGGCGCGGACGGCATCGAGGGCGTCCGCGGCGCGGGCGAGCTCGTCCTCGCGGCGCGCCAGCTCCTCGGCGGCGCGGCGCTCGAGCTCGCCGCCGTCGCTCGCCGCGGCGACGACCTCGCGGGCCTCGTCGCGCCGCGCGAGCACGTCGACCATGCGCGGGCCGTACGCGCGCATGAGGCCCTCGAGCGCGGAGAGGCGCGTCTGCACCCGCTCGAGCTCCTCCGGGTCAAAGTCCACCTCGTCGGCGTAGTCGCGCAGCTCGGCGGCCACGTCCTCCACGTCGATCAGCGAGCTCTCGAGCGTCTTTGCCCATCGCTCGAGCGCCCCGTCGTAGCGCGCGGCGTCGCGCAGGGCGCGCGCGGCGGCGCCGAGGGCGTCGCAGGCACCATCGTCGCCGGAGAGCAGCTCGCGCGCACCGGAGGCCGCCTCCATGAGGGCCTCGCCGTGCTCCACGCGCGGCAGCTGCGCCTCGAGCTCCTCGAGCTCCCCCGCGCGCGGGTCCACCTCGTCGATGCGGCGCAGCACGAAGGCGGCCTCCTCGAGCCGCTCCCCCGTGGCGCGCCCCATCTCGCGCACGCGCTCCAGCTCTGCCGCGGCGACGGAGGACGCCGCGAGCGCGTCGCGATACGCCGCCAGCGCCTCCGCCGCGGGAGCGCCCGCCCAGGAGTCGAGCACCTCCACGTGGGTCTGGGGCGCGAGCAGCCGCTGGTGCTCGTGCTGGCCGCAGAGGTCAACGGTGGCGCCCACGCGCTCCGCCAGCTCGCGGACGCTCGCCATGTGGCCGTTCAGCTCCACGCGCCCGCGGCCGTCGGCTCCCACGCGGCGGCGCACCACGGTGCCGTCCTCGTCGTCGCCGCGCAGGAACAGGCGTCCCTCGACCTCGAGGGAGGCCGCGCCCTCGCGGACCATGCCCGCGTCGGCGCGCTCCCCCACCAGCAGCTTGATCGAGGAGAGCAGGGCGGTCTTGCCGGCGCCCGTCTCGCCCGTGAGCACGGTGAGGCCCGCTGCGGGCTCGATGGCGGCGTCCCTGATCAGGGCGACGTCGCGGACGTGGAGCTCGTCGATCATCTACTTTCCCACCTGTCCGTAGAAGACGCGCGACACCGAGTCGTAGAAGCTCTGCGTGCTGCGGTCGAGAAGGACGATGTCGCCCGGGCCCCGCCGCACGCAGGCGCGCACTCCGCGCGAGCCCTTCTCGCGCGGGACGGGCTGGCCGTCGGCGAAGAAGTGGCGCATCACGGGACGCTCCGGGCTCATCTCGATCTCCACGACGTCCGCGGGGGAGGTGAGGAAGGCGCGGGCCATGATGGTGTGCGGGGCGATGGGCACGCACACCATGCCCGTGAACTCGGGGGTCACGATGGGGCCGCCAGCAGCCAGCGCGTAGCCGGTCGAGCCGGTGGCCGTGGAGACGACGAAGCCGTCCCCGCGCAGGCGGTCGATGTGCTTGCCGGAGACGGAGACGTCGAACTCGACCATGTTGCCGGCACCGCCACGCGAGATGGCAAAATCGTTGAGCGCGAAGCAGTGACGCGTGGAGGTGCTGCCGTCCTTGGCCTCGAACGCGCACTCGATGTCGAGCGTGGCGCGCCGTGACACGTGGAGCTCCCCCGCGAGCGCGTCCGCGACGGTCACGATGAGGTCCTCGGGGCCGGCCGCGGTGAGAAACCCGAGGTGGCCGTAGGAGATGCCCACGATGGGGGTGCCAGCATAGCCCACGATGCGCGCGGCGCGCAGCAGCGTTCCGTCGCCACCGAGCGAGACCACGAGCTCGCAGCCCTCCGCGGAGTCCTCCGCGTCGGGAAAGAGCTTCTTGTCACGCGCCCATTCGGCGTCGATGCCCTGGTCGGCGAGCCAGTCCTCGAGATGGCGCGCGCCCTCGAGCGCGTCGGCGCGAGAGTAGTTGGGAACGATGAGAACCTTCACGGGACAATCTCCTGTCAGAAGTCTCCGGACGGGGGCTGAGAACGAGTGTACCACCGTGCTCGCACGCTCAGATTCTACCCACAGGAGTGCCGGCGCGGCATGACCGTGCTTAAGAATCTCGCCCCATCCGAGAAGAACGCTTCGCCACGCTTAGGATGTGCGCCTCATCCGGGAACGGGGCCGTGACGTGCTTAAAGAATCGCTCCCATCCAACGCCGCGACGGTGCCTTGCTTAAGAATCCCGCCCCATCTCGACGGCGCGACGCTCGCCCCCTCGGATGGGCGGCGATCATTAGGCGCGCCCGAGCCGCTCCCGCGGACGAGCGGCGATCTTTAAGCGAGCTCATGGCCTCTTTTCGGATGGGTGGCGATCTTTAAGCGGACTCACCGCGATTTTGCGGATGGGTGGCAATCCTTAAGTGTTGTGTGCCAACACGTTGTTGACGCCCCGGGGGGTGACAAGCAGGGAGGGTCCCGCCAAGCTGTGA
>CALUHH010000048.1 GCA_944320385.1 uncultured Atopobiaceae bacterium | reverse complement strand
ACAGCGCCTGCGGGGGCCTCCCACCCATGTCGCGCATCGTCGGCGTAAACAACGTCATGGCACACAACACTTAAGCGCGGCCGGGCCGCGGCAGAGGATGGGTGGCAATCCTTAAGCGCGGCCGCAGAGGAGGTACTCGACGTTGCCCTTGTGGCCGGTAATGGGGCTCTCGCAGGAGCCGAGCACCGTCATCCCAGCCTCCTCGAAGGCGGCGCGCACGCGCTCGAGCGCCGCGGCGCGCACGGAGGCGTCGCGCACCACGCCGCCCTCCCCCACGTCCTCGCGCGCCGCCTCGAACTGCGGCTTCACGAGCGTGAGGAAGGTCCCGCCGGGACGCAGCAGCTCCAGCACGGCGGGCAGCACGGTGATGACGGAGGTGAAGGAGACGTCACAGACCGCGAGGTCGACCACGCCCCTCCCCACGATTCCCGGGACGTCCACGACGTTGGTGCGCTCGAGCAGGCGCACGCGCGCGTCTCCGCGCAGCTCCCACGAGAACTGGGCGTACCCCACGTCCACGGAGATGACGGACGCGGCGCCGCGCTTGAGCAGGCAGTCGGTGAAGCCGCCGGTCGAGCACCCCACGTCGAGGCAGGGAAGGCCGGTCGGGTCTATGGAAAAGTGGTCGAGGCCGCGCTCGAGCTTGAGGCCGCCGCGGCTCACGTAGCGCGAGCGCCCGCGCACGCGCAGCTCGATGCCGGGGCGCACCTGCTCCCCTGGCGCGGTGAGGCGTCGATCGGTCGTGGAGACGTCGCCCGCCATCACGGCGCGCAGCGCCTCGTCAACAGTCGAGAAGAACCCCTGCTCGACGAGCTCAGCGTCGAGGCGACGGCGGGGCACCCTAGTCCCCGTCCCCCGCGGGCTCGCCCGCCTCGGAGGCGTCTGCCTGCGCGTCCTTCTCGTCTGCTGCCTCGGACGCCTGGTCCTCGGCGAGGCGCGCCTCCTCCTCGGGCGAGAAGTCCGTGGCGTCCACGAGGCTCACGGCCTTGGAACCGAGCGCGATTGCCTCGTCGAAGAGGTCGAGCGAGCGCTCGAGCGAGACGTCCTTGTCGCGCACCTGGGCGACGATGTCGTCGAGGCGGCCGGTGATGTCGCCGAAGGTCTGGTACTGCGATACGTCGACGCGGGCCACTACTCGGCCTCCGCGCCCTCGGCGGCGGGAAGGGGCTCCTCCGCAGGCTGCGCCTCGAGGTCCCTCTGGGCCTGTTCGTCCTCCTCCGCCTGCGCCGCCGCGCGCTCGCGCGCCAGCTCGCGGGCCTTGGCGACGACGTCCGTGCCGGCGTCGAGGTCGTCGGCCACGCGGCCCAGCAGGCCGTTCACGAAGCGGGAGGACTCGTCGGTGCCGTAGGCCTTGGCGAGCTCGACGCACTCGTCGATCGTCACGGCGACGTCGACCTCGTCGACGCAGAGCATCTCGTACAGGGCGAGGCGCAGCAGGTTGCGGTCGACGGCGTTGAGGCGACCCAGCGACCAGCCGGTCGAGCGCATCGCGATGACGGCGTCGAGATCGGGGCGCATCTCGTCGGCGCCGAGGGCGAGCCGGCGCGCATAGTCGTCGAGCGGACCCTGCGAGAGGGCGTAGTCGCCGTCGAGGACCGAAAGAACGGCACGGGAGTTTGCCTCCGCCTGGAACAGCAGCTGGAGGGCCTGGCTGCGGGCAAGGGTGCGCCCGCCGAAGTGAGTGCTCAAGTTACTCCTTGGGGAAGACGAGGCTGTCGATGCACACGTCGACGGCGGCGACGCCGACGCCGATCTGCTCGGTGATGGCGGCGGCGACCTCGTCGCGCACGTCGGCGGCGAGCTTGGTGAAGGGATAGCCGTAGAAGACGGCCAGGTGGACGGTCACGTGAAGGCGGTCGTCCTCGACGAAGGACTCGACGGCGCTCTCCGGCGCGACGCTCCTGCTGGTGAAGACGGAGATGAGGTTAGAGGTGATGTCGTTGCCGCCCACGGAGGCGACGCCCTCGACGCGGCGGGCTGCGATGGAGACGATGGTGGAGACGACACCCTTGGAGATGCCGATGCCAGAGACGTGAAGCTCGCTTTCGGCCATGGAGACCCCCTTGTCGAATCCGGGCCGGGCGGCCCGCTGCATGCACTGTTCTCAACAGTATACCCGTTGGCGCCCCGCCCGCGGCGCCGACAAAAAGCCCGCGGGGGTCACCCGCGGGCGGCCGTGCTCTGGTGGCGCGAAGCCTAGACGCGGCTCACGAACTTGCCGGTGCGGGTGTCGACCTTGATGCGCTCGCCCTGGTTGAGGTACATCGGGACCTGGATGACGGCGCCCGTCTCGATGGTGGCGGGCTTGGAGCCGCCCTGGACGGTGTCGCCCTTGAAGCCGGGGTCAGTCTCGGTGATCTCGGCCTCGATGAACATCGGGGGCTCGACGCCGAGCAGCTCGGTGTCGGCGTAGAGCAGCTGCGCGTTGTCGTTCTCCTTGAACCACTTGGCGTTGTCGCCGATGAAGTCGGCCGGGAGCTCGACCTGCTCGTAGGTCTCGTTGTCCATGAAGTAGTAAATGCCGCCGTCGTTGTAGAGGTACTGCATCTCCTTGGTGATGAGCTGCACGTTCTCGAACTTGGTGCCGGCGTTGCAGGTCTGGTCGATCACGCGGCCGGTCTTGAGGTCGCGGATCTTGTAGCGGACGAAGGCGCCGCCCTTGCCGGGCTTGACGTGCTGGAACTCGACGATCGTGTAGTACTTCTCGTTGATCTTGAGGCCCATGCCGTTCTTGAAGTCTGCGGTGCTGATGGTTGCCACGTGTGCTCTTTTCCCTCAATGCCCCGGCTGGGGCGCGTACGTACGACCCCGTATTCTAGCACGGGCGGGCGGCGGCCCATGAAAACGCCTAAATTGCGAGAAGGACCATAGGGTCGGGGTACAATCATCAGGCGGATCGCCCCTGCACGAGACCCGGGAGGAAGCTTGCTCAGCCCGAGCACCAAAGCCCCAGCTCACGCCCGACACGACGTCCCCCGTCACGTGCGGTGGGCTCGCCGTCTCGCCCCGTGCCTCGCGGCCCCGCTCGCGACGCTCGCCATCCTGCTCGTGGCCATGGCCCTGACCGGCGTCTACCCGTTTGGGGACGTCCCCTTCGTCGCGCGCGACGGCGTCCTTCAGTACGTGGGGTTTCACGGGTGGTTCCATCAGGTCCTGACCGGCGAGGACAGCCTCGTCTACTCGTTCAGCAAGGGGCTGGGCGGCGGGACGTTCGCGCTCTACGCCTACTACCTCTCGAGCCCCCTCGCGCTCGTCGCGGCCTTCGTGCGGCCCGAGCACATGGCGCAGGCGCTCACGCTCATCATGGTCGCAAAGATCTGCCTCGCCTCCCTCACCTGCGCGGTCTACCTCACGAGCCGCACCGGGAGCGCGCGCGTCCCCGTCGCCCTCATCGGGACGTGCTACGCCCTGGCCTCCTGGACCTTTGCCGACGGCCAGAACGTCATGTGGCTCGACGGCCTCGTCATGCTCCCCCTGGTGGCCCTGGGCGCCTGGCGCGTCGCGCGGGGAGGTGGCGCGGCGACGCTCTTCCTGTCCTGCCTCGCGGCCATCTTCTTCAACTGGTACACCGCCTACACGCTCTGCCTCTTCTCCATCCCCTACTTCTTCGTCGAGCTCCTCTGCTGCTGCCCGCGCGGCAAGCGCCTGAGGACCACGCTCAGGTATGCCGCCGCGATGACGCTCGCCGTGCTCGGCGGGATGGTGATCCTGCTCCCGGTGGGCATCTCCCAGATCGGGTCGGAGTCGATCGACGGCACGTCGTGGTTCCTCTCGTCCCTGACGTCCCCGCCGGCGCCGCTGAGCGTCGCGGACCTCGCGCGGTCCCTGGTTGACGTGTCCCGGGACTTCTCGGGCCAGGGCAACTCGGTCAAGGTGCCCCTCGCCCTGCTCCTGGCGGCCGTCGCGGCGGTCGCGTCCCCCATGCCGCGCCGCCTCAAGGCGGGACTCGGGTGCCTCGCCGCGCTTCTCGTGTGCTCGTTTCTCTTCAAGCCGCTCGACATGGTCTGGACGGCGTTCGTGCGCGCCGACTCCTATAACCCGCGCTACGCCTACCTGCTCACGCTCGTGCTGAGCCTGTGCGCGGCATGGACGGTCGCCTGGGCGTGCGAGCGCATGGCCACGGCCCGGGGGCGCGCGCTCCTGGCGCCGCTCGCGGGAGGCGCCCTCGTGCCGGTGGGCGGCCTTCTCGGGGCCCTCATCATCGCGGTGTACGGCCTGAGCCTCCCCGGCCTGTACGGCTACGCGTCCAACTCCGTCCGGGGCTACGAGCGGTACATGGAGGCCGTCGCGGGTGCCGTCGACAAGATCGAGGAGCGCGACCAGGGCTCCCTCTACCGCATAGGCACCGCGTTTGGCAGCAGCTCGGGGGCCATGATGCCCCTCCCCTACGAGGACACGACCGCCGGCGTGATGTCCGAGACCATGACCACGGGACAGGACATGGCGCTCGGCATCTCGAGCCTCGCCCACTACAGCTCGACCGCCAGCGGGCCGATGAAGCAGCTGCTGGGCAGTCTTGGGTACTGCTCCCTCCCCGGCACCCGCGGCATCACCTCCTACCAGGACCCCCTGTTCCTGACGGACTCCCTCCTCGGCGTGCGCTACGTCCTCGACACCCAGGCCCCGCCCGGCTGCGAGAAGAGCGTCGCCACGCTGGAGCCGGGCGCGCCCGCGGACGGGGAGGCGCGCGCATACCTCAACGACCACGCGCTGCCCGTCGGGTACGCCGTCGACGAGGACGCGGGCGACACGGCGTGGACGGGCGACCCCTTTGAGAACCAGCAGGCATGGCTCTCGGGCCTGCTCGGCCGCGATGCGGGAGAGCTCTACGTCCCCGCGACCATCGAGGAGGCAGACGAGGACGGGACAAGCCTCTCCTGGACGGTGACGCCCGCGCAGGACGGACCGCTCTATCTCAGGGTCTCTTGGACGGCGCGCCCGGTCGCCGTCTTTTGTGACGGGGAGCTCCTGCAGTCGACGGGCAACTTCGAGTACGACAACAACGTCATGTGCCTCGGTGAGCGCGCCGCCGGAGAGATGGTTACGGTGACGCTGCGCTCGGACGCGGGCATGACGCGCGAGGAGTGCGCGATCGAGGCGCGCACGCTCGACCTCGACCGCGCCGTCAGCGCGCTGGACGAGCTGAGGGCTCACACGCTGGACGCCACCTTCTCCGCCGGGGGCACGATAACGGGCACGGCCACCGTGGGCGAGGGGCAGAAGCTCCTCATCACCGTGCCCCTGGAGGCGGGCTGGACCGCGACGGTCGACGGCCGGGAGGTCGAGCTGGAGGACGTCGACGGCCTCATCGCCGTGCCCATGGAAGCGGGCACCCACGAGGTCGCCCTCGAGTATCACACGCCCGGCCTCGTCCCGGGGGCGCTTGTCAGCGCCGCCGGGTGCGCCCTCGCCGGCGCCTGGGCCACGGTCACGGTGCGGCGGCGCAGCGCCTGAGGCCGCCCCCACGCCAGGACGGCGCCGCCCCGGCTCTCGCCGAGGCCCCTACACGCGTCGCGTGATGCGGTGCCAGAGGCCCGCCACGCCGGCGCGCAGCACGCCGAAGAAGGTCTCCGAGCGCACGATCTTCTCGCCCCCGATGTAGGCGCGGATGGCGCGGAGAGCCGCGTGGTTGTTGCGCGTGGAGAACGCGAAGTGGCCGTTTTCCGTGGTGAAGACCGCGAAGCGCGGGATGATGCGGCCGCCAAAGAGCACCGACGCCGCGATGTGGTCGATCTGGTCCCAGGGGATCTGGATGTAGTCCTCGACGTTGCGCTCGTTGTAGTACTCGAGGGCCTTGTCCCCCACCATCATGTTGCCGGTGGTGGTGAGACCCACGAACATAGTGGCGGGGATGGTGAGGTCGACCTTGGTGTTTAGAGACTGGGCCATGACCGTGCCCACTCCTTTCCGAGACAAGCGCGGGGCCGCGCCCCGCATGAAATGCCATTGTGACACTTCCTGCGAGTGCGCGGCCCCGAGAGGTCGGACCGGCCGATGCCTTAGAGGATCTGGGCGAGGTGGCCGAGGATGCCGATCGCGAACATGCCGATGATGATGGCGATCGGGGAGACCTTCTTCTTGAGCAGCCAGCAGCAGAGCAGCGTGACGGCCACGGCGGCGAGGCCGGGGATCAGCTGGTCGAGGTTGCTCTGGAGCGTGGTCACCTTGTCGATGGAAAGGCCGGTGGCGCCGAGCGAGCTGTACTGGGACAGGGCGCTCTGGATGGCGTCCGCGACGC
Organism: uncultured Atopobiaceae bacterium; assembly: GCA_944320385.1. Classification (GTDB taxonomy): domain Bacteria; phylum Actinomycetota; class Coriobacteriia; order Coriobacteriales; family Atopobiaceae; genus Thermophilibacter. Next base: position 2,847 of record CALUHH010000048.1, on the reverse strand, counting down.
CCTGGGCGCCGCTGCCGGCGGTCTCGGCGATGGCGTCCCAATCGATGTAGGCGCCCTCAGACTGCGTGACCGTGGAGACGATCGGGGTGAACTTGATGGACACCCAGCGCTCCACCAGGCCGCCGATGACGAACATGCCGAGGATCGAGGCGCCCTCGGTGATCTTGCCCATCAGGCCGCCGGAGAGGTCCTTGGTGATGGAGGTGCCGAGCTGGTAGCCAAACTCCTGCGTGTACCACTCAAAGGCCAGGCGGATGACGTTCCACAGCACGAAGAACAGGATCGGGCCCATGATGGAGCCGCCCATGGCGAGCGACGCGCCGAGGGCGCCGAGCAGGGGCCTGAGGGTGAACCAGAAGACGGGGTCGCCGACGCCGGCGAGCGGGCCCATCATGCCGACCTTGACGCCCTGGATGGCCGCATCCTCAACGGGGGCGCCGTTGGCACGGTCCTCCTCGAGGGCGAGCGTGACGCCGATGACCGGGGACGACACGTACGGGTGCGTGTTGTAGAACTCCATGTGGCGCTTGAGGGCCGCGATCTGGTCCTCCTTGTTGGGGTAGAGCTTCTTGATCGCGGGGATCATAGAGAAGCACCAGCCGCCGTTCTGCATGCGCTCGTAGTTCCAGGAGCCCTGGAGGTACTGGTGACGGAACCAAACCGCGAGGCGGTCGCTCTTGGAAAGCGTGATCTTATCTGCCATGTATGCCTCTCCTCCCTTCCTACTCGTAGTCGTCCAGGATGTCGCCGAGCGGGTCGCCCGAGCCGGCAGCGCCGGCACCGGACTGGGCAAGCTCCTTCAGGCCCAGGTAGATGAGGGCCAGGGAGATGCCGATGACGCCGAGGGCGATGAGGGTGAGCTGGGAGATGGCGGCGAGGCAGAAGCCCAGCGCGAAGAACGGCCAGACCTCCTTGGTCGCCATCATGTTGATGACCATGGCGTAGCCGACGGCCGCGACCATGCCGCCGCCGATCGTCATGCCCTCGTTCAGCCACGCGGGCATCATGTTGAGGGCGCCCATGACGGCGCCAGACGGGATGAAGCACAGGGCCGCGGCCGGGATGGCGATGCGGATGCCCTGCAGGCAGATCGCGATGATCGACCAGACATCGAGGGCGGTGTAGTCCGCGCGCGCCGCCGCGCCGTCCATGATGTGGACGATGGGGATGGCGATGGTACGGACGATCATGGTCAGGAACAGGCCGGCCACGGACAGCGGAACGGCGACGGCGATGGCCGTGGAGATGGCCGTGCCCTGGTCGGAGCCGCCGATAAGGGCGATGACCATCAGGATTGCGGACGCGACCGAGGCGAGCGCGGCGTCAGGGGCGACGGCGGCGCCGACGTTGGCCCAGCCGAGAGCCATCATCTGCAGGGTGCCGCCGAGGATGATGCCAGCCTCGAGGTAACCGCTCACCAGACCGATGAGCGTGCAGGCGACGAGCGGCTGGTGGAACTGCCACTGGTCGAGAACGCCTTCCATGCCGGCAAGGAAGGCAACAAAGACAATCAGGATGATTGTGAATACCGACATGCTTCCCTCCTTCTTATGCCTGTGCCGCGAGCTCGGACTTGGCCTTGCTCATCATGCTCTCGAAGTTCTCGGGCGAGTCCGCCGGGACCTTGCGGACGTCGAACTTGACGCCCAGCGAGGAGAGCTTCTCGATCGTGTCGTAGTCGTCCTGGTCCATGGCGATGGCCTGGGTCACGACGACCTTGCCCACGGAGTGGGCCATGGAGCCGAGGTTGACGTTCTTGATGTCGACGCCGCCCTCGACGGCCTTGAGAACATCCTGCGGGGTCTCGAAGAGCAGGAACGCCTTGGTGGCGCCGAAGCGCGGGTCCTTGGCGACCTCGATCATCTTGGAGATCGGAATGACGTGGGCCTTGACTCCCGGAGGCGCTGCCTGGGTGATCATCGTCTTGCGCAGCTCGTCGTGAGCGACGCCGTCGGAGACGACGATGATGCGGTCCGGGTTGATCTGCTTGGTCCACGCCGTGGCGACCTGGCCGTGGAGCAGGCGGGTGTCGACGCGGCAATGGGCGATCTTGATGTGGCCGTCGCCGAGCACGGTGCCGGGCGGGATCGCGCCGGCGGGCGCGGCGGCCGGGGCGGCTGCGGGAGCGGCGGCCTCGGCAGGGACGAGCTCCTCGGGCTTGATGCAGACGCCGGCCTTGGCCTCGGGATAGATGGCCTTGGCGACCTCGGCGGCGGAATCGCTGCCCATGCGCTCGCCATAGGCGGAGATGAGCATCGGGAGGTTCATGCCGCCGACGGCGACCCAGCTCTCGTGCCCCTCCTCCCCGAGCAGCAGCGACACCTGGTTCCAGGGCGTGCCGCCCTGGAGGTCGACCAGGAACAGCACCTGATCCTGGTCGTCGAAGCCGGAGACAGCTTCGAGGATCTTTGCCCTGAGGTCATCTGGCCCCATGTCGGGCGTGAGCGTCACGGCGGCGACGTTCTCCTGAGGGCCAAAGATCATCTGGCCGGACATCTTGATGCCCTCGGCGAACGAGCCGTGACTGGCTAGAACAATGCTAACCACCGCATACCTCCTTCTTCTTTCGCGGACTCGTACCTACAGAACCGTGCGCGGAGCGACAGGTTCCCCCTGCACAACTTCTCCCCCATTGCTCCACGTACCGTCCACATTCTACCAAGTTGTGGTCACCTGGTGAAGATGTTTCGGCCCGATTTCCCAAATGACAGGCCGTGAACGGCACTTAGGATGCGCGCTCTGTCTTGGATTTTTATGTAGCCGTGCTTAGGTGTTGTGTGCCATGACGTTGTTTACGCCGACGACGCGCGACATGGGCGGGAGGCCCCCGCAGGCGCTGTGCGGCCT
>CALUHH010000047.1 GCA_944320385.1 uncultured Atopobiaceae bacterium | reverse complement strand
ATCGAGTGGGAATAACATAGTTAAGACACCAACTTCCGTAAAAATAAAAAAGTTGGTGCCTTAAACCGCGAATAACGCCCCCTGACTCTATACTGGAGCCAGGGGGCGATTTTCATGAAGCTATACCGTCGCGAACAGTACCTCAAGAAAATTCGACCGTTTTACGATGATGACATCATCAAGGTCATCACGGGCATACGGCGGTGTGGCAAGTCAAGCCTCATGGAGACGGTCATCGAGGAGCTCAAGGAACGCGGGGTCCCCGATAAGGACATCGTCTACCTCGATCTCGAGAAACGGGGCAACCGGTCGATCAAGACGCCCGACCAGCTCGAGGCGGCAATCGAGAAGCGCTTGGCGGACGACGACTTCAAGTACCTCTTCATTGACGAGGTGCAGAACGTCGAGGGATACGAGGAGGTCGTTAACGCGTACAACGCGGACGGCGGCTTCTCCATATTCATCACAGGCTCCAATTCCTACCTCCTTTCCGGCGAGCTCATGACCAAGCTGACGGGCCGCTACGTCGAGTTCGAGATGTTCCCGCTCTCGTTTGCCGAGTACCTGGGGATGAAGCGCCATCTGGGCAGGGAGGTCGGAGACGCGCGCCGCGAGTTCGAGGACTACCTGCGCTTCGGGGGCTTTCCGAGGTCGCTCGCATACGACGATCCGGACGCGAAGGCGCGCTACATCGAGGATGTTGTGAACCAGATCATCGAGAAGGACATCAAGGGACGGAAGAAGATCCGCCACGTCGACACCTTCAACCGGGTCATGACGTACCTCATCAACAACTTCGGCGCGCCGACGAGCCTGACGAATCTGGTTGACCATTTCACCAACGTCGAGAAGATCCGCGTGCAGCGCAGGACCATCGCCTCTTACATCCAGACGCTGGTCGACGCCAAGGTTCTCTACCGCTGCCCCCGCTTCGACCTGAAGTCCCGCAAGTCGCTGCGCGGGGAGGAGAAGTACTATCTTGCGGATCCGGGCATCTACTTCGCTCGCAACGTAGACGTCCGTCTCAACTACGGTCCCTCGCTCGAGAATGCGCTCTACCTGTATCTGCGAGCCAGGGACTACCGGCTTTCCGTCGGAAGGATCGGGAAGCTCGAGTGCGATTTCATTGCCCGTCAGCGCAACGCGTACGCCTACATTCAGGTGGCGATGAGCATCGCGGACCGCGCGACCGAAGATCGTGAGTATCGGCCTTTCAGCTATATTCGCGACGGCTACCCGCGTTTCCTCTTCACCCTCGACCCGCTTCTCCAGGGACGCGAGGGCGTGAGGCACCTCAATCTCGCCGATTTCATGGCGGGGGAGCATGGCTTGTTTGAATGACGGGGTCCTGCCGAGGGTGGCGCAGGAGCTCGTAGAGAGGACCAGGCGCACCGACGTCCTTCTCCACTCCAACGAGGCTGCCGGCATGGGGTCGCGGTGATTCCGCGGCCCCTCTTTGCCATCGGCGGCCTCATGCCGGCGTTTGACAATCTCGTCAGGTTATATTGTCAACCCAGGCGTCGGGGCAGCCCTTACGCCCGGCGTCGGAGTTGGCGCTCGCGCATCTCGCTCACCTCGGAGATCACCCAGAACGCCGCCGGGTCGACGGAGGTGATCATCTCGCGGATGGTCCAGAGCTTGCGGCGGGGGATAACGCTGAGCAGGGCCCGGCCCTCCTGGCGCGTGTAGCCCTGTTCGATGGGGATCACGGTGACGCCCGCGTCCTGCTCGCCCAGGATGTTCTCGCGGATCTTCTCGTGCTCGGAGGAGAAGATGAGCAGCTGGACCTGCGAGCGGCCCATCACCATCACGCGGTTCATGACGATGGTGAGCAGCGTCAGCGCGAGCACGCCCAGAAGCGTCTGCTCGAAGTTGGAGAAGGGGATCTGGCCGGCGATGACGCAGCCGTCGGTCACCCAGAGCAGTGCCGAGACGTTGGCGTGCAGGTACTTGTGCGCGATGAGCGCGATGACGTCGCTGCCTCCCGTCGATCCGCCGGCGCGCAGGATGAGCCCGGCGCCCGCGCCCATGAGCGCGCCGGCGCACACGGCGGCGAGCATGGGCTCCTGGGTGAGGTTGTCGAGGGGGAGCGTCTCGAGGACGGACATGGCGAGCGGGTAGGCGATCGTGCTGAAGATGGTCGACGCCGCGAACGAGCGCCCCAGGAAGGCCGCGCCCAGCAGGAAGAGCGCCGCGTTGATGGCGAGCACCACCAGCGAGAGCGGCAGGGGGACGACGTGCGTGACGATGAGCGCGATGCCGGTCGACCCGCCGAGCACGAGGCCGTGCGGAACGATGAAGCAGGTGACGGCAAGCGCCACGAGCAGGTTGCCGAGCACCAGCGACGCGATCTTGACCAGCTTGTGCGACATGACCCTCCGCATCTGTGAATTGGGGACAGTCCCCAATTTACAGATAGGCGCCCTCTTTGTCATGGCATCCATTCGCGGAGGAGGGAGCGGTAGCGGTCGGCATAGTGGCTCCCCCGCTGCCAGATGAGCCTGAAGTCGTGCTCGACGGCAAAGTCGGGCGGCGTTACGTCCACCAGCGCGCCGCTCGCGAGCTCCGACTCCGCCGCGACGTGGTACATGAAGCTCACGCCCGCGCCGGCAGCGACGCACGCCTTGATCGTGGGGATGCTCGCGAGCTCGATCATGCCGGCGAAGTCGTCGACGGCAAGGTCGCGCGCCGCGAGGTGGCGCTCCAGGATCTCGCGCGTGCCCGAGCCCGGCTCGCGAAGGACGAGCCGGTTGCCGAGAAGGTCGGTGATGCTCGCGGGCCGCTCCCCGGAGGCGGCGACCGCCAGGTACGGCTCGCGCGAGAAGAGCGCGCTCTCGAACATCTTGCGGTCGAAGTAGCCCTCCACCAGCGCGAAGTCGATCTCGCCGGCATCGATGAGCGCAACCAGCTCGGCCGTGTTGCCCGTGCGCATGAGGACGTGCTCGCTCGGGTGCCGCGCGAGGTGCTGCGCCAGCAGCCTCGGCGCCACGTAGTCCGCGATGGTCCGCGTGCAGCCGAGGCGCAGCGGCGGGCGCGCGTTCTTCTCGCCCTGCAGGGAGTCGAGCTCGGCGCGCAGCCGGGCCTCGTCGTTTCTCTCTGCGTCGAGCGCCTGGTAGAGCAGACGTCCGGCGCGGGTGGGCTCCACGCCACGGCCCGTCTTGGAGAAGAGGGCGCAGCCGTAATGTGCCTCGAGCTGTCGGATGTGTTGCGACACCGCCGGTTGGGTGACGTGCAGCTCCTCGGCCGCGCGGGTGAAGCTGCCGGTGCGGACCACGGCAAGAAACGTGTGCGTGCGATAGTCCAGCATGCTCGTCCTTCTCGACAAAGAAATGCTTATGGATACATAAGCAATAGATGGGAATCAATTATAACCGCTGGATGTAGCCTGTTTCTTGGTAAAGGTCGCAAGGAGAGGGCGTCTGCGCATGGAGCTCGTCAAAGACTTTGGAAAGACGTGGAGGGGCGTGCTGTTTGCGCTGGTCATCGCCGTGCCGGCATGGCTTCTAGGCAAGCAGTTCGAGGTCGTGGGCGGGCCGGTCTTCGCCATCCTGCTGGGTATGGTGCTCGCCCTTCTGGTGCCTGCCGAGAAGGGCGAGCCGCTCGCCGCCGGCATCAAGTTCACCTCCAAGAAGGTCCTTCAGTACGCCGTCATCCTGCTGGGCTTTGGCCTCAACCTCGCGCAGATCGCTCAGGTGGGCATGACGTCGCTGCCCATCATCGTGTCAACCATCGCCACGTCGCTCGTGGTGTCCTTTGTGCTGTGCCGGGCGCTCAACATCCCGGGCAAGATCTCCACGCTCATCGGCGTGGGTTCGTCGATCTGCGGGGGCTCGGCCATCGCGGCCACCGCGCCCGTGATCGAGGCGGACGACGAGGAGATTGCCCAGGCCATCAGCGTGATCTTTCTCTTCAACGTGATCGCCGCGCTCGTGTTCCCCACGCTCGGCGGAGCGCTCGGCCTCACCAACGAGGGCTTTGGCCTGTTCGCGGGCACTGCGGTGAACGACACCTCCTCCGTCACCGCCGCGGCGGCCGCCTGGGACGGCATGCATCCCGGCGCCAACACGCTCGACTCGGCCACCATCGTGAAGCTCACGCGTACGCTTGCCATCATCCCCATCACGCTGGCTCTGGCGTTCTGGCAGGTCCGTCAGGCTCGTCGTGAGGGCGGGGAGGCCAGGAGCACCTTCAGCCTGCGCCGCGCGTTCCCGTTCTTCATCGTGTTCTTTGTGCTGGCGAGCGTGGTGACCACGGTCTTTGCGCTGCCCGCTGCCGTGACCGCCCCCATCAAGGAGCTCTCCAAGTTCTTCATCGTCATGGCGATGGCGGCGATCGGCTTCAACACCAACATCGTCAAGCTCGTGCGCACGGGCGGCAAGCCGATCCTCATGGGGCTCTGCTGCTGGGTTGCCATTGCGGCGGTGAGTCTGGGCATGCAGCACGCCCTCGGCATCTGGTAGTTCTGTTAATTGGGGACAGTCCCCAATTAACAGACCGCGAGGCTCTCCGCCCAGGCGCGCAGCTCGCTGGCGCCGGGGTTGCCGTTGAGCAGGCGTCCCTCGAGGACGGTGGCGCCCGGCGCAAGCGTCGTCATGCGCTGCGGCGCCTTGCCCAGGCCGCTGCCGCCGCTCGTGGCAAACGGCACGATGGTCTTGCCGGCAAGGTCATGCGCCTCGAGGAAGGTGTCGATGATGCGCGGCTCCACGTACCACCAGATGGGAAATCCCACGTAGACAGTGTCGTAGGCGTCCATGTTGCCCACGCGGCCCACGACGGCGGGGCGGCAGGCATCGTCGTTCATCTCGTGTGTGCTGCGACTGTTCTTGTCGCGCCAGTCCAGGTCCGCGGCGGAGTAGGGCTGCTCCGGCACGATCTCAAAGAGGTCGGCGCCGACGGCCTCGGCGAGGGTCTTGGCCGCGCGGGCCGTGGTACCGGTGGCGGAGAAGTAGGCAACGAGCGTGCTCATGACGGGCTCCTTCCATTAGGTAACGTTGCGTCACCTATTAGGATACCCCGTTCGCGCGCTACCGAGTCATGAAGAAGAGCGCGACGTTGCTCGCGAGCGAGAGCACGGGCGCGATGAAGCACAGCAGCGTTCCCGTGACGGAGCAGAGCATGCCGAGTCTCGCTCTTCTCGCACCTACGGTGCCCTTTGTCGGAACCTGCCCCTAGTTTTTTCGCAGGAAGTGCATCACCAGCGCTACCATCACGTTCTTCTCTTCTGGCTTTGACTCGGCGATGAGGATGGTCATGGCGACGAGTGCGCTGTCGTCGATGGCCTTCTCTCCCCCAGGCGAGAAGAGCGCCTGGTTGCGGTCGAGGAAGTACAGGAAGACCGCCGCGGCAATGCGCTTGTTGCCGTCGAGGAAGCTGTGGTCCTTCACCACGAAGTAGAGCAGGTGTGCCGCTTTCTCTTCGAGCGTGGGGTAAAGGTCGTGCCCGTCGAAGCTCTGGAACACGTTGCCGATGGCCCCCTTGAACGACTCGTCCTTCTCCACGCCAAAGAGCGAGCTTTCACTGCCGAAGCGTAGGGAGCTGATCACCTCGCGGCACTCCTCATAAGTGATTGCGCGTGCTGCGAGCGTGCCCTCGGGCGCGGTCACGCAAAGATGGTCGTAGTCGTCCAACAGGTCGAGCGCCCCGGTGTAGCTACGAACGATGTTGAGGATCTGGCGAGACTCCAGGCTCTCGGGGACGCGCGCCATGATCTGGGCAATCTGCCCCAGCTGCTCGAGTCGTCGCTCGTTCTCTACGTGACCAGCAACGATGTAGCGGCGCAGTACGTCCGTGGCCCAGCGACGGAACTCCATGCCGCGAGCGGACTTCACGCGATAGCCTACGGAGAGGATCATATCGAGACTGTAGTGCTCCGTTTGGTACGTCTTGCCGTCGCGAGCAGTTGTCGCATATTTTGCGACAACTCGATCATCGAGCCCAGCCAACTCCTCTCGCAGCGCGTTGGCAACGTGCTTGCCGATGGTCTTTACGTCACGGTCAAAGAGAGTCGCGAGCTGTGCGCGACTCAGCCAGACGTCTTCTTTCCCCGGATCAAGCCTTACGGGCAGCTCTATCGCTCCGTCCGCCGACTCAAACAGGACGACGTGCTTCTCTGGACCCATGCGTACCTCCGCCTCTTCACTCTGGTTAGAACAAGCGTACGTCATGGACCGGACAACAATTGGACGGCGGGCGATGTCCCCGTCAACCCCTGCCGCGTGCTCAATGCATCCGGGCGGCTCGCGCCCGTTCGTGCGCTATCGAGTCATGAAGAAGAGCGCGACGTTGCTCGCGAGCGAGAGCACGGGCGCGATGAAGCACAGCAGCGTTCCCGTGACGGAGCAGAGCATGCCGATGGCGGTGGTGAGGCTCTTGCGGTAGTCGGCCTTCTTCGCGCGTCGCGCGAGCACGATGCCTGCGATGCCTACGAAGCCACCGATGACCTGCAGCCAGATGAACGGCGCGAACGCGGTGGCGAGGGCTATGACGCCGAGCACGATGGACACGATGTCCATGGGACCTCCCCGAGGATGTGAGAACGATACCGCCCATCATACGCCAAAAAAGGCGCCGGTTCCCGCAGACAGATGCCCTGGCTCCGGGAACGGCGCCTTGGACAAGCGCGACCGTTCTCTTCGGGTGTTAGCCCTTGTAGTCGTGAATCAGGGCCTCGATGTTGTTGCCCTCGGGGTCCAGGACAAAGCACGCGTAGTAGCCGGGGTGGTAGTCGCGCGGGCCGGGCGCGCCGTTGTCGGTGCCGCCCTGGAGCGCGGCCTCGTAGAAGGCCTGCACCTCGGCCACGCTCTTGGCGCGCCACGCGTAGTGGCCCGGCGCCGGCGCCACGTCCTCCTTGGCCGGGGAGATCCAGACGGAGTCGCCGTCCTCGTCACTGAAAAACTGCGTGCCGCCGGGGTACTCCACGCCCTTGTGGTAGCCCAGCGTCGCCATCACGCGCTCGTAGTAGGGAACCATGGCCTCGGGGTCGGACACGCGAATGATGAGGTGGTCAAACATGGGGGACTCATCTCGTCAAACGTCAGGATGACTACATGACAGGCGATGCCGCCGACTTTGTCACGGCCTCGTCGGCGAGCGGCGCCGTCTGTTAATTGGGGACAGTCCCCAATTAACAGACACTTTTGATATAAATCTTTTCTGTTAGTTGGGGACTGTCCCCAACGTGCAGAACTAGCCGGACAGGCCGCTCACCACGCTGGCGAGGGCGATGATTACGCCCACGATGGACTCGCCGCCGAGCACGCCGGACGCCACGACCACGCCCTTCTCCTCGGAGTCCTCGACGCCGCGCGCCGAGCAGGCGCGCTCGTAGACCCACTTGACGCCCGCGCCGAGCGCCGCCGTGAGGGACATGTAGAACGGCAGGTAGACGCCCAGGCCAAACATCATCGCCGGCAGCCCCGCCCAGTAGAGGACGATGCCGCCCACAAGGCCGATCACAAACCCCGGCACGCTCGGGATGCCCGAGACCATCGTCGCCACCACGCTCGCCTGCGCGGAGACAAACATCTGCCCCGGGCCAAACGCGCCGGTGCCGTAGGCGGCGACCAGCGTGCACAGCACCGCCACGGCCACGACCGTCCCTAGAAGCGCGCCGATGGCCTGGCCCACCCACATCGCGCGCGGGCTCGTGCCGATGATCGCGCCGGTCTTGAAGTCGCTCATGACGTCGCCCGCAAGTCCGCACGCCACGGCCACCACGCCGGCCACGTAGAAGAGCTGCACCTGGCTCGCGTCGGAGAACGCCGCCACGGCCAGCAGCACGATGAGGCCGAAGATCTCCATCGGGTCGATGCCGGTCTGACCCACGGACTGCGCGCTCATGATCGTGGTGACAAAGGCGAGAAGGACCACGGCCACCGCCACGACCGGCCCCAGCCCCAGGCCGATGCACACGAGCAGCGCGGCCGCGGCCACCATCAGGGCCAGCACGCCGGCGTCGAGCCGCGTGCGCCGGTCCTTCTCGCCCGCTGCCGCGCCGCGACCGCGGAGCACGCTCGTCGCATGCGGCAGGATGTCCTTGAGGACCACGCCCACGCCCGAGCCCATCATGAGGCCCATGCCCAGGCTGGAGACGATGCCCTGCGCGGTGGTCACGTCACAGAGCCCCGCCGCGGGGCCGCCCACGATGATGCCGAAGTTGCCCACGAGCGCGCCCAGGAACCAGAACGCCACGGCAAACCCGCCCACGAGAAAGCCCACGGAGAGCATCTGCGGGGAGTTGTAGATGCCAAAGCTCACGCCGGGGATCGGCAGCTGCGCCAGCAGCGCGGGCATGAGGCCCAGCGCGTCGCGCGCCACGCACCACAGTCCCGCCAGGCCCATCGAGCCAAAGAGGCGCTTGCCGGTGACGCCGCCGGTCTGCGTGGCCATCAGGGTCTCGGCCGCGGCGGTGCCGATGGGGTACTCGAGGTCGGACTCGTCCACGAAGCGTCGGCGGATCGCCGCGGTGCACACCAGGCCCAGCAGCGTGCCGGAGAGGGCCACGACGAGCATCTCGACCCAGCTGACCTCGTCGGCAAGCCCCAGCATCCAGATGCCGGGGATGGTGAAGGCCAGGCCGCCGGCCACCATGGAGCCGGCCGACATCACGATCTGCGTGACGTTGGCCTCGTTGAGGCTGCGGTGCCCAAAGGCCCTCAGCAAAAACAGCGCGACGATGGAGGTGAAGATGGTCGGCCACGGCAGCGCGCCCATCTTGAGGGCGGTGTAGACCGAGGAGGCCGTGATGATGACGCAGCCGAGGCACCCGATGGCAATGCCCACGGGGCTCAGCTGCCCGCGCCACGAGGCGCGCGAGCCGGCAGTGCTCATATGTTCTCCTTCGAATATCCGCTCCCCCTGGCGGGGAGTCGGGTTTCTGGGACCGTCTGATTATGGCAGAAGCGGGGAGCGGGGGCATCGGGCCCATGAAGTAAAATCGAAGGCGGTTGACGAGCAGGTCCAACGACGAACAAGGGAAGAACCGCTAGCTTAGCGGACTAGCGGTTCTTCTCCATCCCTATTCGACGCGACCCAGCTCCCACAGCGGGCCTTGCCGTCACCACTAGTATGCCCGTTCCCCGACCCGTTTTCCGGAACCGGGGGCTTCTTTTGGAGGACGCATGGCGCGTGACGAGAACAGCGTGGCCGAGAAGAACCTGCTGGCCGTGGACGTGGGCAACACCACCACGCGCCTCGGGCTCTTTGCTGACGGCGGGCTCGCCGGCACCTGGGAGCTCACCACGCACGAGCGCCTCACCGTGGACGAGGCGCGCATGCAGCTCGCGCAGGCGGCGGCGCTGATGGGGGAGGCGCTCCCGGAGGAGGCCATTCTCGCCTGCGTGGTGCCCACGCTCACCGACGTCTGGCGCCGTGCCCTGGCCGCCGCGTGCGGGTGTCGGCCGCTCGTGGTGGGGCCGGGCCTCAAGACTGGGCTCAAGATGCGCTACGACGACCCCTCCGAGGTGGGGGCGGACCGCGTGGCGGACGTGCGGGCCGCGCGCGAGGACTACGGCGCGCCGGTCGTGGTGGTGGACCTGGGGACGACCACGAACTTCGAGGTCGTGGATCGCGACGGCACCTTCGTGGGCGGCATCATTGCCCCGGGCGTGGCACTGGGCGCGCGCTCGCTCGCGGCCGCAGCGGCGCGCCTGCCCATGATCGAGCTGCGCGCGCCGGCTTCCGTCATCGGCCGCAACACGCGCGCGGCGATGCAGTCCGGCGTGGTGCTCGGGGAGGTCGCGCGCATCGACGGCCTGCTCGACGCCGTGATGGGGGAGCTGGGGGAGGAGGCCCCGGTCGTCGTCACCGGCGACGGCGCCGCGGCGATGGCTGCGCTGCTGCGCCACGATGCGCAGGTGGACGACACGCTCACCCTGCGCGGGCTCTGGAGCCTCTGGCGCGCCAACCGGGGCCGCTGAGCGCGGACGGGCTGTCGCCGCTTAAAGATCGCGTCTCATCCGGCGTTTTGCCGGGCCGCTGCTTAAATGTTGTGTGCCATGACGTTGTTTACGCCGACGATGCGCGACATGGGTGGGAGGCCCCCGCAGGCGCTGTGCGGCCTC
>CALUHH010000046.1 GCA_944320385.1 uncultured Atopobiaceae bacterium | reverse complement strand
CTCACAGCTTGGCGGGACCCTCCCTGCTTGTCACCCCCCGGGGCGTCAACAACGTGTTGGCACACAACACTTAAGAATCGCGGCTCATCCGGGAGAACTGCCCGAGCGTGCTTAAAGATTGAGGCTCATCCGAGGCGCATCGTCCTTCTCGCTTAAGAATCGCGCTCCGTCCGGCGACGGGGTGCGGGCGTCCTCCCGGACGGAAGCGGTTTTCTAAGCGCGGTCCCCTCGATCTCCCGGATGAGCCGCATTCTTTAAGCGCGCTCGGGCCGTTTCCCCGGATGAGCGGCAATCTTTAAGCGAGAAGTACGCGCGTCCGCGGATGAGGCAGCTTTCTTAAGCACGGGCCTGGCCGCACACCCGTTCCGTCCCGCCCCCGCGCGAGACTCGTGGGGATTTGGCGCGCTCACGGCCCCAAACTGACCGCCCGTGGTAGACTTCTCGAGCAAATGGAATAGCAAGGAGGCAAGATGCCCAAGCCCGTAGTCGCCGTGGTCGGCCGGCCCAACGTCGGCAAGTCCACGCTCGTCAACCGCATCGCGGTCAGCCGCGACGCCATCGTCCACGAGTCGCGCGGCGTCACCCGAGACCGCTCCTACCACGACGCGGACTGGAACGGCCGCGACTTCACCCTCATCGACACGGGCGGCATCGAGTCCGTCAAGTCCAAGGACGTCTTCGCCCCGCGCATCCGCGAGCAGGCGCTCATGGCCTGCGAGGAGGCCGACGTCATCGTCTTCGTGGTGGACGGCACCACCGGCGTCACCGACGAGGACGAGGAGGTCGCCCGCATAGTCCGCCGCGTTGACAAGCCCGTCTTCCTCGTGGTCAACAAGAAGGACGACCCCTCCCGCGAGCAGGACGGCCTCTGGGACTTCTACGCCCTCGGCGTCGGCGAGCCCCGCCCGCTCTCGGCCGGCCACGGCCACGGCACCGGCGACCTGCTCGACGACATCGTCGCCGCCTTCCCCGAGCCCACGGAGGACGAGTCCGAGGAGGACATGCTGTCCCTGGCCATCGTCGGCCGCCCCAACGTGGGCAAGTCCAGCCTCGCCAACCGCCTCGCCAACAAGAAGCGCTCCATCGTCAGCGACGTCGCCGGCACCACGCGCGACGCCATCGACACCGTGATCGAGTGGAAGGGCCAGCCCATCAAGCTCGTGGACACGGCCGGCATGCGCAAGAAGACCCAGGTCCACGAGGACGTGGAGTACTACAGCCTCGTCCGCGGCCTGCAGGCCATCGACCGCGCCGACGTCTGCCTGCTCGTGGTGGACGCCACCGTGGGCGTGACCGAGCAGGACCAGAAGGTCGCCGGCATGGCCATCGACCGCGGCTGCGGCCTCGTGCTCGTCCTCAACAAGTGGGACCTCGTGGAGACCGAGCAGCAGCGCAACGACATCGTGGCCTCCATCGACAAGCGCCTCGCCTTCGCGCCGTGGATCCCGACCGTCAACGTCTCGGCCCTCACCGGCCGCGCCACCGACAAGGTCCTCGCGCTCGCCGTGCGCGCCGCCGAGGCCCACGCGTCGCAGATCCGCACCTCCGAGCTCAACGACCTTCTCGCCCAGATCCGCGAGGGCGGCCACACCCGCTCCGAGAAGGGCCGGCGCCTCAAGATCCAGTACGCCACGCAGACCGGCAGCAAGCCGCCCGTCCTCACCTTCTGGTGCAACGCGCCCGACCTCGTGGACGACAACTTCGAGCGCTTCCTCGAGAACCGCCTGCGCGCCCGCTTTGACCTCACCGGCACGCCCGTGCGCCTGAAGTTCCGCCGCAAGTCGGAGGGGGGCGACCGCGCGTGAGCGAGCTCGCGATCTGGGCCGCCGTCTTCACGCTCGGCGCCTACCTCGTCTGCGGCATCCCCTTCGGCCTGATCATCGCGATGGCGATGGGCCACGTCGACGTGCGCACCGTGGGCTCCGGCAACATCGGGACCACCAACGTCGCGCGCTCGGTGGGCAAGGGCGCCGCCGGCCTCACGCTGCTGCTCGACGCCGCCAAGGGCCTCGTCTGGATGCTCGTGGCGCGCTGGGCCATCGCCGCGCTCGCCCTGGGGGGCGACGTGGCCTCGCTCGACCACACCACGGTGTTCGGCACGGCCCTCACCTGCGTCTTCCTCGGCTGCATCCTCGGTCACGTGTTCAGCCCCTACCTGCGCTTCCACGGAGGCAAGGGCATCGCCGTGGGCTTTGGCGCGGCGCTCGGCCTCTACTGGCCCATCGGCGCGGGCCTGCTCGCCCTCTTCCTCGTGCTCGTGATCCCCACGCGCTACGTCTCGCTGGGCTCGGTCGCCGCCGCGGCGTCGCTTCCCGTGTGGTGCGCGGTCTTTGGCTTCCCGGCCGTCGCGATCGCGCCGGTGGCCGTGGCCGCCGTCGTCGTGATCTGGTCGCACCGCGAGAACGTCCGCAGGCTCGTCCGCGGCGAGGAGCGCCGCTTCTCCTTCCACAAGAAGGGCGAGAAGGACGAGGGGGCCGACCAGGGGAGCGGCCAGTGAGCGCGCAGGTGGGCAAGGTCGCCGTCATCGGCTCCGGCTCCTGGGGCACCGCCATGGCGGGCCTGCTCGCGCCCCGCACGGGCGAGGTCGTCCTGTGGTGCCGCGACGCCGCGCTCGCCGAGGCCGTGAACGCAACGCATAAGAACCCGCGTCACCTCACCGACTACGAGCTTCCCGCCAACGTGCGCGCCACGGGCGACGGCGCCGACGCGCTCGCGGGCGCCGAGGTCGTGGTACTCGCCGTGCCTTCGGCCTACCTGCGCGCGACCTGCGCGCACCTGGCCGCCCACGTGCCGGCGGAGGCCCCCGTGCTCGTGCTCACCAAGGGCGTCGAGCTCGGCACCCACGAGCTCATGCTCGACGTCGCGGCCGACGAGCTGGGCGGCCGCGAGCGCATCGCCGTGCTCTCGGGCCCCAACCACGCCGAGGAGATCTGCCTCGGCAAGCTCTCCGCGGCGGTGCTCGCCTCGGAGAGCCCCGAGGTCGCCCTGCGCCTCCAGCGGCTCCTCGTGAGCCACTCCTTCAGGGTCTACGTCTCCTCCGACGTCACCGGCGTGGAGATCTGCGGCGCCGTCAAGAACGTCGTCGCCATCGCCTGCGGCGCCGCCGTCGGCTTCGGCGCGGGGGACAACACGCTCGCGGTCATCATGACGCGCGGCCTGGCCGAGATCGGCCGCGTCGCCGCGGCGCTCGGCGCCGACCCGCTCACGCCGATGGGCCTCGCCGGCATGGGCGACCTCGTGGCCACCTGCACGTCACGCCACTCGCGCAACCGCACCTTCGGCGAGGCGCTCGCCGCCGGCGAGAGCCTCGAGGAGTTCGAGGCCCGCACGCACACCGTCGTCGAGGGCGCCCGCGCCGCCGAGAGCGTGCTCGCGCTCGCGCGCGCCCACGGCGTCGAGGTCCCCATCACGAGCGCCGTCCACGCCGTGCTCCACGAGGGCGCGGGCGTTCAGGAGGCAACGGACATGCTGCTCGGGCGGCGCCCGGGCGAGGAGTTCTACGGAATCGCAGCACAGGACAAGGAGAGTGACTGATGCTCGAGGAGATCAAGATCGCACCGTCGGTGCTCGCCGCCGACTTCGCCCGCCTCGGCGCGGACGTGGCCAGCGTCGCCACCGCCGACCTCATCCACTTTGACGTCATGGACGGCCACTTCGTGCCCAACATCAGCTTCGGGCCCGACGTGCTGCGCGCCGTCAAGGCCTCGACCGACCTCCCCGTGGACGTCCACCTCATGGTGAGCAACCCCGAGGTCGCGGTCCGCGGCTACCTCGACGCCGGCGCCGACATGGTGTCGTTCCACTACGAGGCGGCCACGCACGCGCACCGCCTCGTCGCCTACATCCACGACCGCGGGGCCAAGGCCGCCGTCGCCATCAACCCCGCCACCCCCGTGTGCCTGCTCGAGCCCATCCTGGGAGAGCTCGACATGATCCTCGTCATGACCGTGGACCCGGGCTTTGGCGGCCAGGCGCTCATCGAGAGCTCGCCGCGCAAGCTGCGCCGCCTGCGCCGCATGTGCGACGAGCACGGCGTGAACCCCCAGATCGAGGTCGACGGCGGCATCACCCCCGCGACGGCGCCGCTCGTGACCGCCGCGGGCGCCAACGTGCTCGTCGCCGGCAGCGCCGTCTTCGGCGCCGCAGACCGCGCCGCCGCGATCGCCGAGCTCAGGGCCGCCGGCCAGTCCGGCGTCTCCAAGATGGCGTAGCCGCATGCCCGAGCGAATCGCATACCTCGACCACGCCGCCTCCTCGCCGCTGCGCCCCGAGGCGCTCGCCGCCATGAGCGCCTACGACGCCAGCGCGATCGCCGGCGCCAACCCCAACTCGCTGCACACGCTCGGCCGCGCCGCCGCGCGCGAGCTCGACGGCGCCCGCCGCGCGCTCGCGCGCTGCCTCGGCGGCCGCTTCCGCCCCTCCGACGTGACCTTCACCTCGGGCGGCACCGAGTCCAACAACCTCGCCGTCATCGGCATGGCCGAGGGCGCGCGCGGCCGCGACTCCCGCCGGCGGCGCGTCGTGCTCTCCGCCATCGAGCACGACTCGGTGCTCGACCTCGTGGGGCCCCTGCACGAGCGCGGCTTCGAGGTGGAGCTCGTCCGCCCCGCGCGCTCGGGGGCCGTGGGCGCGGAGGCCCTCGAGGCCCTTCTCGACGAGACCTGCGCGCTCGTCTCGGTCATGTACGCCAACAACGAGACCGGCGTCATCCAGCCCGTCCCGGCTCTCGCCCGCGCGGCGCACGCCGCCGGCGCGCTCTTCCACACCGACGCCGTCCAGGCCCTCGGCCACGTGCCGCTCGAGCTCTCCGACGTCGACGCCGCGAGCGTGGCCGCCCACAAGCTCGGCGGCCCCGTCGGCGTGGGCGCGCTCGTCTGCCGCGGCCGCGTCCCGCTGCGCCCGCTCTCCTTTGGCGGCGGCCAGGAGCAGGGGAGGCGCGCCGGCACCCAGGACGTGCGCGGGGCGCTCGCCTTCGCCGCTGCCGCCGAGGCCTGCGCCGCGGGGCTCGACGCCACCCGCGCCCTCGTGTCCGGGCGCGCCCGCCGGCTCGCGGAGCGCCTCTGCGCGCCCGGGACCGGCCTCGTGCCGACCGTGCCCGACGACGTCGACCGCCTGCCCGGCATCGTGAGCGTCATGGCGCCCGGACTGGACTCCGAGACCATGATCTTGGCCCTCGACCAGGCGGGCTTCGAGGTCTCCGCCGGGTCTGCCTGCTCGTCCGGGTCGCTCGACGCGAGCCACGTCCTTCTCGCCATGGGGATCCCCCGCGAGGAGGCGCTCGGCTCGCTGCGCATCTCGTTCGACGAGCGCGTGGACGAGAAGGACCTCGAGCGCTTTGCCGCCACCCTCATCGCCATCGTCGCCGAGCGCGGCAGCACACGCGCGCGGCGCCCGAGAGACTAAGGAACCGCAGATGACTGAAGCATCCTCCCTCATGCAGGTCCAGGAGCTCGACCTCGAGCTGCTCAAGTGCGCCTCCTCGCTCGCCTCCATGCCGCAGCAGGCGCGCCTCAAGACCATCGCCCTCGCGGCCAAGAAGGTCGCCAGCGAGCTCACGGGCATCGTCGGCCAGCGCAAGGACGCCGAGATCGAGGTCGCCGACACCCGCGCCAACCTCGCGCACTACCGCGAGAAGACCGCGGAGGTCCAGGCCCTGGCCGACGAGGGCGAGCACACCCACCGCGAGATCCGCGACTTCGAGCAGCAGCTCACCTCGCTCGCCAAGCGCATCGAGAAGTGCGAGTTCCAGCTCGGCCCGCTGACCGAGCGCCTGGGACGCCTCGAGCGCGCCGAGAAGAACGCGCGCCGCACCGCCGAGCGCCTCGAGCAGGAGCGCGCCGCGACCGAGGCGGCGCTCGCCGAGGGCTCCGCGAGCCTGCGCGCCCGCATCGTCGAGCTCACCCGCGAGCGCGAGCGCGCCGCCCAGGGCATCTCTGCCGAGCACCTCGCCGCCTACGAGGCCGCGCGCAAGCGCTTCAAGGGCCTCGCCGTGGAGCGCCTCGTGGGCAACGTGCCGAGCGTCTGCCGCGTGAAGCTGCAGCCGAGCCTCTTCCACGACCTCGCCCACGGCGACGAGATCACGGAGTGCCCGTACTGCCACCGGATCCTCATCACCTCCGAGGAGGGCCAGGCGTGAGCGAGAGGAGCCTCGGGGCGGCGCAGGGGCGCCGGCCGCACGTCCTTCTCGCCGTGTGTGGGGGTATCGCCGCGTACAAGGCCTGCGAGGTGCTGCGCGGCCTGCAGAAGGCGGGCTGCGACGTCCGCGTGACCATGACCGCCGACGCCGAGCGCTTCGTGGGAGCCGTGACCTTCGAGGCGCTCTCCGGGAGCCCGGTGGCCACGTCGCTCTACGACCACCCGGGCTCCGCCATACCGCACATCGACCTCGCCGAGTGGGCGGACGCCGCCGTGGTGGTCCCCGCCACGGCCAACGTGATGGCCAAGATGGCCTGCGGCATCGCCGACGACTGCCTCACGACGACGCTTCTTGCCTGCTGGGGGTGCTGCCCGGTGCTGGTGGCCCCCGGCATGAACGTCCACATGTGGCGCAGCCCCGCCACGCAGGCCAACGCGGCCGCGCTGCGCGAGCGCGGCGTGCGCTTTTGCGGCCCCGACAGCGGGCGGCTCGCCTGCGGGGACGTGGGCGAGGGCAAGCTCGCGGCCGTGGACGAGATCGTGGCCGCGGCGCTCGCGCTTCTCGCCCCGCGCGACCTCGCCGGGCTGCGCGTGCTCGTGAACGCCGGGCCCACGTACGAGGCCATCGACCCGGTCCGCTACATCGCCAACCGCTCCACCGGCAAGATGGGCTACGCCATCGCGGCGGCCGCCGCGCGCCGCGGGGCGGAGGTGACGCTCGTCTCCGGGCCCACCTCCCTCGCCACTCCCGCCGGCGTGAGCCGCGTGGACGTCGAGAGCGCCGCGCAGATGCACGACGCGATGGTCACCGCGTTCGAGGGCGCCGACGTCGCGATCTGCAGCGCCGCCGTGGCCGACTACACGCCCGCGGCGCCGGCCCACCACAAGCTCAAGAAGTCGCGCGAGCACCTGGACGCCATCACGCTCACGGAGACGGCCGACATCCTGGCCGACCTCTGCGCGCGCAAGGGGGAGCGCGTCGTCGTGGGCTTTGCCGCCGAGACCAACGACCTTCTCGCCCACGCGTCCGACAAGCTCCGCCGCAAGGGGGCCGACCTCATCGTTGCCAACGACGTGAGCCGCCCCGAGTCCACCTTCGGCGCTGACACCAACCGCGTGGCGCTCGTGAGCGCGGAAGGCGTGGAGCAGCTCGAGACGATGCCGCTGGCGGACGTGGCCGACGCGATCCTCGACCGCGTCGCCGCCCTCTGTTAATTGGGGACAGTCCCCAATTAACAGAGGGCGCGGGGGCGGCTCTCGCTGCGCGCAAACGTCACAGGTAGTGGTTCTTATCGCTAGTTTAGAGACATGTACTTATCGTTCGGGTTTAGTTTATTTTTTTGAGTGACACTAGGTGTGATGTTTGGGAAGCTGAACGCACCAGAAGGCACGCCCGGCGATGTTTGGAGGAGCCAAGATGCCCGACCTCAGAATAGGCTGCCACCTCTCGACGGCGGCGGGGTATGCCGCGATGGCGGCCGACGCCGTGTCCATCGGCGCCACCACGTTCGCGTTCTTCACGCGCAACCCGCGCGGCGGCAACGCGCGCGAGCTTGACGAGAAGGACCTCGCCGCCTTCCTCTCGACGCTTGACGAGCACGGGATCGGCCCGCTCGTGGCGCACGCGCCCTACACCATGAACCTCTGCTCCGCCAAGCCCGAGACCGTCGAGTTCGCTCGGCGCGCGATGCGCGAGGACCTGGAGCGCATGGAGCGGCTTCCCGGCCACCTCTACAACTTCCACCCCGGCGCGCACGTCAAGCAGGGCGTCGACGAGGGCATCCGCCTCATCTGCGAGGGACTGAACGAGGTGCTGGTCCCGGGGCAGGCCACGACGGTGCTGCTGGAGACCATGGCCGGCAAGGGCACCGAGGTCGGGCGCAGCTTCGACGAGCTCGCGCGCATCATCGACGGCGTGGAGCACGACGAGCTGCTGGGCGTCTGCCTGGACACCTGCCACGTGGCCGACGCCGGCTACGACATAGTGGGCGACCTCGGCGGCGTGCTCGACGAGTTCGACCGCGTGATCGGCCTCGAGCGCCTGCGGGCGCTGCACCTCAACGACTCCAAGAACCCCCTGGGCAGCCACAAGGACCGCCACGAGAGGATCGGCGCGGGGACGCTCGGGCTCGACACCTTCCGCGCCGTGGTCCGCGAGCCGCGCCTGGCCGGGCTGCCCATGGTGCTGGAGACCCCGCAGGACGGGCTCGACGGCTGGGCGGCGGAGATCGCGCTGCTGCGCGGCCTGGCGGCGGGGGAGTAGCGGGCGCGCGTCCTTCTCGGCCGCCCGGTCCTTCTCGGCCCGTAGCGGCGTTACCTACTTCTAAACCATGTGGAAACGGGCATCCACCCCCGGTTTTTCTTGCCGGGACCCCCGTTACTACATGGTATTGAAGTAGGTAATCGCAGACCCTCCGGCCGGTCGCGCGCCAGGCGAGAAGAACGCGCGGCCCGTATACTATCCACGGGACAAAACTCGGGAGGTCGGCATGGGAATCCTCATCGGCCTCGAGCACGTGGGCCACGAGTGGCCCGGCAAGCGCGTGCTCGAGGATCAGACCATAGGCATCAACGAGGGCGAGCGCATCGGCATCGTCGGGCGCAACGGCGACGGCAAGTCCACCCTGCTGGAGATCGTGGGCCACGTGTTGGAGCCCGACGCGGGCACCGTCACCTGGCGCCGCAACCTCTCCGTGGGCTACCTCGGCCAGGCCGACGAGCTCGCCGACGCCGACCCCGTGCGCCGCGCGATCTTTGGCGACGTGCCCGACTACACCTGGGCCTCGGACGCCCGCATCCGCGCGATCCTGGACGAGCTCGTGGGCGACCTCGACCTCGACGGCGCCGTCGGCGAGCTCTCCGGCGGGCAGCGCCGCCGCGTGGACCTCTGCCGCGTGCTCTGCCACACCTGGGACGTCGTCCTCATGGACGAGCCCACCAACCACCTGGACCTCGCGGCCATCGAGTGGCTGGCCGAGCACCTGCGCCGCCGCTGGCCGGCGGGGGAGGGCGCGCTTCTGGTGGTCACGCACGACCGCTGGTTCCTGGACGAGGTCTGCGAGCAGATGTGGGAGGTCCACGACCGCCGCATCGAGCCCTTCGAGGGCGGCTACTCCGCCTACATCCAGCAGCGCGTCGAGCGCGAGCGCCAGGCGGCCGTCATGGAGGAGCGCCGGCAGAACACCCTGCGCAAGGAGCTCAACTGGCTCGCGCACGGGGCCAAGGCGCGCACGAGCAAGCCGAAGTTTCGCATCGAGGCGGCCCGCGCGCTCATCGCCAACGACCCGCCGCTGAGAAACCCGCTCGAGCTCAAGCGCCTCGCCGTGAGCCGCCTGGGCAAGCAGGTCATCGAGATGTCCCACGTGAGCTTTGCCTATCCCGGCGGCCCGCGCGTGATTGATGACGTGGACTGGCTCATCGGCCCCGGCGACCGCTACGGCATCCTCGGCGCCAACGGCGCGGGCAAGTCCACGCTGCTCGCGCTCATGACGGGCGCGCTTACGCCTACGTCCGGCACCGTGAAGATCGGCGCGTCGGTGCGCTTTGGCTTCATGAGCCAGCACCTCGACGCGCTGGGCGAGAAGGACGACTGGCGCGTGCTCGAGGTCCTCGGCCGCTACAAGCGCAGCTACCTCGTGGGCGGCAAGATGCAGAGCCCCACGCAGCTCATCGAGCGGCTGGGCTTCGAGCAGCGCGAGTTGCAGAACTTCATCCGCGACCTCTCCGGCGGGCAGCGCCGCCGCCTGGCGCTTCTGTGCGTCATCCTGGAGGAGCCCAACGTGCTCGTGCTCGACGAGCCGGGCAACGACCTCGACACCGACATGCTCGCCGTGATGGAGGACCTGCTCGACAGCTGGCCGGGAACGCTGCTGGTGGTGAGCCACGACCGCTACCTCATGGAGCGCGTGACCGACGACCAGTTTGCGCTGCTGGACGGGCACGTGCGCCACGTGCCCGGCGGCGTTGACGAGTACCTGCGGCTGCTTACGGCGGCCGAGAAGGACGCGGGGTCGGCGGGCCCGGCGCCGGCGGTCGCGGGGTCGGCACAAACTGCGGCGGCCGCGGGTACTTCTCGCCCCGCGGAAACCGGCCTCACCAACCAGGAGCGTCGCGAGCTCAAGAAGCGCTTCGACGCGGTGGCGCGCCGGCTCGAGAAGACCGCCGGCGACCCCGACCGGCTGCGCGCGGAGATGGGCTCCGCGGACGCGAGCGACTACGCAGCGCTGATGGCCGCGCAGGAGGCGCTCGACGCGTGTCTCGCGGAGCGCGCCTCGCTCGAGGACGAGTGGCTGGAGCTGGCGGAGCGCCTCGGGATCGACGTGTAGGGGGCGACGGGCGTGAACCGCCTCCCATTTCTTGGACACGGAAATAGAAGTCCGAGGGATGGGAGGCTTTCCATGTCCATCGACCTGCG
>CALUHH010000045.1 GCA_944320385.1 uncultured Atopobiaceae bacterium | reverse complement strand
TCTCGGCCTCGGAGAAGGTTGAGGACACGCCGGAGGGCGGCTTGCAGGAGGGCATGCTGGAACTGCTCTCGGAGTACTACGTGAGGGATTTGGCGCGCAAGGTGCGCCGTGGCATGGAGGGCAACGCCCTGAAGGCCCAGAACAACGGGTACCGCATCTTCGGGTACGACACCGACCCGGACACCAGAAGGTACGTTATAAACGACGCAGAGGCCGCGTGCGTCCGCGAGATGTTCGACATGCACCTGCACGGCCACAGCGTGAACAGCGTGGCTCAGACGATGGCTCAGCGCGGCTGGACAACATCGACGGGGCGCCCTGTGGACTACAACTGGGCCTACCGCGTGCTGCACAACCGCGCCTACACCGGCCTGTACTCGTGGGGCGGCATAGAGGTGGAGGGCGGCATGCCTCAGATCATAGACGAGCTGACGTTCGAGCGCTCCCAGAGGGTGGCGCCGAGGCGCACCCGCAAGGACGAGAACTGGGAGCCGTACGCGCTCTCCGGCAAGCTCTACTGCGGCCTGTGCGGCATGCCCATGCACGGTTACGCCGGCAGGGGCAAGACGGGCAGGCGCTACCGCTACTACGGGTGCAAGGAGAACGGCGGGTGCGGGCGCCGGGGGACGCGCGCGGACGTGGTGGAGGGTTCCATCGCGGACAAGGTGCTCGAGGTCTGCTCGGACGAGGCGAAGATGCGCCTCTTGGCCAAGCGGATTGTCGAGGCGTACGTCGAGCCGGGCGAGGAGCAGGCCGAGATGGAGGCCGTTGAGGCACGGATAAAGGCGCTGGAGCGCGAGCAGCACAACATGACGAAGGCGGCCATGAGGGGCTTCGTGACCGACGAGATGGTTTCCAGGAACGAGGAGATAAAGCTCCAGCTGAAGAACCTGCACGACAGGCGCGGAATCCTCGCCAGCCAGATGTGCGAGATAACCGAGGATGACATCGTTGGCTACATGATGCACGGGTTCGACGCCAGCGATACGGACTTCATATTCGGGAGCGTCGTGCGTCAGGCGTTCCTCTTCGAGGACTGCGTGCTGCTGGTGTTCAACTTCCGCGACGAGCTTGGCGATCTGGAGGAGGTGCGCTTCGCGCTGGATGCCTCTAAAGCAAAAAACCCAAACCCCGAAGGGTTTGGGTCTCGTTTGCGTGGTGTCGGAGGCGGGACTTGAACCCGCACGACCTTTTAGTCAGTCACTAGCACCTCAAGCTAGCGCGTCTGCCAATTCCGCCACTCCGACGTTCACTGCGCTTTCGCGCAAGGAGTAGTATGCACCACCGCCCGCGCCGGCGCAAGCCCCAATTTTGAAAAACTTTGGGACGGCACCGGGCGCCTGCCGCGCGTCCTTGTCGCCAGCCCCGCGTACTTCTCGCCCCACGACAAACCCCTTGCCTGATTTCCGAGAAATGCGTGAATTGGTGCCGGAATTCCGCTATATGCGTATGGCGGACACACATATAACAGGATTCCGGCACCAAAACGCGCATATGGCGGAAATCTGGCAAGGGGGTTTGCTGCGGGCCGAGAGGTGCGACCGGGCGAGAAGAGCGTGCGCCAGCGGCCCGCAAACAAAAAAGCGGCCCCGAAGGGCCGCCGAAAGCTCCGCTGGGGACTCCCCTAGGCAAGGGTGCCCGTGGGGAACGTGAGCGCCATCACCAGCACGCACACGATGAAGACCGTCGACGTGATCACCGTGAGGCGGTTGAGGTTCTTCTCGAGCACGCCCGAGCCGGTCCCGGAGTTGTACAGGGACGAGGCGATCATGTCGGAGACGCCGGTGCCCTTGCCGGAGTGCATGAGCACGAGGATGACGGTGAGCGCGCCGGAGAGGAACAGCACGACGGTCAGGATGATGTTGAGCGGGTTCACGGATGGGACTCCTTCTGGGGACAGATGCATAACAGCTTGCTATGGTACCACAAAGGGACCCGAGCTCTCGCCCGGGTCCCCGTCTTCACATCTGCCGAGAAGAACGACGGCTCCTTACGCCATCGCGCTCTTCACCATGGCGGCGAAGCTGTCGGCCTTGAGGGAGGCACCGCCGACGAGGGCGCCGTCGACGTCCTCCTTCTCCAGGAAGCCGGCGATGTTCTCCGGCTTGGCGGAGCCGCCGTAGAGGACGCGGATGCCGGCAGCCGTCTCCTCGCCGAAGACCTCGACGAGGGTGGCGCGGATGGCGCCGCAGACCTCCTGGGCGTCATCGGCCGTGGCGGTCTTGCCGGTGCCGATGGCCCAGATGGGCTCGTAGGCGATCACGTACTTGGAGGGGTCGGTGATCTCGAGGCCCTCGGTGTCCTTCTTGATCTGGTCGACGACGAACTCGACGTGCTTGCCGGCCTCGCGGACCTCCAGGGACTCGCCGCAGCAGGAGATGGGCACGATGCCGTGAGCCATGAGGGCCTTGGCCTTCTTGTTCACGTCCTCGTCCGTCTCGCCGAAGTAGTCGCGGCGCTCGGAGTGGCCGATGATGCAGTGGGTGGCGCCCACGGCCTCGAGCATGTTGGGAGCGGTCTCGCCGGTGTAGGCGCCGGACTCCTCCCAGTAGACGTTCTGCGCGCCGAGCGCGAACGGGGCGGACGTCTGGTCGATGACCTCGGAGACGCCCTTGAGGTCGACGGCGGGCGGGCAGACGACGACGTCGACGTCGCCGGTGCCGTCCTTGAGCTCGTCGGCAAGGCCCTGGGCGAGGACGACGCCCTCGCTGTAGGTCTTGTTCATCTTCCAGTTGCCAGCGATCATCCTCTTACGCATCGAGAAGCGCCTCCACTCCAGGAAGGGCCTTGCCCTCGACGAGCTCCATGGAGGCACCGCCGCCGGTGGAGATCCAGCTCATCTTGTCGGCCAGGCCAAACTTGTTGATGGCCGCGACGGAGTCGCCGCCGCCGATGATCGAGGTGCAGTCGGAGTCCGCGATGGCGCGGGCGACGGCCTCGGTGCCGTGGGCGAAGTTGTCGAACTCGAAGACGCCCATCGGGCCGTTCCAGAAGACGGTCTTGGCGGCCTTGACGGCGTCGGCGTAGAGCTTCTCGGTCTCGGGGCCGATGTCCATGCCCTCACGGTCGTCGGGGATGGCATCGGAGGACACGACCTCCGGCACGGCGTCCTCGCCGAAGTGGTCGGCGACGCGGTTGTCGATCGGGAGGAGGATCTTGACGCCCTTCTCCTCGGCCTTCTTCAGCATCTCGCCGGCGCGCTCGACCCAGTCCTCCTCCTTGAGGGACAGGCCGACGCTCCTGCCCTGGGCGAGGAAGAAGGTGTAGGCCATGCCGCCGCCGATGATCAGGGTGTCGGCGGAGTCGATGAGGTGGTCGAGGACGCCGATCTTGGAGGACACCTTGGAGCCGCCGACGATGGCGACGAAGGGGCGCTCGGGCTCGGCGAAGATCGAGGTCAGGGTGTCGACCTCCTTCTCCAGCAGGAAGCCGGCGTAGGCGGGCAGGTAGGCGGCGGGGCCGACCACGGAGCCCTGGGCGCGGTGCGCGGTGCCGAAGGCGTCGAGCACGAAGATGTCGCCGTAGGAGGCGAGCGTCTTGGCGATCTCGGGGTCGTTCTTCTTCTCGCGCTTGTCAAAGCGGACGTTCTCGAGGACGAGGATGTCGCCCGGCTCGAGGGCGGCCACGGCCTCGGCGGCCTTCTCGCCGTAGGTGTCGTCGACGAACTTCACGTCATAGCCCGTGACCTCAGCGAGCTTCTCGGCAGCCGGCTTGAGGGAGAACGCCGGCTCGGGGCCGTCGCCCTTGGGACGGCCGAGGTGGCTCATGAGGATGATCTTGGCGTTGTGCTCCTTGAGGTACTGGATCGTGGGGACGGCGGCGCGAACGCGCGTGTCATCGGTGACGACGCCGTCCTTCAGGGGGACGTTGAAGTCGACGCGCATGAGGACGCGCTTGCCGTCAACGTCGGCGTCGCGAACGGTCTTCTTGGTGAAAGCCATGCTCACTCCTTGCGACAGTTGTTCCGTTAGTAAAGCGAAGGGGCGCGGCCGCGGCCCGTGAGCTGCAAACCGCACCCCTCTGCGAAGAGCTTGAGGCGAGAACTACGCGACGAACTTCTCGAAGTACTTGATGGTGCGGACCATCTGAGAGGTGTAGGAGTTCTCGTTGTCGTACCACGCGACGACCTGGACGAGGGTCTGGCCGTTGCCGAGGTCGGAGCACATGGTCTGGGTGGCGTCGAAGATGGAGCCGTGGGTCTCGCCGATGATGTCGCGGGAGACGATCTCGTCGGTGACGTAGCCGAAGGTGTCGGGGATGGTCTCGGCGTAGGCCTTCATGGCAGCGTTGACCTCGTCCTTGGTGACGACCTTGTCCACGACGGCGTAGAGGTTGGTGAGGGAGCCGGTGGGCGTCGGGACGCGCTGGGCGGCACCGATCAGCTTGCCGTTGAGCTCGGGGAGAACCAGGCCGATGGCCTTGGCGGCGCCGGTGGAGTTGGGGACGATGTTCTCGGAGGCCGCGCGGGAGCGACGCTTGTCACCCTTGCGCTGCGGGCCGTCGAGGGTCATCTGGTCGCCGGTGAAGGCGTGGATGGTGGTCATGATGCCGGAGACGATGGGGGCGAAGTCGTTGAGGCCCTTGGCCATCGGGGCGAGGCAGTTGGTGGTGCAGGAGGCCGCGGAGATGATGTTGTCATCGGCGGTCAGCGTCTCGTGGTTGACGTTGTAGACGATCGTGGGGAGGTCGTTGCCCGCGGGAGCGGAGATGACGACCTTCTTGGCGCCGGCGTCGATGTGAGCCTGGGCCTTGGCCTTGGAGGTGTAGAAGCCGGTGCACTCGAGGACGACGTCGACGTCGAGCTCGCCCCAGGGCAGGTCGGCGGCGTTGGCCTCCTTGTAGATCTTGATCTCCTTGCCGTCGACGACGATGGCGTCCTCAGTGGAGGTGACCTCGTGATCGCGGCCGTAGTTGCCCTGCGTGGAGTCGTACTTCAGGAGGTACGCGAGCATGTCGGGGGAGGTGAGGTCGTTGATGGCGACGATCTCGGAGCCCTCGTGACCGAACATCTGACGGAACGCCAGACGGCCGATGCGACCAAAGCCGTTGATAGCAACCTTTACTGCCATGCTTTCTCCTTTCACGGGGCCGACGGGGCTTCTCCCCGGCGGACCAAAGCACACATGGGCATGACGCCCTTGCCATCCGATAGTGTACCCCACACGCGACGGGGCGTATCCCCAAAACTGAACGGCGGGGCAATTTAAGCGGCGGGCGCTCAGATTTGCGCCGCCGACGTGGGATTGTTCTCGGAGGGCGCGGGCACGTCCTTCTCGGCCTCTTCGACGATCTGCTGGAGGCGGAGCACGCGGTGGTACATGGCCGACTTCGAAGCCGGCGGGTCGAGCTCCTCCCCCAGCGCCGCGAGCGAGAGCTCGGGGTGGGCGCGGCGCGCGACGCAGAAGGCGCGCAGGGCAGGCGGCAGCGCGGGGAGGCCGACCGCTCGCTCGGCACGGTCGATGAGCTCGAGCTGGGTGGCCGCCGCGCCCGTGGAGCGCGCCTGGTTGGCCATCTCGGCGTTGACGCGGCGGTTGACGTCGTTTTTCACGGACTTCTTCGCGCGCGCGACCTCGACCACCCGCGCCATGCGCCGCGCGCCCATCGCGCGCAGCAGCGCGATGACGTCGTCGAAGCTCTTGAGGTAGATGGCGTAGGCGCCGCGGCGGCGGTTGAGGCGCGCCGACACGCCGAAGGAGTCGATGAGCGCCACGAGGTCGCGGGCGAAGTCCTCTCCGGTCACCGCGATCTCCAGGTGAAAGTCGCCCCGCGGGTCGGCGATGAAGCCGCCGGCCATGAAGGCGCCCCGCACAAAGGCCTCGCGCGCCGGGCGGGACCCGAGCAGCGCCGCGGGGGCGCCGGTCGAAAGTCCGCGGCCGGGCACGAGGATGCCCAGGCGCACGAGGTCGGCCGCGAGCTCGTCCTGCTCGGGGATCTCGATGAGGTAGTTGCGCGTCTTGTGCAGCACCGAGCGCCGCACGGTGAGCGACGTCTCGAGGTCGAAGACTTTGTGGGTGAGCTTGATCACGGTGCGCGCCACGGCGCCGGTCTCGGTTGCGATGCGGATCGAGTAGCGCCCCGAGCCGCGAAACGACATCGTGCCGCAGACGCGGATGAGCGCGGAGAGCTGCGCGAGCTCGCAGGCCGGCAGCGGCGCCTCCACGCGCGAGAGCTCGTCTTTGACCTCGGCGGTGAACGACATGCTAGCTCGTCCTCACGTTGGCGAGCGCCAGGTCGCGGTGCGAGAGGCTCACGTGGTAGCCGCTCTTCTCGAGGTAGGCCGCCGTGGCCGAGGCGATGGCGACGCTGCGGTGCTGTCCGCCCGTGCAGCCCACCGCGATCGAGAGGTGGCTCTTGCCCTCGGCCACATAGCCCGGCATCGCCACGTCGAGCAGGCTGTACCAGGCCTCGAGGAACTTCTCGGTGGTCGGGTTGCCCAGGACGAAGTCCGCGACCAGGCGGTCGTTGCCCGTGAGCGTGCGCATCTGCGGGTCGTAGAAGGGGTTGGGCAGAAAGCGCACGTCGATCATGAGGTCCGCCTCGACCGGCATGCCGTGCTTGAATCCAAACGAGAAGACCGAGACCTCCATGAGCTGCTGGTCGGAGAGCTCGGAGAAGGCGCGGCGCAGGCGGGTGCGCAGGGCGCTCGTGCGCAGGCGGCTCGTGTCGATGACGAGGTCGGCGGCGTCGCGCACGCTCTCGAGCTGCTGGCGCTCGCGCGCGATGGCCGTGGCGACGCCCTCCCCCGGCGCGGCGAGCGGGTGGCGGCGGCGGTTCTCGTCGTAGCGGCGCATGAGGACGTCGTCGGTGGTGTCGAGGTAGACCACGCTGACCGTGAGTTCGTGCTCGCGCAGCTGCTTGATCGAGTCGGAGAACTCGTCGAAGAGGCCCTGGGAGCGCAGGTCGCAGGTCACGGCCAGGTGGCGGCCCACGCCCGAGTTGATGCCCACGAGCTCGGCGAGCTGCAGCAGCAGGCGCGGCGGCAGGTTGTCGATGCAGAAGTAGCCCATGTCCTCGAAGACGTGCAGCGCCTGGGTGCGCCCCGAGCCGGACATGCCCGTGATCACCACGACGTCCGGCACGCGCGCCGCGCTCTCGGCCGCCCGCATCCGCTGGCCCGCGTCTGACATGGGTCCTCCTTCCGTGGTCCTTCTCGCCAGTATACGGCAGGCGTGGCAAGCCCGCCAAAACCGGGACTCGACCCCCGGACTGCCGTGAGGCCGCTGTGAGGCAGAGATGTGTCACTTTTCTTGGGGTCTGGGTACTCATTTCCGGGGTTCCGGCCTTACACCGTCCGCCTCATCACCAGCAACTGGGAAAACGCTGGGCATGCGGGCGGCTTTGGCATCGCTGAAGATAGGCGTTTACCCAGACCTCAAGAAAAATGACACACCCCCTTCGCCTTTCGTGCCCCGCGGGCACTCGCCGGCTCGGACGGGGACGGAGGGCTAAGACGCAAGCAGCGCCTCGACCTCGGGCCTTGTGGCCAGGTGGTCGGAGAACGCGCTGGCAGAGCCGGCGGCGAGCGCCATGCGGAAGGCGTCCTCGTAGCTGCCGGTCTCCATGAGGCCCGCGAGGAACCCCGCCACGGACGAGTCACCGGCGCCCACGGAGTTGACCACGGTGCCGCGCGCGGCCGGGCTCTGGTGCACGGCGCCCGTCTCGTCCACGAGCACGCCGCCCTCCCCCGCCATGGAGACGAGCACGTTGGCGGCGCCCATCTCCTGGAGCTTGCACGCAAACGGCACGACCTCGTCGCGCGTGCGCAGCATGACGCCGAAGATGTCCCCGAGCTCGTGGTTGTTGGGCTTCACGAGGAAGGGGCGGTATGGCAGGACGCGCGTGAGCAGGTCACGCTCGGCGTCCACGGCGATGCGGACGCCACGGCCGGCGAGACGCGCCATGATGCGCTCGTACATGTCGTGCGGAAGCGTCGCCGGCACGGAGCCGGAGATGACGAGCGTGTCACCGTCGCCCAGCCCGTCCAGCTTGGATAGAAGAACATCGAGGTCCTTCTCGGCGATCTTGGGCCCCATGCCGTTGAGCTCGGTCTCCTCCGCGGACTTGACCTTGACGTTGATGCGGGTCATGCCCTCGGCCACGCGGATGAAGTCGGCCTCGACGCCCGCCTCGGCGCAGCGTCGGCAGAGCTCGTCGCCCGTGAAGCCGGCGACGAAGCCGAGGGCGCGGCTCCTGTGCCCGAGGTTGCCGAGCACGATGGAGACGTTCACGCCCTTGCCGCCCGGGAGCACCTGCTCGTACGTGGCGCGGTTGATGGCGCCGAGGCGCATGTCGTCCACACGGACGATGTAGTCGAGCGACGGGTTGAACGTGACGGTGCAGATCACAGCGACACCTCCTTGACGTTGTCGAAGCTCCGGTACTCGTCGGGGACGTCCCCGCAGGTGACGATCGTGGCGTCGCAGAAGTCCGCGAACGTCACGAGGCTCGTGCGGCCGAGCTTCGTTGCGTCGGCGAGCACGTAGCGCCGCGCGGCGCGCGCCATAGACGCCCGCTTGACCATGGCCTCGTTGGGCTCGGGCGTGGTGAGGCCCGCCTCCGGCGTGATGCCGTTGGAGCCCCAGAACCCCAGCGTGAAGTGGAGGCGCGAGAGGGCGTCGAGGGCGCCGGGCCCCACGAGCGCCTCGGTCGCGCTCTTGAGCTCGCCGCCGAGCACCGTCACCGAGAGCCCGCGGGCCGCCAGGCGAATAGCGTGGGAGACCGAGTCGGTCACGTAGCCGGCGCGCGTGGGCGGCAGCAGGTCGAGCAGGATCTCCGTGGTGGAGCCGGCGTCGAGGTAGACGAAGTCGTCGGGCTGGACCAGCGTGGCGGCGTGTGCGCAGACGGCGCGCTTCTCCTCGTCGTGCAGGCCGTGGCGCTCCCCCAGCGTGAGGTCGCGCGTGAGGTGGGCCGACTCGCGGGTGGTGGCGCCGCCGTGGACCTTGACCAGCTGGTGTGCCTGGTCGAGCTTGTCGAGGTCGCGGCGAATGGTGGACTCGGAGGTCTCGAGCGCGGCGGCCAGCTCCGGCACGGTGACGGTCCCGCGCAGGCGCACCATCTCGACGATTCTCGCGTGGCGCTCTGCGGTCAGCACGGGGATCACGCCTCCTCGGGGTAGGTGACGCCCCAGGAGCGGCGCACGTCGGTCATGAGGCGCATGACGTCGGCGGCAGTGTCGATGAGGCTCGCGGCCCGGGCGTCGCCGGCGACGGCGCACTCGAGGTCGGCTATCTCGTAGCAGAGCGCGTAGCCCTCGACGCCGGCGGTCACGGTCTCGCGGCGGCCGTCGGCGGTCCACACGATCTGGGCAGTGTCGGCGCGCGGGTACTCCATGATCTCGACGTAGCACCTGTCGAAGCTGAGCACGGCGCGCTTGGGCTGCTTGGAGTGGAGCGTGAGCGAGACCACGCCGATCTGGCCCTCCTGGTTGCGGCAGACGATGCCGCCCGCCACGTCCACGCCCGTCTCGCAGAGGTTGCCGAGCGAGAGCACCTCCGTGGGCTGGCTCTCCATGAAGAGGCGCATGATGCTGAGCGCGTAGACGCCGATGTCGAGCATCGCGCCGCCGGCGAGGTTGATGTTGTAGAAGCGGTTGGTGAGGTCGCCGTACTCCTTGTAGGAGCCAAAGTTGACCTGCGCGAGGTTCATGCGGCCAAACTCGCCGGCGTCCGCGCGGCGACGAAGCTCCCGGTAGAGCGGCATGTGCAGAATCGTGGTGGCGTCCATGAGCACGACGCCGTTGGCTGCCGCGAGGGCGCGGGCCTCGTCGAGCTCCTCGGAGTTGAGGGTGATGGACTTCTCGCAGAGCACGTGCTTGCCCGCGGCGAGCGCGGCGCGCAGGTAGGTGATGTGCGTGTTGTGCGGGGTGGTGATGTAGACGGCGTCGACCTCGGGATCGGCGTAGAGGTCCTCGAAGGAGTCGTAGACCTTCTCGACGTGGTACTTCTCGGCAAAGGCGACCGCCTTCTCGCGGGTGCGGTTGGCAATGCCGTGCAGGTGGCGACCTGCGAGCGCGAGTGAGGCGGCCATCTGGTTGGCGATGACGCCGCAGCCGATGACCGCCCAGCGGAGCTGCGGCGCAGTGAAGACGTCGTCGGGGAACGGGCGGCTCTCGATGGCCTCGAAGGCGGCGGCTGCCGCGGCGGCGGAGTCGAGCGGGGCGTTCTTCTCGGTGTCTGACATGGGTTCCCTCCTTTGGGTTTTGGTTGACCTCATTTTCGCGCAGATTCGGTCAGATTTGCGCATCTTTGCGCAGTTTGACGGCGAACGGTAGCATCTTGCGCGTAAATGGTCGTTTTCGCGCAGTTTCGCGCATGTTTGAGCAGGAAATTGAGCGCGACGCGCAGTCACGACGTCCTCCCGCTTAAAGTTAGCGTCCCGTCCGGGGGTGGGGATGCCCGACAGATAAGAATTGTGC
Source organism: uncultured Atopobiaceae bacterium (assembly GCA_944320385.1). Lineage (GTDB taxonomy): Bacteria > Actinomycetota > Coriobacteriia > Coriobacteriales > Atopobiaceae > Thermophilibacter. Next base: position 235 of record CALUHH010000045.1, on the reverse strand, counting down.
CTTCGTCCATCCGCCGCGCACCGGGCAGCTTAATAATCCGCCTTCATCCGGGAAAACGACCGCCCGATGCTTAAGGATCCGCCTGCGTCCAAAGGGGTGCTTCCGGATAGGCGGGGTTTTCTAAGCCGGCAGAGGCTCCACCGCCGAACGGGAGAGGTTTCTTAAGTGTTGTGTGCCAACACGTTGTTGACGCCCCGGGGGGTGACAAGCAGGGAGGGTCCCGCCAAGCTGTGAG
>CALUHH010000044.1 GCA_944320385.1 uncultured Atopobiaceae bacterium | reverse complement strand
GCGGCGCGCCTGAGCGGGATGATGATTCCGAACCCGCCAGGCAGCGGAATGGGTTCGGGCAATCCTTTGCCCGGTACACCACGAAAGAACGCGGGTCCCCTCGGGGGCCCGCTTTTCGTATCTCGACTCCGGGGGCGCGCATGACGAGGTCGGCACTCAGCGTACGACGCGTGGAGGGCATCGGGGAGGGGAGCCTCATCGGCACGCTCTCGCGCCTGCTGCAGCTGACCTGCGAGGCCGTCCTCGTCTTCGACGGAGCCGGCCGCATCCTGCTCGCCAACGACGAGGCGGCGGAGCTCTTTGGCGCCGAGCCCGGGCTGGTTGGCTCCGACGTGCGGCTGCTCTTCCCGGCGGCCGACGAGGCCGGGCTTTCCGAAGCCCCCTTCGTCCCGTCCGACCTCACCTTCCCGCTGGACGGCTCGATGGCGCACGTGACGTGCCTCGGCGCCGCGGGGCGTCCCGCCCCCGTGCGCGTACGCTGCGACGCGGTCAACGCCCCCGGCGAGACGTACCTGCTCGTCGCCCTTGCCGCCGACCGTGACGTACGCGTGGACCGCGAGGGGGAGCGCGCCCTCGACGACCTGCGTCGCGCCAACCACCGCCTCTCGGGCACCCTCAAGATCGTGCTCGACACCATCGACTCCACCGACATCGCGGCCCTCTTCGAGCGCGTTCTCGAGGAGCTGACGCAGACCATGGAGGCCGACGGCACGATCGTCTACCTCGCCGAGGCGGACGGCTTTCACCTTCGCGGCATCTCGAGCGGCCTGGCGGGCGAGAAGATCGCGCGCTTCATGCCGTTTGGGCGCAGCGTGGAGCGTCTCGCCGTGCGCGAGGGCTCTGCCGTGCGCCTGAAGGTGTGCGCCCCCACGGGCGACGCCCTGCGCCAGGGCCGCCTCACCACGCGCGAGGTCGTGAACGAGGACACCCATGAGGTCCTGCGCATGCGCAGCTCCCTGCTCCCGCCGTTCACGAGCTTCATCCCGGTGCCGGTATGGTTCAGCGGTCACGTGATCGCGATCATCGAGGTCGGCTGGCGGAGGCTCCACCCCCTCTCCAGGGAGGACGCGCGCCTTCTCGACTCCGTGGCCCACTATCTCTCGGTGCAGCTCGCCGGCGCCTTCACGGCCTTCCGGGCCCGGCGGGCCGACCGCCTGGCGGCTCTCGCCACCGACGTCCGCGAGGAGCTGCTCTCCTATGCGGACGGCGACGAGGGCGCTACGAAGCGGTTCTTCGACGTCCTCGCCGAGGTGGGCGACGAGCTCGATGCCGCGGCCGTCCGCCTGCACGTGAACGCCGCGCAGCGCGTCACCGTGGCGGACCTCCCGCTCACGGGTGGCCGCGAGCTGCCCCTGGACCTCGACGAGTTCGTTGCCCCGCACCTCGTCGACGGGGTGGCCGTGGCGCCCATCGTGCCCGACTCAGCGCTCAGCGCCTACCTGCGCGACCTCGGCGAGCCGTGCGTGGGCGCCATCGTCGACCTCGGGGCGCTCGACGGCAGGCGGCTCTGCGCCATGGCGCTGCGCCCGGACGGCGCCGAGCCCTTCGACGAGCTCGAGCTCGAGTTCCTGCGCGAGCTTGCCGTTGACGTGCGCGACATCGCCCGCGGGGCCGTGGCGCGCGAGCAGGACAAGCGCATCTCCCAGGCGCTCCAGACGGGCATGAGAAACGAGCTCCAGGAGGTCGAGGGGCTCACGGCCCAGGCGGTCTACTCGTCGGCCACCAAGGCGGCCTCGGTGGGCGGCGACTTCTACGACCTCATACGCCTGCCCGACCGGCGCGCCTGCGTCATCATGGGCGACGTCTCGGGCAAGGGCGTGGAGGCCGCGTCGGTCTCGGCCGCCGTCAAGACCGCGCTCGGGGCCTACGCCTGGGAGGGCCTGGCCCCCGCCCGCATGGTGCGCTCGCTCAACGACTTCCTCCTGGGCTTCTCGCGCCTCGAGACGTTCGCCACGCTGTTCGTGGGCATCATCGACCTGACGGAGGGTACCATCCGCTACTGCTCCGCCGGCCACCCGCCGGCCATCTTCGTGCGCGCGGACGCCCGCGAGATCTCGATCCTCGACGTGCAGTCGGGCGTGGTCGGCGCCTTCCACGACATCGCGTACCAGGACGGCGTCGTGAGCATGAGCCCGGGTGACGTGCTCTTGCTCTACACCGACGGCACCACCGAGGCGCGCGACCCGTCCGGCACCTTCTTCGGCGAGGAAGGCCTGCGCGACATGGTGATGCGGGAGTGCGCGGACGGAAAGCCCTTCGAGGGGTTCGTCGACCGCCTGCTCGCGACGCTCGACGACTTCACCGGCCACGACCTCGAGGACGACGTCGCCATGGTCGCGCTGCGCTACGACGGGCCGGGCGAGAAGGGCTCACGCGCCGATTGAGGTTCCGCGCGGCGTTTGGGCGGCCGCGTTTGGGGAATAAAACCACCATGTCGGACATGGCCAACATAGCCCTGGTGACGGTCGAGGGCGACCTCGACGTGCGGACGGTGCCCGCCCTGCGGCGGCGCATCGACCGTCTTGTGGCGGGCGGCTGCCGACGCATCTTCCTCAACATGGCCGGCGCGCGCTACGTGGACTCCGCCGGCATGGGGCTCATCCTGACGGAGCTGCGCCGCATGCGCGCCGAGGGCGGGCTCCTCTCGCTCATGAACGTGTCGCCCCAGGCGTACCTGGCCCTGCGCCGGATGCGCGTCTTCGACTTCATGCCCGTCTCGCGTGCCGGCGAGCGGCGCGCCGTCAGCGCCCTCGACCCCTCGGTGCTGCCGGAGTGGCGCACGACCTTCCGCGTGGAGGCCTGCGCCCTGGGCGAGGCCCGCGAGCGGGTGGAGGAGCTGCTCTCGTCGCTTCCCTTCACGCCCGACGAGGTCTTTGACCTGACGCTCGCCTCCGGGGAGGCGCTCGGCAACGCTGTGGACCACACCTGCGGCGGGGGCGTGCTGGCCACCGTGGCGGCCTATCCCGACCGCGTGACCATCGACGTGACGGACTGCGGCGAGGGCTTCGAGCTCGCCGCCGACGAGGAGCCCCCGGAGGCGGGCCCGTGCGCCGAGCGCGGCCGCGGCATCCGCCTCATGCGCCTGCTTGCCGACTCGGTGAGCATCTCCCGCAAGAGCGCGGGCGGAGGCACGGTGGTGCGCCTCGTGAAGCTCTTCGACGAGGCGCCCGACGTTTCCCCTGCGTCAGGGGCGTACGGCTGAGCCTCTACATATTTTCTCCACGCGAGCCCAAGACAGCGCTTGCGCCGAGGCGCGGCTGCCCGTATTATATTCCTCGCACTTGCGGGCTTAGCGCAGTTGGTAGCGCGCCACCTTGCCAAGGTGGAGGTCGCGGGTTCGAACCCCGTAGCCCGCTCCATGCGAGCTTCAAGGCCGGACGTGTTCGGCCTTTTTCATACGGCGAAGTGGCCAAGTGGTAAGGCACGGGCCTGCAAAGCCCTGACCCCCGGTTCGAATCCGGGCTTCGCCTCCAGGATGTGACAGGCGCCCTCCGGGGCGCCTTTTCGTTGCCGCGTGCGCATCGAGTGCGCGCATCGAGTGCGGGCAGTTTTGCCGTTTCCGCTCATCAAGTGCGAGGTTCTTCTCGGCCGGAAGCGCCGAGTGCGCGCATCGAGTGCGCTGTCGCCCGCACTCGATGGGCTGGGCGAGAAGTGCGGGCGGCCTCTTGGCAGCAAGTGAGAAGTGCGGGTCGAGAAGTGCGCGGCGAGAAGAGCGCGGCTCCGCAAAATAAGCCCTTGCAATCGAGAAGGACCTCGCGTAATATATCTCCTTGCGTCGCGGGCTTAGCGCAGTTGGTAGCGCGCCACCTTGCCAAGGTGGAGGTCGCGGGTTCGAACCCCGTAGCCCGCTCCATGAGAGCTCAGGGCCGGTCACTGACCGGCCCTTTTTGCTATCCTAGGGGGTCATTCCGTTGCGACCCCAACGACAGGAGCCTGAAGGCACATGTTCCTCTCCCTCATCTTCGTCGTCTTTCTCTTTGCCGTGATCCAGGGGTTCGTTCGCGTGGTGGTGTACTTCTGGGAGTGGCTCTCCCGCGGCACCCAGCTCGACGAGGACGACGTCGAGCGCGCGGAGGCGGCCCTCGAGGAGTCGGAGGACGCCCTGGAGCGCGAGCTCGCCCGCGCCGAGCGCTCCCGCGGCCTGGGGCGCCTGTTCGCGCGCTGGCGCGCCTCGGCGGCCGCCATCGACGAGTACCTCGACCACCTGCACCTCGGCTGGTACCAGATCGTCATCATCTTCTTTTTGGGCTCGATGGCGGGCCTGCTCATCGAGGAGGTGTGGATGCTCGCCACCGCCGGCCTCACCGAGAACCGCGTGGGCCTGGTATGGGGGCCCTTCTCGCCGCTCTATGGGCTGGGCGCCGTCCTGCTCACGCTGCTGAGCTTCTTCCTGCGCTCCCGCGGGGCGCGCGCCTGGCAGGTCTTTGTCGTCTCCGCGCTCGTGGGAGGGGTGCTCGAGCAGCTCACCGGCTGGTCCATGTCCACGTTCTTTGACGCGGAGTCCTGGACCTACCTGCACCTTCCCGACCACATCACCCAGTGGGTGGCGTGGCGGTTCCTCGCGTTCTGGGGGCTTCTGGGCCTCACGTGGAGCCGCGCCGTCATGCCGCGCCTGCTCTACCAGATCGGCATGCCCACCACGCGCCGCCAGGCGGTCTTTGTGACGCTCGTGGCCCTCTACCTCGTGGCGGACATCGCGATGACGCTCGTGTGCTTTGACCGCAAGACCGAGCGCGACGCGGGCGTGCCGCCGGCCAACGCCTTCGAGCAGTGGGTCGACACCAACTACTCCGACGAGTTCATCGCCGGGCGCTTTGAGAACCTCAAGATCGGCGACGCGCGCGACAAGGTCGACGCGGACGGCAACATCATCCTCGACGACGAGCCGGCGGCCGAGAAGGACGAGGGGATGCGCCCATGACGCCCGAGCGCGAGGTCTATCTCGACTACGCCGCGGCGACGCCGGTCGACCCGGAGGTCGCCGCCGCGATGCTGCCCTATCTCACCGAGCGGTTCTGGAACCCCTCGGCGCCCTACGCCCGGGCCCGCGAGGCACGCGACGACGTCGAGCGGGCGCGCGGGGCCATCGCCCGCCTGATCGGCGCGCGGCCCGACAACCTGGTCTTCACGGCCGGGGCAACGGAGGCCAACAACCTCGCCTTCGCCGCGGTGGAGGGGCACGTGGTCGTGGACGCCATCGAGCACGAGAGCGTGCTCGCCTGCGCGGGGACGCACGCCCGCCGCACGGTGCGCGTGGGCGCGGACGGCCTGGTGGACCCTGCCGTCGTGGCGCGGGCGATCCGGCCCGACACCGAGCTCGTCTCGGTCGAGCTCGCCAACGGCGAGGTCGGCTGCGTCCAGCCCGTGCGCGAGATCGCGCGCGTGGTGGCCGCCGAGCGGTCGCGGCGCCTCGAGGCGGGGGAGGACGTTCCCCTCTACCTGCACACGGACGCCTCGCAGGCGGCAGGCGCCCTCGCGGTCAACGTCGGCTCGCTCGGCGTGGACCTGCTCACGCTCTCGGCGGCCAAGATCTACGGCCCCAAGCAGGTGGGCCTGCTCTGGGCCTCCGACGACGTGCGGCTGCGCCCGCTCGTCTACGGCGGCGGCCAGGAGGGCGGCGTGCGCTCCGGCACGGAGAACGTGGCGGGCATCGTGGGCTTTGCCCGCGCGCTGGAGCTCGCCTGCGAGCGCCGCGGCGAGGAGGCGCGCCGCCTGGCCGCGCTGCGCGAGCGCCTGCGGGAGGGCATCTGCGAGCGGGTGCCGTGGGCGGTGGTCTCCGGGCCGCGCGCGCCCAAGCGGCGGCTGCCGGGCCTGCTCCACGTGGCCTTTGCCGGCATCGAGGCGCGGCGCCTGGTCATCGCGCTCGAGCGCGCGGGGGTCTCCGTGGGCACGGGCTCGGCCTGCGCGGCGAGCCGCATGCGCGTGAGCCACGTGCTCGACGCGATCGGCATGCCGCGCCCGCTCGCCGAGGGGAGCCTGCGCCTCACGCTGGGCCGCCCCACGAGCGAGGAGGACGTCGACTACGCCGCCGCGGCGATCGCGGAGGCGGTGCGGGCCGAGGCCGCGCGCCTCGGGCTCGACGACGCCGGGCAGGAGGCCCGTGTGGCGGCGCTTCTGGAGGGGTGGCCGGGGCTGACCGCGCGCACCTCCCAAAATGAGCTGCGAACACCCCCCCAAAACGGGAGGTATGCGCGGTGAGCCACACTACACCCCGCGCCGCGCGCGTCTTCTGCGGCCTCTCGGGCGGCGTGGACTCGGCGCTCGCCTGCGCGCTGCTGCTGGAGCAGGGCCACGACGTCACGGCGGTCTACATGCGCAACTGGTCGCGCGACCTGCCGGGCTTTCGCTGTCCGTGGGCGGACGACCTCGCCGACGCCGAGCGCGTGGCCGTGACGCTCGGCATCGACCTCGAGGTCTGGGACTGCGAGGCCGAGTACCAGGCCACGGTCGTGGACTACCTCGTGGACGCGTACGCGCACGGGCGCACGCCCAACCCCGACGTCATGTGCAACCAGACGATCAAGTTCGGCACCTTCCTCGAGCGCTCGCTCGCCGAGGGGGCCGACTACGTGGCGACGGGCCACTACGGCCGCGTCGCGCGCGGCGAGGACGGCCGCACGGTCCTTCTGCGCGCCCGCGACGAGCACAAGGACCAGACCTACTTTCTCTGGCGCGTGGGCGAGGAGGCGCTCTCCCGAGCCCTGCTGCCGGTGGGCGAGGTGGCCAACAAGGCCGAGGTGCGCCGCATGTGCGCCGAGCGCGGACTTGGCGTGGAGGCCAAGCCGGACTCCGACGGCATCTGCTTCGTGGGGCCGGTGGGCATCCGGACCTTCCTGCTCGACGCGCTCGAGCGGCGCGCCGGCGACGTCGTTGAGTGGGAGACCGGACGCGTGCTCGGCCGCCACGACGGGGCGTTCCTCTTCACCGTGGGTCAGCGCAAGGGGCTCGACCTCGGCGGGGGCCCGGCGCGCTACGTCGTCTCCACCGACGTGGAGAAAAACGTCGTCTACGTCACGGCAGACCATGACAGTCCGGCGCTCTTCACGCGCCAGATCGAGCTCGAGGACGTCTGCTGGATCGCGGGAGAGCCGCCGGCGCCGGGACGCTACCTCGTGCGGACCCGCCACACCGGCGAGCTGCGGGAGGCCGCGCTCGACCTCGGCGGCGCCGCTCCCGTGTTGCGCTTTGACGAACCCGTCCGCCGCGTGGCCCCCGGCCAGTCCGCGGTGCTCTACGATGGCATCCGCTGCCTCGGCGGCGGCATCGTCAGGTGAGGCAGCGGGGATGTCCCATTTGGGGACAGGATACTTTTGGGACACACGTCGTGTCCCAAAAGTATCCTGTCCCCAAATGGGACATCCCCGCCCGCCCAGAAGGAGGAGCCCATGTCCATAGAGCGTGCCCGCGCGCACCTTGCGCAGTTCGGCCTGGCAGAGAGGGTCCGCGAGTTCGACGTCTCGAGCGCCACGGTGGAGCTCGCCGCCGCGGCGGTGGGCGTCGAGCCCGCGCGCATCGCCAAGACGCTCAGCTTCATGGTGGGGGAGACGCCCACGCTGATCCTGTTTGCCGGCGACGCCCGCGTCAACAACCAGGCGTTCAAGGCGACCTTCCACACCAAGGCCAAGATGCTCTCCGCCGACCAGGCCGCCGAGCTCGTGGGCCACGCCGTCGGCGGGGTGTGCCCGTTCGGCGTCAATCCCGGGGTGGAGGTCTTTCTCGACGAGTCGCTGCGGCGCTTTGACACCGTCTGGCCCGCGGCGGGCAGCTCAAACTCCGCGGTCGAGCTCACCTGCGAGGAGCTAGAGCGGGTTTCCGGCGCGCGCGGCTGGGTCGACGTGGGCAAGGGCTGGAGAGAGGGAGAATAGCGGGAGACGCGCGCGGCCCGCCCCCGCAGCGCCGCCCGTCGCGCTACACTAGGCTGATGGTTCTTGTCGGCACGTCGTCTGGAGCGCTCGGTGGCAGCAGAGCAGGACCCCACAACGAAGGCCAAGGCGCCCAAGAAGGTCGCCCTCAAGGTCTCCGCCGTGCGCTCGGTCTCGGCCGAGGACAGCGCCGCGGACAAAAAGTCCATGGGGCAGGTCCGCAAGACCGTCATCTTCCTGGGCTTTGTGGCCGTCGCCTACGCGCTCTACCTGGTCTTCACCGGGCAGGTGGACGAGTTCGTGTCGTCGCTCGCCGGCGTGGACATGAGCTGGATCGTGGCCGGCGTCATCTGCTTCCTGTTCTACTACGTCTTTGGCATCCTCGCCTACGTGCTCTCCGTGGCGCCCGACCCGGACTGCCCCGTGGGCATCCGCGACCTCATGAGCGTCGAGGCCTCGGGCGTCTTCTTCATGCGCCTGACGCCCAACAGCGCCGGCGCCCCGCCTGCCCAGATCTTCCGCCTCACGCGCGCGGGCATGTCCGCCGGCGCCGCGAGCGCGCTCAACTTCACGCGCACGATCATCTACGAGACCGGCGAGGGCGTCTTCGCCGCGATCATGCTCATCTTCTGCGGCAGCTACTTCTACGAGACCTTCGGCGACGTCACGCTGATCGGCCTGTTCCTCTTTGGCTTCAAGGTCGTGCAGGTGGCGGGCTTTGTCGCGCTGTGCCTGCTGCCCAAGCCGGTCATGGCCGTCGGCAACTGGGCGCTGCGCTTTGCCAACCGCCGCAAGTGGCTCAAGGACGACAAGTACGAGAAGTACTATGACGTCGTCAACACCCAGGTCATGGAGTTCTCCCGCGCCTTCAAGCGCGCGGCCGTGAACGTGCCCGAGATGCTCGCCACGATGGGCGTGACGCTGCTGCAGCTGGGCTGCATGTACGCGCTGCCGTACTTCGTGCTGCGCTCCTTCGGCGAGCCCGCGGACTTCCTCGTGTGCCTTGCGAGCGGCTCGATGCTCGAGCTGCTGGTCAACGCCGTGCCCCTGCCGGGCGGCGCGGGCGGCGCCGAGGTGGGCTTTGCCTACCTCTTCCAGGACATGTACGGCGTGCACCTCACGGCGGGCTTTGTCATCTGGCGCGCGATCGAGTACCTGCTGCCCGTCATCATCGCCGCGCCGTGCATGGGCCTGCGCTCCACGAGCGGCGAGTCCATCAACCGCCGCGCCAAGCGCGTCTGGAAGCGCGCCCGCGGCTTCGTGACCGGCAAGGGCGCCGGCAAGAAGCGCGGTGCGGCGCGCGGCGGCGTCACGGTGAAGCCGGGCGCCAAGAAGAAGGCCGCCGCGGGCGCCGGCAAGAAGGCGTCGGGCGGGTCGGACGTCGAGGCCCGCATCGCCGCCGGCAAGGCCGCCGCCGCGGCCAAGAAGCAGGCTGCGGAGAAGTAGGGGCGTCCTTCTCGGCCGGGCAGATCCGCTCCGGACCCTACGGCGGCGTACACAAATGAGGATTTGTGTGGCCGGCAGACGAGGGCCTGAACAAGGACTAATCCTTAAGGTTAATACCTTTATCGACAAGAACATGTAGCCCCACGGCCCCCTTCAGTCGCACACACAAATCGCCTTTTGTGCAGTCGGCTTACACAAAAGGCGATCGAGGTGACGGTCGCGCGCTCCGCGGAGGATGTGCGGACCTATGTCATCAGCGTCACGCCGGAGTTTGCCGTCACGGCGCAGCCGCAGGACGCCTCCGTCACCGAGGGCGCGGACGCGACCTTCTCCGTTGCGGTTGGCGGCGCGGAGGGCCTGACCTACCAGTGGTACCTCAGCACGGACGACGGCGTCACCTGGACCAAGATCGACGGCGCAAACGGGGCGTCGCTCACCGTGGCAGGGACGACCGTTGGCATGAGCGGGTACCGATACGAGTGCGCCATCCAGGGCGCGCTCGGCTCGGTCATGACCGACGCCGCGACCCTCACGGTGACGGAGCGACCGTACGTCCCGCCCGTGACGCCGACGCCGCCCGGCCCGGACTGGGATGACGTCATGGACGACGTCGCGGGCGCCGAGGCCGGGGGACGCGTCGTGGTTGACATGGACGGCGAGACGGTGCTGCCGGGCGAGGTGCTCGAGGCGCTCGCAGGCCGCGACGTGACGCTCGTGCTCGAGATGGGCGAGGGCGTCTCCTGGGAGATCTGGGGCGGCGACGTGCCGGAGGGGACGCCCCTCTCGGACGTCGACATGGGCGTGGAGATGGGGGCGGACGGCATCCCCGTCGAGGTGGTGGACCTCGTGACCGGCGAGGCCGGCGTCGTGCAGGTCACGCTCGCGCACGACGGCGAGTTCGGCTTCGAGCTGACCCTGGTCTCCCCTCTCGGCGAGAAGGGCGACGGCCTGTTCGCCAACCTGTATTGCTACGACGAGGGCGCGGGAACGCTGCGCCACGAGTGCACGGGCGTCGTCGACGATGGGGTGGCGCGGCTGCGGCTGGGCCACGCCTCCCGGTGGGCTATCGCGCTCGACTCCCGCTCCCACGCCCTCCCGTTCGGCGACGCCGCCGAGGGCCAGTGGTACTCCGAGGCCGTGCGCCGCGCGTGGCTCTCGGGCCTCATGACCGGCTACACCGACGGGTCGGGGCTCTTCGGCGCCGGCGACGAGCTGACGCGCGCCCAGATGGCGGCCGCGCTCCACAACGCCGCGGGCGGGCCCGAGGTCGAGCTCTCGGGGCTCCCGTCCGACTGCGATCCCTCCGCCTGGTACGCGGGGGCCGTCGCCTGGGCCCTCCAGGAGGGCCTCTTCCACGGCTACGGCGACGGGTCGGCCTTCGGCCCCGACGACCCGCTCACCCGCGAGCAGGCCGCGGCGGTCCTCTGCAGCGCCGCCGGCGGCGCAGCCCCGGCCTCCGACCTCTCGCACTTCTCGGACGCCGGCGAGGTCTCGGACTGGGCGGAGGCTGCCGTGTCCTGGGCCGTGGCCGAGGGCGTCCTCCACGGCCACGACGGCCTTCTGATACCGCTAACGTAAAACCAACCACTCGCGCAAACGCATCGCGCCGCCCGCGCCAACGGAAACCCGCCATCCGC
>CALUHH010000043.1 GCA_944320385.1 uncultured Atopobiaceae bacterium | reverse complement strand
AGTTCCGGGAGCAGGCCCTTCGTGAGGCCGCCTAGCGGTTATGATTTAACGTGTCCAAGCTTTGGGACGCAGTTCAGCGGCCCTGGGGCGGCCCGCACTTCTCGCCAAACGTCGGGAGCCCGCCCGCACTTCTCGCCTCAGCCATCAAGTGCGGGCCGGAGCGCACTGGATCCGCGCACTTCTCGCCAAATGCCGAGAAGGACCGCGCACTCGATGCGCCTCGGGCCCAAAATCGCCCGCACTCGATGCCCGCACTCATGAGTGCGGGCGAGAAGTGCGGGGGGCCGCCGGGCCCGGCCAGCGGCCTCGCCGAGTAAGAGAAATATGCCAAAACGAGGCCTATTTCGACCCCTCTTTTCGCAAGATACTCTTACTCGGCGCGCCAGAACACCAACGCACGACGCCCTAAAGAGCCTTCTTGCGCACAGTCTTGAGCGCGTTTCTCTTGAAAGCCTGCCAGGATCCGAAGAAGCGACGATCCGTGGCCGTCTCCTCGCGCGCCTGATACTTGAGGGCAGCGAGCTCGACGGCACATGCGTAGTCGGCCGCCTGAGAGAGGCGATACTCCGCGTCAAGTCCCTCGTAGCGATCGTGCCCGTTCATGAGCGGGGAGGCATGGAAGGGGATGTCCAGGAGCTCCTTGTCGGCAAGCGCCCGCTCGTACGGCGCAAGGATGTGCCCAAGGGGCGCGTCTTGCTCGTGCAGAACGAGGGTGAGAAGGTAGTATCTCGAGTCGAGCCCGTCAGCACCTGACTCATCCGCAGAGCGGGGGTTCGGGGAGGCGAACAGTTCTGCGGGCGGCGGTGACGGAGCAGAGCTCCTTCTCGGCCGCGCACACAAATGGAGATTTGTGTGCGCGGCTGAGGAGGGCCGTGGAGCTGCACGTTCTTGTCGATAAAGACATTGGGCTTAGAGATTACCCTCCGACCGAGAGAGCTCCTCTGGAACGAGAAGTGCCCGCTGCTCGCTACACAAATCCTCTTTTGTGTGCGTCGCTTACACAAAAGCGCCCGTCGGGCGGGACCTCGAGAGGGCCTCGACCCGACGGGCGCGCGGCGGGCGCGAAGTGCGCGCTAGACGCGGGCGGCGAGGTTCATCAGCAGCGCCGCCATCTCGGTGCGCGAGCAGCCGCGCGTGGGCTGGAGCTCGCGGACGCCGTCGCCGACGTCGACGCCGTTGATGACGCCGTTGCCGACGGCCCAGGCCATGGCGGTGGCGGCCCAGTCGGAGACCTCGCCCGCATCCGGGTAGGCGGAGAGGTCGGCAGGCTCGCCACCGAGGTCGATGTTCAGCAGCGTCGCGGCGTTCATGAGCACGGTCGCCGCCTGCTCACGGGTGAGCTCGTCGTCGGGGCCGAAGGCCGACCCGTCACCGTAGCCGTTGAAGACGCCGGTAGCGAGCGCCCAGGTCACGACCTTGGCATACCACTCGTTGGGGTCGCAGTCGCCCGGCACGGCGACGACGGGCACCTCGGGCGCGCCGGCGAGGTTGTGGAGCACGGCGGCCATCTGCGAGCGCGTGATCACGTCAGCGGTGCCAAACAGGCCGGAGCCGTCGGCGTAGCCGGTCATGGTGCCAGAGAGCCACGCCCAGCGGACGGCCTCGGAGTACCACGTGCCCTCGGAGGCGTCGGCAAAGGGGAGCGCATGGCTCCTCGCGTCCAGCGTGACGAGCCACTGGGAGGCGTGGTCGATCGTCAGGCGGGCCGTGCCGTCCGCGCCGACCGTCGCGGCGCCCTCGAAGCGCAGGGCCCCCGCGGCCTCGTCGTAGCTGTAGGCGTTGGCATACGTGCCGACCAGGCCCTTGTCGAGGGACACGGCGAGGGTGACGTCAAAGCCGAAGGGACCGTCGTGGGCGAGCGTCGCCTGCAGCGAGCCGAGCGCGCCGGAGACGAGGCCGACCAGGTTGGAGGGGATGCCGGTGGTGTTGAGCTCGATGCCGAGGTCGACGTCGGCGAGGGCGGCGTCCTTGGGGACGTCGGCGCCGTCGATCTCCCAGGCGACGCCGGTGCCCACCTCGAGCCTGACCGTCACGTCGCGGCCGGCGAGGGCGACGAGCGCGGCGGCGGGGACCTCGGTCGTACCGTCCATGTCAACGGTCACGGTCGCGCCGGGCTCGGCGCCGGCGACCTCGAGGGCAACCTCGGTCCAGTTGGGACCGGGCTCGGGGTCCGGGGTCGGCTCGGGCAGCTTCGCTTCGACCGCCTGCGCGATCAGCTCGTGGCCGAGCGCGTTGGGGTGGAAGTCGAGGTTGGCCTTCGAGTCCTGGACCCACGCGTTGCAGGGCGCGGTCTCGGAGGCGTCGAAGAGGGCATACACATCGGCGACGGGCACGCCGGCAGACGTCGCAAGGTCCTGGAGCGCGGTGTTGAGCGTCTCGACCCCCTGCCCGAAGGCGGAGACGACGGCGGCGACGGCGGCGTCCTCAAGGTGCCCATAGGGGTTGTACTGGTTGGTGATCACGATCGTGGCGTCAGGGTTCGCGGTCTTGATGCCGGAGACGATGCTCGTCAGGTTGGCGTCCAGCTTCGCAATGGCCGCGCCGGCCTGCTCAGAGGCGGGGAAGCCCGCGAGCGCGCCCATGACCATCGAGACCATGGGGTTGGTGCCGCCCAGGTCAATCTCACCGCTTCCGTCGGTCAGCATCTCCTCGATCCGCTCGGCGGTCACAACGCCACCACCTACCTGCGCCGCAAGATAGTCGTACAGCGCGCCCATGAGGTCGTTGCCGCCCACCGTGATGGTGACGACGTCGGCAGCGGCCACCTCGGCCGCCACGACCTCATCGCTCAGCTGCGCGAGCAGGTCGTCAGACGTCCAGCCATCCGACGAGGTGACCGTCTTGAGGTCGTACCCGCGCTCCGCGGCGACCAGCTCCGGGAACGACTGCTCGTCATCGGCAAGGCCGTACCCGTCGGCGATGCTGTCGCCCAGGGCCACGTAGGTCCCCTCGAGCGCGAGCGCCTGCGCGGGCAGCAGCCCCACAAACAGCGCCAGGGCGCACACCAGTCCAAACAACCGTCTTCTCATGTCGTGCTTCCTCCTTACGTGTCGAGGTGCGGGGGAGCGCGGCAGCGCCGTCCCGCAGGGCGGGGCGCGACGCGCACATATCAACTGTAAAGAGGCCGCAGGGAATGCACATCACCCGTTGACGGGGCAAAATCAGGTACCGTTCAGAGCCGCATCGGACCCGACGCGCGACGCCGGTTAGGGCTGCGGGAGCCAAACTTCTGTACTTTGCCCAAGAAACAGGAGGACGAGAAGAGCCTCGCGTCCCCACTACCAGCACAAACGCGGCGAGCACCCGACCATCTTGATCGAGTGCCCGCCGCAAAGTACAGAAGTATGGGAAGCTCGGGAGGCGCATCAGCCGCGTGTGGCGAGGTTCATCATCAGCGCCGCCATCTCGGAGCGGGAGCAGGCGCGTCCGGGCTGAAGCTCGCGCGTGCCGTCGCCGACGTCAACGCCGTGGAGGACGCCCTCTGCTACGGCCCAGGAGAGCGCCTCGCGCGCCCAGTCGGAGACCTCGCCCGCATCCGGGTAGGCGGAGAGGTCCGCGCGCGCCGACGTGTCCAGCCCGGCGAGAGACGCGGCGTTCATGAGCACCGCCGCCGCCTGCTCGCGAGTGAGCGGGTCGTCCGGCCCAAACGCGGAACCGTCGCCATAGCCGTTGAACACGCCGGTCTCGAGCGACCATGCCACGCACGCCGCATACCACGCATACGACGCGCAGTCATCCGGCAGCGCGGACGCGTCAGTCTCGGGCTGATCGGCCAGGTTGTAGAGGACGCCCGCCATCTGCGCGCGATTGAGCACGTCGTCCGGACCGAAGGTCACGCCGTCCCCGTAGCCGCTCATCACGCCGTTGGTGACGGCCCAGTCGATCGCGAGGTGGTACCACTGCGACTGGTCCACGTCCACGAGATGCGCGCTCGGGCAGAGCTCGCCGCCGTCGCAGACAAAGGTGACCGTGATCGTCACCGAGCCGGCCGGCTGCCGGTACGTCCAGGTGCCGTCACCGTTGTTGGTGACCTTGACGGGCTCGCCGTCCTTGTCGGTAACCTCGACCGTGCCCACCGTCTTGCCCTCGTCGGGCTCGGGCCTGATCGTGACCTCGTCGCCCTGCTCGGGGTAGCGGGGGTCGGTCGTGACGGTACCACCGCCCCCGGGAATCTCGATCTCGGGCTCGTAGGTGGGGGCCACGGGCACATAGGCCAGCGCGAGGCCGCCCTGCTGCGTGGTCACGTAGTACGCGCCGCTGTCGCTCGTGAAGCTCGCCCGAGAAGAGCTCGCGACGTCATTGTTCGCAGTCGCGAACAGTCCCGGGGCATTCTCCATGGTCACGCCGACCCTGGAGCCCGTCGCGGGCGCCGCGGGGAGCGTGATCGTGGCGTCGGCGGGGACGTAGAGGTTTCCGGACGTGTTGCCGGTAACGGTGATCGCCGAGGGCGTGGTGGAATCCGCCTCGATGGTCACGACGCCGCCTGCGTAGATGCCGCCGGCGACCGGCGCCGTGTTGCCGGAGATGGTGCCGCCGTAGAGGTTGAACGTGCCGTCGGAGCTACCGGACACCGTCTGCGAATCGGCGCTGAGCAGCCCGACCGAGAGCTCCGCGACGACGTCGTCGCCCTCGACCTCGTTCCAGTTCTTGATCACGGCGTCACCCACATAGAGCGGCTCGGGGACCGGCGTCGTGTCCGTGGCGGAGCGCACCGCCACGCCGCCACCCTGCGTCGATGCCGTGTTGCCGGAGATGGTCCCACCGTACATGTTGAAGGTGCCGCCGCCAAAGACGTAGACGCCGCCGCCGTAGCCGAGCACGCCATCGCCGGAGGCCTGGTTGCCGGAGATGGAACCGCTCTTGAGGTTGAGCCTGCCGTAGACCGCGACGCCGCCCGCGTAGGCGTACTTCGTGCCGTTCTCGCCCGTGAAGGAGAGGCCGTTCCTGCCGCTGATCGAGCCGCCGCCGACGGAGTCGACGATGGTGAGCGTGGAGCCCTTCAGGACGATCAGGGCGCAGTCGTCGGTGTTCAACGTGCGGCCAGCCAGGTCGAGCTCCACCGTTGCGTCTTCCGTGCCGTTGCCGACGTAGAGGCTCGTTGTCTTGAGGCCCTCGCGCTCGCCCGCGAGCTCGCCAACGGAGAGGTCGTCGGTCAGCTTGTACGTGCCCGTGCTGAGGGTGATGGCCTCAAAGTCGCCTTCCTCCGTGAAGGCCTCCTCGAGCAGCGCGTTCAGGTCACCCTCGTCGGGGTCATCGTCGCCCGCGACCTTCTGGAAGGTGCCGGAGACGGTAACGCCGGAGGCGGGCATCGTGAAGGTGTAAGTGTCCTCTGTCTGCTTGGTCGCCGACACAACTGCGCTGCTCGCGTCGGTCACGGTGACCGACGCCGTCTTGTAGCCCTCCTCGGGGGTCGCCGTGACGGTGACCGTGGCACCCTCCTCGGCACTCTCGCGAGAGGCCGAGAAGGACCCGTGCTCGACGTCCGCGACGGTCACAGAGTACGTGGGCTCCTCGGGCTCGGACACCGTGACCTCGACGGTAATGGGTGTCGCGCTCGCTTCGTGGTTGTTAGCCGTCAGCGTGAACCGATACGTACCCGACTCGGGGTCGTTCAGCGTATATGACGTGTCGGTCGCGGAAAGCGAGAAGGGCGAGTCCTTGAGGTCCTCGCCGTCAAGCGTGACCGCAAGGCTGTAGCCGGTGATGACCGCGTCCCCCTCCTTTGCCGTCCAGCTTACGACCACCGCGTTCTTTTCGGCCTCATACGTGGCGGTGAGAACGGGTGCTGCGGGCGTGATGGGGGCAAACGTGCCGGAGACGGTCACGCTATCCGCGGGCATCGTGAACGTATAGGAGCCGCTATCCAGAGGCGTGGTAGAGACCGAGCTGCCGGAATTGGCGGTGACCGTAAGAGCGTCGAGCTCAAAGCCCTGACAAGGCTTGGGCTTCACGGTGACGGTTTCATCCTTTGCCGCCTGCTGCTTGTCCATTTCAAAGGAGCCGTTTTCCACCTGAGCAGCCGTGATCTGGAACGTCTGGAGCTGCGGCTTCGTATGGACCACGGCATAGCGGCCGCCCGCGCCCGTGACGTTGAACTGAATGCCCGTGCTCGTCCTTGTGACGCCTTCAAGCTCGGCGGCGCTGGTGCCGTCGATGCGATAGACGTCGAAGGTGCCCGTCGTATCCATGCCCTCGGTAAACTCCCACGTGACCTGGGCCGAATCGGGGTCGGTCACCGCTCCTCCTCCGACGGGGTTCCGCGGCTCGAGGTCAAAGGCGCCGAGAAGGGCGGCGTCATCAAGAAGGCCGCCGAGGGCGGACTTGACCGCGCCCGTCTCTTCCTCGGAAAGCCCGCTGCGCACCCAGTAGGTACCGTTCTCGCCCGTGGACATCACGTCGACGACCTTGAGCGTAAGCGTGAGCATGAGGTAGTCCCCGCTCTCCGGGTCCTGCGCCTCGACCTCGACCGTGGCGGACGCGCCCACGGAGGCAGAGCGGAGCTGCAGGTTGACGGCCTTCTTGCCGGTCGTGTCGTAGCCGGCATAGTTGAGGATGTTGTCGTTGTCTTCGACCTTGTTCACGCCCTTAATCTCGGCGTCGTCCAGGAGGTCGGAGAGGTCATAGGAAATCGTTGCTCCGCTGGGACGCGACGCCGCGGGAACCAGCAGGTCGGATGCCTCCTTCGTGGCGTTCTTGGTCCTGATCTCCTGCGTGGAGGACGAGCTGAACGAGCTCGCGCTTGCAAGCTTCGTAATGACAAGGGAGTAGGTTGTGTCGGGCGTCAAGCCCTCATACAAGGTACGGGTGTTGTTTGACTGGGACGGCTCAATCACAGTCTTATCCAGCATGAGCGCATACGAACAGCCCTCAACATACCCCCTGGCATCGATGCGAAGTGAGTCGTATCCCGGCTCAAGCCACGTGTCGATAATGGTGTTCACACGAGGACGACGAGGAATCTCGATCTCCGTGACGGCATCGGTGTCGCCTCCCGCAGAGGTGAAGCGGGCGTACAGCTTTTGCGCAGTCTCGGTGGACTCAGAGATGTACGGCGTGATGACCGCAACGTTATTCTCGTCCAGGTCAACCGGCGTCGTGCACGCCACGTCCTTGTAGAGGCTCACGCCCGAGGGAACGGTCAGCGTCTCGTCGACGTAGCCGATTTTGAAATCGGCGGGGTCGGGGCGGAGGTTGGGCAGCGTCAGCTGCACACCTGCTGAGGTTACCGTGCCGTTCCCGTCGACCGCAGACCAGCTCACCTGCAGGGTGAAGTCGTAGGTCCCGCCGGCCCGCAGGACGCCGTCCGAGCCCGCGGTCACGTCGCACGAGGTCGCGTCAGCGGCGACCTCGCAGACCAGGAACAGCTTGCCCTCGCCCTCCTGCGCGTAGACGGCGTAGCCGTCGATGGTTGCGCCGTTGGCCGCGGGGTGGTCCCAGGAGAAGCCGACGCGCACGGACTCATATCCCTCGCCCACGCGCTCGGCCTGTACGTGGAGCTCCGGCGCGGCGGGCGCAGAGGCTGCGGTCTCGACGTTCTTCTCGGACACCGCCGAGCGGAAGCGCCGAGCCTCGTTGCTCGCCTCGAAGCGCATCTGAACGGTGTACTCAGTGGCGGGGGAGAGGCCGCCAAACGTGACCTGTTGCCCCGTGCCCGTCTCTTCGACCACGCGCCCGCCCACGAGCAGGCGGTACGCGACGCCCTCAGTGCCCGCAAATCTGATGCTATCGGACGTCACCGTAAGTGCGTCATCCGCTAGCGCAGGAGCCTCGGGGCGCGCGGGAATGGTAACAGAGGTCACGGAGTCCGTGTCCGTGGGGTCGACCGTCGCGTAGCGGGCGTAGAGGGTGACCTCATCGCTGCTGATAAGCCCGCTGATGTCGATGCTCGTCTTGGAGGAGCTCTTGTTGAGGCAGCTCGTGCAGTCGGCGTCGCGATAGAGGTAGACGCCGCTCGGGAAGGAGAGCGTCTCGCTCACGTAGTCGATCGCGAAGTCGCCCTCGGGGGGCGTTAAGGACAGGGTCGAGAAGGACGCGGGCGCGCTGACGCTGTCGGGGGAGTTGCGCTGCTGGAAGGCGTAGGTCGTGCCGGACGCGAGCTCCGAGAACGTCGGGCTTGCCTGCCAGTCACCGTTGCCGACGCAGCGGTACTGGTAGCCATCGCCCGTGATCTTGAGCGTGATGCTGGTCGCGGTGCGGCTCTCCAGGGTCGGCGCGGCCACCGTGGGCTGCGAGCTCACGAGGACCGCGTCGCTCGTGACGCTGCCCTCGAAGAAGACCCGTCCGGTCACGACGCAGGTGATGACCTTGCCGTCGTCATCGTTCCCAAGCGTATACGCGCTGGAAATCGCGCCGGAGATCGGTTCGCCGTCGCGATGCCACTGGATGGAGAGGTACGTGTACACATTCTGGCCCGCGTCATACGCGAGGGCACTCGAGGGCACGAGCTCGCTCAGGTTGAGCGTCAGCCGATCGCCCACCGTGGCAACGCCGCTGTTCGCCCCATTAATGCCGACCGAGCCGGAGAGCGCGAGCGTCGGTGTGGTGAGGAAGCGCTGGAAGCCGGTCCCGGAGACGGTGAACGCTTGCGTGTTCTTCACGACATCAGTCTGGGCGGCGTCGCCAAACGTCATCGCCACGTCCGTCTGCGCGGAAACGCCCGTCGCAGCCACCGAGGCGTAGCCGTAGCCGAGTTCGCCGATGGTATCCGAGCCAATCATCACGGCGCCAGGCGTCTCCATCGGGTAGACGGAATACTCGTCGCTGCCGTCCGCGAGCACCATGGTGTCCTGCACCAGGTTGGTGCCCGTCACGCTCACGCTGTCGGCGTAGATGGCCATGACGCCGGACTTGGCGCGGATGGTGGGGGAGTCCTCGATCGTGACGGTGCAGCCGCTCAGCAGCTCTGCGGCTTCGGCGAGACCTGCCTCGAGGCTCGACTCACCGGAAAGACCCATCAGGTCGAGGAGCATGCTGAGCGGACTCAGCTCGGAGGAGCGGCCCCAGGTGATGTCGCCCGCGCCGACCTCAATTTCGACGCCCCCGACGTCGCTTTGCGCCTTGCTGGAGCTCGCACCGATGGCTGCGGAGCGGACGCTCGTGGCCGATACGTTGCTCGTGCCGGAGATGGTGACGCTCAGCGTCGGGCGCTCGCCCTGGAGATACGATTCAGAGAGCCGCGGCATACCGATGGCCGCGCCGTACGTGCTCGCCGCCTCGATGATGCTGTCCTTGATGGTGATTGTCGGGTCCTCGATGTCGAACTTCGAGAAGCCGCTGGACCCGTACGCAGAGTCGCTCGGGCCGATGGCGGCGGCATATTCACTCTTCGCGTAGACCTCGGAGTTATTGATGACAATGCTCTTGAAGATGCCGCCGAGACACCCGCACTTGTCAGTCATCTCTAGGCCGGTGACCGTGCTGCCCTCAATCGTGATGGCCTCCGTGTTTCCCAGCACCGTGGAAGAGCTGTTCCCCTCAAACACGTCCGCGTCAAAGGAGATCTGGGAATTGGCGATTGTGATGTATGATTCGTCGAGGGCATCGTTTTCTTCAGCATGGTTCGGGACCTCGACCGAGTTGATGTGACCGACCCCGCCGATAGTGGAGTCCTCGATGCGCAGCTTCGTGGCAATGATTCCGCTGTCATCTTCCCGCGTACCAAAGCTGACAAGGGCGTCCTTGATGGTCATGGACCCGCTCGTCAGCGAGCTTTCGACGGAGAGGCTGCCCGAGAACGTCACGCTGCCCTTCTCGCCCTGCAACGCAAACCCAAGGTCGAGGTGGGAGGCGTCATCGGCGGCGCACACAATATAGTCGGCGCCTCCGAGCTGAAGGCCGATAACGCAATTTCCGTCGTAGACAATCTCGCACGTTCCCTCACCTCCATAGTTCACGAGGCTGGACCGTGTCTGAAAGTCCTGGAGCGTGACACCTGCGACAGAACCATTCACGTGCAAAGTGACGTTGCCGTAGTTCGTGTCCTCCGCGCCACGAATCGTGACGTGCGCGCCCTCCTTCTGGGGGTTGATGATGAGGCTCTCCGACTTGCCCGGGGACAGCGGATCACACTCCGTGAAGTCGAGTATCGCATCCCCTTCGGGTTGCAGGGAGGAATTGTAGATGTCCTCCAGGCTGGTAAACGCGTACGTCGTAGTGCCGGTGACCCAGTCTGTCGACACGTCGTACCCTTCCGTCCTTGCAGCATACGCGGTGACGGGCATGATGCCCAGACACAGCAGGGCAGCACCCAACAGCAGAAGCAGACGTTTCCTCATACGCCACCATCCCCTCGGTCGGCTTTGCCGGGCGGGCAAAACTATTTATCGTTTAAGTATCGGTGAGGGGAGGGGGTGAGCGCATCCCCCGTTTGGCAGACAAATCGGGGGGCGAGGTAGATATTCCCTTCAGCGGCGCGCCCTTCTCGGCTGCGCGTTCTTCTCGTCAACCGTACCCGTGCCGCTCTCCAAGGTGCCTCGTGGCGAGAAGGACGGGCGGGCCGCGGGCTCGGGCATGCCACATGTGACAGTTTCACCCGCGCCGGCCGCCCGTTTTGTCCCCCATGGCATGCTCGGCGAGCCGCGCCGCCTACGACAGCATGAACCGCTCGAGATCCCGGCGGCGCGCGATGCGCAGCTTGCCCAGCGAGGACGAGATGTAGCTCTTCACGGTGTTGGCCGAGACGCCCAGGTGTTCGGCGATCTCCTGGTTGGTCCAGCCGCGCGCGGCGAGCATCGAGGCGGCAAACTCGGTGGTGGTGAGGTTGTCCGCCACGTCCTCCCCGGTCGCGGGGTTGTGGACGCGCCGCCAGCCGGCGGAGAAGCGGTAGGTGATGTCGATGATGCGCTTGAAGTCCTCCGGCCACGCGGGCTTGATGACGGCCTCGAGCATGCCGCCGAGAAGCCCGTGATGCTCGCCGAAGGGCTCGATGAGGTCATCCGGGCGGGCGAGGTCCCACGCGGCGAGCAGGTGCTCGCGCGCCTCGTCCGCGCGACGCAGGGCCATGAGGTCCATGACGGCAACGAGGTGCAGGTAGATGGCCGCAATGGGATAGGTCTCCTCCTGCATCACGAGCGCGGTCTGCGCGATGCCGAGGCTGCGGGCGTGATCTCCCGCCAGGTAGACCGCGTGCGCCTGCACGTAGCAGGCGAAGGCGCGCAGGCCCGGGGGGAGAAGCGGCAGGACGTCGCGGGGCTCGGGGGTCTGCTCCGGGGCGGGCAGGTGCAGAAGGACGCTCGCCGCCTGGGCGATGAAGCCCTCGGCAGCGCGCAGGCGCGGATCCCTCTGGGAAGCGCGCGCGACCGCCCCGCGGGCGCCCTCGAGCGCGGCGAGCGCGCGGTCGATGTGCCCGAGCGGCAGGTTGGCGTAGGCGCAGATCAGGCAGGCGGAGAGGCGCGCGCCCAGGTCGTCGCTTCCCATGTGGGGCGCGGCCTGCTCCACGGCCTCGTCGGGCCTTCCGGTGAAGTAGGCGAGCTCCGCGGCGGCGATGTCGCGACGGGGGCCCGGCTCGAGCGCGGCAACGAGGGCGCCGGCCGTGCCGGGGGAGAAGGACGTGCTCAGGAGCGGCATGAGGACGACGTCCGGGGAGATAGCGGGCGCGGGGGCCGCGGCGGGGGCCGCGCGGCGCGGGTCCGCCGGCTTGGGCGCGCCCGCGGGGATGCGCCACGCCCGGCCGAAGCGCTCGGCGCCGGGCACGCGGCCCTCGGCGCAGAGGCGCTGGACGCGGCGCTCGGAGACGTCCCAGCGGCGCGCGGCCTCGGCGGCGGTGATGTAGTCCATGAGGGCCCCTCTCGCTTTGGTTGACCCAGCATAGCAGAGCGTGGTTCGGGAAAGCGAACAGTTTGGGCGGGCGGACCCGAGGTCCTTCTCGGCCGCGAGGTCCTTCTCGGCTGCAGGCTCCGAGGCGGTTGTGTGCAACAACTTTGATGCGTGACGGCGATTCGCGGCGGCGCGGGGCGCCCGCGGGTCGCAAATCGCCCCAAACCCGCGCGTTCTTCTCGGTTGTGTGAAACAAGTTTTATGCCGGAGGGGACCCCGGACGTTTTTCCGGACTATTCCGGCTACGCCGCCTCCGCGAGCCCCTCTCGGGCCTGCCGGATCG
>CALUHH010000042.1 GCA_944320385.1 uncultured Atopobiaceae bacterium | reverse complement strand
CCCGGCCCCGGCTCGGGCAAGCTCGCCACCTGCCTCAGCCAGCTCTATCATGAGAACAAGCGCGGCGTGCAGGCGGGCTACGCCAAGTACGAGACCTTCCCGGTGTGGAACCTGCCGCTCAAGCACCCCGTGAACATCGCCTACGAGGCCGCGACCGCCGACCTCGACGACCGCAACATCATCGACCCGTGGCACCTCGAGGCCTACGGGGAGGTCACCGTCAACTACAACCGCGACGTGGAGACCTTCCCCGTGCTCAAGGCCATGATGGAGAAGATCGCCGGCGAGAGCCCCTACCAGTCCCCCACCGACATGGGCGTCAACATGGTCGGCCTGTGCATCTCCGACGACGATGCCTGCCGCGAGGCGGCCAAGAACGAGATCGTGCGCCGCTACTTCACTGCCGCGGAGGAGCTGCGCCGCACCGGCGAGGGCGAGGGCTCGCTCGCCAAGATCGAGCTGCTCATGAGCCAGGCCGGCGTCACGAGCGACTACTCGCCCGCGCACCAGATGGCGCTCGCGAAGGAGGAGGCCACGGGCGGGCCTGCCGCCGCGATGGTCCTTCCCGACGGCGAGGTCGTGACCGGCAAGACCTCCGAGCTCATGGGCGCCGCCGCGTCGCTTCTGCTCAACGCCGCCAAGCACATGGCGGGCATCCCCAAGAAGACCTACGTGGTGAGCGAGGAGGCGCTCGTGCCGATCTGCCACCTCAAGACCGAGCACCTGCGCAGCCGCAACCCGCGCCTGCACTCCGACGAGATGCTCATCGCGCTCTCGCTCTCCTCCGCCACCAACGACGAGGCGGAGGCCACCGTCGACGCCCTCGAGCAGCTGGCCGGCTGCGACGCCTACTTCTCGGTCATCATCTCCGAGCAGGACAAGAACACCTATCGCAACCTCGGCATCAACGTCTGCTGCGAGCCCAAGTACGAGCGTCGCGGGTACTATCACCGCTAATCCGGCAACCTCGCACGACGCCCCTTTTTGACCTCAAATCCGATGCCAAAATGGGCGTCGTGCGAGATTGCCTACGGGAGCTCCTCGAGAAGCCAGTCCCTTAGCTCCGGCTTCGGAGTCTTGAGACGCAACTTCAGGTCTTTTGCCACCTGCCGCATGAGCACATCGAGAGCGTCGCCGGAAAGCTGCCCGTCCGTCACGGTTATCACCTTCCACCCCATGCTCTTGAGCGAGTTGCGCCTCTTTGCATCCGTGTCGAGCTGCTCTGCCTTCGCATGGTACCGATAACTGTCCACCTCGAGGATCGTGCGTCGGTTCGGCCAGCATACATCCACCTCATATCGAGCAAACTGACTGAAGGGAACGTCCTCGGCCTGCGTCGAAATAACGTAGTTCACCTCAGGCCGAGGCAGTCCATAACCTCCCAACCTTCCAGACAGCGTAGCTATGAGTACCGTCTTCGTCTCAAGTGGGGAGCGCGTTGGAGATAACGCCAGCCTGAGAGCTCGGCGAGCCTTCTCCACCCCTCTGCACCCCTTTGCATTTGCAAGGTAGCTCGAGAGCTCGTCGCAACCGAGCAACGGATTGCGGTCAAGAAACCCCCTCGCCCCCGTCACCCTGCCGTACTTTCCTAGGCATTCCATCATTGTGGCAGCTACATGGGGAAGACTCGAGTTCACAGCATCCTGCAAACAGCAAAACGCCGGCGATGCAATGAGCACGCCCGGGGCAAGCTGGTAGAGAGATCCTGCGGGAAGCCTTCCCGACCAAACGTGGCATTTCACTCGTGAAGAGACGATTCTGTGCCCCGGATCGTCAACGAGCACGTGGAGCGGGTCTTTGTGGGAATAGGAGATGCCCCTGGATTCCAGGCCATATTCCAGGATCTCCTTGAACGATCCCGTCGTCCAGTTTAGGCCGTTTGCCTGACAGGGATCCCCCAGCTGCTCGAGAAGTCCCTCATGAGCCCATAGCCGTAATGCAGATATGTTCGTTAGTGTTATCATAACAAAGTTATACTATATTATTTCACTACATTCAAGATTATTCTTATTCCAATATATCTCAATGCTGAATAACGGGACGTCAAATCAGCCACCTCGCACGACGCCCGTTTTTGACCCCAAACTTGACACCGAAATGGGCGTCGTGCGAGGTCACGTTTGGGACATGGCGGCACCAGGCCCGTCGCGGTATGCTTTCCTCTGGTTCAAGCGAGAGGAGAGACGTGGACTACCAGCTCATAGCCTTCGACATGGACGGCACGCTGCTCGACACCAGCAAGCGCGTGCTCCCGTCCTCGACGCAGGCCATCGACGAGGCCGTCGCCGCCGGCAAGGACGTAGCCATCTGCTCGGGCCGCAGCCCCAAGATGATCGAGCTCGACCACGCCAGCTTTGGCCGCGTGCGCTATGCCATCTGCTGCAACGGCACCGTGCTCTACGACCTCGCGGAGCACCGCGTACTCTCCGTCACGTCGTTTGCCCACGACGTCATCGCCCGCGCCGTGGAGGCGGTGGGTGACGAGGACGCCATGATCGACGTCTTCTCCGGCGCCGACATGTACTGCCAGGTAAGCGACCTCGCGCGCATGGATCACTACCGCATGGGCATCTACCAGGGTCTCTACAACGCAACGTCCACGCCGGTCGAGGACGTCCGCGCCGTGCTGCTCGACCCCGCAACCTCGGTCCAGAAGTTCATCTTCCACTTTGCCGACCCCGCCTCCCGCGCGCCGGCGCGCGAGCGGCTCGCCAGGCTTCCCGTCGAGCTCGCCGAGTCCGAGGACGCGAGCCTCGAGCTCTCCCCCGCCGGCGCCGACAAGGGCTCCGGTCTCCTCGCGCTCGCCGAGCTCCTCGGGATTCCGCGCGCGGCCACCATCGCTGTCGGCGACGCCGAGAACGACCTCCCCATGCTGCGTGCCGCCGGCCTCGGCGTGGCCATGGGCAACGCCACCGACGCCGCGCGCGCCGCGGCCAATGTCGTCGTCGCGGACAACGACCACGACGGCTGCTCCGAGGCAATCCGCCGCTTCCTGCTGGGAGGTGAGCGCGCATGAGGCGCATCCTCATGATCGCCACCGGCGGCACCATCGCCTCGACCGAGGACGGGTCGGGGCTTGCCCCCACCATGACCGGCCGTGAGCTCGCGCGCCAGGTCCCGCTGCTCGACACCCTCTGCGAGCTGGACTTCGTCCAGCCCATGAACATCGACAGCACCAACATGCGCCCGCGCGACTGGCTCGAGATCGCCCGCACCATACGCGGGGCCTACGACGCCTACGACGGCTTCGTCATCCTCCACGGCACGGACACGATGGCCTACACCGCCGCCGCCCTCTCCTACCTCATCCAGGACAGCGAGAAGCCCATCGTGCTCACGGGCTCGCAGCAGCCCATGGCCAACCCCTTCACCGACGCCAAGCTCAACATCTACCACAGCGTGCTCTACGCCTGCGACGACGACAGCCGCGACGTCAACGTGGTCTTTGGCGGCAAGGTCATCTGCGGCACCCGCGCCCACAAGCAGCGCACCATGAGCTTCAACGCATTCACGAGCATGAACTACCCGTCCGTGGCCTACATCCGCGGCGACCGCATCGTCCGTCCCGCCGGCACCCCGCTCGCCCGCAAGACCGGCGCCGCGCCACGCTTCTACGAGGACCTCAACGAGCGCGTCATCGTGATCAAGCTCACGCCCGAGCTGCGCCCGAGCATCTTCGACCTCCTGCGCCGCGACTACGACGCCGTCATCCTCGAGACCTTTGGCATCGGCGGCATCCCGGCCTACGACGGCTCCTACCAGGAGGCCATCTTCGACTGGGTGGACTCCGGCCGCACCCTCGTGGTGACCACGCAGGTGCCCGAGGAGGGCCTCGACCTCGGCGTCTACGAGGTCGGGCACGCCTACGCCGAGAAGGAAGGCATCCTGAAGGGCGACGACATGTCCACCGAGGCCCTCGTCGCCAAGACCATGTGGGCCCTCGGCCAGGTGCACGACCCCATCGAGGTCGCCCGCCTCTTCTACGCCCCCATCAACCACGACCGCGTGACGCGCTGATTAGCTCTTCCTGGCCCGTAAGGGCGCCCGCCCCATTGCCCCGTACTCAGACAGCTTCGCCGCGCACAGGACGCGCGGCTGCAGAACTGCGCGCGGGACAATGGGGCGGGCGCTCGTTACAGAACCGACAGTCGACGCCCCGGTGGTCTTGCCCCGCGCGCAGTTCCGCATGAGCCGAAGGCCACTTAATGTGGCCTTCGTGCGAAGAGGACTGTTTGAGCACGGGGCAAGACCACCGGGGCGGGGCCGCCCGCAGGCGCGGTTACGTCAGCTCGGTCACCGTGACGGTGGGCGCGTCGTCGTCCTTCTCGACACAGCGGAACGAGATCTCGTCGCCCGCCTGATAGGTCACGATCCCCACGAGGCCCGGCAGCGCAAAGTCGTAGATCGTCGCGTCGCCCTCGAGCGTCACGTAGAAGTGCGAGTTGCCGTCGATCACGGCCTGCGCCACGCGCGCCACCGTGCCCTCGACCTCGCGCGTCGCGGAGGCGTCCGCGGCCTCGTCCTCGTTGAGCAGGCCGTCGGCGGCGAGCATCCCGAGGTAGGCCTCCTGGCACTCCTCGACCGTCGAGCCGGTCGCCACGCTCTGGTACTGCTCGACGTTGATCATGGCGTACATCTTGACCAGGCCCGCGGCGTCCTTGAGCGCCATGAAGTAGGTGGGCTGGCCCGCCACGTTGAGCAGCAGCGGGTAGGTGGCCTGGTAGCCGAGGTGCTGGACCTGGCCCTCGGCAGAGGCCATCGCGGAGTCCTCGGTGGCGCCGCCCTGCGCGAGCGCGTAGTAGCGCGAGTCGCCGGTGCGCTGGTTCACCAGGATGAAGCCCACGTTGGAGTTGTCCGCCGTCACGGAGCTCACGCCCGTGTAGAGGTAGATGTCCTCGCCCTGCGCCAGGTAGTTGTAGCCCAGCTCGCCGTTGGTGCCGCTCGTCGTGCGCACCACGCCCTCCTGGCCGAGCCAGGAGTTGAGCCAGCCGCCCTGGTAGGCCCCGCTCCAGTTGTACTGCTCGATGAGCAGGTCCGCGGGGTAGGCGCGATCGACCCACGTGGGGCACTCCTCCACGGCAAAGTCCTGGGTCTCGCCGGTGCACGCGTCCACGAGCACCACGCGCGCGATGGTCGTGCCGCCAAACAGGCCGATGGTCTTGCGCTGCACCGGGTAGACCCACCAGGGGTTGCCCTCGTCGTCGAGCTCAAAGGACTTCTGGTCGAACATATAGCCCGGGTACGAAAGCTGCACGTGGCGGTCGACGTTGCGCATCAGCGGCTCGGAGTCGGAGTAGAGGATCGGCTGCTCCAGCCGCACGACCTCGGCCTCCTGCGTCACCATGTCCACGAGCACATAGGCCGGGATGCCGGCGTCGCGGTTGGAGAACCACTTGAAGAGGTCGGCGTAGGCCAGCGGGCTCACGCGCACGGGACGGCCCTGGTAGTTGATCTGGCTGTAGGTGTCCGCGATCTCGAACTGGCTCACGTACTCGGGGATCGAGCCCATGGCGCGGTTGCCCAGCAAGATTGCGGAGGCGCGGTCGATGACCGGGACGTCGGCATAGTCGACCTGCTGGATGTCCGTGGCAAAGTCGCCGTCGGTGGTCTGGAGCACGGTCGCGTAGCGTTCGGCGTTGCCCGGCACGAAGGGCTGCGAGAGCAGCAGGCCCACGAGAAACGCCGCGATGACGGCGCCCGGCAGCAGCATGAGCTTCTTGAGGATCGGGGCGCGCTTGATGCTGCGCGCCGCCGCCACGGCAAGGGCGAGGATGACCACGAGGCAGATGCCGCAGATCCACATCCAGACCCGCGGGCTGCCCAGGTTGAGCGCGGGATGGAACCACCAGTAGCAGATGGCGAGCGCCACCACCAGCACGACTGCCGCGACAATGAGCGCGCGGCGGCTCCACTTGGCGAGATTGTCCACGAAGGAGGCGCTGCCGCCGGAGCTGGCGCCCGCCTCGCGCTTGATCTGGTCGAAAAGGTCCTTGAGGTCGGGGCCTTGCGTGGGCATCTGGTTCCTTTCTCGGACGTGACAGTGGTGACACTATACCGTGTCGGCGCCGGCGGGTAGCTCGGCGGTCAGGCGCGCGACGGCCCAGATCAGCGCGGCCGACGCCAGCCCACCAACCACGAGCGTGGGCACGAGTGCGCCGCCCAGCAGCGGGTCCAAAACGTCCGTGAGCACCGACGAGGCGTTGACCGCCATGTGGAGCAGCGCGGCATAGCGCAGCCGGCCCGTTCGCCGCACGATCCAGCCGAGCAGCAGGCCGAGGACAAGCGCGTAGGCACCCTGGACGATGTTGAGGTGCATGACGGCAAAGATCAGCGCCTGGGCGACGTTGGCCGCCCAGAAGCGGGCGCGTGGGATCTCGCCGCGGGCCGCGGGGCGCGGCTCCGGGCAGGTCGCGCGCAGGCAGAACTCGAGGGCCACGCCGCGACAGATGGCCTCCTCGGCGATGGGCGCAAGCACGGCGATGTCAAGAAGCGTCACAAGATCCGTCTGCCCGGAGATGCCCGCAAGCTCCATGAGCTCGAGATAGAACTCCATGACCTCGGGAAAGAGCGGCAGCACCATCGTGAGCACAACAGAGAGCGTCACCTGCAGCACCAGCCCCAGCACAAGCAGCA
The DNA here is from genome assembly GCA_944320385.1 of uncultured Atopobiaceae bacterium. GTDB lineage: Bacteria > Actinomycetota > Coriobacteriia > Coriobacteriales > Atopobiaceae > Thermophilibacter. The sequence goes on along the minus strand of CALUHH010000042.1, from coordinate 6,517 downwards.
CGCAGGCGAGAAGAACGCGGCGCTCCGGGCGAGAAGGACGGGCGACCTCGCGGCGCAGGCGCGCCTGCGGCCTGAGATGGCGCCACCAGAGCACCGCAAGCGCGAGGCTCGCAGCCGTGGCGAGAAAGGCCAGCCGGTCGGTGTCAAACGACGGCAGCGCGAGCTCAATCGCCACGAGGGCCGCCACCTGGGCCGCCAGGTAGGCAAGCGCCGCGCCCACGGCCGCAAGCAGCCACTTTGCCACGTGCCCCGCGCCAGAGCGCTGCGGTGCGACGGGCTCCCTGTCCTCGCCCGGGATTCCGACGTTCATGCGAGCCTCCTCTGAGACAACTAGGCTTGCCTCATTGTCGCATTAGCGCTCGATGCGCGCGAGCGACGCGGCGGTCGGGCCGAAGACCCACCACGCCAGGGCGGCGCACTCCACCGCAAAGATCGCGAGCGCCAAGCCCAGCGCCGCCGGGATCGCCAGCACGTTCCAGAGCACACCGGCCAGCAGCGCGAGCGCCGGGAGCGCCATCACGACGACGCCCACGAGAAGCCCCGCGAAGACCATGAGCGTGGCGCCGCCGCCCTTGACGAGCTGGGCCTCGTTGTCCCAGGTGAGCCGCGGGAAGCGCGCGCCCAGGCCCAGCGACAGCAGCCCGAGCGACACCGTCGCGCCCAGGTAGAACGCCACGAGGTAGGCGCCCGCGGCAGCCGGCACGCCGAGCAGAACGATGGCCGCGACAAACAGCACGAGCATCGGCACGGTGGAGAGCGCGAACGGCGAGACGAACTTCGCCGCCAGGTACGCGCTCCAGTTCATGGGCAGGCCGCGCAGGAAGAAGAAGTCCTCGCCGTCGCGGCTCACGCCCATCGTGAACGAGTAGGACGAGAAGCCGAGGAACAGGCCAAAGAAGAGCACGCCCACCGCGCACCACGCGAGCGCGGGGCTGTCAAAGGTGAGCAGCGCCGTGAGGGAGCGCGCCATCTCGAGCAGGGCCGCCGGGTCCATGCCCGCGTCGGCCGCCTGGGAGACGCCCACCACACCGCTCACCACTATGATCACGATGAAGTAGAGCGGCATGAGCAGCGAGCTCAGGACAAACTGGTTGAAGAACACCGGCACGCGCACCATCATCTTCCAGTCGCGGCTGAGGTTGGCTGCGAACGACCCGCGCGTGCGCGTGGCCTGCGTGAGCTCCGCGCCCTCGACGCGCCTGCCGCGCTTGCCGCCGGCGCCCTGGAGCGCCTGGACGCCCTCGAAGTACCACCGGCGCGCCACGACCGAGAGGATCACCGCGTAGAGCGCCACGCTCGCGAGCATACCGAGCAGGCCGCCCAGCGCCGCGAGCGCGTCGCCCTCGACGACCGGCCTCGCGAGCAGCGACGGCGGGCAGAGCACCCCCACCACGACCGCGGGCACGCCGCCGGAGAGCAGCCCGCCCGCGCCCGACGCGAGCGAGGCGAGGCCGTCGCCCCGGAAGGCAAACTGGCTGCCCACGCCGATGGCCAGCGCCAGCACGATGATGAGCCCGCCGAAGACGCGCGAGAAGAGGTCCTTGTCGTGCGCAAGGCGCGAGAAACGCATGAGGGGCACGCACACGATCACGAGCGCCAGGTTGACGGCAACCGCGGCCAGCGCAAAGGCCGCCGTCACGGCGACCCACGTCCCCGGCGCCGCGCCCACGGAGAGCAGGCAGCCCAGCGCCACCGGCAGCAGGATGAGGTCGCCGAGCAGCGACATCCCGAGGAAGTGGGCGAGCTTGGCCCACATGATCGTCGTGGCCGAGATGGGCAGCGTCAGGTAGTAGCCGAGGTCACGCACAAAGTAGAGGATGTTCACGGCCTGGTAGAGGCCCGTCAGCACCGTGAGGCCCACCAGCGCGACCACGCAGAGGCTGAAGGCCAGGTACGGCGTGACGCCCACCTCGCCGAGCATGTAGCCCATCATGAAGAACATGGCCGCGACCAGCAGAAACAGGAAGCCCATCGCCACCTTGCGCGCGCCCGAGCCAAGGGAGGAGAGAAGGCCGCGGCGCTTGATGACCCCATCGTCCCCGAGGCCCATGCCGGTGTCATCGAGGTGCTGCTCGCCCTTGATCACCACGCGCAGCATCACCTTGAACTGCCTCCAGGAGAAGTCCTGGGCCGCCGCGCGCGCCATCACTGCGCCTCCGGGGCGACGGGCTCGTCGTCCTTCTCGCCCGCCGGCTCGATGGCCTGTGCGAACGGCGAGTTCTCGGAGGTGAGCTCGAGGAACATCTCCTCGAGCGAGCCGTTGCTCTTGAAGTGCTCGCGCATCTCGTCGACGGTGCCCACGAAGAGCAGCTCGCCGTGGGCGATCACGCCCACGCGGTCAACGACCTTCTCGGCCACGTCGAGCACGTGGGTGGAGAAGAGCACGGTCTTGCCCGCGTCAGCGTGGCGCCGCATGGACTGCTTGAGCAGCCACGACGCCTTGGGGTCGAGGCCGGTCATCGGCTCGTCGAGGATCCAGACGGCCGGGTCGGGCAGCAGGGCGCCCATGATCATCATCTTCTGGCGCATGCCGTGGGAGTAGGACTGAATCTGGTTGTCGAGCTCGCCCTCCATGCCGTACTCGCGCGCGAGCTCCTCGATGCGCGGGCCGCGCACGGCGTCCGGCACCTCGTAGACGTCGGCGATGAAGCGCAGGAACTCGTGGCCCTTGAGGCGCAGCAGGTGGTCGGGCGAGTCGCTCACGTAGCAGAGGTTGCGCTTGGCGGCGAGCGGGTCCGTCGCCACGTTGACGCCGTCGAGCTCGATGGTGCCCGAGCTGGGCGCGAGCACGCCCGCGAGCATGTTGAGCAGCGTGGACTTGCCGGCGCCGTTGGGGCCGAGCAGGCCAAAGATCTCGCCGGAGCGAATCTCGAGGGAAAGGTCGCGCACCGCCTTGGTGGCGCCACCGTCATAGGACTTGGACACGTGGTCGATCTTGATCATGGGTCTCCCGTCTTTGGGGGCCAAACGGTCATGCGCGCCATTTTACCCTGCGAGAACCCACCCCCCGGCAAGTTTGAGGTGACGTTTTGGTAAGCGGCGCGTCGTCGGGATAACGGGCTGGTTCCGGACGTTTCAAGTCCCAGAAATGACCACAGCCAGCCCGTTATTCTGGGCCGACAAAAACAGGCGGGTTTCGGACATTCCGGAGAGCCCAAAGCGTCCAAAACCCGCCCGCTACGCGCAGGAGCGGCTGTTGCTGCGAGGTCTACTCCTCGACGGGCATGACCTTCTCGCAGTAGTCGCGGATGATCGAGCAGGACTTGCGCATCGCGCGACGCTCGTCGTAGGAGAGGTCGATCTCGAGCACGGAGTCCACGCCGGTGCTGCCGATGACGCACGGGACGCCGGCCGAGATGCCGGACTCGCCGTACTCGCCGTCGAGGTGGGCGGACAGCGGCACCACGCGCTTCTCGTTGTGAAGGATCGAGGTCACGAGCGCGGCCACCACCGACGCGATGCCAAACTCGGTGCAGCCCTTGCCGGAGATGATCGCGGCGCCGGACTCACGCACGCGGCGCATGACGTCGTCGAAGTCGATGGTGTCGACAACGTCGTCGCGCAGGGAGAGGTACTCGCGCAACCCGATGCCCTCGACGGAGATGCGCGAGGTGGGGATGAACATCGAGTCGCCGTGCTCGCCCATGCAAAAGGCCTGGATCTGGCGGCTGGAGACGTCGATGATCTCGGAGAGGACGCGGCGCAGGCGCGCGGAGTCAAGCGAGGTGCCCGTGCCAAAGACCTGGTTGCGAGGCAGGCCGAGCTTGCGATAGAGGTACTCGACCACGATGTCGGCCGGGTTGGAGACGCTGATGAGGATGCCGTGGAAGCCGGACTCCTTGAGCGGGCCCACGATGCCGTCGAGCACCTTGATGGTGCCGTCGAGCATCTGGAGGCGCGTCTCGCCCGGGCGGCGGCTGCGGCCGGCGGTGAGGATCACGAAGTGGGCGTCGGCGCAGTCGGCGTAGTCGCCCACGCGGATGGTGAAGGAGTCACCGAGGCCCGAGGCCAGGTCGTCGAGGTCGATGGCCTGGGCGCGAGCGGCGTCGGCGTTGACGTCCACGAAGACGATCTCGTTCACGAGGTGCTGGAACATGAGGCAGAGCGCCACGTGGCTGCCCACGCGACCTGCGCCGATGATGACCGCCTTGCGGGTCCTGATGCCGTCCGTGTTCATGGATGCTCCTATCGTCCTGGCGCGCCGCGCCGCTCGTCGCTCGTCAAAAAAGGGGCGCCTCGGAGGCGCCCCTTAATTCTAACTGGTTGTGGACGTTCTATGACGAGAATGTTTCAGGAAATTGTCAGGCGGAACCGCGGCCAGGCGAGAAGAACGCCTAGTCGCGGGTGAGCTTGCGGTGCAGGCGGTGCGGCTTGGAGGCCTCGGCGCCGAGGCGCTTCTCGCGGTCGGCCTGGTAGGCCTCGAAGTTGCCCTCGAACCAGTGCCAGCGGCCGGGGTTCTCGTCGTCGCCCTCCCAGGCGAGGATGTGCGTGGCCACGCGGTCGAGGAACCAGCGGTCGTGGGAGATCACCACGGAGCAGCCCGGGAACTCCTCGAGCGCCTCCTCCAGGCTCTCCAGCGTCTCGACGTCGAGGTCGTTGGTGGGCTCGTCCAGCAGCAACAGGTTGCCGCCCTGCTTGAGCGTGAGCGCGAGGTTCAGGCGGTTGCGCTCGCCGCCGGAGAGGACGCCGGCGCGCTTCTGCTGGTCGGAGCCCTTGAAGCCGAAGGCCGCCACATAGGCGCGGCTCGGAATCTCGGTCTCGCCCACGCGGATGTAGTCGTTGCCGTCGGAGACGACCTCCCAGAGGCTCTTCTCGGCGTCGATGCCCGCTCGCATCTGGTCAACATAGGAGAGCTTGACGGTCTCGCCCACCGTGAGCGCACCCGACGTCGGGCTCTCCTGGCCCACGATCATCTTGAACAGGGTGGACTTGCCCACGCCGTTGGGGCCGATCACGCCCACGATGCCGTTGCGCGGCAGGGAGAAGCTCAGGTCGTCGATGAGCACGCGGTCGCCGAAGCTCTTGCAGAGGTGCTCGGCCTCGAGCACCTTGGCGCCCAGGCGCGGGCCCACGGGGATGTGGATGTCGGTGAAGTCCACGCGCTTGGAGGCGCGGGCCTCGGCCTCCATCTGCTCGTAGCGCTCGAGGCGCGCGCGGTTCTTGGCCTGGCGCGCCTTGGGGCTGGAGCGCACCCACTCGAGCTCTGACTTCATCTTCTTGGCGCGGCGGGCGTCCTGCTGGCTCTGGGCCTCCAGGCGCGCGGCCTTCTTCTCCAGGTAGGTGGAGTAGTTGCCCTCGTAGGGGTAGAGCTGGCCGCGGTCGACCTCGCAGATCCACTCGGCCACGTCGTCGAGGAAGTAGCGGTCGTGCGTGACGGCCATGACGGCGCCGGGATACTTGTGCAGGAACTGCTCGAGCCAGAGGACCGACTCGGCGTCGAGGTGGTTGGTCGGCTCGTCAAGGAGCAGCAGGTCGGGGGCCTCGAGTAGCAGCTTGCACAGGGCCACGCGACGGCGCTCGCCGCCGGAGAGGATCGAGACCGGCGCGTCCGGGTCCGGGCACTGCAGCGCGTCCATGGCCTGGGAGAGCTGGGAGTCCAGGTCCCAGCCGTTGGCGGCGTCAATCTCGTCCTGGAGCTGGCCCATCTCGGCCATGAGGGCGTCGAAGTCCGCGTCGGGGTCGGCCAGGGCGGCGCTCACCTGGTTGAAGCGCTCGATCTTGGCGAGCAGGTCGCCAAAGGCCAGCTCGATGTTCTCGCGGACGGTCTTGTCCTCGTCGAGCGGGGGCTCCTGCTGGAGGATGCCCACGGTGTAGCCCGGGCTCAGCATGGCCTCGCCGTTGGAGACGTCCTCGAGGCCGGCCATGACCTTGAGCAGCGTGGACTTGCCCGCGCCGTTGGGGCCCACCACGCCAATCTTGGCGCCGGGGAAGACGCCCACCGTGACGTCGTCGAGGATGACCTTGTCGTGGACGGCCTTGCGGGCGCGGATCAGCTGGTACACGAACTCTGCCATGGGGTTTCTCGCCTTCTCTAGCAGGGACTTGTTCTCTTGCGTGTTCTGCTCCCATCATACGGGAACGCGGGGCCGGCGGGCGGCAGGCCGGGCCGCCGCTTAAGAAATCCGCTTCGTCCGGGAATATCGCTGGGCCGCGCTTAACAATCCCGCTTCGTCCGGCGGCGCGGCGCCGCCGCGCTTAAGAAAACTACTTCGTCCGGAATTTCGGCCCCAGCGCGCTTAGGATTCGAGCCCCGTCCGGGGCGCGGGCAGGTCGGCGCTTAAGAAAACGCTCCTGTCCAGGATATGCGGCGGCCGAGGCCGGTCCGGCGGTTCGGACGAAGCGGGATTCCTAAGCGCACCGAAGTCGTTTTCCCGGACGAAGCGGGATTGTTAAGCAGCGTCCGTTCTTCTCGCCGGACGAGACGCGGTTCCTAAGCGCGCCGGGGGTCCGGACGTTTTCTTGGACGGCCTAGGCCGCGAGCCCGAGCCGCCCCCTCCTCCCCGCTATCGTGTCGTAC
>CALUHH010000041.1 GCA_944320385.1 uncultured Atopobiaceae bacterium | reverse complement strand
TCGGATACGGGTCTGGCGTCCAGGTGAGCTCGAGCGACGTCGATCATCTCCGTCACACAACGGTGACTGAGCCTGCCGACCTCGAGGGGCAGAATGGCTCCGCATATTTCAAACTCGGGGAGGGAGAGGACGAGAGCTCCTACGCCGTGACAGCGGCCCGCTATGCCGGCGGCTACATCGGCTACATGAACATCGGCAGTGCCGCGTCGGTGGGTAAGGGCCTTGGGGTCCTTGGAAACAACCTCACCCTTAATAACATTGCTGGTGCGCTGCAGGTTGTTGCCTCCACCATCGAGCACTCAGACGCAATCGGCGCGGCCAATGGCTTCGCGGTCCTCGGCAGCGACACCGTCGCGGGTGGCTCGGGCGACGAGGGCCATGCGGGCGGATTTGCCGGGAAGATCTCCGGTGGCCACATCCAGGACTCCAACTGCCGCAACTTCTCGTACGTCATCGGCCAGGTGGCTGCGGGTGGCTATGCGGGTGAGGTCGAGCCCGGAAATGTTGCGGACGTTCTCGACGATGTCTCTACGGATGAGGGCGGACTGCTTCACGGACTCATCGGGACAGAAGGACTCGCCTCGGTTCTCCAGGCATTCGTCCCGTCCATCCGCAACAGCGAGACCACTTGCATTCCCTGTGGCGGAGCCGTCCGCGCACAGGCGAGCTCCGACGCCACGACGCTCCGCGGCATGGCCGGTGGCTACGTGGGCCACAACGTCGGCGGTCAAATCTGGGGCAACAGCAGCAAGGATTGGAAGGACGAGAACCTTAATGCGGTGCTCGACACCTATGACGGGCCCCAGCGTGAGGCTGCAGCCATTCGCATCCGCTCGGTCTATGGCGCGGAGTATGCCGGCGGCTTCACCGGCCTCATGGAGGCAGGCGACACGGCGAGCACGGGCAGCCTCGGTCTGCTCTGGAATCTCGTGAGCGTCAACAACCTGCTCGGAGCACTTGGCGTGGCCTATCCCACCGAGGAGAACACCGCAGTCTACGGTCCGCTTGCAAAGCTCGACGTGGCTACCTGGAACGCGTGGGTCGAGGCCGTCGGCAAGTATGGCGGCTACGGCGCAAGCCTCGCAACGCAGAACTTCGAGGAGTCGGAGGAAGGTCAGGCCCAGCTCAATGAGCTTCTCGCCGACTATCTCTATGGCATGAACGTGGTCGCAGGCAGGAGCCAACTTGCTGGGACGGATGAGGCAAAAGCCATGAAGGGCGGCTCTGCCGGAGGATACGTGGGCGCGATGGTGTCTGGCACCATCACCAACGGTCAGGCCCACGACGTCAAGCTCGTGCAGGGTATGCGTGCGGCGGGCGGCTTTGCCGGCATTGCTGAGTCGGGTGGCGCCGCCACGCTCGACAGCGTGAAGATCCTTGGCACCAACCTCAACCTGGGACAGCTGCTCGAAGCGGCCGAGGTCTTTGTCCCCGTGATCAAGAACTCGTCGGTCGAGGGGTATCGTCTCGGCATGGCGGTTGCCTCGCAGGGCGCTGGTTCGCGTTCGGATGACATCTCGCATGCGACCGGCAATGCCGGTGGCTACATCGGGTACGGCGCTGGCGTCCAGATCTGGGGCGATGGCACCACGAAGCTCGGAGAGCTTGTAGAGGTCGAGGGCGGCAGCGCGTCCCAAGATGCCCAGGCTGCCGAGAAGGGCGACGCCGCTGACTGCAACGTTGCCAACCTGCGTCGCGTTGAGTCCTCCGCCTATGCTGGCGGCTATGCGGGACGCCTCACCTCGGGCTCTACGGCAAACGTCAACACGGACGGCGTGTCAGACGGTTTTATCCAGAAGCTTCTCGATACGATTATCGGCAACACCGGTCTCACCAACTTGGTGAGCGTGCTGCAGGCGACCATGTCCACGGTGCGCGGTGCGTCCGTTAGTGCCGCGGATGAGGGCTGGGGCTTTACCGTCGAGGCCTACCGTACCGACGAGAAGACGACCTACCCACTCGCCGCTGGCGGCTTTGTTGGCCTTGCCCAGGCTACGGTTATGGGTGAGCGGGACAAAACGGATGCCGACCATGAAGCGGCTTGCGTGACGGTGAACGACCTGCGCGGCGTCGAGGGTGGCCTGTACTCCGGTGGCTTTGTGGGTCTTGCCGAGACCGGCGGTGTTGCCGAGGTCGCGGGTGGTACGGGCGAGGGAAGCTCCACGTCTCTCCTCGACATCCTCAAGCTCGGAAGTGTTGAGGTGATTCAGGCGTTCCAGCCCTTCATCTACGACGGCACCGTGAACGGCGTCGCTGACGGTGTGGTCGTGAGCGCCCATACCTGGGACGAGGGAGGCCTGCTCGGCTCCAAGCGCATGAGCGGCAACGCCGGCGGCTTTGCGGGCACCATCATGGGCGGCGAGGTGCTGCGCGGCGTTTCGAACGACATGAATTCCGTAAGCGCCCCCAACTACGCGGGCGGCTTTGTTGGCTATACCGGCAAGACCGGAATCGCGGACGTGGAAGACGTCAGCGCGCTTGAGCATCTCGGAAACATCCTCGGGCTCACTGCGGGAGTGGCAAACGTCATCGGTACCACCGTCGAGGACTCCACGGTCACGGGTATTTCGGGTGGCTATACCGTCGCTTCTCAGGGCACGGCGGGAACGGCTCCCGAGAGCGGGGCGGACTCGGCTGGTACCGGCGAGCAGATTGCCGGCGGCTTTGCCGGTTATGCGGACCTTGCGCACATCACCAATTGCGACGCGGGCAATCTCAAGCTCGTGCGAAGCGCTCAGGCAGCCGGTGGGTTTGCGGGTAAGACCAGCTTTGCGTACCTCATTAACGCGGAGGCGGACTCAGCCCTGCTCAATGCGGTTCTCTCTGTACTAGATCAGCTAGTGAAGCTGCTCTACCTTGACGATCTCCAGAATCTTGATGCTATCAAGATCAATTTGCTGGGCCAGACGCTCTCCCTCGACGTGCTCTCTGATGGAAACGTGCTCACGGTATGGCTGTTGGGCATCAAGATTTCTGTCTCTCTCGCCCAGGGAAGTGACAAGCATGACGACATTGATGATTTCGTTAACGTGACTATCGGCGACTCTCAGATACAGCTTTCCTGCAACAACAACGGCATCGTCTGGTCAAGCGATGACGATAAGGCTGAGGTGACCGTTAACCTCATCAAGGGCAACCGCTCCGAGGTCACCGACTGTTCCGTTACCGGCATTGCTGCTGGTTATGACGTCTTTGGTGGCGGCGCTACGCAGGCGAGCGCGGGATTGGGTGCGTCTGGCTATGCAGGAGGCTTTGTCGGCCACAACAACGAGGGTAAGCTCACGGGCAACGAGATGCTCTACGCGGACGTGGTGAGCGGCACGGCCGAAAAGACCGGCCCCTTCTCGGGTTCCACTTCCTATAACTCTACGTACTGGTTTAACAGTATCGAGGATATCGATCAGGACAACACTTACCACGTCTACCGCGACCCCTCGCTTGTCGAGAAGAACGTGGAGGATGTCGACCCCAACGCAATGAACGTCACCGCAGGGCAACCCGACGACGGCGACCCGGCCGACCAGTCGTCCACGGAGGCCGTATGGGCGCGCTTTGACGTGAGCAGGCACCGGCCCGTGAACGGCACCAATCACGAAGACTGGGAGAACGCCACCGTGGGCGGCGCGCCCCTGGGCGTCTATGCGTCCGCGGGCAAGGCCGTCCTCATGGACAACACCGCGGTGAGCGATAACACCGGTGGCCTCACGCCCGAGCCCGGAGACGGTCAGGATCCTTGTGCCGAGCGCGTGAACGTGACCATCCAAAAGATTTGGAACGACGGCGGCAACTGGGCGGGCAAACGACCCAGCTCCATCAAGGTGCGCCTGACGGCAACCTATACCAACAATGAGGGCGCTACCGTTGAGCCGCCGACGATTCAGCCGACGGATGCCGACGGCAACCCTGTTGATAAGCCGGTTACCAACCCCATCGAGGTGACGCTCACGGTGGACGATGCGTCCGAGTGGACCGACACCTGGCGCAAGGTGGTCAAGAACCTGCCCGTGGCGTTTGCCGAGCAGGTGACCGATGCCGACGGCAACCAGACGACCGTTCTGCGCTACTACACCTATACCGCCACCGAGGTGCTGTTCGACGGCCAGACGGGTACCACCCAGGACCCTGCCGACTCGGACTACATGGTCTCGATCGAGACGGACGGCACCGAGAAGGTCATCACCATCACCAATTCCTCGCTCCTGCCCTCGACGGGCGGTGCGGGCACGTGGTTCATAACAGCTGTTGGTCTTGCGACTCTGGTGGTGGGTGGTGTTTGGCTCGACCGTCGACGCCGCGCCGCGGTTGGAGCGATCCGTCGACCGGCCGGCATTCATTTTCGCGATTGACGCGCCCCGTGAGGACGCGCTTTCGATAGGTAGTGGGAACTTGCATCTCGAGGAAAGGAAGGACGATGCATAGTATCAAGAGAAAGGTGGTGGCGATCCTCGCGGTCGTCGCCATGGTGGTGGGGTCCCTCGCCACCGCCCTGCCCGCGTACGCAGCGGGGAAAACTGGCACCATTACGGTGACGAGCTCCAGCAAGGAGTTCAATGGTCAACAGGTCTCGGCCTATCAGGTTTTCAAGGTCGATAACGGCTCCTATGTTTTGAATGACGCGTTCGAGCAGTTCTTCGTGCAGAAGTGCGGTCTTACGGATGACGAAACGCTTTCCTCCAAGGCGTTCGATTACGTCAACGCTTTGGGAGCGGATGATGAGGAGGACGTCATCGACTTTGCCAAGGAGATGCGCGCTTGGGTTCTTGCCCAGACTCCCGCAGTCGCTGCCACTGGCACGGGGAATGCAGCCGAAAATTCGGGCATGTATGTTGCCACGATCACCGTTGATCCGGGCTACTACCTCGTCGTTCCCGCGCTTGGTTCCACGGGTAACAACAACCGCGGTACCGATGCCATGCTGACGAACGTGGTGGCCGACCAGACGGCGAGCATCAATCTCAAGAGCGAGTACCCGACTGTCTCCAAGACCATTGACGGCGAGCACGGCTCCATGGATCAGATTGATAAGGAGATTACGTTTACCGTGAAGTCGAAGGTGCCCGACACCACGAACTTCAAGACCTACAACATGAAGTTCACGGATACCTTCTCCGATGGTCTTACCTTCGTGCCAGGTTCGGTAGAGATGACTATCGGCGGCGATACCATGGCAGCCACCACCGACTACACGGTGACCGAGCCGAGTGGCGGTGACAACACGCTGACTATCGATCTGGTTGACGTCAAAGGGCACATCACGGGCAACACGTACGCCACGGGTGAAGAGATTGTCATCACCTATAAGGCAAAGCTGAACAAGAACGCCATCGTTGACGACGATCCTGAGACCAACTCGGTCAAGATCAACTACTCCAATGACCCCAATGGTGGATATGACGGCGAGACCGAGGTAGACAAGGATAAGGTCTACACCTTCGACATCGACCTCCACAAGTACGCTGCCGGCAACGAGAGCGCGTATCTTGCTGACGCCGAGTTCAAGCTGTACGACAAAGAGGAAAATGCCAAGGGCGAGACTCCCGACACCGCAATCAAGTTCGTTAAGACTGATGCTACGCACTACCGCGTCGCTACGGCCGATGAGATTACGACTCCTGGCGGACTGGAGATCACGGATACCATCACTACGGTCAGTACCGGTATGGTGAACATCGACGGTCTCGGCGAGGGAGACTACTGGCTCAAGGAGACCAAGCAGCCGGACGGATTCAACAAGCCGGCCAATCCGTTCAAGATTACCATCGACGCGACATTCGGGGCTGACGGCACGCTCCAAACATCGACAGTAACCGTTGACACTACGCCGAACACCGCTAATGACAATGACGTTAAGATCGAGAACCGTCAGGGCACCCTCCTCCCCGGCACCGGTGGCATGGGTACCGTGATCTTCACCGTGGTTGGCGTGGCCGTCATCGCCGGCGGTGCGGCTTGGTACGTGAACCGTCGTCGCTCCAGTGGCGCTCACACCGCCTAGTTCTTCTCGATGATTCGAGCTCGTTGTGAAGCGTGTGCGTGACATACTGCCCCTGCTGGTCATCCTTGCCGGCCTGCTCGTCCTGCTGTATCCCACGATCAGCAACTTCCTGATCGAGCAGAACGCAAGCCGTGCGGTCGCCTCCTATGATGCGGCTACGGTTGACCTGGGACAGGAGGAGCGCGAGCAGATGCTCGCGGAAGCGCGCGCCTACAACGAAGCGCTTGCCGCCTCCTCGGGCGTCGGGACCCCGGCGTCCGAGGGCGGCGAGCCCGCTCAGGTGGGGGAGACCCTGGCCTACGAGAGCCTCCTCAACCTGAACGGCGACGGCATGATGGGCTACATCATCATCCCCAAGATGAACGTTGAGCTGCCCATCTACCACACCGTGGAGGAGCGCGTGCTGCAGGTGGGCGTCGGACACATGGAGAGCTCGTCGCTTCCCGTGGGCGGAGAGTCCACGCACGCGGCGCTCTCCGGGCACCGCGGACTGCCCTCGGCTAAGCTCTTCACGGACCTCGATCAGATGGAGGTCGGAGACCAGTTCTACATCAAGGTCCTGGGGGAGACCCTGGCCTACGAGGTCCACGAGGTAGAGACGGTCCTGCCCACACAGACCGAGTCCCTCGCCATCCAGCCGGGGCAGGACCTCGTGACCCTCATCACCTGCACGCCGTACGGCATCAACTCGCATCGGCTGCTCGTGCACGCGCACCGCATCCCCTATGTGCCCGAGATGGAAGACGAGATCGATTCCGTCGGCGGCTTCATCAACATCCCGCTGCCGTACCTGGCGCTCATCATCGCGCTGGCCGCGCTGGCGGTCTTTGTCACAGTCCTCAAGATCCGGACCATGCGGAAGGACAGAAGGGAGTACGCGCGTGGCAGGCATTCGCGCTGACATACCACGGAAAACGTTTCTCGCGCGTCTTGCGGCAGCTGCGGTGGCGCTTCTCGTCATCCTTGCGGCGGCGGGGCGCCCGCTTGTCGCAAGTGCGGCGTCGGCTGGCTCCATCGCGCTGGATTGCCGCGTGAGCGGCGTTCCTCTGGCGGGCGACACCTACGGTCTCGTGTGCGTGGCCGACGTCACCTACGACGCGGCCGCGGGCACCATAACGTCTTACGCCACGCGCGACGCGTTTGCCTCCTTTGGCTACGACTGGTCCAACATGAAGTCCTCCGAGCTGGACGAGGCCGCCAAGTCCCTGGCCTCCCATGCTGACGAGAAGAACCTCTATGAGCGCACGGCAGTCTCGGACGCCTCCGGAAGCGTGGGGTTCTGGGGACTCGAGCCGGGCCTCTACCTGGTGGCGCGCATCGCGACGGCGGACGCCAACGCGGGCTATGCGTGCGATCCGCTGCTCATCACCGTGCCCCTGGCGGACGGCGGTCAGCTGGACTGGAGCGTGGCGTCCCAGCCCAAGTTTGGTGAGCCCGGTCCGGACGAGCCCGACAACCCCGAAGGTCCCGAAGAGCCGGACGAGCCCGAGAGCCCCGGCACCCCCGAGAGCCCGAGTGCGCCCGGCACCCCGGAAACCACCTGGAGCCTGCTCGCCGAAACCGGCGACGTCGCGTTCGCGGGCATCGGCGCCCTTCTCGTCCTGGGCGGCGCGGCCGTTATCCTGGGGGGCGTCATCCGCTCGCGCTCCAAGGCCGACCCCGCCGAGGCCGTCCCGGGCGACGACCCCAATGGCCCGGCGCCCGATAACGACGACCTGGCGCCCGCTGATGCCGGCGAGGCCCCGAATCCGGCCCCGGACGATGCTTCAGTCCCGGACGACGCCCCGGATTCCTCCGAGTGAGTCCCCTATGCGACCCCACGGTTCTTCTCGCCGTGGGGTCGTCCCCTTTGACGCCGTCGTCCACACCCCGAATACGCTCTCGCCCCGCGCCGAAACCTCGCTCGCCGCGGTGGGGCTCACGTCCACACCGTGCGCACGGAGCCCCACCGCGGCGATCTGGTCTGTTTGCGCGGCACGCGAGATCTGAAGCACGCCCATATGCTCCCGCCTTCCTCTCGTAATGAGCTGTTTCGACGGGACTGTCCGTGCTCGGCGCGCGGCCGAGTGTGGGGGCTGTTGCCGGCAATTACGTAGTCTCGGAGACCGAGGTGGTCAGTGGCGCTTCCACTTGATATCGATGCCCTCGTATCTGAAGCCGCGGTGCCCGAAGCGACCTTTCCGAGGACCTGGATGGATGGTCACCTCGAGTAAATTCTCCGACTACCTTTTTGAGTATCCCGGGGTCAAAAATGATTCGGCTCGGTGACCATGCCGCCGGCAAGCCGCCGCGCGTCAGCGTTCCTAGAACACCCCCTTGACTTCGTGAACGCCCTCCCTCTCGCCGAATCGACGCCGCCTCCACTCGCTCGGTGCGGTTCCGTATTCCCTCTTGAACGCGGAGGAGAACTTGCTCGGGTTCGCGTAGCCGACGCGCACGGCGGCTTCGGCGACGCGCGCTCCGCTGGCAAGCAGGGCGGCGGCGACCTCCATGCGCCGCTTGCGGAGGTACCCCGCGACGGTGCTCCCGTATGCCCGCGAGAAGTACTGGTTGAGTGTCGCCGCGCTCACACCGAACGCCGACGCTAGCACGCGGGCGTCGTGGGCGCAGTCGAGAGAGCCCTCGAGCTCATCGTGCACGGCGGCAACGATGCGCATCTGGGTGCGTGTGAGGATGAAGCGGGGTCTGGCGCAGGAGAGGTCGCGACGTTGGAGGCCAAGCAGCAAGCCGAGAACCTCGTAGGTGGCCAGAGCCCTGTCGGGCGCTTCGACGAGGGCGGCGATGCGTCTCATATGCCCGTTGAGCTCGCCGTCGCCGCTGAGCACGGCGGCGCTGCCCGCCTGTCGCGCGATGGCCTCGACGGCATCCTCGTCATCGAGCAGCGAGAAAAGCGGCGATCGAGCGATACGCGTGTTCACGAACACCTCGACGCCCCGGTAGCGTCCCGAGGGGTACCGGAACTCGGCGGGGCGCTCCTGCGAGCAGCTGATGCACACCTCGCCGGCCGAGACCGTCGCCAGACCCCCGCTCGGGACGTCGACCTCGCAGCGGCCCTCGTGGCACAGGTTTATCGTCAGCCATTTGCCCCGCGAGAACGCGGGGAGGGGGACGGACGGGGCCTCTGGGACGTTGGGGCACCGCTCGCACGCGAAGTCGACGTTGGCGACGAACAGGTCGCGCGACAGGGGTCGGCCTCGCATGCACCCGCTCCCGACCGGGTGCGACAGCACCAGCTCGTAGACGCCGTCGGCGTCTTGGACGAGCTCGACGCCGGAGGCGACGCGCAGGCGCGTCCCCCGGTTGCTCTCCGTATCGGTGAAGGGTGCGTTTCCCATAGGCTATCTCCCGTTCGCGCAGTCCAGCCCCATTCGTCTCAAAAGTTTATTTTATCTAACTTGATGAGATTTGGAGCTGAACCTACATCGCGGAGTTGAGGGGGCATACGTTCCAGGCTTACTTTGGTGGCCGCGGGCGTCATGCCCGTTTAAGGAAAGGAGCGATTCCATGAGACTATGCGATGTGGCGACGGGGCTTTCTGCCCGTATCGCATCCGTATCCGGCGACGACCGGTTCGTCTCGCGCGTCACGGCCATCGGGCTGACGGAGGGATGCGCCGTCGAGGTCCTGCAAAACGTCAAGAACCGGCCCGTGCTCGTGCACGTGCGCGACAGCGACGTGGCGCTCGATCGCGGCGACTGCATGCGCATCGAGGTGGAGGTGGTCGCATGAGCTGCGAGAGATGTGCGGCTTCCTGCCCCGCGGCGGGAGGCGCGAAGGCGCCCGCCGCCCGCAAGGCGGCGGGCGGCGTCACGGTCGCGCTGCTCGGCCAGCCCAACTCGGGCAAGTCGACGCTCTTCAACGGGATCACGGGGGCGCGCCAGCACGTGGGCAACTGGCCCGGCAAGACCGTGGAGCGGAAGGAGGGGACGTTCGAGCGCGGCGGCACGGCGTTCCAGGTCGTCGACCTCCCCGGCTCGTACGGGCTCGCGGCCAACTCGCCCGAAGAGGAGGTGACGCGCGACTACCTCGCATCGGGCGCTGCCGACATCGTGCTCGTGATGGCCGACGCGTCGCAGCTCGAGCGCAGCCTCTACATGCTCGCCGACTTCGTTGCGGCGTGCCCGGAGCAGCCGTGCCTGCTCGCCCTCAATCTCATGGACGTCGCCGAGAACCAGGGCAAGCGGATCGACGCCGTCCTTATCGCGCGGCGGCTGGGCGTTCCTGTGGTGCCGCTCGTCGCCTCGCGCCCCGAGGGATACGGCGCGCTGCTTGACGCGCTTGCACGCACGGTGCGCGAGCGTTCCGTCGTGGATGGCGCGCGCCTGCGCGAGGGGATCGCTGCCGCCCCCGACACGATCCAGGGCACGGCCGCAGCGAAGTTCGCCTGGATCGAGGGGCTGCTCGACGGAGCGGTGGAGGCGCCCGCGCGCCCGCACGCGCTTTCGCGCTTCGATCGCGTGGTCACGGGCTCGCGCTGGTCGAAGCCCATCACCATCGGCATGATCTTGCTCGGGTTCATCCTGGCGTTCGTGCCGGCTATTCCCATCATGATGCTCGGCGGCGCCATCTCGTCGCTCGGGCAGGTCGTGGCGGGCGCGCTCGCGCAGGCGGGCGCCCCCGATGTTCTGGGCAGCTTCCTCGCGGGCGTGGTGTTCAACAGTTTGTGCTTCGGCACCATGATGGTGGGCTACGTCTTCGGCATCAACCTCGTGTTCGGCCTCTACGAGGAGGCGGGCTACATGGCGCGCATCTCCTACGTGTTCGACCACACCATGGCGCGCTTCGGGTTGCAGGGCAAGTCGCTCATGCCCTTCCTCATGTGCCTCGGCTGCACGATGGGCGGCGTGTCGGGTTCGCGCGTCATCGACTCGTGGGGCCAGCGCATGCTCACGGTGATGATGGCCTGGGCCATCCCGTGCGGCTCGACCTGGGGCGTGGTTCCGGTGCTCGCCGTGGCGTTCTTCGGCGTGGCCGGCGCGCCGCTCGTGATCGTGGGCATCTTCGCCGTGACGATTCTCATCATGTGGCTCGTGGGCAGGGTGTTCGGGCCGCGCCTGGTGGCCAAGGGGGAGCGCGCCGGCATGGTCATGGAGCTTCCGCCGTACCATCGGCCGCATCTGGGCAACGTCGCGCGCGGCGCCCTGCTCAAGAGCCGACAGATGTTCGTGCGAGCCATCCGGGTCGTTGCCCTCTTCGCCTTCGCGATTTGGGCGCTTACCTACACCGCGACCGGCAGCGTCGAGGGGTCGGTGCTCTACGCGCTCGGTACCGCCATCGAGCCGGTCACGCGCTTCTTCGGCATGGGTTGGCAGACGTTCACCGCGTGGTTGTGCGCCCTCGTGCTCAAGGAGTCCGCGCTCGGGGTGCTCTCGGGGCTCTTCACGGGTGCCGCGACGCCCAACGCCGTGCTCGTGGGCGTCATGACCGGCGCCGCCGCCGCGGCGTCGAACATCGGCGAGGTCATGGCGCAGGCCATCTCGGCTCCCGAGGCGCTCGCGTTCATCTTCGCGTTCACGTTCAACATGCCGTGCGCGGCGAGCGTGTCGGCGACCTGGGGTGAGGTGCACTCGACCAAGTGGACTGTCATCACGGCGCTCTTCTACATCTGCTGCTCTCTGCTATTGGGGTGCGTCGTCTACCACGTGAGCGCGCTGTTCTTGTAGCGGGTTGTGCCTGAGGGGAAGGGCTGGTGCGATAGGGCGAGCAAAGTGTGGCGCGCCGCGGCATCCGAGGGGTTCCGATTACCGGATGTGCCTGCGGTCGCCTGCTTGAAGAGGCTTTTGAACCTGGTAACTCCCATGCCGGCGACCGATGCCGCCTCCTCCTGGCTCGCGCCATCGCGCCAACGTGAGTTCGCGAGCTCCATGGCGGCGAGGATCCCGACCTGCGCCCGGCGGTCCTCGGGCAGGGTCACGGCGGTGGTGCCGACGAGGAAGCCGAGCAGCATCCTCGCCGCCCCTTCGTAGACGAACCCCGCCCGCGGGGCCGCAGGGTTCGTGCGCGCGATCTCGTTGAGCGCCCCGTCGTGGTGCTCGACGACGGCTGCGTGGCCGAGCGGGGCGCGCACGCCGCGCTCATGGCAGCGGGCGGCCTCTACGCCCGCCTCGTCCGCATCCAGGCCGAGAGCCTCGGCTGGAGCATCTCCCAGCGCACAGCGGGCGCATGGCACACGGTCTTCGTGGGGAGACGCGGGCCGGGGCGCACCGCCCCGGCCCACATAGCCCCTGGCCAGCGCCCCGGCCAGGGGGTGGTATCGCCGACATGCTTCCGAGGCGTTTTCCACGCGTTCCGGCTCTGCCCGGTTAGGCCAATTCACTCAAAAAGCGGTGCCGGCAGGCTTCCCCTGAGAGGCCCTTCTTGTCCGTAAAGGCAAGAGGGGCCGTCTTTTTGTGTCCCGTGCCTCTCTTCAAAGAACTTGCTGGTCTCTTTTGGGCTCCCATTGCCTAACTGTTCAAGTTAGGGGGTATTCATTGGAATTATGTGCTAAATACCCTCTAACTTGGGTACGAACGAAGCAAAGAACGACGATGGAGGTGGGAAGTGGAGCTATTCAGGCGTGAGAACTATCTCAGGAAGATTAGGGGCTTCTATCATGATGACGAGATCATAAAGGTTATCACCGGCGTGCGGCGCTGCGGAAAGTCCTGTCTTATGCAAACCGTTGCCCAAGAGCTCGTCGAGAGTGGCATCAGCTCGGCTTCCATCGTCTACCTCGATCTCGACAGTCGCAAGCTGCGGAAGGTCAAGACTGCCGACGAGCTCGAGGCGGCGATCGATAGTGCTTCCGCCGGCGCACCTGACGGATTGAAATACCTGTTCATTGACGAGGTTCAGAACGTGAGGGGCTACGAGGAGGTTGTGAACGCCTTTCGCACCGATGGGGGTTGGTCCATCTTCATCACCGGCTCTAACAGCTACCTGCTTTCGGGCGAGCTCATGACCAAGCTGACCGGTCGCTACATCGAGTTCGAGATGCAGACGCTCACCTTCAAGGAATACGAGGACATGAAGGTATTTCTCGGCAAGTCGGTCAACCCCAATCCCGTGGTAGAGCTCGATGCTTACATCTTGGAGGGCGGCTTTCCCAAGGCGCTCGGATACGAGGCACTCGTCGATAAGCGAGCTTACGTCAAGTCCGTTGTCGAGGAGATTCTGGAGAAGGACGTCCGTCGCAGGGTTCAAGTTCGTAACATGCCCGTGTTCGAAACGGTCAGAAAGTACATCACGAACAATTTTGGGGCAACGACAAGCCTGACTAATATCCTTGACGACCTTGCGAAGCAGGGTGTCCATATTAAGCGCGAGACGCTGGACCGCTACCTTCGGATACTCGAGGACGCCAAGATCATACGACGTTGCGAGCGCTTTGATATGAAGTCGCGCAGGTCGCTTCGAGGTGAGCAGAAGTACTATCTTGCCGACCTGAGCTTCTACTTCGCGCTCAACACGGACAACCGCATCAACTACGGAGCCGTGCTGGAGAACATCGTGTACAGCTACGCGCGGAGTTTGGGCTACGAGGTGAGCGTGGGGCGCATCGGCAAGCTCGAGTGCGACTTCGTCATGAGGTCGCCTGCGATGGAGTACGCCTACGTGCAGGTGGCGATGACCAT
>CALUHH010000040.1 GCA_944320385.1 uncultured Atopobiaceae bacterium | reverse complement strand
GTGTGCGCGATGCTCTTCCTCGCCATCTGCGGCGTGTGCACGGGCTTCTCGGTGGCCACGGGCATGAACGAGAGCCTCAAGGTCGGCACGCGCTACGACATGTCGCTCGTGAGCTACCCGATGGGCATGGCCTCGGCGCTCGTCTCCGCCGATCCCGAGGAGGGCCCTGCCGCGGCGGACGGCTACGACGCCATCGCCCGCCTGCGCGCCGACCTGCCAAACTACGACGAGCTCTTCCGCGACGCCGTGCAGGTCAACCAGTACACCTACGACGCGGAGGGCAACCCGGTCGTGGACACCACGGTTGAGGAGCTCTTTGCCAACACCGACTTCACGGGCAACGCGACCATGCAGACCATGATGCAGGGAAACACCGACCAGCGCCTCGTCATCGTGCCCGTCTCGCAGTACAACGCCCTGGCCCAGATGGTGGGCGAGAAGAACGTGGAGCTCGCGGCCGACGAGTGCCTGCTCTGGAACGACATGTCGTCCCTCGACGAGCTCTGGGAGGCCGTGATCGCCCAGAACCCCGAGGTCGAGGTCGACGGCCAGACGCTGCGCTTCGCCGACGAGCCGCTCGCGCGCCTGCCCTTCTCGGACTCGAGCGCCGGCGGCACGGTGTCGGGCGCGCTCATCGTTCCCGACGACCTGGTCCCGGAGGGCGTCGGTCCCACCACGACCGTGGTGAACCTCATGTACAACGGCGAGCGCTCGGAGGTGGAGCCCGTCGCCGTCGCCGCGATCGACGGGGCCTATGGCGACATCATGAATCAGGGCTCCACCCTCGACGCCTGGCCGGTCTGGATGTGCACGACCGCCCAGAGCCTGCTCGACCAGGCGTCCGGCACGACCGTGGTTGTCACCTACCTCGCCATCTACATCGGCGTGATCCTGCTCGTGTGCTGCGCGACGGTGCTGGCGCTTCAGCAGCTCTCCGAGGCGGCGGACAACGTGGGCCGCTACCGCGTGCTCGCCGAGCTCGGCGCCGAGAAGCGCATGGTCGACCACGCCCTTCTCGCCCAGGTGGGGGTGTATTTCCTCTTCCCGCTGGTGGTGGCCGTGGCGCACGCGGCGGTGGCGCTCTCCGTGGTCAACGACATCGTGGCGCTGCTCACGGGGTTCCAGATCGGCACGGCGCTCGTGGGGACGGTGGCCTTTGTCGTGGCGCTCTACGGCGGCTACTTCCTCGTGACCTACCTCACCTCCCGGAGCATCCTCTCCCGCGCGTAGTGTCAATTGGGGACGTGTTTTTTCGTGCAGACGTTTTGGGACAGGTTCGGGGCGGCATGCCAGCCGCCCCGAACCTGTCCCTTTTCGTCTGCACGAAAAAACACGTCCCCAATTGACAGGCCCGCTGGCCGAATGGCTTCAAGCAGGGCATGAGGTCCGCCTGTTACACGAGTACCATAGATGGGTACGAGGGTTTTGAAGCGCACGCATGCGACCAGGAGGTAGCCCATGGGACTATTCGATAAGATCAAGAGCGCGTTCGTCAGCGCCGACGGCAAGGTCACGCACTCCGAGGCCACGTTCGCCACGCGCCCGGACACGGTCTACGCGCCCGCATCGGGCGTTCTTCTCAGCCTGCAGGAGGTCAACGACCAGGTTATCTCCGCCGGCCTGCTGGGTGACGGCTACGGCATCCTGCCCACCGGCTCGGGCGTGCTCTACGCCCCGGTCTCCGGCCGCATCAGCGTCGTGACGGTCACCAACCACGCCATCGGCCTGCGCACCGACGACGGCATGGAGGTCCTCATGCACATCGGCATCGACACGGTGAAGATGGAGGGCAAGGGCTTCACGCGCCTGGTCGAGGCCAACGACGTCGTCCACGCCGGCCAGCCGCTCATCACCTTCGACGTCGAGGCCATCAAGCTCGCCGGCTACGAGGAGGTCATCGCCTGCGTCATCTCCAACCCGGACGCCTTCGCCTCCATCGAGCACGTCGGCGACTCCGGCACGCTGCTCGGCGGCCGACCGCTCGTCAAGATCGGCGACCCGCTGCTCGTGGCGCGCAAGGCGTAAGGTAAGAAAAGAAAGAGGGAGAAGTACCATGGGACTGTTTGACAAGTTCAAGAGCAAGTTCGTCTCGCCCGAGGGCCGCGCCAACCCGCCCGAGGCCACGTTCGCCACGCGCCCGGACACGGTCTGCGCCCCGATCTCCGGCGTGCTGGTGAGCCTGCAGGAGGTCAAGGACGAGGTCCTGCCGGTGGGCCTTCTGGGCGACGGCTACGGCATCGTGCCCACCACCGACACGGGCGTCATCTACTCCCCGGTGAGCGGCGTCGTGGGCGCCACCACGGCGACCAACCACTCGATCGTCATCGCCACCGAGGAGGGCGTCGAGGTCCTCGTGCACGTGGGCATCGGCACCGTGAACATGAAGGGCAAGGGCTTCAACGGCCTCGTCAAGATGGGCGACACCGTCCGCGCCGGCCAGCCGCTGCTGACCTTCAGCAACGACTCCATCAAGCTCGCGGGCTACGACGACGTCGTGACCGTCACGGTCTCCAACCCGGACGCCTTCGCGCGCATCGACCACGTGGGCGACACGAGCACGCTGCTCGGCGGCCGGCCGCTCGTCAAGATCGGCGACCCGCTGCTCGTCGTTCGTAAGTAGAAGTGTTACGATAGAAACCAGCATAGGCTCCGTACGTTAGGGCGTGCGGAGCCTTCTTCTATGGAGAGAGAGGAACAGCATGGCACGCATCTTCATCAGCCCGAGCAAGTACGTCCAGGGCCCCGGCGAACTCGCCCGCCTCGGCAGCTATGTCAAGGCGTACGGCGCGCACGCGCTCGTCGTCATCTCCGAGGGCGGCCTGCGCCGCTCCGGCGACGTCATCTCGACCAGCCTGTCCGAGGCCCGCGTGGCCTGCACCTATGACAACTTCAACGGCGAGTGCTCCCAGGCAGAGATCGACCGCCTCGTCGAGGTCTACCGCGCGGCCGGCACCGACGTCGTCGTGGGCGTGGGCGGCGGCAAGATCTTCGACACCGCCAAGGCCGTCGCCGCCGCGGTGGACGCGCCCGTGGTGATCGTCCCCACGATCGCGGCGACCGACGCCCCGTGCTCGGCGCTCTCCGTCATCTACACCGACGACGGCCAGTTCAAGGAGTACCAGTTCTTCAAGAGCAACCCCAACCTCGTGCTCATGGACACCGACGTCATCTCCAAGAGCCCGGTGCGCCTGACGGTCTCCGGCATGGGCGACGCGCTGGCCACCTACTTCGAGGCTCGCGCCTGCACGCGCTCCGACGCCACCACCTGCGCCGGCGGCCACGTGACCGAGGCCGCGATGGCGCTCGCCCAGCTCTGCTACGAGACGCTCATCTCCGACGGCCTCAAGGCCAAGCTCGCGCTGGAGGCCGGCGCCTGCACCGAGTCGGTCGAGAAGATCATCGAGGCCAACACCCTGCTCTCCGGCCTGGGCTTTGAGTCCGCGGGCCTGGCCGGCGCGCACGCCATCCACAACGGCATGACCGCGCTGCCCGAGACCCACGCCTACTACCACGGCGAGAAGGTCGCCTTCGGCACGCTCACCCAGCTCGTGCTGGAGAACGCCGACGAGCTCTACGAGGTGCTCGACTTCTGCGTCGAGGTGGGCCTGCCGGTGACCTTCGCGCAGCTCGGCGTCGAGGACGCGAGCTACGAGCGCGTGCTCGAGGTCGCCAAGCTCGCCTGCGCGCCCAGCGACACCCTGGGCAACATGCCCTTCGAGGTCACGCCCGAGAAGGTCGCCGCCGCCATGCTCGCGGCCGACGCCTACGGTCGCGCCGCCCTCGCAGACTAGCGCCCTCCGTCTGTTAATTGGGGACAGTCCCCAATTAACAGACGGAGGTGCGGCAACGTGACGTTTCTGAGTCCCAAACCGTCGCGTTGCCGCACAAAGAAGGGGCCGGCCCCAGGCGGGACCGGCCCCGATGCGTGCGAGGGTGAGGTGCGGACCTACTCGTCCTTCTCGCCGGAGAGGGAGGCGTAGAACGTGGCGTGGTCGAAGACCTCCTGGATGGTCTTGCCGTTGACGAAGGGGAGGGCGAGGAACTCGTCGACGGTGGGGACGAGCTCGGAGCAGTCGACGAAGTGGTTCTTCTCGTTGCGACGGCTCGTGTCCTGGGCGCGCCAAGACTCATAGTTGCAGTCGGTGAGATAGTAGACGGTCGAGCCGATCTTCATGTACACGGAGTGATTGCAGTGCAGATACTCGACCAGTCCCTCGTAGTTGATGTCGAGAGCCTCGGCTGCCTTCTTTCCCATGGCGGTTCCTTTCTACGGAGGCCAAACGGACGTTAGAAAGACTATAACCCGTGCGGCGCCGTGTTATGCACCCGTTCTCAAATTGTTAGGCGAGCGTAGCCTCGCGCCGCTGCGGGCGTCAGCCGAGAAGGACCTCGGCCAGCTCCTCCGGCGTGTCCACGAAGGTCGTCGCACCGGCGGCCGTGAGCTCGTCGCGCGTCCGGAAGCCCCACGTGCACGAGAGGCACGGGCACCCCGCGTTGGCCGCCGTCTGCACGTCGACCTCGGAGTCGCCCACGTAGACCATGCCGTCGCGGCTGCGCCCCATGCGCGCGAGCGCCGCCTCCACCATGGCGGGCGCGGGCTTCTTGGAGATCCCCGCCGCCTCGTTCTCGCCCAGGACTGCGTCGAAGGTTCCCGGGAACTGCCGCTCCACGAGCTCCTGCACGGCGAAGTCCGCCTTGTTGGAGACCACCGCGAGCGCGACGCCGGCCGCGCGCAGGCGCTCGAGCATCTCGGGGATGCCGGGGTAGGGGCTGGTATGGTCCTCGCAGTGGGCGCCGTAGTGGCGCTTGAAGTCCTCGAGCACCGCGGCCTCGACGTCCGCCGGGGTGCCGGCGGGCACGGCGCGGTGGATGAGCAGGGCGATCCCGTTGCCCACGAAGCGGCGCACGTGCTCGATGGGGTGCGCGGGCATCCCGTGCGCGGCGAGCGCGGCGTTGGTGGAGAGGGTGAGGTCCTCGAGCGTGTTGAGCAGGGTTCCGTCGAGGTCAAAGACTGCGGTCTGGTAGGCGGGCATGGTCGCTCCTTCGTTTGGCCGGTCCGGGCCGCAGGCTAGGGTAGCACGTCGGGCGGGCGGTGGCCGCGCTTCTCGCGCGGTTGCTTAGAATTTGCGCCTTATCCGGGATTTGGGGGCCGGCGCGCTTAGGATATGCGACTCATCCGGGGCGGCGGCGTGGCCCGGCTTAAGAATCGCGTCCCATCCGGGACCACAGGTCCTTCTCGCTTAGCTTCTGCCCTTCATTCGGAGGCGAGAATAACGTGCGACTTTATGTCTGCGCCCAGCCCGGTCCGCCCCTTCCGGACGAAGTGCGATCTCTAAGCAGGAAAAACCCAAAATCCCGGATGAGACGCAAAAGTTAAGCAGCGGCAAGGCCGCATGCGGGCGGCGGCGCGGGACGAGGCTCGCTACTGCGCGGCGCCCTCGGGCGTGCCGTCGTACTCGATGCGTTGCGGGGCGGCATCGCCGAGGCCAAAGAACAGGCTGGTCAGCGGGACGTCGAGACCGTCCGCAATCTTTACGAGCACGTCCAGCGTGACGTTGCTCTTGCCGCCGATGAGCTGGTTGAGGTGCGAGCGATCGACGCCGATCATGGCCGCGAACCGGGACTGGCTCAGTCCCTTGTCACAGCAAAGCCTGCCGACGTTGCTGCCGACACGGGCGCGGACGAACTTGCAGGCTTCAGCGGTATCCATGCGCTCAAGGCTACCGAGCGCCGCCGTCTGGGCTGTTGGATATAGACCACAACTAAAGAATCTGCTATAGCCTAACTGTTGAATATATCCAACAGTTGAGGCGGGGCGATGGAAGGTCAGGTCAAATCACGGCAGCGCGTCGTCGACCACGGTGAGGTCTTCACTGCCGAGCGCGAGGTCAACGCCATGCTCGACCTCGTTAAGACGGAGACCGAGCGCATCGACTCACGCTTTCTTGAGCCTGCCTGCGGAAACGGCAACTTTATCGCGGAGGTGCTGCGGCGCAAGCTTGCCGTCGTGGCCTCGCGTTACCGCAAGAGCCCGGACGAGTACCAGCGCTACGCGTTTCTCGCCGTGAGCAGCGTATATGGCGTCGACATCCTTGCCGACAACGTGGGGGAGTGCCGCGAGCGCCTCTTCAGGATCGTCGAGAAGGACGCGCGCTCGAACATCAAGGGCTCCATTGAGCCTGCGTTTCTCGACGCGGTGCGCTACGTGCTGGAGAAGAACATCCTGTGCGGCGACGCCCTGACCCTCAGGGACGCCTCCGGCGAGCCGATCACCTTCGCCGAGTGGTCGATGCTGGGCGGCGACCTCGTCAAGCGGCGCGACTTCCTCCTGAGCGAGCTCCTGGAGGGAAACGTCGAGAAGGACGAGCAAGCCTCGCTCTTTGGCGAGGCGCTCATGAGCTGGGACTTTGACGAGGAGGCCCAGGCCTACCTCCCCGCCCCGGTGCGCGAGTACCCGCCCGTCGACTACCGGGAGGTGGGCCGCAATGGCTAGCCCGCTCGGGGCCACGCACAACCCCGACGTGCTCACGTGCCTGGCCAACCTCTCCAACGACGAGGTCTTCACGCCGCCGGAGCTCGCCAACCACGTCCTCGACCTGCTTCCCGAGGAGCTCTGGCACGACCCGACGGTCAGGATCCTCGACCCGTTCTGCAAGTCGGGCGTCTTTCTGCGCGAGGCCGCCAAGCGCTTCATCCGAGGGCTCGAGCCCGTCTTTCCCGACTTGCAGGAGCGCGTGGACCACATCATGCACGAGCAGCTCTTCGGCATCGCCATCACGGAGCTGACCGCGCTGCTCTCCCGTCGGAGCCTCTACTGCTCCAAGTTTCCCAACGGCCGCTTCTCCGTGAGCGCCTTCGACGGGGACGAGGGCAACGTCCGCTTCCGCAACATCAGCCACACGTGGCGAGAAGGACGGTGCGCGTACTGCGGGGCGTCGCGGAGCGGCTATGACCGCGACGAGAGCCTCGAGACGCACGCGTACGAGTTCATCCACACCACGCATCCCGAGGAGATCTTTGGCATGAAGTTCGACGTCATCGTCGGCAACCCGCCGTACCAGCTGAGTGATGGTGGGAATAAGGCGAGTTCCTCGCCGATATACCATCTCTTCGTACGGCAAGCCAAGAAGCTTAATCCTCGCTTCCTAACAATGATTATCCCGGCAAGGTGGTACGCGGGAGGGAAAGGGCTCGATTCATTCCGGAAGGAAATGCTGTCGGACAAGCACCTCACGAAGCTTGTGGACTTTCCCGACTCTAAAGACTGCTTTCCCGGCGTGGATGTTGCTGGAGGTGTCTGTTACTTCCTTAGGGAAAGGGAGGAGACGACGAATCTGTGCAGCGTAACTACTATCCAAGGCACTGACGTCATCAATTCGAGACGTCAGTTGGACGAATACCCAACATTCATCCGGGACTCTCGAGCGGTCTCAATCATTCATAAGGTTGTTTCTCTTCGAGAGCGAACGATGGATTTCCAGGTCTCATCCCGTAAACCGTTTGGACTTGCGACAAACGTTCTTCCTGAGAAGACAGGTGAGCTGACGCTTCGATATATTGGCGGAGAAGGCCCTTTTCCAAAGAATAAGGTTGCTACCGGCGTTGACCTGATTGATAAATGGAAGGTAGTCGCTTCTTATGTTTCGTTCGACCATGCTGGTCGCGCCAACAAAGAGGGTAAACGCAAAGTATTGTCCCGTATGAGCATCCTTCCCCCCGGGACAATCTGTACGGAGACGTATCTAGTCTATGGAGCATATGGGACAGAAAGAGAAGCGCTGAACTTACGTCGCTACCTTTCGTGCAAACTACCTCGTTTTCTCATTGCCCAGCTTTCTTCTGGTCAGCATTTGACAAAGGGAACTTTCGCCTTTTGCCCCATACCGGATGTTGGGGTCGTTTGGACTGATGAGAGCCTATTTGATAGGTATCAGCTGAGCGCTGATGAGAGGAAAGTAGTCTGCGATTCAATCATAGATATTCCTGTTGACGGTGATCAATGATGGTGGAGCCCGACTTCTTCCCCCAGCGCCCGGACGTCCATCCGCAGATCTACGCCTACCACGACCTCTACGTCGAGCACGACGGTCTGCTCAAGGTGGGCTTCACCCAGCATGACGTCGAGCGTCGCGTGGCGCAGCAGTTCCCGGTGATCCAGCCGGGGGAGGGCAAGCCGTACGAGATCGTCTTCTCCGAGTCGTCCATGCGCGACGACGGGACCTCCTTCACCGACCACGACGTCCACAAGCGACTCCAGGCCAACGGCATCCAGAACGTGGGCGGCGAATGGTTCCGCTGCA
The DNA here is from genome assembly GCA_944320385.1 of uncultured Atopobiaceae bacterium. Taxonomy (GTDB): domain Bacteria; phylum Actinomycetota; class Coriobacteriia; order Coriobacteriales; family Atopobiaceae; genus Thermophilibacter. The sequence goes on along the minus strand of CALUHH010000040.1, from coordinate 5,625 downwards.
CGGTCGACGACGTGCGCAACGCATGGCTCGAGGTGCGTGACCGCAAGGACTATGAGAGCCGCCGCACCGAGAGCTTCTCCATGCGCCCCGAGCAGCGTGCCGCGGTGGAGAAGACCGAGGCCTACTTCAGGAGCTGCGAGACCCCCGGCTCCCACAATGCGCCCAAGTTCCTCTGGAACGCGAAGATGCGCTTCGGCAAGACCTTTGCCACCTACGAGCTCGCCAAGGACATGGGCATGCGCCGCGTGCTGGTGCTCACCTTCAAACCCGCCGTGGAGGATGCGTGGCGGGACGACCTCGAGTGTCACATCGACTTCGATGGCTGGCAGTTCGTGGCAAAGGACGGCAGAACCTACGAGGAGTGCGACCCTTCGCGACCTATCGTGTGCTTCGGCTCGTTCCAGGACTACCTGGGCGTGAATCGCGAAACGGGCGGCATCAAGGCTAAGAACGAGTGGGTGCACCTCGAGGACTGGGATCTCGTGGTCTTTGATGAGTATCACTTCGGCGCTTGGCGGGAGAAGGCTCAGGACCTGTTTGCCGTCCAGAGCGACGAGGTGGTGGACGTTGAGGTTGATGATAGCGGCAACGCCATCGACGAGACCTGGCTGCCCATCCAGTCGCGCTTCTATCTCTACCTCTCCGGCACGCCCTTCCGCGCCCTCAATTCCGGCGAGTTTATCGAGGATCAGGTCTTCAACTGGACCTACTCTGACGAGCAGGCTGCCAAGGAGCGCTGGGTCGGCGCGGACAACCCCTACGAGACGCTGCCGCGCATGGTGCTCATGACGTACCGCGTGCCGGACGCCATAACGCGCATCGCCCGACAGGGCGAGTTCAACGAGTTCGATCTCAACCTGTTCTTCTCGGCAGAGGGGCGGGGCGCATCCGCGCGCTTCAAGTACGAGGAGTACGTGCAGAAATGGCTCGACCTCATTCGCGGCTCTTCGACGGATACCGCCGTGGACGACCTTAAGCTGGGCGCGGAGAAGCCCCCGATGCCCTTCTCGGACACGCGCCTGCTCTCCACCCTCACGCATACGCTGTGGTTCCTGCCCAACGTGGCCTCCTGCGAGGCGATGGCCAACCTCCTCGCCCAGCGCCAGAACACGTTCTTCCATGACTACAACGTTATCGTTGCTGCTGGCAACAGGGCCGGCATGGGCGTGGACGCGGTCTGGCCCGTGCGCCGCGCCATGGGCGATCCCCTGTCCACCAAGACCATCACGCTCTCCTGCGGCAAGCTCACCACTGGCGTGACCGTCAAGCCGTGGAGCGGCGTGTTGATGCTGCGCAACCTCAAGAGTCCCGAGACCTACTTCCAGACGGCCTTCCGCGTTCAAAGTCCGTGGACCACGCGCACCGAGAAGGGCGAGACGCAGGTTCTCAAGCAGGAGTGCTACGTCTTTGACTTTGCGCTTGACCGGGCCCTGGCCATGGTCTCCGACTACAGCTGCCGCCTTTCCGTGAACGAGACGAGCCCTGAGCGCAAGGTGGGGGAGTTCATCAAGTTTCTCCCTGTTCTTGCCTACGACGGGTCGGCCATGCGCGAGGTCAACGCCGCGGAGATTCTGGACATCGCAATGGCGGGCACCTCGGCCACGCTGCTCGCGCGTCGCTGGGAGAGCGCGCTTCTCGTCAACGTGGACAACGACACGCTGCGCCGCCTGCTCGCAAGTCCCGAGGCCATGAAGGCCCTCATGAGCATCGAGGGGTTCCGCAGCCTGAACGACGACATTCAGACCATCATCAACAAGTCCGAGGCCGTCAAGAAGGCCAAGAAGGAGAAGGGCGAGCTTACCCCCAAGGAGAAAAAGCAGCTCTCCGAAGAGGAGAAGGAGTTCAAGAGCAAGCGCAAGGAGATACAGGAGAAGCTCATCAAGTTCGCCACGCGCATACCCGTGTTCATGTACCTCACGGACTACCGCGAGCAGTGCCTGAAGGACGTGATCACCCAGCTCGAGCCCGGGCTCTTCAAGAGAGTGACCGGCCTCGAGGTGCGCGATTTCGAGCTCCTGGTCTCGCTCGGCGTCTTCAATGACTCCGTGATGAACGATGCGGTCTACAAGTTCCGGCGCTACGAGGATGCGAGCCTTTCCTACACCGGCATCGAACGCCACGTCTACGATGCGAGCGTGGGTCTGTTCGACACGGCGCTCTCGCGCGAGGACTACGAGGTTATGAAGCAGCGTGACACGCGGCTCGAGGCGGACGGGACGGCGCGGGTTTCCGTGGCGACGGTCGTCGTTCCCGTTGAGAAGGGCGCGGAGGCCGAGAAGGGCGTGGCGCCTGCGCCAGCGTCCGAGCCTGAGCCGAGTCCCGAGTCGAAGTCCGAGTCCGTGCGCGAGCCCGCGTCCTTCTCGCCACCTGCGAAGCCCGCCCCCGACGAGATCGAGGCCGTCGATGTGGGTGACGTGGTGTGGCACAAGGCCTTTGGCGAGGGCGTGGTGGTGAGTCTTGATGACGCCCACATCGTGGTTCATCTGGGCGGAAGGGACCGCATGTTCCCGTTTCCGGGTGCGTTCGAGCAGGGGTTCTTGGGGCTCTAGAGACGTGAGTAGTCCGTTCTTCTCGACTTCCAAAAATGTGATAACTGCCACAGATTACCTTGGGTAAAATGTGAACAGAATCACATTTTCGGAAGTTTTGGAAGGAACGAGATGGAGCGAGACATCCTGAGACAGCTTGATTTGTGGAAGAGCTCCTCGTTCCGCAAGCCCCTCATGGTCAAGGGGGCGCGTCAGGTGGGCAAGACATGGGCGCTCAGGGAGTTTGGAAGGACGCGCTACCGCAACTGCGTGTACGTTTCCCTTGAGGAGATCGCCCCCGGCGTTCCGAGCGAGTACGCTCAGCTCTTCGAGCAGACGAGGGATCCTCGGAGGATCCTCTCAAACATCGCGCTCGCCTCGGGACAGCCCATCGACCCTGGCGAGACCCTGGTCGTTCTTGACGAGATACAGGATTGTCCCGCGGCCATCGGAGCGCTCAAGTACTTTTGCGACGATGCGCCCGAGTATCACGTGGCGTGTGCCGGCTCGCTGCTTGGCATGCGGCTGGCCCGCGATTCCTCATCGTTTCCAGTGGGGAAGGTAGAGTTTCTCGAGATGTTCCCGCTCTCGTTCTCCGAGTTCCTTCGCGCCGTCGGCGCGGAGGGCCTGGACGAGTTTGTGCGTTCCATTAGCGACTTTGCGCCTGTGCCAGACCTCTTCTCGCATCAGCTCGAAGAGCGCCTCAGGCAGTTTTTCTCCACAGGCGGCATGCCCGAAGCGGTTCTTCGCTGGGCGCAGCTTGGGGACATGGGCGCCGTGGACAAGGTCTTGTCGGACCTGCTGGACTCCTATGAGCGGGACTTCGCCAAGCACGGCGGCGGGTCGCTCTTTGCCAAGCTCTCCCTCGTCTGGCACTCGCTGCCGGCGCAGCTGGCGCGCGAGAACAAGAAGTTCGTGTGGGGGCTGGTGCGCGAGGGCGCGCGGGCGAGGGAATATGAGGACGCGGTCGAGTGGCTGGCCGATGCGGGGCTCGTCAGGCGCGTGTGCCTCAACAGCGGGAAGGGGGTTCCCCTGAGCGCCTACGATGACGCTTCGGCCTTCAAGGTCTACTGCATGGACGTGGGGCTGCTCAGAAGGATGTCTCGCCTGAGCTCGTCGGCGTTTGCGATGGGGGACTCCCTGTTCTCCGAGTTCAAGGGGGCCTTTGCCGAGAACTACGCTCTTCAGGCGGTCGCGCCGGGACTCGACGCCGCCCCTCGCTATTGGACAAACGACAAGCCCCGGCATGAGGTGGACCTGCTTGTTCAAGTTGAGAACATCATCGTTCCCATCGAGGTCAAGGCGGGCACTTCGGTTGATTCGCCGAGCCTCAGGTACTATGCGCGGAAGCATGGGGAGTCCACGTCGCTCAGGGTGCGCCTGTCGGCGCGCAACCTCTCTCTCGACGGAGATCTTCTCAACGTCCCGCTGTATCTGGCGCACCGTGCGTGCGACTTGATTGAGCTCGCTCTGGCAAGAGGGGAGTAGCCTAGCGTCTGTCTTGACGCCCCAAATTGTGTCGGGCGTTGCCTCCTAAGCTCTTAGCTGCCCGCGCGTGAACCGCGACGTGCGTACCGTTATGGAGGAGATCATGTCCCAGCTGGAGCAGATGGGCGGCGCCGAGGTGGAGCTCACGTTTGAGGTGCGCGCGAAAGGCCCGACGCATCGGGCCTTCCCAGGTGGCGGCCGAAGCCTTCCACCGCGATTGTTTGCATTTTACTACCGGAGCCGAACCGTCGGTGCCGCTCCGCGGCGCTGTGGGGCCTGGCCTGTGTCACTATTCGCGAGGTTTGGGTGGGGTCCGGGCGCTCTCATCCCCGGTGACGCGGCCGTCCCTGCGAAACGCCTGATGAGGCCGACGCCCGGGGCCAGCTGATTCGCCGAGCCTCGCTCAGTGGTCGCTCAGAACTCGCCGAAAGTGACACAGGGCAAGCCCTCAGCTGCCCTTTGGCGTGTGGCTCTGTCGATGTCCGCTAGGAAATGGTTCGAATGGTCACCGGCTTCTGAGCGGCGCGGAGGGCCGAGCTCGGCGAAAAAGTAAAGTCGCACGTTATTCTCGCCCTTGGATGAGGGGCGTTTCCTAAGCGCGTCGGCCCCGAAGCTCCGGACGGGCCGCAAAGCCTAAGCGCGACGGGCCGGCAGCTCCGAACAGGGCGCATATCCTAAGCACGCCGGCGCCCCGAAATCACGGATGGGCCGCAAAAGTTAAGCACGTCCCCTCTGCGGACTCGTCGCCCTTCTCGCATCCCGCGCGTTTATTGTGTTCAGGTTACGCGCCCGCGCCCGCCCGCGCGGGCGTAGTACAATCGGCCCCGCTGCGTCGCTCGCCGTCTACGCGCGCCGCGGCCATCCGGCAGTCGCCGCCCGTACGACACGGGGCGGCAGGACGAGAAAGGCGACATATGGATTCGCACACCATGCACACCCACACCTGCGGCGAGCTGCGCCGCGAGCACATCGGCCAGACGGTCACGCTGACCGGCTGGGTCTGGCACCGCCGCGACCACGGCGGTCTCATCTTCGTTGACCTGCGCGACCGCGACGGCGTGACGCAGGTCTCCTTTGACCCCGAGCACTCCGGGGGCGAGGCCTTCCACGCCGCCGAGACCATCCGCTCCGAGTGGCCCATCAAGGTCACCGGCGTCGTGCGCGAGCGCCCCGAGGGGATGGAGAACCCCAAGCTCGCGACCGGCGAGATCGAGGTCCTCATCGACCAGATCGTGGTCCTCAACTCCTCCAAGACGCCGCCCTTCCAGATCGAGGACCATGTGGACACCTCCGAGGACGTGCGCCTGCGCTACCGCTACCTCGACCTGCGCCGTCCCCGCATGATGGCCAACCTGAAGCTGCGCTCCGACTTCACCTTCGCGCTGCGCGAGGCGCTGCACAACCGCGACTTCATGGAGGTCGAGACGCCGGCCCTCTTCAAGTCCACGCCCGAGGGCGCGCGCGACTTCCTCGTGCCGTCCCGCACCCAGCCCGGCCACTTCTACGCCCTGCCGCAGTCCCCGCAGCTCCTGAAGCAGCTGCTCATGGTCGGCGGCGTCGAGCGCTACTACCAGGTCGCCAAGTGCTTCCGCGACGAGGACCTGCGCGC
>CALUHH010000039.1 GCA_944320385.1 uncultured Atopobiaceae bacterium | reverse complement strand
TAGCCCCGAGGGGGCCGTAGCTTAACGGGGAGAGGTCCCAGCCGCTTCCCCACATATCGTCTAAGCGAGAAGGGCGCGCAGCCCCGCTACCTTCCCGTGATGGCGCGGCGCAGCATCATGACGTAGGCCTCGCCGCCCTCGGGGCGCAGGTGGGTGCCGTCGTCCCAGAAGTACTCGTCGTGGCCGGCGCTCTCGTTGTACCAGTCGATGACCTCGACGTTGTCGTAGGTCGCCGCGACGTCCCAGAAGAGCTGGTTGTTCATGTCCTGATAGGCCTGCGGGACGCGCGTGGTCACGAGGTAGACCTTGCGCTCGGGACCCGCCGCGTCGATGAGCGCGCGCACCTGGTCCTCGCGCGCCACGCCGTTGTTGCCCAGGGCAAAGACCACGACGTCGCCCGCGTGCCCGTTGGCCACGCACTGGTTGTAGACGTCGAGGCCCGTGGGCAGCTGGCGGCCCACCGCCGAGTCGATCCAGCCGTTGGGGAAGACGCGCTGGAACTGCGTGGCCGCGCCGAGCGACACCGAGTCTCCCACCAGCAGCACGTTGGCGTCCGTGGCGCCCGTCTCGACGTCGACGTCGTAGTTCAGGCGGTTGATCGTGTCCAGCGCAGAGGCGAACGCCGTCCCGGCGAGGTAGGTCCCCGAGACGTCGTAGGCGTCGGTCTCGGGGTTGAACTGCACGACCTGGGACTCCGTGCCCTGCTCGGCGGTGGGAACGCCCGTCTGCTCGGCAGAGATCGGCGCGAGCGTCACCACCACGACCGCGAGAAGCGCGGCGGCCTCGAGCACCAGCGCCGGTCGTGCCTGGCCCAGCAGCAGCGGCTCGCCGACGCCGCGCTCGACCAGTCGGAAGCAGAGCTCGGAGACCACGACGATGACCAGCAGCTCGAGGACCCAGCCCCACCAGGGCAGCTCGGTCGTGCGCGTGGCGGGGTTCATGATGAGCAGCAGCGGGTAGTGCCAGAGGTAGAGCGCAAACCCGCGAGCGCCCGCGAGCGCAAGCGGACGGAGGCCGAGCACGCGGCCCAGGAGGCTCCCCGGGCGCGCCACGGAACCAATGAGCACGCCGGTGAGCAGCGCGGCGAGGAAGATTCCGCCGCGGTAGGCAAACTCCGAGTAGCCGTTGAGCACAACCATCATCGCCACGAGCCCCGCGACCGACCCAAGCGCCGCGAGGTCAAAGACCCAGTCCGGCACCGTCTTGCGCGCCGCGCGGCGCCCCCTGGCGGGGAGCGCGCCGCCCCAGCCGCGCCCGCGAGTGACGAGCGCCACGAGCGCGCCGACGAGCAGCTCCTGGGCGCGCGTGTCGGGACCGTAGTAGATGCGGTTGGTGTCGCCCATCGGGTCGTAGAGCAGGGCCATGGCGAGCGCCGAGGCCACAGCGAGCGCGCCCACGATCTTCACCGCCGTGGAGCGGCGGCGGCACGTGCGCGAGAGCAGCAGCAAGATCAGCGGCCACACGAGGTAGAACTGCATCGTCACGCCCACGAACCACAGGTGCGTGAGCGGGGAGGGCAGGCCGGCCGCGGCAAAGTACGAGACGTTGCGCACGATGTAGTAGATGTTCTCGAAGAACAGCAGCGCGGGCACGGCGTCGCTTTTGACCTTGGGGAGCAGCCCCGGCGAGAAGAGCGCGCAGAGCACGGCCACGGCACCCACGACGACGAGCATCGACGGCAGCAGCCTCCCGATGCGCTGCAGCACGAAGCGCGGGTAGTCGAGCTTGCCGTCGCGCGCGATGCGGCGCTCGATGGAGAGGGTGGTGAGGTAGCCCGTGAGGACGAAGAAGATCGTCACGCCGAAGTACCCGCCCGGAAGCCAGGTGGGGTTGGCGTGGTAGACGATGACGGCAGCGATGGCGAGCAGCCTCAGCCCGTCGAGGGCGGCCACCTTCTTGGTGCTTGGCATTGCGGTTCCTTATTGTTGCGGCGCGCGAGCGCGGGTTCTTCTCGCCCATCATTCTAGCGTCACGAACGCGTCCTCGGCCCACGCCAACGGCAAGTTGACAATCGCACCACGAGTCGGCCGCCCGCGTCCGCCCGGCTGGACAGATTGTCGAGATGCCGTCCGCGCCCGAGCCGGCGTCGGAGCTCGCCTATACTGGATGAGTTTGCATCGAGACCAAGGAGGGCGTCATGACCGCCGCAGACAACCCCGTCGAGCTCTTCGACCTCAGGCTCGCCCACGTGGGCATCAACACCACCAGCGCCGAAGACGCCGCCGCCACGGCCGACGCCCTGTGCGCCCTGCTCGGCGTCGCGCGCGGCGAGGAGCCGTCCCCGGTCTCCTCGTTTGCCGGGACGCTCGTGGAGGTCATGAACAACGGCGGCCGCGGCGAGAAGGGCCACATCGGCCTGCACGTGAGCGACATCGACGCCGCGATCGCCTGGTACGAGGCGCGCGGGGTCGCCTTCGACGAGTCCTCGAGGACGCTTTGCCCCGACGGCTCCGGACGGACCTATCTCATCTACTTCAAGGAGCAGGTCGCGGGCTTCGCGATCCACCTCACCATCGCCGACTAGCGTCCGGCCGTCAGCGCCGGTCAGAAGAACCAGGGAAGACGCACGTGATAGCACTCGCAGACAAGATCACCAAGTCCTTTGGCGGCCGCGTCCTGTACGCGGGCGCCACACTGCAGCTCAACGCCCACGAGCGCTGGGCCCTCGTGGGACCCAACGGCGCGGGCAAGACCACGCTGCTCAAGATCATCATGGGGGAGGAGAGCGCCGACGAGGGCACCGTCAGCTTTGCGCGCGACGCCACGATCGGCTACCTCGAGCAGGAGACCCACCTCGCTGGGCAGAAGAGCGCCCTTTCGGAGGTCATCGACTCCGCGCACGAGGTGAAGGAGGTCGAGCGCCTCGTCTCCGACCTCGAGCGCCGGATCTCCGCCACGGCGCCCGGCCCCGAGCTCGACGCCCTGCTCGAGCGCTACGGCCACGCCCAGGACCGCTTCGAGCGCCTGGGCGGCTACGAGCTCGAGAGCCGCGCGCGCCAGATCCTGGCGGGCCTGGGCTTTCCCGTGGAGGACTTCGACAAGCCCGCCTGCGACTTCTCGGGCGGCTGGCAGATGCGCATCGCCCTCTCCAAGCTGCTGCTGCGCCACCCCGACCTGCTGCTCCTGGACGAGCCCACCAACCACCTCGACCTCGAGAGCGTCAAGTGGCTCGAGCAGTTCCTGGCGGGCTACGACGGCGCGGTGCTTCTGGTCTCGCACGACCGCGCCTTCATGGACGCCTGCGTCTCCCACGTGGCGGCCGTGGAGAACCGCCGCATCACCACCTACACCGGCAACTACTCGAGCTACCTCAGGCAGCGCGAGGACAACCTCGAGCAGATGCGCGCCAAGCGCGCCGCCCAGGAGCGCGAGATCGCTCACATGCAGGTCTTCGTGGACAAGTTCCGCTACAAGCCCACCAAGGCCGCCCAGGCCCAGGAGCGCATGAAGAAGATCGAGCAGATCAAAAGCGAGCTCGTCATCCTGCCGGAGGGCACCAAGAAGGTGCACTTCTCGTTCCCCGAGCCGCCGCGCACCGGCGACGAGGTCATCAAGCTCGAGGGCGTGGCCAAGTCGTTTGGCGAGAACCACGTGTACTCTGACGTCGACCTCACCCTCTACCGCGGCGACCACGTCGTGCTCGTGGGCCCCAACGGCGCGGGCAAGTCCACGCTCATGAAGCTCATGAACGCCCAGCTCGCGCCCGACGCGGGCAGCGTCTCCCTGGGCAAGAGCGTCACGATGGCCTACTATGCCCAGCACCAGCTCGAGCAGCTCAATGAGGCCAACACCGTCCTCGGCGAGATGGACACCGTCGCCTCCGGCTGGACGACCTCCGAGGAGCGCCGCCTGCTCGGCGCGTTTCTGTTCCACGGCGACGACGTCGAGAAGCGCGTGAGCGTGCTCTCGGGCGGCGAGCGGGCGCGCTTGGCCCTGGCCAAGATGCTCGTGGCGCCCGACCCGCTGCTTCTGCTCGACGAGCCGACCAACCACCTCGACATCGACTCGGTGGACGTGCTCGAGCGCGCGCTCGTGGACTTTGCGGGCACGATCGTGCTCATCTCCCACGACGAGCACCTCGTGCGCGCCGTGGCCAACAAGGTCGTGGACGTACGCGACCACAAGGTGACGGTCTACGACGGGGACTACGACTACTACCTCTTCAAGCGCGCCGAGCTCGAGGGCCGCGCCGCCGAGCAGCAGGCCGCCGCGCGCCCCGCCGCGCAGGCGCCGGCCGCGGCAGCGGCGCCCGCCGGCGGCCGCAACGTCAAGACGCGCGAGCAGCGCCGGGCCGAGGCCGAGGAGCGCAACCGCAGAAACCGCGCGCTCAAGGCCGAGCGCGACCGCCTCAAGCAGGTCGAGGCCGCGCTCGAGCCCGCGCAGGCCCGCCTCAAGGAGCTCGAGGCGCTCATGGCGACCGAGGAGCTCTACAACGACGCCAAGCGCTTCGACGAGTGCATGACCGAGTACACCGCGCTCTCCAAGAAGGTGCCCGCGCTCGAGCAGGAGTGGCTCGAGCTCACCGAGAAGATCGAGGAGGCCCTCGGTGCGTAGCGTCTCCGCGCGCCGCGGGGCGCCCGCGGCCTCGACCGCCCTGCGCGTCTGCGCGCTCGCCCTGCGCGTGGCCGCCTGGGCGCTCGTCCTTCTCGTCGTGGCCGACGCCGTGCTGCCCGCGGGCGCCCGCACCTACCTGCTGGACGCCAACGGCGCGGTCTCGCGGCTCGTGCCCGGGCCGCTCGCGGGGCTCCTCGTCTTTCAGACGCCCCTCGGGGGCGCCTTCCGCGGCGACTTCGCCGCGCTTGCTATAGTGTTGCTCGTGATCGACTGGATCTTTAGCCGCGCGTCCGCCTCGCTGCGCTAGCGCCGCGAGAGGGGAGGGAAATGCCCACCACGCTCGAGGGGCTCATATCGGTCGCCGTGACCGTCGCCCTCGTCATGTTCTCCGCCATGGTCCACGAGGTCGCGCACGGCTTCGTGGCGCACCTCTGCGGAGACGACACCGCCAAGGAGGCGGGCCGCCTCACGCTCGACCCGCGGGCGCACCTCGACCCGCTCGGCTCGGTGGTCCTGCCGCTCATGATGGCCCTTCTCGGCGGGCCCGTCTTCGCCTTCGCCCGCCCGGTGCCCTACAACCCCTACCGCCTGCGCAAGCCGCGCCGCGACGAGCTGCTCGTGGCCCTGGCGGGCCCGGCGTCCAACCTGCTCCAGGCGCTTCTCGGCACCGCGGCCTTTGGCGCGCTGCTCGCGGGCGGCCTGGGCTCGGCGGCCCTCGCCGACGGCCCCGCGTGGTGGCTCCTCGACGCCCTGCTCACCTACGTGTACGTGAACCTCGTGCTGTGCTTCTTCAACCTCATCCCCCTGCCGCCGCTCGACGGCTCCAAGGTGATCCTCTACTTCCTCAAGGGCGAGGCGCGCCAGAAGTACTACGAGCTGCAGAACTACTCGATGGCCATCCTGCTCGCCGCGCTCTACCTGCTGCCGGGCCTGCTGCGCGTGGACCCGCTGGGCGCCTACCTGGGCGCCACGGCCGGGCGGCTCTACGGCGCCCTGATCGGGGCGGTGCTGTAGGAGATGTCGTACCGCGTCCGCACCCAGGCCTACTCGGGGCCCTTCGACCTGCTCCTCACGCTCGTGAACAGGCAGAAGGTGACCATCGGCTCCATCTCCATCTCGGAGGTCGCCAACCAGTACCTCGAGGAGGTCGAGCGCATGGCCGACCTCGACCTCGACGTGGCGAGCGACTTCGTCCTGGTGGCGTCCACGCTGCTCGACATCAAGGCCGCCTCGCTCGTGCCCGACGAGCCTCTCACGCGCGCGCTCCCGGACGACGAGGAGGACCTCGACCTCGAGGGGCTCTCGCCCGAGGAGGCGCGCGAGGTGCTCGTGGCGCGCCTGATCGCCTACAAGCAGTTCCGCGGGGCCGCGGCCGCGCTCGCCGCGCGCGGCGAGGCGGAGGGGCGCATGCACCCGCGCACCGTGGGCGCCGACCCGGAGTTTCTCGGCCTCATGCCCGACTACCTGGAGGGCATCACGCTGCGCAGCCTCGCCGTCATCTGCGCCGACATCGACAGCCGCCGCGAGACCTTCCTGCTCGAGGCGGAGCACGTGGCGCCGCGCCGCCTGCCGGTGGCGCTCACCATCGCCTCGGTCGACCGCCTCGTGCGCGGGCGCGGGGCCATGAGCTTCTCGCAGCTCCTGGACGGCGACGAGACGCCCGAGGTCGTCGTCGCCAACTTCCTCGCGATCCTCGAGCTCTACAAGCGCGGGATCGTGAGCGTGCGCCAGGACGAGATCTTCGGCGACATCGAGATCGCCCACGTCGAGGGCGCGGGCCCCTACGAGCTCGACGACTCGGTCCTCGCCGAGCTGCGCGAGGACTTTGGCGACGAGGGGCTGGACGTGGCCGTCGCGGCGGCGCTCGCACACGACGAAGGGGAGGACCTGACGTGAACGACCTGGGACGCTTGGACTCTGGCTCTCTGAAGGGCCTGCTCGAGGCCCTGCTGCTCGTCTCCGACGACTCCGTGGCCGCTACCGACCTCGCGCGCGCCACCGGCGCCGCGCCCGGGGAGGTGGCCTCGGCGCTCGCCGAGCTCTCCGCCGAGTACGCCGACGCCAACCGCGGCTTCCAGCTGCGCGAGGTCGCGGGCGGCTGGCGCCTGTTCACCCACCCCGCCTACCACGACCAGGTGGCTGACTACGTGATGAGCTGGGACACGCGGCGCCTCTCGCAGGCCGCGCTCGAGACGCTCGCCGTCATCGCCTACCACCAGCCCGTCACGCGCGAGGGCGTCCGCGCCATCCGCGGCGTCAACTCCGACGGCGTCATCGCCTCTCTGCGCGAGAAGGGCCTCGTGCGCGAGGTGGGCCGCGCCGCCGACCGCGGCCAGGCACAGCTCTGGGGCACGACGCGCCTGTTCCTCGAGCACTTTGGCCTGAGGAGCATCCGCGAGCTGCCACCCCTCGAGGACTTTGCGCCCGACGAGGAGTCGCGCCGCTTCATCCGCGAGCGCCTCTCCGGACGCTCCATCGAGTCCGTGCTTGAGGACGAACCTGAGGACGAGTTCGAGGCAGAGGCTGAACCCGAGGTCGAGGCCTGGGGTGAAGGCGAGGTCGAGGCTTTTGCGAAAGCCGAGGCAGATGCTGCCGAGAAGGACGGCGGGCCCGATGAGTGACCCCATCCGCCCGGACGGGCTCTACCCGATGCGCCTCCAGCGCTTCCTCGCCCGCGCGGGCGTTGCCAGCCGCCGCGGATCCGAGCGGCTCATGACCGCCGGCCGCGTCCGTGTGAACGGCGTCGTGGTGACCGAGCTGGGGTCCAAGGTGGACCCCGCCCGCGACGTGGTCACGGTCGACGGCGTCGCCTGCTCCCTCTCCGAGCGGCCGCGCCACCTCATGCTCTACAAGCCCGCGGGCTACCTCACCACCATGAGCGACCCCCAGGGGCGGCCCACCGTGACCGAGCTCGTGCCCGCGGCGGAGGCGCCCGGGCTCTTCCCCGTGGGCAGGCTCGACCTCGACACGACGGGCCTTCTTCTCTTCACCACGAGCGGCGAGCTCGGCCAGGCCCTGCTGCACCCCTCCCGCCACGTGACCAAGCACTACGTCGCGCTCGTCTCGGGCACGCCCGACGAGCGCGACCTCGAGCGCCTGCGCCGCGGCGTGGAGCTCGAGAACGAGGGGCCCGCCGCGCCCGCGCGCGCCGAGCTGCTCTCGCCGCGCGACCCGCTCTTCAAGGTGGTGGCCCCGCACGGGCCGGGCAGGACCGGCGGGGGAGAGCGCAACGCCGTCGTGGGGCTCACCATCCACGAGGGCAGGAAGCACCAGGTCAAGAAGATGATGCAGGCCGTGGGACACAAGGTCTTGCGCCTGCACCGGGACGCCTTCGGGCCGCTCAGGCTCACGGGCCTTGCGGAGGGCGCCTGGCGCGACCTCACCGAGGCCGAGACCGCCGCGCTCGAGGCGCTCATGGCAGAAAGGAAGCAGGCATGATCGTTGCCATCGACGGGCCGTCCGGCTCGGGCAAGTCCTCCGTGGCGCGCGAGGTCGCGCGTCGCTGCGACCTCACCTACCTCGACACGGGCGCGATGTATCGCTCCGTGGCCCACGCCTGCCTCGAGCGCGGCGTCGATCCCGCCGACGACGCCGGCACCGCCGAGGTCGCGCGCGACCTGCGCATCGAGTTTGCCTCCTGCGGGGACGGCCAGCGCGTGCTCGCGGGCGGCGAGGACGTCACGGCCCAGATCCGCACGCCCGAGGTCGAGCGCGCGGTCTCGCCCGTCTCGGCCAACCCCGCCGTGCGCGAGGCCATGGTGGCAGAGCAGCGCCGCTTCGGCGAAGCCGGCGACGTCATCGCCGAGGGGCGCGACGTCGGCACCGTGGTGTTCCCGAACGCCGACGTGAAGGTCTTCCTCAGCGCCTCGCCCGAGGCCCGCGCCCGCCGACGCGCCGTCCAGCGCGAGGGAGGCGACCTCGCCCGCGGCGTGGACGCGGCCGTGGACGCCGAGGCCGAGCGCGCCGTCCTCGAGGACCTCGTGAGGCGCGACGCCTACGACTCGTCCCGCGCCGCCTCGCCCCTGCGCCCGGCCGACGACGCGGTGCGCATCGACTCCTCGGAGCTCTCCTTCGATGAGGTCGTCCAGGCAGTGATCGCGCTCTCTCCCGAGCTCTCCGCCCGCGCCGAGAGGGGGCGGCGATGAGCGACAGGAACGAGGCGACGGCCGCGACGCCGGCCGAGGGGCGCATGCGCGCCTTCGCGGGCAACTCCTTCGACGACTACTACGACCACGCGCTGAGCGACCACCCGCTGCCGGGGCGCCTGCTCATCGGCGCCATCGTCAACATCCTGTGGGTCCTCACCAAGTTCCTGTGGCCCTGGAAGATCGAGAACGCCGAGCGACTGCTCGACGACGCCCGCGGGCGCGTGCTCATCATGAACCACCAGTCGATGCTCGACCCGGTCGCCGTGGTCGTCACGATGTGGCGCGCGCACGTCCCCGTGCGCATCGTCTACAAGAGCGACTTCGACAGGATCGTCCCGGCGACCTGGCTCTTCTCGCGCGCCGGCGGCTTTCCGGTGGAGCGCGGCACGGCTGACATGAAGACCGTGCGGCGCGCCCGCGCGATGCTCATGCGCGGCGAGTGCGTGCTCATCTACCCCGAGGGCACCCGCATCCGCGACGACGCCGACGAGAAGCCCCACGGCGGCTACGCGATCATGGCGCAGCTCGCCAAGGCGCCCGTGCAGCCCGTGGCCATGATCGGCGCGCGCCACCTGAGGTTCAGGAGCCGCGTCTACATCGGGGTGGGGGAGCCCATCGAGTGGTCCGACCTCTCCGCGACCAAGCGCAAGGAGCAGCTCGCCGAGATGGAGAGCGTGGGCATGCGCCGCGTCTACGAGCTGCGCGACGAGCTGCGCCGCGCGCACCCGGGGGTCGAGTAGCCATGGCCGAGATTCGCGTCGCGCGCGAGGCGGGCGCCTGCTACGGCGTCGAGCGAGCGCTCCAGATGGTCGAGTCCGCCGCCGACGAGCGGGCGGGCGCCGTCCACACGCTCGGGCCGCTCATCCACAACCCCCGCGTGGTGGCGGGGCTCGAGGAGCGCGGCGTCACCGTGGTGTCCTCGCCCGAGGAGGCCGCCGGCGACGCGCTGCTGCTGCGCACCCACGGCGTCACGCCCGACGAGGAGGAGCGGGCGCGCAGGCTCTGCGCGCGCGTGCTCGACGCCACGTGCCCGTTCGTGAAGAAGGTCCACCTCGCCGCCGAGCGCCTCAGCGCCGAGGGCTACCAGGTCGTCGTCGTGGGCGAGGCGGGACATCCCGAGGTGGAGGCCACGCTGCCGCACGCCCCCGGAGCCGTCGTGGTGGGCCGTGCCGAGGATGCGGCGGCCCTGCCGCACGTGCGCAAGGTAGGCGTGGTGGTGCAGACCACGGCGCGCCGCGCCCTTCTCGCCGAGGTCGTGGGGGCGCTGCTCGGCGTTGCCGAGGAGGTGCGCGTGATCAACACGATCTGCGAGGCCACGGCCGGTCACCAGGCGGCGGCCGACGAGCTCGCGCGCGAGGCCGACGTCATGGTCGTCATCGGCGGGCGCATCTCCGCCAACACGACGCGGCTCGCCGAGATCTCCGCGGCGCGCTGCCCGCGGACGCACCACGTCGAGGGCGCCGACGAGCTGCTGCCCGAGTGGTTCGAGGACGCCGACGTCATCGGCATCACCGCGGGCGCGTCCACGCCCGCGAGCCAGATCGAGGCCGTCCGCGAGCGCATCGCCGAGCTGGTGGGGGAGTAGCGCGTCCTTCTCGCCCGGCGCGACGAGCCGGCCGGCGACCAGGACCCCGCACGGGGTGGCGCCCCGGCCGGCAGGTACAAAATCGCGATTGTGTGCAAATGAGGGCTGCGCGCAAACCGGACGGCCTTTCCGACGACCGAAAGCCCGATTGTGTGCAACATCTTTTATGCTCCGAGCCGGACGGGCACGTACTTCTCGCCCCCCATTGGCCAAATAGGCGCCGTAAGGCCGATTGTGTGCAAAAGAATTGATGGGATCGGGAGGGGTGCATCAAAGTTTTTGCACACAACCCCGAGGCTGGCGCCGGCTCCGAGGCCGGTGCCAACCCAGAAGTCGGCGCCGACCCCGAGGCTGGCTCCAACCCCGAGGCTGGCGCCAACCCCGAGGCCGGGCCGCGACGGCACCGCGCCGCTGTGGCACAATGACGGCGAGAAGAACGAGCGACCCGGAGGAGGGACCATGGCGGAGCAGAGGCGCGCCGACTACGCTTCGACCAGGCCGCAGGCGAGCGGCGCCTGGGTCGCGGCCGTCGAGGAGGGCAGCCCCGCCTGGGAGGCCGGCATCGAGCCCGGCATGCGCATCGACTCCGTCAACGGCGTCTCCCCGCGCGACATCATCGACTGGCGCTGGGAGGCCGACGGCGGCGTCTGCGACCTCATGGTCTTTGACCCGCGCGACGGCACCTCCACCCCCTGCCAGCTCTGGCGCGAACCCGGGCAGGACTGGGGCGTCGACTTCACCGACGTCCTCTTCGACGGCATCCGCACCTGCGTGAACGCCTGCCAGTTCTGCTTCATGGCGATGCTGCCGCCCGAGGCCCGCGCCACGCTCACGCTGCGCGACGACGACTACCGCCTGTCCTTTCTCCAGGGCAACTTCGTGACGCTCACCAACGTGACCGACGAGGAGGCCGAGCGCATCGTGACCTGCGGCCTCTCGCCGATGAACGTATCCATCCACGCCATCACGCCCGAGGTGCGCCGCTCGCTCATCGGCCGGCGCGCCGACCGCGGCATCGAGGTGCTCGAGCGCCTGCTCGCCGGCGGCATCGAGGTCCACGCCCAGATCGTGCTCTGCCCGGGCATCAACGACGGCGCCGAGCTCGACGCCACCCTCAGCTGGATCGAGGCGCGCCCCGGCATCACCTCGCTCGCCGTGGTCCCGCTCGGCTACACCAAGCACAGCCGGCGCTTCTCGCACTCCTACTCCGACGACGTCGAGGCGTCCCGCGCCGTCGTCCGCCAGATCGAGCCTTACCAGCGCCGCGCCCGCGAGACCCTGGGGATCACGCGCTTCCAGCTCTCCGACGAGTTCTACGTTGACGCGCGCCTGCCCGTCCCGCCCGCCGAGACCTACGACGGCTACCCGCAGTTCTACGACGGCATCGGCATGCTGCGGAGCTTCCTCGACGAGGCCGCGCTCGTGGCAGCGGAGCGGGGCCCCGAGATGCGCGCCGTCGACGAGGCGCTGGCCGAGAAGGACCTCGAGGTCCAGCTCGTCTGCGGGGAGGCCGCGCGCGAGACCTTCGAGGTCCTCTGCCGGCTCGTCTCGCCCGCGGGCCGCGTGCGCGCGGTGGCGATTCGCAACGACTACTTCGGCGGCGACGTCAACGTCACCGGCCTCATCGTGTCCTGCGACCTGCTCGCGCAGCTGCCCGCCGACCTCGGAGGCGCCGTCGTGGTGCTGCCCGACGTGATGTTCAACTTCGACCGCCTCACGCTCGACGGCGACTCGCAGGAGCGCATCCTCGGCGAGCTCCGCGCCCGCGGCGCCGTGCCCGCCGTGAGCGAGCCCAGCCCCGGCGCCCTGCTCGACTGCCTCTCAAGCGTCGTGGTGGGTTAACGGAGGCTTTACGCCCGGATGGGGGGCTCCCATCCGGGTCGTGTACACTGGTCGGGCACATAGACGCAGCATAGACAGCAGCACAAAGGGAGCATCCATGCGCACCAGAAACGCAGCCGTTTCCGCCGGCCTCGTCCTCGCCCTTCTCGCCAGCCCCGTAGCCGCCCTCGCGCAGGGCGTCGCCACCGCGGAGCAGGCCGTCGTCATCGACCGCGCCGACTTCTACCAGCCCCTCGAGGACGAGGGGGACGCCGTGTCGACGCTCGCGACCGGACGCGCGCTCGTCAACATCACCGACGAGATGAAGTACTTCACCAAGTACGAGAGCCACAGCAACTACGACCAGGGCTTCTCGTACTACGACGGCTTCCACGCGCTGGGCTACTACCAGTTCGACCGCCGCTACAGCCTCGTCACCTTCATGGAGTACTGCCTCTCCCATGACGCCGAGAAGTACGCGATGTTCGCGCCCGTGGTCGAGCGCACCGCCGAGGTCATGGACGGCAACACCGTGATCGCGGAGTACAACGATCAGACGGACGAGTATGAGCTCACCGAGATCGGCGCGCTCGTCGAGAACGCCTGGCACGACGCCTATGCGGCCGACCCCACCGAGTTTGCGCTGCTGCAGGACAACTTTGCCTATGACAACTACTACCGCCTGAGCGAGAACTACCTCGCGGGCAAGGGCGTCGACATGTCCCGCCGCGCCGACTGCGTCAAGGGCCTGGTCTGGAGCATGACCAACCTCTTTGGCTCCAGCGGCGTGCGGTGGTTTCTCGACGAGGCCCAGCTCAGCAACGGCATGACCGACCGCGAGTTCGTGAACGCCCTCGTGGACGCGCTCGTGGACAGCATCGCAGAGCGCTACCCAAGCCAGCCCGAGTACCACCAGAGCTGGATCAACCGCTACGAGAGGGAGCGCGCGGACTGCCTCTCGATGCTTCCCGCCGACCCGGTGGCCCACCGCGTGAGCGTCGTCTCCGCAACCGGAGGGTCCATCCGCGTGAGCCACTCCACCACGACCGAGGGCTCCACGGTCACCGTCACCCTGACGCCCGCGACCGCCTACGTCGCCGGCGGCGTCACCGTGACCACCGCGACCGGCGCGAGCGTCGCCGTGCGCGGGTCGGGCACGTCCTACTCCTTCACGATGCCGGACTCCGACGTCAGGGTGTCCGCGTCCTTCTCGCTGCGCTTCCCCGACGTCGCCCCGGGCTCGTGGTACGCCACCGCCGTCGACTGGGCCGCGAGCAGGGGCATCTTCAACGGCAACGCCAGCGGCGCCTTCGACCCCGACCGCGCGATCACGCGCGCCGAGATGGCGGCGGTCCTCTACAACCTCGCCGGGAACCCCTCCTATGACGCCTTCCGCCTCCCCAGCGACTGCTCCGCCGGAGACTGGTACGCCGGCGCGGTCTGCTGGGCGCTCCAGGCGGGCGCCTTCAACGGCAACCCCGACGGCAGCTTTGGCCCCAACGGCGAGCTCACCCGCGAGCAGGCTGCCGCCGTCATCATGAACATGGCGGGCGTGCTCGGCGAGAGCACCTCGGCGCGCGCCGACCTCTCGCGCTACCCCGACGCGACCGACGTCTCCCCGTGGTTCACGGACTGCATGAGCTGGGCCGTGGGCGAGGGCGTCATCTCGGGCTCCGTCCGCGACGGCGTTCGCTGGCTCGACCCGCAGGCGAGCTGCTCGCGCGCCGTCGTCGCCGCGATCATGATGAACTGGCTCGAGGGGTAGGGGAGCGGCGCCGGGGCGCGTCGTCCTTCTCGCTTAGAGATCGCGGCCCGTTTGGAACTGGCGGCTGCGGCTGCTTAAGGATTCCGCCTCATCCGAGGTTTACGGCTGCCGTTGCTTAATGATTGCCGCTCATCCAGGAGAACGGCCCGAGCGCGCTTAAAGATTGAGGCTCATCCAGGGCCGGCGCCCGCGGCTGCTTAAGTGTTGTGTGCCATGACGTTGTTTACGCCGACGATGCGCGACATGGGTGGGAGGCCCCCGCAGGCGCTGT
>CALUHH010000038.1 GCA_944320385.1 uncultured Atopobiaceae bacterium | reverse complement strand
GGGTCTCCGCGCGTGATGACGAACTTGGGCCAGTTGTCCCGTATCTGCTCGAGCGGGCGGTACTCGCGGTCCTCGGTCGAGCGGTCGTTCATGATGGTCATCGCCACCTGCACGTAGGCGTACTCCATCTCGGGCGAGCGCACGACGAAGTCGCACTCGAGCTTGCCGATGCGCCCCACGCTCACCTCGTAGCCCAGGCTCCTCGCGTAGCAGTAGACGATGTTCTCCAGCACGGGCCCGTAGTTGATGCGGTTATCCGTGTTGAGCGCGAAGTAGAAGCTCAGGTCAGCGAGGTAGTACTTCTGCTCGCCCTTGAGCGACTTGCGCGACTTCATGTCGAAGCGCGCGCACTTGCTGATGATCTTGGCATCCTCGAGTATCTGAAGGTAGCGGTTGAGCGTCTCTCGCTTGATGCGGACGCCCTGCCGTTCGAGGTCGGACTGGATGTTCGTCAGCGAGGTCGTCGCACCGAAGTTGTTGATGACGTAGTCGCGCACCCGGTTGAAGACCGAGACGTTCTTCACCTTCACGCGCCGGCGGATGTCCTTCTCGAAAATCTCCCTGATGACGGAGCTCACGTAGGCGCGCTTGTCGGCCATCTTGGGATAGTCGAGCGCCTTGGGGAAGCCGCCCTCGAGGATGTAGCGGTCGAGCTCGGCCACGGGGTTGGAGTCGACCGCCTGCCCGAGGAAGCGCTTCATCTCTTGGTACTCCTTGAAGCTGAGCGTCTGCACCTCGAACTCGACGTAGCGCCCCGTCAGCTTGGTGGCGAGCTCGCCGGAGAGCAGGTAGGAGTTCGAGCCGGTGATGAAGATGGAGAATCCGCCCTCGGCGCGGAACTCGTTCACCACCTCCTCGAACCCCTCGACGTTCTGTATCTCGTCGATGAAGAGGTACTTTATGCCATCGATCTTGAGCGCGGGCTCGATCAGCGCCTCGAGTTGGTCCGGCGTCTTCACCGAGCGGAAGCCGTACCGGTCGAGGTCGAGATAGATGATGCGGTCCTCCCGCGCCCCCGTGGCCCTGAGCTCCTCGGCGATGGTCTGCATTAGGCACGACTTGCCGCACCGGCGGACCCCGGTGAGGACCTTGATCACGCCGTCGTCGTGGTAGAACCCGCGGATCTTCTCGAGGTAGTCCTCGCGCTCGAACAAACGCATACTGGCCCCAATCTCTCGACTGGAGCCAGTATAGCAAATATCGCTTT
Organism: uncultured Atopobiaceae bacterium; assembly: GCA_944320385.1. Classification (GTDB taxonomy): domain Bacteria; phylum Actinomycetota; class Coriobacteriia; order Coriobacteriales; family Atopobiaceae; genus Thermophilibacter. The sequence goes on along the minus strand of CALUHH010000038.1, from coordinate 13,136 downwards.
TATCGGGGTATTTTTATCATATTTGGCTAATTATACCCCCATAACTACCGAATTTTCTACTCCCACTCGATAATGTCGGTTGGTTGGGCTTGGATTTCGCAGCTTCGTTTGGGCAGGTCAGGACTTTGTTGATGCGGTTGTCAAATTACTCGCGGGCTCGCATGGAAGAATCTTGGAAGAATCGGGCTGGCGGTTCGCTCCGTGGAGAGAGACGCACTTGCCGACTCTAGAACGCCTTCGACACCGCGGCCACCGCCTCCTTCTTGGCGTCGAGGTTAACGTGCGTGTAGATGTCCATCGTGATCTGGGAGCTGTAGTGGCCCGCAAGCTCCTGCATGACCTTCGGGTGCACGCCGTTGAGCGCGAGCAGGGTGAGGTAGGAGTGCCGGAGCTCGTGGAAGCTCCAACCGTCGAGGCCGAAGCGCTCGCGGTCGCTTGACCACCAACGGCTGAGGGAGCCCGGGCTAACGCGCTCGCCGTAGTGCGTGGCGATGACGGGGGTCTCCTCGGTCTGTTCCAGATAGCCCTCCTCCGGCTTGCGCCACTGGTTCGTCTTGGCGAACTGCGCGGCCTGGGCCGCCTTCTGCCTGAGCAGTGCGTCGCGCGTCACCTCGGGCAGGGGCAGCAGGCGCATGCCGGCCTTGGTCTTGGTCTCCTTGAGGTTGCCGAGCCCGTCGAAGCTGTGGCTCACGTCGACAATCCCATTCTCGAAGTCAATGTCCTTCCACGACAGACCGCAGACCTCGCCGCGCCTGAGACCCATCGTGACGGCGACGAGGTAGGCGCACTCGCGCGGCACCTCGGGGTCGAGCCCCTCGATGAGCTCCTGGATCTGCTCGGGCTTCATGGCGCGCTTCTCGCGCGTGTCCATCTTGGGCGGGTTGGCGGCGTCGCACGGGTTCTTCACGAGGATCCCCTCCTTGATAGCGTGCTCGAACACGAGCGTTATGTTGTCGTGGATCTGGTTGACGTAGGAGCCGCTCGAGGGCTTCCCTGAGAGCGTGTCGCCCTTGAGCATGGCGATGTACATGTCGTCGAGCATGGCGGGCGTGACGGCGGCGAGGTTGACCTTCCCGATGTGGCGGATGGCGGCCCTGAACTGCCACTCCTGTCGCACCTGGGTGGTGGGGGCGACCTCCTTCTTGGCAGCGCGGATCTCGAGATAGCGCCTGCAGTATTCCTCGAAGGTGTAGGACGTGCGGCCCTGGACCTCGTCGTGCTCAATCTCCTTGATGAACTCGCGCAGGTCTGCCTTGGCCTTAGTGAACGTCCCCTCGACCACGCGGGTCTTCTGCTGGTACTTGCCCGTGCGCGGGTTGAGCCCGATGGGCACGCGGAGCTGCCACTTGCGGCACTTGGACTTGGGCTTGTCCTTCTCCATCTGGATGATGGAGCCCTCTCCGGTTACCTTGGCCATGCTACTCGTCATCCTCTACGGGAACGTAGGGCGGGCGGTAGTGCCACTCGAGGTCGGCCGCGAGCTCGCGCTGCCAGGGCTCGTCGAGGCACAGGGCTTCGCCCGGGGCGGCGACGAGGGCAACGGCGGGAATCTCCGCGCCGGAGCCGTCCGTGAGGGAGAAGGAGACGACGCTGAGGTTCTTCTCTTCCTTGGCCATGGCGCTCACCGCCTTCCCTGGGAGCGGGCGGCGCGCTCGCCGAGCTCCACGTAGGAGAGGTAGCTGTCCACGAGGGCGCGGCCCTCGGGGCTGAGGGCTTCGTAGCGGGGCTGGATGCCCTCGGGCTCGGGCGCGTCGATGTCCTCGCGGCCGATGACGAGGTCGATGGAGCAGCCCAGCTTGTCCGCGATTTGCCACGCGGCGGGCAGCGGGATGCCGCAGTCGGCGCCGTCGCCGGCGCGCTCGTAGCGCGCGTAGGTGGAGCCGGGGATGCCGAGCGCCTCGGCGAACTCCTTCGCGGAGCGGTAGCCCGCCTCTCGGCGGAGTCTCTGGAGTGTTCTTTTGCCGCTGATGGCCTTGTAGGGGGTTTGGGCGGGTGCGAGTGATGACATATACTTGTCACCGTCCCTTCTGGATTTGCCTCTGGACCGGACGCCGGGCCCGTGGGAGTGCCAGCTCCCGCGGGCCCACCTGTTTCTGGGCCTCTACTCCCTCGCGTCACCTCCCCTCGCGCTCTCCGCGGAGTCGTACTCGACCATGACGCCGTGGTCGACGGAGCCCCACAGCACATGCATGCCGTCGAGCTCGAACTCGCCGTGGGTGCGGTCGTAGGCCGCCATGATCTTCTCGATGGTCCTGTTGTCGATGAGCTCTTGCGCCTTGGTGGAGAGCTTGCCGCGCTTCTTCGCAGCCTGCTCCCGGAGGAAGGACTCGAAGGCGGCGCGGGCGGCCTCGGCGCTGTCGAACGCGACGAGCTCGCCGAAGGCGGCGCCGTCGCGCATCTGGGAGAGCATCTGCTGCTCGTACTGGTAGCAGAGCGCCTCGTAGGGGCGCTCCTCCTCGCGGCGGCGACGCTCGCGGATCTTGGCGTCCTTCATGAGGACGAACTCGCGGAGCTCGTCGGCGAGCTGCCTTGACTCGGGCGTGAGGCCGTCGTACTCGAGCTGCACCTCGCCGCGCATGCACGCGGGGTCGGGCACCTCGCGGTCGACAATGACGTCGATGGTGGTGCCGAAGATGTCCGCGAGCTGCCAGGCGCGGTCCATGGGGATCTTGTCGGGGTTGGACTCGTAGCGCGCGTAGGTGGAGGTCGGGATCTCGTACTCCACCGCGAACTCGTTGGAGTTCTTGTAGCCCGCCGCCTTGCGGAGCTTCAGAAGGTTGCTCGCCATGCCCTCCGCCTCTCTCGGATGTGTTCGTCCTGTGGAGGGGTGCCCTCGGCGCCCTCCGTGTCGTTGTTACGCTTCGCAACAGATTCTATCACTTGTTGACAAGCCGTTCAATCGTATAGGGTCATTCTACCTCAAAACTTGCAAAGAATCTCATTTGCTGACAAATCCTGTGATATTCTACCGCTGCACGGCGACGAAACGTGCCACTTCGTGACAGAAGGGGCGGAGCCGAGCGTGCGGTCCAGAGGCAAATCGGATGAGAGGGAGCGAGAGATGAGTTTCGAGGAGCTGCCGTACTTCATGACCCCCAAGCAGCTCGCCGACGTGACGGGCGAGCACGAGGGATCCATCACGCGCGGCATACGCGAGGGGCGGATCCCCGCCGACAAGGTGAACTGTCGCTGGCGTATCTGCCGCGACGTGATCTTCAAGAACGCGAAGAAGGGGGCCTCGGATGACGGAGAGGGCCGCGAGTAGCCCACGCGGGACGGGCTCCCTCGCCGACGCGCTGGCACGCGTCCCTGCGGAGCTCAAGGCCGAGGCACGCTGGGTGTGCTGGCGGCGCGAGGAGCGCAACGGCAGGGCGACGAAGCTGCCCGTGGACGCCCGTACCGGGCGCATGGCCAAGAGCACGGACCCGGCGACCTGGGCGACCTTCGAGGAGGCCGTGGCGGCCGTGGGCCGCTGGCGCTGCGACGGCGTGGGGTTCGTGTTCGGACCCGACCGCGCCTTCACGGGGCTCGACCTCGACCACGTGATCGAGGGCGGAGTGCTGGACGCTGAGTACCGCTGGGTGGTCGAGGAGGCGGGCACCTACACGGAGGTCTCGCCCTCGGGCGACGGGCTGCACCTGATCTTCCGGGGCGCGAAGCCCGACTGGGCCCAGCGCTCGCGCAAGGGGCAGCCCGGCGGGCGCGTGGTGGAGATGTACGACCACGACCGGTACTTCACGGTGACGGGCGACGTCTTCGAGGGGCGCGGGGCGCTCGCGGAGAACCCCGGCGTCGTGGAGCGGGCGTACCGCGCCTGGATCGAGCCGGAGGCGCGCTCTTCGCAGCCGCGCCTGGACGACGCGGCGCGCGAGGCTTCCCCGGGCGACATGGGCGACGACGAGCTCGTCGAGCGCATGCTCGCGAGCAGGAGCGGCGACGACATCCGCGCCCTTCTAGCGGGAGACTGCTCGGCGCAGGGCGGCGACCATTCCGCCGCCGACATGGCGCTGTGCTCACACCTGGCCTTCTGGTGCGCGGGCGACGCCGTGCGCATGGACAGGATCTTCCGCGCAAGCGGCCTCATGCGCGACAAGTGGGACTCAAGGCGCGGCGGCACCACCTACGGCGCACAGACGATAGAGCGCGCGATCTCGGGAGCCACGGAGTTCTACAAGCCGAGGGCTGCGAGACGCGATGGTTCTTCTCGTCCTCGTGCTAATAATAAGAACATATGTTCGATGTCAACGCGGCGCGAGCAGCAAGGGGTACCCGACGACGCCGCGCCGAGGGAGGCCACAGAAGGCGCGCCCTCGGTCGAGGGCTGGCACGTGGACGAACGCGGCAGGCTCTGGGCGGCGGACGCCGCAGGCGAGCTGCGCTACACCGTGACGGCGACGGCGCCCTGGATCGCCTGCGACCTGGTGGACGTGGACACGGGCGACGTCCGCGCGCTCGTGCGCGTGGCCGTGGCGGACGGCGTGCGCGAGCGGGCGCTCGACCGCGACGTGCTGCTGAACCAGACGCGCATCATCGGGGCGCTGGCGCCGCTCGGCGCGAACGTGTCGAGCACCAACGCCAAGGACATTGTGCGCTACCTGACCGACTGCGAGCGCCGGTGCGCGGGGACGCGTCCCCGCGCGCGCAGCGTGGTGCACCTGGGCTGGGCGGAGGGCGCGCTCTCCTCGTTCATGCCCTACGACGCGGGCGGCGAGGTGCGCTTCGACCCCTCGCCCGACGAGGCGGTGAAGGCGCGGCCGTTCATGGAGCCCGCGGGGACGCTCCCGGACTGGGTGGCGGGCATGGCGCCCGCGCGGGCGGCGTCGCCCGCGTTCCGCTGCGTGATGGCGGCGAGCTTCGCCTCCGTGCTGGTGGCGCTGCTCGGCGTGCAGACCTTCATCGTGTACCTGTGGGGCAGGAGCCGCAGCGGCAAGACGCCAACGCTCAAGGCGGCGGGCAGCGTCTGGGGCGACCCGACCGAGGGCTCGGACTCCTACTTCCGCACCTTCGCGGACACGCCCAAGAGCATCGTGCGCGCGGCGGCGCTCCTCCACGACATCCCCGTCATCATCGACGAGCTGCAGAGCAAGGGGGCGCCGGGCGGGCAGGCCTCCAAGCGCCAGATCGTGGAGGACCTGCTCTACTCGCTCTCGCTCGGGCACGAGCGCGGGGCGCTGAACTCCGACCGCTCCATGATGCGGGCGGGCTCCTGGCGCAGCCTCACGATAGCCACGGGCGAGATCCCCATCGTGGGCGAGTCCACCCAGCAGGGCGCGGCGAACCGAACGCTCGAGCTCAACGCCGAGCCCTTCTCCGACGTGAGGGCCGCGCAGGAGATGCACCACCTGGTCTCCGCACAGCACGGAACGGCGGGGCGCGCCTTCGTCGAGGCGCTGCGGCGCAACCCCGCCGAGTTCTATGCCCGTCAGTTCGCGCAGGTGCGCGACGCGGTCTCCTCGATCGCGTGCGGGCACCCGCAGGCGGACAACGTCGCGCTGCTCGCCTTCGCGGACGCGCTCGCGGAGTTCTACGTGTTCTCGCCTGGAAGCGACTGGCAAGGCTGCCTGGACGCCTCGCTCGCGATGGCGGTGTGGGCGCTCGGCAACGCGACGGGCTCCGAGGGCGGCGACACCGATCTCAAAGCCATACAGTTCGTGGCCGAGTGGCTGGTGGGCAACCGCATCCACTTCGACGACTACTGCGAGAACGACCGCCTGGAGCGCTGGGGCGCGATCGAGGACAAGACCTGCGCGACGGGCTACCTCTGGTACGTGTTCTCGAGCGTGCTCGACCGGGCGCTCGCGGGCGCGAACTACGACCGGGCGAAGACCCTTCGCCGCATGGCGGAGGAGGGGCTGCTCGTCTGCGACTCGGGGCACCGCTACACCAAGCAGAAGCGGTTCCGCAACGCGGGACGCGTCTACTGCGTCTGCATCGACAACGAGGCGCTGGAGGCGTTCCTGGAGCGGGCAGCCACGGGCGCCGGCGCGGCCGTCATCGCGTCTCAAGGCGGCGCGCCATGTTGAGACGGGGCTTGAGACGGCCGTACAGGCTGGTTAGGACGAGGGTTCTCGGCTCTCGTCTCAATGTCTTTACGGGAACGAGGGGAAGGCCGGCGTCGCGCGCGGGCGCACGCGCGCGCACGGGCGCGGGGCGCTTTCGCGCAGAACCGCTTGAGACGTTGAGACGGTGCGTGTTCGAGCTGGTGGGCGAGCTTTTTCCGTCTCAAGGGAGCGGAGCGGACGCGATGTCGCGCGGGCTGCAAACATGAGACGCGGCGGGAGGGGGCGCAGATGAGCTGGTGGACGGAGGAGCAGGACGACGTCCTGCGCGAGGTGAGCTTCCGGGGCGCGGCCTACGCGGCCGCCGAGATCGAGCGGCGCTGCGGCGTCGCCCACTCCGTGCGGGCGGTGGAGATGCGCGCGTCGCGGATCCACTGCTCGCTGGCGATCCAGACGGTATGCCCGCAGTGCGGCGCCGTGGGCGTGAAGATCAACCGGCAGACGGGGATGTGCCCGCTCTGCACGGAGCGCTACCACCTGGAGCAGGAGCGCGCCTTCAACGAGCAGCTGGAGCGCGAGCGGGTGGCGTGCGAGGAGTCCGTCGAACTCGCCGACGTGCGGCGGGAGCGGGACATGATGCGGCAGCGGAACAGCCGACTGTGCAGGAAGTACGGGCTCAAGGGGAAACGGGAGCGGAATAATGAGTGAATAGGGCGCCTGCTTGGTCCTACTCCCTGCCGTTGTTATTTCGCGCACTTCAAGAGCGGTAAAATGGAGCGTAATGAGATGCTGGATGCGTTTAAGGAGGTCTATGGACGATCTGTCCGTGCAAGTGCCACTGTCATGCCCCACTTGCGGATGCACCGAGTTTTCTGAGGACTCCGAAGCGGATCAGAAATCAGATGACGAGCGCATTTTTACCTGCGCTCATTGCGGAGCGCAGTTCTCCAAAACCCAGCTCATCGATGCGAACTCGGAATCTATAAACGCAACTATCCAAGACATTGGTGACGAGATAATCTCGGCACTCTCAAAGGATTTGAAGAGGGAGCTGAGAAAGCAGGGATGGAAGGTTAAATGACCGTAGAAGCAATCGCCTCCATTGTTATATCTGGTCTTAGCTTGATCGTTGCCATCGTTTCACTTGTTTTGAATTACAGGCTGAGCGTTCGCGACAAAAGGCAGAGCGAACAGCTAGCGGAAATGCAGATTAGGCTCAATGAGTTCCAGCTAAAGAGAGAGGAGGAGGCTGCCGAGAGAAAAGCCTCCTCCAAGGTTGAAGCCCGCCATGTCCCCATCGGATTAAAGGGGCACTGCATACGTATTGCGAACACTGGTGGAACCACCGTGTACGACGTCACCTGCGAGTATGACGGCAACGGCCCCTGCTTTGCAGACCAGGACAAGGAGCCTTACGAGCTCCTTGAGCCCGGTGACAGCTTCGATGAGCCCGTCTTTTTCGCCGATGGTTCTTCTCGCAAATTCGTCGTCAAGACGAGCTGGAAAGGAGAGGACGGGAAGGAGCATAGCCGCGACAACATCGTCTCGTGGTAGAGCCAATTCGACTGTCGTCTCTTCACTTCGGGGCGCCTGCGGGCGCCCTTTTCCCTGCCTTTGTGACGCATAGCGAGAATCCACCGTGAGCAATCTATGACGTTCGCGGGGGTGATTGGCATGGCGAGGCGGGCGAAGCTGACGCAGGAGATGGTGGACGAGGCGATCCGCCTCAAGGCGGACGGGCTCTCCAACGGGGACATCGTCTGCGCTCTGGGGATCCATGAGTCCACGTTCTACCGCTGGATCGGAGATCCCAAGAACAGGCTGCAGCGCGAGTTAAGCGAGGGACTAAAAAAGGAGGAGAGCGCGTTCAAGCGGACGCTGCTCACGACGATCCGCTCGGCGGCGCTCGCGCGCAACCAGTACTGGACGGCGGCGGCGTGGCTGCTGGAGCGCAAGTACCCCGACGAGTTCGGCAAGGCGGAGCGTCAGCGCGACGACGCGAAGGCGGACGCCGCGCCGAGGATCGTGCTCGGCGTGGTGGCGCAGCCGGTGCAGGAGAGGCTGCCGGGGTTCGACGGCGAGGGGCACTCCGATGGTTGACGCCTCCTCGCTCGTCATCCCGCGCTTCCACGACGTGCTGGGCGACGTGATGGCCCACGGGCACACTCACTACTGGCTGCACGGCGGGCGCGGCTCCACGAAGAGCTCGTTTATCAGCGTGTGCATCGTCCTTCTCCTCCTGGCGCACCCGGAGGCGAACGCTGTGGTGGTGCGGCGCTTCTCGAACACGCTGCGCGACTCGGTGTTCCAGCAGGTGACGTGGGCCATCGCGGAGCTGGGGCTCGAGCGGTGGTTCCGCGCCCGCATCTCGCCGATGGAGATCACGTACCTGCCCACGGGTCAGCGCGTCGTGTTCCGCGGGGCCGACGACCCCTTGAAGCTCAAGGGCGTGAAGTTCACGCGCGGGTACTGCGCGGTGACGTGGTTCGAGGAGCTCGACCAGTTCGACGGGATCGACGCGGTGCGGAGCATCCTGAACTCGCTCAGGCGCGGCGGCGAGGACTTCTGGATCTTCTACAGCTACAACCCTCCCCGGACGCTCTGGAGCTGGGTGAACCGCGAGAAGCTGGAGCGCGAGCGGCGCTCGGACACGCTCGTGCGGCAGTCGAGCTACCTCGACGTGATCGAGAGCCACCCGGAGTGGCTGGGCGCTCCGTTCATCGAAGAAGCGGAGTACCTGCGCGAGGTCGACGAGCGGGCGTGGAGAAGCGAGTACCTGGGCGAGGTCACGGGGACGGGCGGCAGCGTGTTCAACAACGTCGTCTCGGTGCGCCTGTCCGACGCGGCGTGCCGGGGCTTCTCGCGCACGCGCTGCGGGGTGGACTGGGGCTGGTTTCCCGACCCCTGGAGGTTCGTGCGCATGGGATGGGAGCCCGGGGAGCGGCGGCTCACGATCTTCGGCGAGCTCTCGGCGAACCGCAAGACGCCCGCCGAGACGGCGGCGCTGGTGGTCTCGGCGCTCACCTACGCGGACGAGCCCGGCGAGGACGCCTACCTCCACGACGAGCTGATATGGTGCGACGACACGCCGGACGGCAAGCAGTCGATGGCGGTGTGGCGGCGCGAGGCGGGGCTGCGGGTGCGGCCGGCGAGGAAGTCGAACATGCGCAGGCTGTCCTACGAGTGGCTGGCGGGGCTTCGGGAGATCTGCATCGACCCTGAGCGGGCGCCCCTGGCCTACGAGGAGTTCCGCCTCAAGGAGTACGACCGCGACCGGGACGGCACGTGGGTCGACGAGATCCCGGACGGCAACGACCACTCGATCGACGCGGTGCGCTACGCGATGATGGACGACGTGCTGAGGGGGTAGCGGCGCGGGCGTTCTTCTCGGCAGCTAAATGATGGTGCATGTATGTATGGACGTGCGATAGCCGGAAATGGTCGCCGCGCGTTCTTCTCGCCTAAAATGAACTAGTAAATTGCAGCTATGCGGGCAGGTGTGCCATGAACATCCCTCTGAACAGCATCCTCAACCTCACGGAAGAGCGGATTGAGAACAGCAAGATCGAGCTGAACATGAACGACGGAAAGACCAAGGAGCCGTTCATCGACCGATGGCTCGACCGTCCGGAGGACGAAAGAGCGGCCGGCCTGGCCAAGAGGTGCTCGTACTGGACCTGGTACAGGCCGGACCGAAGGAACTTCAAAGAGGGCAACTGGGTGTTCAGCTTCATGCGCCTCTACCGCCAGGACGAGTGGCTTTTCGTGTCTGCCGCCGAGATCCTAGAGACGCCGGAGTACGGCGCCGAGAACGGGTACGCAACGGTGAGGATACTCGAGGACTACGCGCCGCTGTTTGGGCGGCTCGTCATCAACCTCCACAAGGGCAACAAGTTCTCGCTCTATGTCTTCAGGCTCGACAAGTTCCTCGGCGAGGCGACGGTCAAGGAGGTCCTGCCGGCGATGTACAGCGGTGAGACGTTCCAGGGGTACGACCGGGTGCGCCTGTCGTTCGGCAAGCTGGACAGGATATTCAGGCGCGAGATCATGCCCTCGTACCACGACGCGCTGGAGAGCGTGACCGGTGTCTACTGCCTCACGGACACGAACACCGGCAGGCTCTACGTCGGCTCCGCGACCGGAGAGGGCGGCGTGGCCCAGCGCTGGGGGAACTACCTCGACACCAAGCACGGGGGCAACGAGAAGCTGCGCAGGCTCTACGAGGAGAGAGGCGAGGCGTACTTCAGGAGGTACTTCGTGTTCACGCTCCTGGAGTACTTCGGCATGAGCTACGACCCCCAGAAGGTGCTGGAGCGGGAGTCGTGGTGGAAGGACTGCCTCGACACGCGGAGGCACGGATACAACGACAACTAGCGGGACGTTCTTCTCGCCAGGCGCTCTTTGCCCTCGGCCTTTGTGACGGGCGGGTTCAATGGGCGTGTTCGGACGAGGCGGGAGGTGGCCCATGGGCGTGAACGATGACGAGTACTGGGTGCCGGAGCATGTGAGGGAGTGGCTGAGGTCGCTCGGGTTTACGCTGCCGCTGGAGGACATGGAGCCTCACATCCGGGCGTGGGATAGGTGGATGCGGGCGCTCGGGGACTTCTACGACTACCGCGACACGGACGGCGTGGGGCGCGTGTACGAGGTGCACCGGCGCTCGATCCACCCCGCCATGCGGGTGTGTCGGGAGTGGGGGTCGCTCTTGCTGAACGACCGGACGCAGGTGGCGTGCGAGGATCAGGCGTGCACGGACTGGCTCGCCGAGTGGATGGCGCGCACGGGGTTTCTGGCTGCGGCGCAGGAGTGCGTGGTGAGGGCGTTCGGCCTGGGGACGGGCGCGTGGGCGCTCTGGGTGGACGCCGGCGCGAGCGAGGTGCGCGTGCGGAGATACGACGCGCGGATGGTCGTGCCCCTCACGTGGGACGAGGAGGGCGTGACGGAGTGCGCGTTCGTGACGAGGGCGTTCTGGCGCGGGCGCGCGGTCGACCAGGTGCAGCTGCACCTGAGGGGCGCGGGCGGGGCGTTCTTCTCGCCAAGCGAATCATCTGGAGGGGTTGCGGCGGCGGGTCCTTCTCGCCTGACTGACGATGAAAGCGAGGGCACGTATAGGATCGTCACGGCGTGCTTCGACCGCGACGGGAACAGGGTCGAGCCGGAGGGCGTGTGCCCGGTGTACGACACGGGCTCGGTGTGGCCGACCTTCTCGATAGTCAAGCCCGCCATCGACAACACGCGTGTGGACATGTCGCCGTACGGGCAGAGCGTGTTCGCGGACGCGGTGGACGCCATTCAGGCGGTCGACCTCTGCTACGACGCGATGATGAGCGAGATCGACAACGGGAAGATGCGCGTGTTCCTCTCGGACGTGATGTTCGATACGGAGCGAGACGGCAAGGGCGGGCGCGTGTCCATCCCCTTCGGGCGGCAGGACTGCACCGTGTTCAGGAAGGTCATGAGCACGGAGGACACGATCCACGAGTTCGCGCCGACGCTGCGCACGGAGGCGCAGGCGCGGGCGTTCCGCGTGGCGCTGCAGACGCTCGGCGACCTCTGCGGGTTCGGCATCAACTACTTCGACCTCGAGAACGCGGGGTACGTGAAGACGGCAACGGAGGTTTCGGCGGACAACTCGGCGCTGATGCGCAACATCCGCCGGCACGAGCACGCGCTCGAGGGAGCCATAGCGGGGATCTGCCGCGCACTGCTGGCGGCGGAGCGCAGGCTGGGCGTCGAGCTGCCCGACGAGGGGCTGGTGCGCGTGACGTTCGACGACAGCATCATCACGGACACGACGGCGGAGAAGCGCCAGGACATGGACGAGGTCGCGGCCGGGTTGCTGGAGCCGTGGGAGTACCGGTGCAAGTGGCACGGCGAGGACGAGGCGACCGCGCGGGCCGCCGCGGGCTCCGCCGCCCGGGCGGGCACCGCTGACGCCGGGCGCGGCGGGGCCGGATCTCGCAGCGCCGTGGCCGACGGCGCGGAGGCGCGCGCCGCCGGGCGAGCGTGACGACGGCGCGTGCGCACGTATGGCTTGCTGCAGGCCGCGCGTGAGCGGAGGGAGCAGGCTGAGCCCCCTGGCGAGGGCAGACCGCGCGAGCGGGCTGACCCGAGCCGGTGGCGAAGACGCGACCGGAGCGATGCGCGGCCGTGCGGTTGACTTTCCGCGCACGCGGCGGCGGCACGGGCGCCCCGTGCGCGCGACGCAGCGGCGGCGGGCATGGCGCGGTCGGCCCCAGGTTGGCAGCGGCCGGTGGTAGCGGTGCCGGGTGGGCGGCGGAATGGTCGTCCTTCTCGCCCTCTCGGCGTAGTCGTCGCGAACCCGTCGTTCTTCTCGCCCAGGGTTTCGACAAGTTCTTGTTGCGTGTCGAAAACGAGGCGCTGGTCAGACGGTCTGTTGCGAAGTGTCGCCGCGCTTGTCGCCGGCTGTGGGAGAATGTCGGCAACCGAGTTTTGGAGGGTCGCATGGGCACTGACGGCGTCGCTGGGTTCGCGCGCGAGTTTCTCGACAGCATAGACAGGTTCGGGGGCGGCGCCCTCGATCGCTTCGACTGGGCTGGTGGGCTCCGCGCGCTCGGGTTCGAGATGGACTGCGGCAAGTCGCTCGAGGTGCTCTACGGAATCGAGATCCACAACCTCGATGGGCTCAGGAGCGGGATCGGGGGCATCGACGACGCGCAGGCGCTCGGCAATGCCGTCTTCTCGCTGTGCCGCTACGTGACGCACTGGGCCATGGGGCCCGGAGAGGGCGACCTCGATTGGCTGAGGGTCGCGCTCGGGAGGCTCCTCGAGCTCTCGGGAGGATCGCTCGGACGAGGCTGAGCCTTCCGCCGCCACTCCGGGGCGCCGCCACCGCCGGCAGCGGGCGACCCCGAACGCGCAACAGCCCGACTGCCGTAGCGGAGTGCGCGCCGGAGCGAGCGACCGACCCGCCCCTCGCGAAGTATCCCTCTCATCAGGCCGGCCCGGCCGCGTAGGCTGTGTATGCGCGCGCCGCGAGCGACAGACGGCGGATACCCGAGCATGCGCCCGCCGTGAGGGGCGGACGGCGCAGCCGGCCGGATGTGTTTAGTCAAGCTTGACTTTCGGTTTTGAGCACAGATTTCTTTCGGGTTCTGGCACGCAACTTTTTCGGGT
>CALUHH010000037.1 GCA_944320385.1 uncultured Atopobiaceae bacterium | reverse complement strand
GCCCGCAGCGGACGCCGAGAAGTGCGCTTCTCGTCACGTGTTTAAGTGAGAAGTGATGTCTCGTTTGCGCATGGCGGCGCGTGGGTACAAACTATACTTGCGAAACCATCACGAGGGAGAACGACCCCATGTTTGAGAAGTTCACCGACAAGGCGCGCAAGGTCATGAGCCTCGCGCAGGACGAGGCGAGAAGCCTCGGGCAGATGTACGTGGGCACCGAGCACCTGCTGCTCGCCCTCATCAAGGAGGGCGAGGGCGTGGCTGCCCAGGCGCTCGCCAAGCTCGACATCACCTACGACGAGACCCTTGCCACCGTGCGCGGCCTCACGGCCAGCGACAACGAGCCCGTCCCCGGCGGCCACATCCCGTTCACGCCGCGCGCCAAGCGCGTGCTCGAGGGGGCCTACCGCGAGACCATGACGCACGGCCAGAACTACATCGCCACCGAGCACCTGCTCCTCGGCATCGTCTCGGAGGGCAACGGCCGCGCGATGGACGCCCTGCGCCAGATGGGCGTCTCGGGCGACGCCGTGCGCAACGCCGTGGCCGAGCTCTCGCCCAAGCAGCCCGAGGAGTCCCGCCAGGCCGCCACGGCCGACGTCCGCATGGCGGGCTTCGGCGTCCCGCAGCAGCAGCCGGGCGAGGAGGGCTCCGTGCTCGAGCAGTACGGCCGCAACCTCACCAAGCTGGCCGCGGACGGCAGGCTCGACCCCGTCATCGGCCGCGACCGCGAGATCGAGCGCGTGATGCAGGTCCTGGCGCGCCGCCAGAAGAACAACCCGCTCATCCTCGGCGACCCGGGCGTGGGCAAGACGGCCATCGTCGAGGGCCTCGCGCAGCTCATCGCCGGGGGCAACGTCCCGGACATCCTGCGCGGCAAGCAGATCTGGACGCTCGACCTCGCGAGCCTCGTCGCCGGCTCCAAGTACCGCGGCGAGTTCGAGGAGCGCATGAAGAAGGTCGTGCGCGAGCTCGAGGAGTCCAAGGAGGACATCCTCTTCATCGACGAGATCCACACCGTCATCGGCGCCGGCTCTGCAGAGGGCTCCATCGACGCGGCCTCCATCTTGAAGCCGCCCCTCTCGCGTGGCGAGATCCAGGTCATCGGCGCCACCACGGCCGAGGAGTTCCGCAAGCACGTCGAGAAGGACTCGGCCTTCGAGCGCCGCTTCCAGCCCGTCAACATCGGCGAGCCCAGCCCCGAGGACACCGTCAAGATCATCGAGGGCCTCAAGGACCGCTACGAGAAGCACCATCACGTCAGCTACACCGACGACGCCGTCCAGGCGGCCGTGACGCTCTCGAGCCGCTACGTGCAGGACCGCTTCCTGCCGGACAAGGCCATCGACGTGCTCGACGAGGCCGGCGCCCGCACGCGCGTCCACAAGATGGCGCTGCCGCCCGAGATCGCGCAGGTCGACGCCGACCTCTCCCGCGTGCGCGAGGAGAAGTCCGCCGCCGCCGCGGCCCAGGAGTTCGAGGACGCGGCGCGCCTGCGCGACGAGGAGAAGGCGCTCGTCGCCCGCCGCGACGAGCTCGAGGCCGCGTGGCGCGAGGAGCTCGCCGCCAACGTGGTGACCGTCGACGAGGAGGACATCGCCGACGTGGTCTCGTCCATGACCGGCGTGCCCGTCTCGAGCCTCACCGAGGCGGAGGCCTCCAAGCTGCTGCGCTGCGAGGACGTGCTGCACCAGCGCGTCGTGGGCCAGGACGAGGCCGTCACCAAGGTCTCCAAGGCCATCCGCCGCAGCCGCAGCCCCCTCAAGGACCCGCGCCGCCCCGGCGGCTCGTTCATCTTCCTCGGCCCCTCGGGCGTGGGCAAGACCGAGCTCGCCAAGGCGCTCGCGGAGTTCCTCTTTGGCTCCGAGGACGCCCTCATCTCCTTTGACATGTCCGAGTTCATGGAGAAGCACACCGTCTCCAAGCTCGTCGGCGCGCCCCCGGGATACGTGGGCTACGACGAGGGCGGCGAGCTCACCAAGGCGGTGCGCCGCCGGCCGTACTCGGTGGTGCTCTTCGACGAGGTGGAGAAGGCGCACCCCGACGTCTTCAACGTCCTTCTCCAGATCCTGGAGGAGGGGCGGCTCACCGACGGCCAGGGCCGCCACGTGGACTTCTCCAACACCGTCATCATCATGACGTCCAACATCGGCGCGCGCGACATCGCGCAGACGACCACCATGGGCTTCTCGGCCCAGGGGGCCTCCGGCCTCTCCGACAAGGAGATCACGAGCCGCGTGATGTCCGAGCTCAAGAAGCACTTCCGCCCGGAGTTCCTCAACCGCGTGGACGAGGTCGTGGTCTTCAAGTCGCTGACGCCCGAGCAGCTGCGCGGCATCGTCGAGCTCATGGTGGCCGACCTCCGCGAGCGCCTCATCGCGCAGGGCATGTCCATCGAGCTCACCGACGCCGCCCGCGACCTCGTGGCCAGGGAGGGCGCCGACCCGGTCTACGGCGCGCGCCCGCTGCGCCGCGCCATCCAGACCCTCATCGAGGACCCGCTCTCCGAGGAGCTGCTGCAGGGCCTCTGGCACCGCGGCGAGATCATCCGCGTGGACGAGAAGGACGGCGCGCTCGTCTTCGGGCACGCCACCGGCGAGATCCCCGCGCCGCGCCGCCGCGAGCACCTCATGGGCCCGGACCTGGCGTCGCTGCCCGAGCCGGGCTCGGGCTCCGCGGGCGCGGGCGGCCTGCTCGCCTCCGGCGCGTAGCGTCGGGGCGGTGGCCCAAGAGGGGACAGGATTTAATTGGGACATCGTTTGATATCCCAATTTAATCCTGTCCCCTCTTGGGCCACCGCCCCGCACCGCGCGATATACTCAGACTCAGTAGGGGGCCGGCCCGCAGAGCGCGGGCCGGCAGCGCACGAAGGGCCGCCCATGGATGTCACTCAGCTCGACACGGGCGCTGCCGACCGCGAGCAGCGCCTTCAGGACGCCATCCGCAACACAGCGCCGGGAACGCCCCTGCGCGTGGCGCTCGACATGATCCTCGCCGGTCACCTCGGCGCGCTCGTGTGCGTCGGCGACACGGAGAACGTGCTCGCCGCCGGCGACGACGGCTTCAAGCTCGATGTCTCCTTCACGGCCAACCGCCTCTTCGAGCTCTGCAAGATGGACGGCGCGGTGGTCGTGGACCGCGACCTGACCAAGATCTTGCGCGCCAACTACCACCTCAACCCCGACCCGTCGCTGCCCACCTCCGAGACGGGCACGCGCCACCGCACCGCGGCGCGGATGAGCCTGCTCACCAAGGCGATGGTCGTCTCCGTCTCGTCGCGGCGCTCGGTCATCAACGTCTACGTGGACGGCAAGGGCTTCCAGGTCAGGCCCGTGAGCGACCTGCTCACGACGGTCAACCAGCTGACCGTGGCCATGCAGAACACGCGCTCCCAGCTCGACCGCAACCTCCTGCGCCTCACGAGCCTCGAGCTCGACAACATGGTCACTCTCGGCGACCTCACCAACCTCTTCTACCTCTTCGAGGTCCTGCTCTCCGCGGGCAGCGAGCTCGACGACTGCATCGTCCAGCTCGGCCGCGAGGGCAAGATCGCCCAGATGCAGCGCGACGAGTACCTCGCGGGCGTCGAGGAGGCCTACACCCTCATGATCCGCGACTACGCGGCCGACTCCTCCGAGGAGACCGCGCGCACCGTCCGCCGGCGCCTCCACGACACCGTCAACACGCAGCTGCGCTCCGCCAAGACCGTCGCGCGCATCCTCGGCTTTGCGGACGACCGCGGCGAGGACAGCATCATGACCCCGCTCGGCCTGCGCACGCTCTCGCGCGTGCCCGTCGTGCGCGAGGGCATGGCCGACAAGATCGTCGACGAGTACGGCTCGCTGCAGGAGGTCCTCGAGGCCGTCGACGACGACCCGTCGCGCCTCGGGGAGATCGGCGTCAAGAACCCAGACGTCCTCGCCAACAGCCTGCACCGCATGTGGGGCAAGGGCGAGTGATGGGCGGGGAGGCGCCCTGCCCGCAGGCGTGCGCGCGGCGCGTCGGCTCCGAGGGGAGCCCGGCGGACACCTGCGCCGTCATCGTGGCGGGAGGCACGGGGGAGCGCTTTGGCGACCCGCGCGGCAAGCAGTTCGCCGACCTCTGCGGCCTGCCCCTCATGTGCTGGTCCATCGTCGCGTTTGACCGCGCCCCGTCGGTTACGAGGATCGTGGTGGTGTGCGCGCCGGACCGCGCGGCCCAGGTCGAGAAGGACGTGCTCTCCCGGCTCTCGCTCAAGAAGCCGGTCACGCTCGCGCCCTCGGGCGCCACGCGGCAGGCCTCGGTGCTCTCCGGGCTGGGGGCGGTCCCCCGCGACCTGGAGTTCGTCGCCGTCCACGACGCCGCCCGACCGCTCGTCGAGACCGAGATGATCGAGCGCGCCATCGAGGCGGTCCGCAGCGACCCCGCGCTCGCGGGCGCCATCCTGGCGACGCGTGCGGTCGACACGCTCAAGCTCGTTGAGGGCACCACGATCGTGGCCACGCCCGACCGCTCGTTTTACTGGGCCGCCCAGACGCCGCAGGTCTTTCGGCGCCGGGTCCTTCTCGCCGCGCACAAGGCGGCGGCCCGCGACGAGTACCCGGGGACCGACGACTCGTCGCTCGTGGAGCGCATGGGAGGCCGCGTTCGCTGCGTCGAGTGCTCGCGCGACAACATCAAGATCACGGTGCCCGAGGACCTGGCGATCGCCGAGGCCGCCCTCGAGCGCCGGCTGTTGGCGTGAGACAGCGGGGACTTGACAATCTCGTCAGGTTATATTGTCAAGCGCTCGCGCTTGACAATATAACCTGACGAGATTGTCAAGTCTGTCAGGAAGGACCCGACATGCTTCGCATAGGACATGGCTTTGACGTGCACGCGTTCGCCGAGGGGCGGCGCCTGGTGCTGGGCGGCGTGGAGGTGCCGTGCGAGCGGGGGCTCGACGGGCACTCCGACGCCGACGTGCTCGCGCACGCGCTCATGGACGCCGTGCTCGGGGCCCTGCGCGCCGGCGACATCGGCGGGCTCTTCCCCGACAACGACCCCGCCTACGAGGGCGCGGACTCGCTCGTCTTGATGCGGCGCGTGGCCGACCTCGCCCGCGAGCGCGGCTGCCGCATCCTCGACGTCGACTGCACCGTCGCCGCGCAGGCCCCCAAGCTCGCGCCCTTCCGCGACGAGATGCGCGCGCGGATGGCGGATGCCCTCGGCGTGCCCGTCGACGCCGTGGGCGTGAAGGCCACCACCACGGAGCGGCTCGGGTTCGTGGGGCGCGAGGAGGGCATCGCCGCCTGGGCCGTGGCCCTTCTCGACGACGGGCGGTAGTCCTTCTCGGTAGCTGCGTTTGCCCAGGTGCCGGAAAAGCGTCTCCTGCGTGCGGTGCCAGAAAACCGACATCTGCGTAAATTGGTGCCGGAATCGCCTCATCTGCGTATCGCCGGCACGCAGATGAGGCGATTCCGGCACCGAAACACGCATTTGCCAGGTTTTAGGCACCTGCGGCATCGACGTCCGGGAGTGACGCGTGCCCGTAGCGCCCCGCGCTATACTGGTCGGAACGTTTCCGACCAGACTCGTCAAGGAGCACGCATGCTCGTCTACAACAGCCAGACGCACAAGAAGGAGGAGCTCGTCCCCATCGAGCCCGGCAAGATCCGCATGTACGTCTGCGGCCCCACCGTCTACGATCAGATCCACATCGGCAACGCGCGGACGTTCCTCGCCTTCGACGTCATTCGCCGCTACCTCATGTACAAGGGCTACCAGGTGACCTTTGCCCAGAACCTCACCGACGTGGACGACAAGATCATCAATCGCGCCAACGAGACCGGGCGCACCGCCGCCGAGGTCGCCGAGGAGTGCTCGGCCGCCTTCATCGAGCAGATGCACCGCTTCGGCGTGCTCGACCCGGACATCCGCCCGCGCGCCACGCACGAGATCGAGGCCATGCAGGAGATGATCGCGCGCCTCATCGAGCGCGGCGTGGCCTACCCGGTGCCCTCCGGGGACGTGTACTTCTCGGTGCGCGCCGACCACAGCTACGGCATCCTCTCCGGGCGCAGCCTCGACCAGATGCGCGCCGGCGAGCGCGTCGAGGTCAACGACGAGAAGCGCGACCCCTTTGACTTTGCCCTCTGGAAGGCGGCCAAGCCCGGCGAGCCGAGCTGGCCCTCCCCGTGGGGCGACGGTCGCCCCGGCTGGCACACCGAGTGCTGCGCGATGATCCATCGCTACCTGGGCACCCCCATCGACATCCACGGCGGAGGCGCCGACCTCATCTTCCCGCACCACGAGAACGAGACCGCCCAGGCCATGTGCGCCTGGGACACGGCGCTCGCCAACACGTGGATGCACACGGGCATGCTGCGCGTGGACGGCGAGAAGATGTCCAAGAGCCTCGGCAACTTCTACACGCTCAAGGAGGTGCTCGACAAGTACCCGGCCGACGCCGTGCGCCTGCTCATGCTGCAGACCCACTACCGCGCGCCGCTCGACTTCTCCTTCGAGCGCCTCGAGGGCGTCGCCGGCACGCTCGAGCGCCTCGAGACCTGCGCGCGCAACCTCCGCTGGGCCGCCGAGCGCTCCCCGCAGGACGGCGAGCTCAACGACGCCGACCGCACGCTCGGCCGCAGGATCGACGAGGCGCGCGAGGAGTTCTGCCGCCAGATGGACGACGACTTCAACACCGCCGGCGGCCTCGCCGCGATCTTCTCTCTGGTGACGTCGTGCAACACCTATCTGGCCGACGCCGCCGACGACACCTCGACGGCCGTGTGCCTGCGCGCCGCCGACATGCTCTGCGAGCTGGCTGACGTGATGGGCATCGAGCTGGGCCGCTCCTCCGGTGAGGACGACCTGCCCGAGGGCCTGGTCGAGCTCGCCCGCGAGCACGCCGGCTACGAGGGCTCCTCTGCCGCCGAGGCGGCCGAGGCCCTGCTCGCCGCCCGCCAGGAGGCTCGCGCCCAGAAGAACTGGGGCGTCGCGGACGCCATCCGCGACGGCATCACCGCGCTCGGCCTCGTGGTGGAGGACACCGCCGCGGGCGCGCGCGTGCACCGTAAGGAGTAGGCGTGGCGAAGAACCAGTCCAGGACGCCCGGCCGCGACGTGCGCGGCGGCAAGGGCAAGGGCGGCAGGCCTCAGGCGGGCCGCCCGAGTGGGCCCAAGGGGCCGCGCGGCGAGAAGGGCCGCGCGCCCCGGCCGCTGCCGGGCGCCGCGCGCCGCGGGCCTCAGCTTCGTGATCGCTCGGACCTGATCGAGGGGCGCCGTGCCGTCGAGGAGGCGCTGGCCTGCGGGATGCCGCTGCGCTCGGCTCTCGTCCAGGAGCGCTCCGGCGAGCGCGACCAGGCGCTCGAGCGCATCGCCGCGCGCCTCGACGAGGCGGGCGTCCCCGTGGAGCGCGTGCCGCGCGCGCGTCTCGACGTGCTCTCGAGCCACGGGGCCCACCAGGGCGTGGTCGTGCGCACGAGGCCGTTCGCGTACGCCGAGCTCTCCGACGTCATCGCGGCGGCGGGGGAGGGCGACGCGCTCGTCGTCCTTCTCGACCACGTGACCGACCAGGGCAACTTTGGCGCCATCGTCCGCACGGCCGAGGTCGTGGGGGCCGCGGGCGTCATCGTGGCCAAGGCGCGCGCCGCGTCGGTGGGCGTGGGCGCGTACAAGACCTCGGCGGGCGCCGTCATGCACCTTCCCATCGCGCAGGTCCCCAACCTCGCGCGCGCCATCGAGGAGCTGCAGCGAGCGGGATTTTGGGCCTGCGCGGCCACCGAGCATGCCGAGCAGGACGTGTGGCACGCCCCCCTGGGCGGGCGCCTTGCGCTGGTCATGGGCTCCGAGGGCGAGGGCATCTCCCGCCTGGTGGCCGAGAAGTGCGACTTCTCGTGCCGCCTTCCCCAGCGCGGCCGCGTGGAGTCGCTCAACGTGGCCCAGGCCACGACGGTGCTCTGCTACGAGTGGCTGCGGCGCGTCGAGTGCGGGGAGGGCCCCGATGCCTGATGCCCGCGCCTCGTCGCGCGAGCTGCTCGTCGTGGACGGCTACAACGTCATCTACAAGTCGTCCCGCTATCGCGCCCGCATGGACGAGACGGCGGCCGGCGACCCCTTCGAGCAGGCGCGCGACCTGCTCATCGCCGATGTCGCCGCCTATGCGAAGGGCCGCTATGACCCCGTGGTCGTCTTCGACGCGGCGGGCAACGTCTCTCCCGAGCGCCCCGACCTCTCCAAGGCCGGCGTGCGCGTGATCTTCTCGGCCGCGGGCGAGTCAGCCGACGCCGTGATCGAGCGTCTGGTCACCGAGGCCCGCCTCGCCCCGCATGCGGTGACGGTGGTGACGTCGGACCGCACGATTCGAGCCACGGTGGGCGGCATTCCCGTGACGCGCGTCTCGAGCGACGTGCTCGTGACCAACATGGACGCCCTGGCCGTGGAGTACCGCAGGGAGAACGACGTGCGCCAGACGCAGCACATGCGCCTGGAGGACCGCATCGACCCCGCGGCGCGCGAGAGGCTCTGGCAGATCCTGCGCGGCTAGTGAGGTGCGCCCGACTTGGGGCAGGGGCCGGGGTCCCGACGCCAAACTGGCGGTTGTGTGCAACAAGATTGATGGACCTGCGACCGTGGCATCAATCTTGTTGCACACAACCGCTAAAAGCCCAACAAAACAGGCCCTCTGGGCGAGAAGAACGTGGATTTGCAGCCCGGCAGCGGGCCACTACATCAAGGGATTGCCACACAATCGGCGAATGGGGCGCAGCGCAGGCCGCCCCGCTGAACAGAAGGCGTCCCCGCCTCACAAACGGGGTTGTGTGCAGCCAGCGGCTCGCGGCATGCCCCAAGGGGCGACGGGACATGAGGGGCGCGCCCCTCTTTGGGCATCTGTCGCGCAAACGGCAAGTCCGCTATCATGTACACGCACGCCGGCATGGCTCAATGGCAGAGCAACGGTTTTGTAAACCGTGGGTTGGGGGTTCGACTCCCTCTGCCGGCTCCAGAATTTTTTTCGAGGCCGCGCCCTCCAGGGGTGCGGCCTCGTGCGTTGCAAGGTCGAAAAACAGGCCGCTTGACCTGCGGATGTGGTGACCTCGTGAGCATGGATACGCCCGGGTGCGAGGTATACGTTGACAACGGGGTTGCATCGTCGTAAATTATTCCCCGCTTGCGAGGGAGAAAGCGCCTCGCGGGTGGCTGAAAACGGAATGGGGATGTGGCACAGCGGCAACTGCGGCGGACTGTAAATCCGCTCCCTCTGGGTTCCTTGGTTCGAGTCCAAGCATCCCCACCATCTGCCCGTGTAGCTCAGTCGGTAGAGCACTTCGTTGGTAACGAAGAGGTCACCGGTTCAAATCCGGTCGCGGGCTCCATTTCCGCCTTTCGGTCGTTCGGCACCACGCCGGTGTAGCTCAGTTGGTTAGAGCACGCGGCTCATACCCGCGATGTCACTGGTTCGAGTCCAGTCACCGGTACCAGAGTTCTTGGCGGCGCTACGGCGCCGCTTGGCATAAGAACGCAGTAAGTCCAAGGATTGGCCTCAGGGTCGGTTCCAGAAGGAGGATGGCAATGGCCAAGGAGAAGTTCGATCGTACCAAGCCCCACGTAAACATCGGTACCATTGGTCACGTCGACCACGGCAAGACCACCACGACCGCCGCTATCACCAAGGTTCTCTCTGAGACCGAGGGCTGCAAGGCCGACTACACCGCCTTCGAGAACATCGACAAGGCTCCCGAGGAGCGCCAGCGCGGCATCACCATCAACGTTGCCCACATCGAGTACGAGACCTGGGAGCGTCACTACGCCCACGTCGACTGCCCGGGCCACGCTGACTACATCAAGAACATGATCTCCGGTGCGGCTCAGATGGACGGTGCCATCCTCGTCATCGCCGCCACCGACGGCCCCATGGCCCAGACCCGCGAGCACATCCTGCTCGCCCGTCAGGTCGGCGTTCCCTACATCATCGTCTTCCTGAACAAGTGCGACATGGTTGACGACGAGGAGCTCATCGACCTCGTTGAGATGGAGACCCGTGACCTCCTCTCCGAGTACGGCTTCCCCGGTGACGACCTGCCGATCATCCGCGGCTCCGGCCTCGGCGCCCTCAACGGCGAGCAGAAGTGGGTCGACTCCATCATCGAGCTCATGCACGCCGTCGACGAGTACATCCCGACCCCGCCGCGTGACAACGACAAGCCGTTCCTGATGGCCATCGAGGACGTCATGACCATCTCCGGCCGCGGCACCGTCGCCACCGGTCGTGTCGAGCGTGGCTCCCTCAAGCTCAACGACCCCGTCGAGATCGTCGGCATCCGCGAGAAGCAGACCTCCGTCGCCACCGGCATCGAGATGTTCCGCAAGACCATGGACTTCTGCGAGGCTGGCGACAACGTCGGCATCCTCCTGCGCGGCATCAAGCGCGAGGACATCGAGCGCGGCCAGGTCATCGCCAAGCCCGGCTCCGTGACCCCGCACGCCGAGTTCACCGGTGAGATCTACGTCCTCACCAAGGAGGAGGGCGGCCGTCACACCCCGTTCTTCGCCGGCTACCGTCCGCAGTTCTACTTCCGCACCACCGACGTTACCGGTGACATCTCCGAGCTCACCGACACCAACGGCAACAAGGTCGAGATGGCTATGCCTGGCGACCACATCACCGTCAAGTGCAAGCTCATTCACCCGATCGCCATGGAGCAGGGCCTCAAGTTCGCTATCCGCGAGGGTGGCCACACCGTCGGCGACGGCCGTGTCTCCACGATTCTTGACTAACTTCTCCAGAAGCTAGTTTCGGACCCGGCGTCCTCGTGACGCCGGGTCTTTTTTGCGCGTTCTTCTCGCTATTTGCGGATTTTGTGATGCGCGCCGTCTTGCCGCCAGGGGGTTGACAGCTTGGGCGGACCGATGGTATCGTTCTCCATCGCGTCACGTTCGAGGGAAACTCCCTCCAACGAGAAGTTCTTCAGGAGGATCAATGCGTACTCTAGTTACCCTCGCGTGCACCGAGTGCAAGCGCCGCAATTACACCACGGACAAGAACAAGTCCAACAACCCCGATCGCATGGAGTTGAAGAAGTACTGCCCGTGGTGCCGCAAGCACACGCTTCACAGGGAGACCCGCTAACCAAGGTGGGTTTTCATCACAGGCCAGTAGCTCCAATGGTAGAGCGGCGGTCTCCAAAACCGTTTGTTGAGGGTTCGAGTCCTTCCTGGCCTGCCAGATTTCACCACCGGCTTTCCCTTCGGGGTTAGCCGGTTTCCATGTAAGGCACCGTTTTCTTAGGAGTCAAGGGATGGCCAACAAGGACCGTAACAAGAGGAGCGCCCGCAAGGCCCGTGCCGAGGAGCGCGCCCGCGTCGAGGCTGCTCGCGCCGCCTCCGTCCCCGAGGACTCCGAGAAG
Organism: uncultured Atopobiaceae bacterium; assembly: GCA_944320385.1. Lineage (GTDB taxonomy): Bacteria > Actinomycetota > Coriobacteriia > Coriobacteriales > Atopobiaceae > Thermophilibacter. The sequence goes on along the minus strand of CALUHH010000037.1, from coordinate 3,671 downwards.
GCTATCGCCAAGTCCGAGAAGGCCGCGGCCAAGGCTGCCGCCAAGGCCGAGAAGAAGGCGGCCAAGGAGGAGCGCGCCCGGGAGCACCCCGGCCCGCTCCGCCGCGTCCGCAACTACTTCGGTGCCGTCCGCTCCGAGATGCGCCGCGTCGTGTGGCCGTCCAAGAGCGAGCTCAAGAGCTACTCTGTGGCCATCATCGCGATGCTGATCGTCTTTGGCATCGTGATCTGGCTCGTCGACACCGGCGTCGTGGCGGCGCTCGTTGGTTACACCGGTCTGAGGGGGTAGGGAAGATGGCTAAGCGCTGGTACGTGATTCACACCTACTCGGGCTACGAGAACAAGGTCAAGGCCGACCTCGAGCACCGCATCGAGACCTATGGCCTCGAGGACCGCGTCGTCGACATCCAGATCCCGACCGAGGAGGTCACCGAGATCAAGGACGGCGGCAAGCGCGAGACCAAGGAGTCCAAGGTCTTCCCGAGCTACGTCCTCGTTCGCATGGAGATCGACGACAACACCTGGGCCGTCGTGCGCAACACGCCCGGCGTGACCGGCTTTGTGGGCCTTGACGGCAAGCCCACGCCGCTGCGCCGCGACGAGTTCGACAAGATCATGCGCCGCACCGGCGTCCGCGGCACCGCTGCCGCTGCCCCCAAGCGCACCGCGACCAACATCGAGGCGGGGCAGGCCGTCAAGGTCCTCTCCGGCCCGCTCGCGGACTTCGACGGCCTCGTCTCCGAGGTCATGCCCGAGTCCGGCAAGGTCAAGGTCATGCTCACCATCTTCGGACGCGAGACCCCCGTCGAGCTCACGCTCGACCAGATCTCGGTCATCAGCTAGGAGATCCCGCCCACCCGGTATCGGTGAGGATAAGCTTCTCGGGCTGGGCGCATTCATAGGTTCGAACCACTACGGCTTCACAAGGAGAAAGACATGGCCAAGAAGCAGGTCACCAACTTCATCAAGCTCCAGATCCCGGCTGGCGCCGCCAACCCCGCGCCTCCCGTCGGCCCCGCCCTCGGCGCCGCCCAGGTCAACATCATGCAGTTCTGCCAGGCGTTCAACGCCGCCACGGCGGACAAGCAGGGCGACATCATCCCCGTTGAGATCACCGTCTACGAGGACCGCTCCTTCGACTTCGTCTGCAAGACCCCGCCCGCCGCTGAGCTGATCAAGAAGGAGCTCGGCCTCAAGGGTGGCTCCGGCGTCCCCCAGCGCGACAAGGTCGGCCAGCTCTCCCAGGAGCAGCTCACCAAGATCGCCGAGATCAAGATGCCCGACCTCAACGCCAACGACATCGAGGCCGCCAAGAAGATCATCGCCGGCACCGCCCGCTCCATGGGCGTCACCGTCGCCGAGTAGCTAGCTGATGATACGAAGGGACAGTCCCTTCGTATCATTTGAGGAAATGATACGAAGGGACTGTCCCTTCGTATCATCGATGTGGGAGGGCGCAAGGCCCGCTGACCACAGGAGGAAAGAACATGCCCAAGCACGGAAAGAACTACAAGGCCGCCGCCGCCAAGGTCGACAGCACCAAGCTCTACTCCCCGAAGGAGGCCATGGAGCTCGCCAAGGAGCTGTCCCCCGCCAAGTTTGACGAGACCGTCGAGGTCGCCGTCCGCCTGGGAGTCGACACCCGCAAGGCCGACCAGAACGTCCGCGGATCCATCGCGCTGCCCCACGGCACCGGCAAGACCGTCCGCGTCGCCGTCTTCGCCGAGGGCGAGAAGGCCCGCGAGGCCGAGGCCGCCGGCGCCGACGTCGTCGGCTCCGACGACCTCGTGGCTCAGATCCAGGCCGGCGAGCTGAACTTCGACGCCGCCATCGCCACGCCCAACATGATGGGCAAGGTCGGCCGCCTCGGCAAGATCCTCGGCCCCCGCGGCCTCATGCCCAACCCCAAGCTCGGCACCGTCACCATGGACGTCGCCAAGATGGTCGGCGAGCTCAAGGCCGGCCGCGTCGAGTACCGCGCCGACCGCTACGGCATCTGCCACGTCCCGATGGGCAAGGTGTCCTTCGACACCCAGAAGCTCGTCGAGAACTACGGCGCGCTCATCAACGAGCTGCTCCGCGTGAAGCCGTCCAGCGCCAAGGGCAAGTACGTCAAGTCCGTGGTCATCTCCACCACCATGGGCCCCGGCATCAAGGTCGACTCTGCCAAGACCCGCAACCTCATGGAGGAGTAGCCAGGCCGCGTACTTCTCGCTTGGAGATTTCTTGATTGCTTGACGGGCGTCTTGCGCAATGCCACAATGTGGAACGCGCGAGACGCCCGTCTCGTGTCTCACCAGCACGTCCGCTGCCAAAGACAGCCGGTGCCGCAAGGCTCAAAGGGGAAACCCGCCTGCCGAGGTGGTCTCAGAGATTGCATCTTCGAGGACCCCGCTTTGGCCGCGCCAGCGGGGTCTTCTTATGCGGAAGGCCCGCCTGTCGGCGGTGCGTGCCCGACCGCATAACAGAGGAGGTGTACAGAACACATGCCGTCCAAGTCTAATGTCGCTATGCTCGAGAAGGTCGCCGGTTCGCTGGAGGCCTCCAACGGCGTCTTCGTTGTTGACTACCGTGGCCTCTCCGTCAAGGAGACTCAGGAGGTCCGTCGCGCCCTGCGCGCGGCTGGCGCCGAGATGAAGGTCTACAAGAACAACATCGTCAAGATCGCCCTCGAGAACGCCGGGATGCCCAACGTCGACGAGATGCTCGCCGGCACCTGCGCCTACGTCTTCTACGAGAAGGACCCCGTCGATGCCGCCAAGGTCATCAAGGAGCAGTCCGAGAAGCTCAAGAAGATGGAGTTCGTCGGTGCCATCGCCGACGGCAAGGCACTCACGGCCGAGGAGGCCAAGGCCTACGCCGACCTGCCCAACCGCGAGCAGCTCATGGCGCAGATCGCCGGTCTCATCAGCGGCTTCGCGCGCGACATCGCCGTGTGCGTCAAGGAGGTCCCCGCTGGCCTCGCCCGCACCGTCAACGCTGTCTCCGAGCAGAAGCAGGCTGCCTAGCAGCAGCGCGGCCCGTCCGCGCACCCCGAGGCGCCCGCCTCACAACACAAGGACAATCCGCGCACGCCGCGCGGGATCGAAAGGAAACCAAAAATGGCTAAGCTTACCACCGAGGAGATCATTGACGCCCTCAAGGAGATGACCCTTCTCGAGGCCTCCGAGCTCGTTCACGCTATCGAGGACACCTTCGGCGTCTCCGCCGCCGCCCCCGTCGCCGCCGTCGCCGCCGCTCCGGCTGCCGGCGCTGCCGCCGAGGAGGAGGAGAAGACCAACTTCGACGTCGTCCTCGAGTCCTTCGGTGACAACAAGATCGCCGTCATCAAGGTCGTCCGCGCTCTGACCAACCTCGGCCTCAAGGAGGCCAAGGAGGTCGTCGAGGGTGCCCCCAAGGCCGTCCTCGAGGGCGCCAAGAAGGACGACGCCGAGGCCGCCAAGAAGCAGCTCGAGGAGGCCGGCGCCGTCGTCACCCTCAAGTAAGCTCGCTTACTTCGGGTTACGCGCTCAGTGCACCTTCAAAGGGGTCGGGCCCACGGGTCCGGCCCCTTTTTCGTGCGGCATGGAGCCCTCGTTCTTCTCGCGTCCTTCTTGCGCCCTTCTCGCTTAGACGATATGTGGGGAAGCGGCTGGGACCTCTCCCCGTTAAGCTACGGCCCCCTCGGGGCTA
>CALUHH010000036.1 GCA_944320385.1 uncultured Atopobiaceae bacterium | reverse complement strand
ACTAAGCCCTACTCCTACACCGCCCCGTCCGGCGGCGGCACCGCCCCCGCCCCGACGACCCACGACGTGACCGTCGCGGCCGCCGAGAACGGCAAGGTCTCCGTCGACAAGACGTCGGCCTCCGCCGGCGTGAAGGTCACCGTCACCGCCACGCCCGCTGAGGGCTACGAGGTCGCCTCCGTCTCCGTCACGTGCGGCGAGAAGCAGGTCGACGTCACGGACAACGGCGACGGCACCTACGCGTTCTCCATGCCCGCCGGGGACGTCACCGTCACGGTCACGTTCGAGGCATCCGCGCCCGCGCTGCCCTTCACCGACGTGGCCGAGGGCTCCTGGTACCGCGGCGCGGTCTCCTTCGTCTACGCGAGGGGCCTCATGACCGGCTACGAGGGCACGACCCTCTTCGGGCCCGAGGACGCTCTCGGCCGCGAGCAGGCCGCCGCGGTGCTCTTCCGCGCGCTCGGCGCCGGCGCCCAGGCCCCGGCCTGCGGCCTGGCCGACGTCTCCCAGGGCGACTGGTACGCCCAGGCCGTGAACTGGGCCGTGGCCTCCGGCCTCGTCACCGGCTACGACGACGGCTCCGGCCTGTTCGGCGTGGGCGACGCCCTCACGCGCGACCAGTTCGCCGCCATCATCGCCCGCGTGGCCAAGGCCGACCTCTCGAAGGCCGACCCGTCCGCGCTCGAGGCCTTCTCCGACGGCGGCGAGGTCGCCGAGTGGGCCGTGCCCGCGGTCTCCTGGGCCGTCCAGACGGGCGTCCTCGAGGGCTCCGACGACGGCAACGGCGGCATGGAGCTCCGCGCCTCCGCCGAGATCACCCGCGGCGAGATGGCCGCGATGATCATGCGCGCCGCCGAGGCGGGCCTGCTGCCGGCCGCGTAGCGCGGCGATCGACCCTGCCCCGGGGCGCGGCCCCGGGGAGGCGGGGGCGCCCCTCCGGGGGCGCCCCCTTCTTCGTGCCGCGCGACGCCAGTATTCGGCTCGAAACGCTCTTGCCGTACAATCAACTGTCTAAAGGAGTCGAAAGGACCTACGGCAGAGTGATTCAAGAGATGACGCACGGCATGTACCATGCCGCGGGGGAGGGCGAGCGCCATGCCCTCGCCCGCTGACGGCCCCCGCTGGGCCATCCTCCCAAACGACGAGGCCTCGGAGCGCCGCCTCGCCTCCGAGCTCGGCATCCCGCCGCTCGTCGCCCGGGTGCTCGTCGCCCGCGGCCTCGGCGACGTGGCCCGCGCCCGCGAGTTCCTGAGCCCCTCGATCGAGCGCGACTGGGCTGACCCCCTGTGCATCCCCGGGATGGCCGGGGCGGTCGCCCGCGTGGAGCGCGCCCTCGACGCCCACGAGACCATCGCGGTCTTCGGCGACTTCGACGTCGACGGGATGACGTCGACCTGCCTGCTCACGCTCGCCCTGCGCCGCATGGGCGCCGACGTCCACCCCTTCATCCCGCACCGCTTTGGCGAGGGCTACGGGCTCTCCCGCGAGGCGCTCGCCCGCGTGCGCGCGGCGTGCGACCCGAGCCTCGTCGTGACCGTGGACAACGGCATCGCCGCTGCCCGAGAGGTCGCGTGGCTCACCGCGGAGGGCGTGGACGTCGTCGTGACCGACCATCACGAGCCCGCCGACCTCGTGCCCGAGGGCGTCCCCGTGACCGACCCCAAGCTCTCCGAGGACTGCCCTTCGCGCGAGCTCGCCGGCGTCGGGGTGGCCCTGAAGCTCGTCTGCGAGCTGGGCGGCCGCCGCGGCATGCCGGGGCTGTGGCTCGAGTTCCTCGACGTCGCCGCCCTCGGCACCCTCTCCGACATGATGCTGCTCACGGGCGAGAACCGCGCGATCGTCGCCGAGGGCATCCGCCTCATGCGCCGCGCGCCCCGCCCGGGCCTCGCGGCGCTCGCCGCCACGGCGGGGCTCGACCTCTCGCAGGCGACCGCCGACGGCCTGCCCTTCTCGCTCATACCGCGCCTCAACGCCGCCGGCCGCATGGGCTCCACCGACGTGGCCCTCGAGCTGCTGCTGAGCGACGACGTCTCCGACGCCACGATCCTCGCCGGGCGCCTCGAGGCCATCAACGCCGAGCGCAAGGAGACCGAGGCGGCGCTCGCCGACGCCGCGCTCGCCGAGGCCGAGCGCACCTACCGCGGCGGCCGCGCGGTCGTGGTGGGGGGACGCGGCTGGCACGAGGGCGTCAAGGGCATCGTCGCCTCGCGCCTCGTGAGCCGCTACCACGTGCCCGCCATCGTCTTCACCATCGACGACGAGGGCCTCGCGCGCGGCTCGGGGCGCTCGGTGGGCTCGGTCGACCTCTTCCATGCCGTCGAGCATTGCTCCGACGTGCTCGTCCGCTTTGGCGGGCATGCGGGAGCGGTCGGCGTCACCTGCGAGGCCGCGCGCCTCGACGAGTTCCGCGACCGCCTCTGCGCGGCGCTCGACGCCCTGCCCGACGAGCAGTTCGTCGACGTGGGCGAGGTCACCGCCGTCTGCGAGCTCTCCGAGCTCACCGTGGAGTCGCTCGATGCGCTCGAGCTGCTCCAGCCCTTCGGTCAGGGCAACAAGAAGCCGGTCCTCGCCGCCCGCGGGGTGAGCATGCGCAACCGCGCACTCGTGGGCGCGGACGGCGCGCACCTGCGCTTCATGGCGACGGACGGCCTGTCCTCGGTGGCCGCCATCATGTTCCGCGTGCCCGACCCCGAGCGCGCCGCGGCCTGGGACGGCGTCTGTGACCTCGTCTTCGAGGCGGTGAACGAGACCTGGCAGGGGCGCACCAAGCCCAAGCTCATGGTCAAGGACATCATCTATCGCGACGCCCCGGCACCGGGCGACGCCGCGGACGAGAAGGACGCGGAGGACCGGGGGGACGCGACTCCCGGGGCGCCGACGCCCTCGCGGCGCGCGGAGCTCGCCGCCCTCGACGCGCCCGCCCTCGACGACGCCCTCCGTCGCCTGCTGATCGGCGACGCCGAGCTCCTGCCCGCGCAGCGCGCCGCGCTCGACCGCCTCTCGGAGGGTCGCTCCTGCCTTGCCGTCATGGCGACGGGACGCGGCAAGTCGCTCGTGTTCCACCTGCACGCCGCCCGCGAGGCCGTCGCGCGCGACCGGGCGAGCGTCTTCGTCTACCCGCTGCGCGCCCTCGTCGCCGACCAGAGCTTCCACCTGCGGGAGGCCCTCGCGCAGGCGGGCGTGACGAGCGAGGTCCTCACCGGCGAGACCCCGCAGGCCGAGCGCGCCCGCATCTTCGCTGGCCTCGCGTCCGGCGCGGTCGACATCGTGCTGACCACGCCCGAGTTCCTCTCCATCCACCGCGCGGACTTCGCGGCGTCGCGGCGCGTGGGCTTCGTCGTGGTCGACGAGGCGCACCACGCCGGGCTCGCCGCCCCCGGAGACCGCGACGCCTACCTCGAGCTCCCCTCGATCCTCGCCGACCTGGGGCGCCCGGTCGCGCTCGCCGTCACCGCGACGGCGGAGCCGGGCGTCGCGCGCGGCATCTGCCGGCTGCTCTCCATCGACGAGGCTGACGTGATCGTCGACGAGTCCGTCCGCGACAACCTGCGCATCGACGACGGGCGCGCCGCGCACGACCGCGAAGCCGCCCTCGCGCGCATCGTGGCCACGGGCGAGAAGTGCGTGGTCTACGTTCCCACGCGCGACCGCGCGGTCGCGCTGGTGCGCATGCTGCGCCACCGCGTCCCCGACCTCGCCGACCGCGTCTCCTACTATCACGCCGGCCTCTCCCGCGCCACCCGTCTGCGCGTCGAGCGCGCGTTTCGCGGCGGTGAGCTCGCCTGCGTCGTCTCCACGAGCGCCTTCGGCGAGGGGGTCAACCTCCCCGGGATCCGCCACGTCGTGCTCTTCGGCCTGCCGCTCGGCCAGGTCGAGTTCAACCAGATGAGCGGCCGCGCCGGCCGCGACGGGGCGCCGGCGACGGTGCACCTGCTCTTCGGCACCGACGACGTGCGTCCCGGCGAGGCCGTCCTCTCCGCCTCCGCCCCCGCCCGCGATGACCTCGTCACCCTCTATCGCACGCTCTGCGGGCTCTTCCGCGCGGGCGGGCCGGTCGCCCTCGACGACGAGGCCATCGCCCGGGTCGCGCGCGAGCGCGAGCCTCTGACGCCGCTCGACGCGCGCGAGGTGTCCACGGGGCTCTCGATCTTCTCGGAGCTGGGCTTCTGCTCGGTGAGCGGGTGGGGCGAGGCGCGCCGCGTCTCCATGGCGAGCGCCCCGGTGCGCATGGAGCTCACGCAGTCCGCGTGCTACCTCGAGGGCGTCCGGCTCCAGCGCGCCTTCGCGGAGTTCTGCCGCTGGGCGCTCGAGGCGCCGGCAGACGTACTTCTCGCCCGCGTCAACCGTCCCATCACCCCCAACTTCGGTATCATCGTGCGGGAGGGGAGTGAGTTCGATGAGCGACAGTGATCCCAGGGTGCCCGTGACGGCGCCGACCCCGGAGGCCGCGCAGGCCCCCGCCGCGCCGGCCCCGGCCGCCAAACCAAAGAAGAGCATTCCCGGAGCCGCCAACTACCGCCTGCTCCAGGCCGCCTGCGAGACGTACCTGGACGAGGAGGGATGCGAGAAGGTCGAGCGCGCCTATCGCTTTGCCGCCGAGTTCCACCAGGACCAGCGGCGCCGCTCCGGCGAGCCCTACATCAACCACCCCGTCGAGGTTGCCCTGATCCTCGCGCACGACCTGCGCATGGACGAGGACACCATCTGCGCTGCCCTGCTGCACGACACGGTGGAGGACACGCCCGCCACCCTCGACGAGCTGCGCGACCTCTTTGGCGAGACGGTCGCCGACCTCGTGGACGGCGTGACCAAGCTCACCTCGATCCAGGTCTCGTCGATGGACGCCAAGCAGGCGTGGAACCTGCGCAAGATGTTCCTGGCCATGAGCCGCGACATCCGCGTGGTCATCATCAAGCTCGCCGACCGCCTGCACAACATGCGCACCCTCGCGGCGCTGCCGCCCGACCGCCGCCAGTTCAAGGCGCGCGAGACCATGGACGTGTACGCCCCGCTCGCCGACCGCCTGGGCATCTCGTCGGTCAAGTGGGAGCTCGAGGACCTCGCCTTCTTCTGGCTCGAGCCCGAGGAGTACCAGCGCGTCGCCCGCATGGTCCAGGACTCGCGCGCGCAGCGCGAGGACGACACCGAGGCCGCCATCAAGACGCTCGACGACGAGCTCAAGGCCGCCGGGCTCAAGAACTACCAGATCACGGGCCGCCCCAAGCACCTCTGGAGCATCTACCAGAAGATGACGCGCAAGGGGCGCGAGTTCTCGGACATCTACGACCTCATCGCGCTGCGCGTGATCACGCAGACGGTGGGGGACTGCTACTCGGCCCTCGGCGCGGTCCACTCCCTGTGGAACCCGATGCCCGGCCGCTTCAAGGACTACATTGCTACGCCCAAGGCCAACCTCTACCAGAGCCTGCACACCACGGTGGTGGGCCCGGACGGCAAGCCCATCGAGATCCAGATTCGCACGGCGGAGATGCACGAGGCCTCCGAGTACGGCATCGCCGCGCACTGGCTCTACAAGAAGGAGGGCAACTCGCGCGGCCGCATGAGCGCCGAGGACCGCGCGATCGACTCCACGATCAACTGGATCCGCAAGACGCTCGACTGGGCGACCGAGGACGACATCGACGACCCGCACGAGTTCCTCGACAACCTCCGCGTGGACCTCTTCGAGCACGAGATCTTCGTCTTCACGCCCAAGGGCGAGGTCATGAGCCTGCGCCGCGACTCGACGCCGCTCGACTTTGCCTACGCGGTCCACACCGAGGTCGGCAACCACTGCGTGGGCGCCAAGGTCAACGGTTCCGTGGTCCCGCTGTCCTACACGCTGCACATGGGCGACCGCGTGGAGGTGCTCACCAACAAGAACGCCAAGCCGAGCCGCGACTGGATGAGCATGGTGGTCATGCCGTCCACGCGGGCCAAGATCCGCAAGTTCTTCTCGACCCAGAACAGAAACGACGACGCCGAGGCCGGCCGCACCGAACTCGCCCACGAGCTGCGCAAGCGCGGCTACGGCATCTCGACCAAGCGCACCGTCAAGGCTATCGCGCGCGTCTGCGAGTCCTTCGAGCTGCGCTCGCCCGACGACCTGTTCGCCTGCGTGCACACCGGCAAGGTCTCCCTCAAGCAGGCGGCCAACCGCATCGAGGAGATCCTCGAGGAGGGCTCGCCCGAGCAGCTCGCCGCCGCGGCGGCGGAGGCCGAGAAGCGCGCGGCGCACGAGCGCGCCATGGCGTCCGGCACGCCGGTCATGACCTCCTACGCCCTCACGCAGGCCGCGCGCGGCAAGCGCAAGCGCAGCAACTGCGGCGTCGTGGTCAAGGGCGACCCCGACCTGCTCGTGCACCTGGCGCACTGCTGCAATCCCGTGGCGGGCGACGAGATCGTGGGCTTCATCACGCGCGGCCGCGGCGTCTCGGTGCACCGCGCCAACTGCCCCAACGTGGCTGACCTCATGAAGAACCCCGACCGCATGATCGAGGTCGCGTGGGACACCTCGGGCGCCACGGAGTTCCGCGTGGAGATCGTCGTGGAGGCCACCGACCGCATGGGGCTGCTCAAGGACATCACCGTCGCCATCGGCGACGCGGGGGCCAACATCCTCTCCGCGGCCACACAGACGAGCGCCCAGGGCGTCGCGCGCCTGCGCTTCCTCGTGGCCATCTCGGACGCGAGCCTGCTCGACGTGCTGCTGGCCGCCGTGAGCCGCGTGCCGTCGGTCTACGACGCGCGCCGCATCATGCCCGGCGAGGGCGCCAACCAGATGAAGCAGCGCGTGCGGTAGCGACGCCGCCCCGTTCCGGGCTGCCCTGCCCCGGCCCAACGTCCTTCTCGCTTCGTTTTTGGCGGTTGTGTGCAACATCTTTGATGGATTCGCGAGCTGGCATCAAAGATGTTGCACACAACCGAGCTGTAAGTGTTTGTTTTTGGCCATTCCGCAACGCGCGAGGCGCCATGGCCTTCGTTCGCATAAAACGTTTTGCCCACAATCGCCAAGCAGGGCGTCAAATTGGGCAAGGTTGGCGCGCGAGAGGCGACAAAACTCACAACTGCGGTTGTGTGCAGGGGGTGCGGACGTGCACAATGGTCCCAGACCACGACGGAGGAGGGCTCATGGCCGAGAAGAGAGACGAGCTGCGCCACTTTGTGGTGACGCCGCTCCAGACCAACTGCTACGCCTGGGTGAGCGCGGGGGAGTGCCTCGTCGTGGATCCGGGCGGGTCCGGTGCCGCCGTGGCCGAGCATCTCGCTGACGTGCGCGTGACCTGCGTCGCCGCGACGCACGGCCACGGCGACCACGTCGGCGGCGCCGCGGCCCTGTGCCGAGCGACCGGAGCCCCCTTTGCGATCCACGCCGCCGACGCCGAGCTCGCGCGCCACGCGGGGGAGATGAGCGAGGTGGGCCGCAGCTACGACGAGAACGCGCCCGCCGCCGACCGCCTGCTCGCCGAGGGCGACGTCATTGAGGTGGGAACGGCCACCTTCACCGTGATGGAGACGCCCGGTCACACGCCCGGGGGCATCGTGCTTCTGGGCGGGGGCAGCGCCGAGGGCGTGGCCTTCGTCGGCGACACGCTCTTCCCGGGCAGCCACGGCCGCACGGACCTCACCGGCGGCGACGAGCGCGCCATCTTGGCCTCGCTGCGTCGCATGGCGGCGGAGATCGCGCCCGAGACCATGCTGCTGTGCGGCCATGGGCCCGAGACGTCGATGGCCGTCGAGCTTGCGAGAAACCCGTTTTTGCGGTAGGACCCCGGAGGCGGGGCCCAATCGAATGGGGGAGAAGAACGTGGTGCCCGAGGCGGGGCTCGAACCCGCACGAGTTGCCTCAACGGTTTTTGAGACCGTCGCGTCTGCCAATTCCGCCACTCGGGCCTGGACGCCGCGCGTCAGGTGAGAAGAACTATAGCAGACCGCGCGTTCTTCTCGCCTGCGGGGTATATAGTGAGCGTGTGCAATCCGCTACCGTCCGGAAGAAGGGAACTGCCATGGCGCTCACCAGCGAAGTCACCGCCGTCCTCAACGAGCAGATCAACAAGGAGATGTACTCCGCCTACCTCTACCTCACCTTTGCCGACTACTACGAGGACCGCGGCCTCAAGGGGTTCGCCAATTGGTACGAGATCCAGGCGAAGGAGGAGATGGACCACGCGCTGGCGATCCGTCGCTACCTCCTGGACAACGACTTCAGGCCCACGATGGAGGCCATCGCCAAGCCCGACAAGACCTTCGACAACGATCTCGCGCCGCTGGAGGCCGGCCTCGAGCACGAGGAGTACGTCACGAGCCTCATCCACCACTGCTACGAGGTCGCGCACGAGGCGCACGACGTCCGCACGATGAAGTTCCTCGACTGGTTCGTGGAGGAGCAGGGCGAGGAGGAGACCAACGCCCGCGACATGATCACCAACATGAAGCTCTTCGGCTGCGACCCCAAGGGCCTCTACGACCTTGACCGCGAGTACCAGGCGCGTGCCTACGTGCAGTCGGCCTCTCTCAAGCTCTAGGGTCCGCGGCGGGCGTGACAATTCGGGCGGGTTGGATTGTCACGCCCGCAACATGTGGAGATAATCTGGCGAGAAAAACCAGTTGCCGCGGCGTAGCCCGCGTGCTATTCTCGTCAAGTGTGCTTTTGCGAAGTGGGATCTTTCGCGGGTCCCCACCTACACGGCGCCTCACGGCTGCTGTCTGGTCAGACAACGTATGCTCTTCTCGTCCCGCTGCGGGCGAGCGATGTCTCCCGGATGCCGCTGCTTGGTGTCGGGAGCTTTTTTTGCGGCCCCGGCCGCAGATGAGAGAGGAAGGAGTTCGACATAGCCAGGAACGATGGTCCTCGCATCAACGAGGAGATTACGTCCCGCACGTGCCGTCTGATTGGCATCGACGGCTCCCAGATGGGCCTCTTCGGCGTGCGCGACGCGCTGAGGATTGCCCGCGACCAGGGCCTCGACCTCGTTGAGATCGCGCCGAACGCGGAGCCTCCCGTCTGCAAGATGCTCGACTACCGCAAGTTCAAGTACGAGCAGGACCGCAAGGCCAAGGCCGCTCGCAAGAACCAGGCCAGGGTCGAGGTCAAGGAGATGAAGTTCCGTCCCAAGATCGACGTGGGCGACTACGAGACCAAGAAGGGTCACGTCATCCGCTTCCTCAAGAAGGGCGCGCGCGTCAAGATCACGATCATGTTCCGCGGCCGCGAGATGGCCCACCCGGAGCAGGGGCGCATGGTGCTCGATCGCCTTGCCGAGGACCTGAAGGACGTCGCGACCGTCGAGCAGAAGCCCCTCATGGAGGGTCGCAACATGCACATGACCATCGTCCCGATCAAGGGCGCCTTTGACGAGAAGCCCAAGGCCGAGGACGAGAACGTCACTACGGAGAAGGAGAACTAGCATGCCCAAGATGAAGACGCACAAGGGTACGGCAAAGCGCTTCCGCCGCACCGGCTCTGGCAAGATCATGCGCGCCAAGGCGTTCAAGAGCCACATCCTCACCAAGAAGTCGCCCAAGCGCATCCGCGGCTTCCGCCAGGAGACCGTCATCTCTCCTGCCGACGTCAAGACCGTCTCCCAGCGCATGGGTTCCAACTAGGCGCGCGAGCGTCCCGAGAAGCACTTTCCAACGAGGAGTTGATCAGATATGGCACGAGTCAAGCGCGCCGTCGCCGGCCGTAAGAAGCGTCAGACGCTCGTCGAGCGCACCAAGGGTTACTACGGAGTCCGCTCCCGCACCTTCCGCGGCATGAAGGAGCAGGCCCAGCACTCCGGCCAGTACGCCTACCGCGATCGTCGCAACAAGAAGCGCGACTTCCGCGCCCTGTGGATCCAGCGCATCAACGCCGCCGCCCGCATGAACGGCCTCTCCTACAGCCAGTTCATGCACGGCCTCAAGCTCGCCGGCGTCGAGCTCGACCGCAAGGTCCTCGCCGAGATCGCCTACAGCGACGAGGCCACCTTCGCCGAGATCGCCGAGGTCGCCAAGAAGGCCCTCGCCGACGCGGAGTAAATGAGACAAAGGGACAGTCCCTTCGTATCATACGCGCCCCGGGCACTGCGCCCGGGGCGCTTTTCTGTCTGTCGAGACGATCGCATACTGCCCGCGACATGACATGAGCTGCTGCGATGCGTACGCTATTCCCAGTGACGTGGCGTCGAGAGGAGCGGTCATGGAGAAGGACGTTGTGACTCGATGGGTTCTGAGGGTTCTTCGGGCGGGCGCATGGGCGGCATGCGGCGTCGCCCTGCTGCTCGTTCCGGCCCTGGGCGAGGTTGCCCTGAACGCGACCCGCCAGATGGCCGACGCATCCCTTGCGACTTCGGTCACGTTCTACCTTTGGACAAACGCGCTGCCGCTTGGGCTTGTGGCCGCGGCGCTCGCACATGCCTTCTCCGGGCGACTTATGGCGCATCGCCGTCGCGTGCTCATCGCGGCGCTCGTCGTCCTTCTCGCGTACTTTGGCGTCTGCGCAGTCTGGTTCGCGGGCAGCATCGACCTTGTGGCGCGGGTCGGGTGGGCCAAGGCCCCGCTGCGCTACGCGGCCTGGTGCCTCTGGGGCGCGGTGCTGCCCCTGTGGGTGCTGGCGGCACCTGAGAATCGCTCGTGTGCCGCTTCGTCTCCCCTCGACGGCCTGCCCGGCGCCGAGCGTCTCACGGAGCGCGAGCGCGAGATCGTCGAGCTTCTCCTGACGGGGAGCACGGCCGCGCAGGCGGGGGAGGCGCTGGGGATAAGCGCCTCAAGCGTGGGGACCTATCGTGCCCGCGCGTGCGAGAAGCTCGGGCTTGCGTCGATCGACGAGCTCCTTCCGCCCGAGGCCGGGTCGGCAGCGCCCTCTCGCTCCTTCGACGTGACGTCGCCCGCCGCCTGGCCGCTTTCCGTGATGGCGCTCTGTGCGGGCCTCATTCTGGCGTGCCTGTCTCGCGTCTCGTCGCTGAGCGGCCCGAGCGGCTCGCTCGGCGTCGTGGCCGTCTTCGGGACGCTGGTGGGTCCCTGGGCCGTGCTCGTGGTGGGAGCTCGTTTCCGTAACCTTCGCGTTCGGGCGAGGCTCGTGACGGGCAGGCTCGGGCTCGTCCTTCTCGCCCTCGTTCTGTTTGGCCTTCTCGTGGGTGGGAGCGACAGCGCCCAGCTCGAGCTTCTCGGGCATCTGATGGTGAGCGCGAGCCTCGTTGCCATGCCCGTCTACGTTGCCTGCATGGCCTGGCTCGCGCCCTACCTGCTGTGGCCCTGTTCGCGCGAGACGACGGAGCTCGACGAGGAGCGCTGCGTGCTCTACCTGCGCGGGCGCGGGGCGGGGGAGCTCCAGGCGCGCGTGCTGACCGAGATAGCGCTCGGGCGCAGCACGCCGGAGATCTGCGAGGGCCTGCACGTGGCTCGCGGCACCGTCAACGCCTACCGTGCGCAGGGCTATGAGCTGCTTGGCGTTCACACGAGCAGGGAGCTTGAGGGTCTTCTCGCCCGTGACGTGGGCCGCGTGCCGTCCGCCGGCAAAACGCGACCGTCCGCGGAGGAGTCCGAAACGTCGGTGTAAAGCCGGCGGATGCGGGAGAAAAGAGGAGTAACAGACAGTCGTCGCTACCCGCAAAGCGACCGTAAGAGGAGGCGAGTCCAGTGAACAGCGATCAGATAGCAGGGTTTGGACCCGCCTTCCGTGCGACCGAGACCCTGTAGCTTCGGGCGAGCGCACTCGCCAACGTCTTCCGATACGCACATCGGATTGGGTTGATGACAGGAGCTACGGAGCGGGTCCAGACATTGAATCGCTAGCTGTCAGACTTCGAGCAGAGACACGGGTGATTCCAAAGTACAGATGAGGCGGGGCGGCGCAATGGGGCGCCGCCCCTTTTTTGCGGCTAAGGTACCGTGTCGTGCGTTGTGCGCACTTCTCGGCGTTGTGTACGCGACGCTGCGATGTGCGCACTTCTCATCAGCTTGTTTACCTGCGCTTTTGCCGAGAAGAACCTCGGGGGCAGTGCGCACAACGCCGAGATGCGCGCACAACGCCGAGAAGTGCGCTTTAATAGAGCTCGTACGCAATCCTGGCAGAGGGGGCAAACATGGGACAGGCTCCCAACTCTCAGCGCATCCACTCCCTCGACGGCCTTCGCGGCGTGGCCTGTCTGGCCGTGCTGCTCCTCCACGTCGCCATGATGCTCGAGCTCTGGGGCCCGGACGGGGCATATTCGCTCATTCCCGGCACGCCGGCTGTCATCGTCTTCTTTGTGCTCTCGGGCGTGGTGCTCTCGATCGTCCCCCTCGAGCGATTCCGTGCTGGCGAGACGTACGACTGGCTTGGCTACTACCCTCGCCGCGTGGTGCGCCTGGGTCTTCCCCTCGTGGCGGCCGTTGCGCTTGGGATAGCGGCGGGATACGTTGCCTGGCGCATGGGCTCAACGGGGCGCTCCGCTACCGCAGTTGCCTTCTCGGGAACGCCCCGGCAGGTCGTGCACGACGTACTCATGCAGTTTGACGTGCTCTTCTTTGTGTCGGACGACGTGCAGACCCTCTTTGGCGAGCCGCTGGTGCGCGTGAACTCGTCCGTGTGGTCAATGGGCTGGGAGCTCTGGTTCTCCCTCACGCTGCCGCTTGCCGTCGCGTGCCTCGCGCGGATTCGCAGGGAGGGTGCCGCGGCGCTCGCCCTCCTCGCGGGCATCTTCGTCTCTCACTGGTGCGGGTACTTTCCGCTGCGACTGTGCCTCACGTTTTGGCTTGGGGTCCTTCTCGCCCGGCGCCTTCCCGAGCTGTCCGCGCGGAGGCCGCCCGCTGCCTGCGAGGCTGTTGCGCTGGTAGCGCTTCTTGGCGTCATCGAGCTTGCCCAGGCTGCGCAGGCGGGCCTTCTCGGGCCGATGGACGCACTTGCCCTCGCCGCGCTGCAGACTCTCATGAACGTGTCGTGCGCCGGTCTTGTGGTGCTCGCCGTGACGGACGGCATCGTGCGGCGCGCCCTCTCAACGCGCCCCGTTCGCTTTCTGGGAGCCGTGTCCTTCTCGCTCTACCTCACCCACTCCGTTGTGATCGGGGGACTCGAGGTGGTGATGCCGGCCGCGGGCGTGACAGATGGGCTTGCGCAGGCGTGCGTCGCCGTCCTCGCGTGCCTTGCGTTTGCCGTCGTGTTCTGGCGTCTCGTCGAGAGGCCCGCCATCGAGCTCTCGCGGCGCGCGGGCCGTGCGCTCGGGGAGTCCGCGGGCCGGCACAAATGAGTGCCTGCTCAGGGGAATCTGACATTCGGCTCTGACGCCAGCGCCAGAAAAGGGCCCGACGCCGTCTCCCGCGGCGCCGGGCCAACATCAAATCTTTGTGTTAATTGGGGACTGTCCCCAATTAACAGAGGCTACTTCTTGATCCAGGAGAACATGGAGCGGATCTTCTCGCCGGTCTTCTCGATGGGGTGGGAGTTGATCTCCTCGCGCTTCTCGAGCAGCCACTTGTGGCCGTTGTTGCAGTCATCGACGAACTCCTGCGCAAAGCTGCCGTCCTGGATGCGGGCGAGGATCCGCTTCATGGCCTCGCGGGACTCGGCGTTGATGACCTGCGGGCCGGCGTAGTACTCGCCGTACTCGGCGGTGTTGGAGATCGAGTAGTTCATGAAGTGGATGCCGGACTCGTACATGAGGTCGACGATCATCTTCATCTCGTGGTAGACCTCGAAGTAGGCCAGCTCCTCGGGGTAGCCCGCCTCGGTCAGGGTCTCGAAGCCGGCCTTGACCAGCTCGACGAGGCCGCCGCAGAGCACGGCCTGCTCGCCGAAGAGGTCCTCCTCGGTCTCCTCCTTGAAGGTGGCCTTGATGATGCCGGAGCGGGCGCCGCCGACGCCCCAGCAGTAGGAGAGCGCGATGTCCCAGGCGTCGCCGGTGGCGTCCTGCGCGACGCAGGCGAGGTCGGGCACGCCGGAGCCCTCGGTGTACTGACGGCGGACGATGTGGCCCGGGCCCTTGGGCGCGCACATGATGACGTTGACGTCCTCGGGTGCCTTGATGTAGCCGTAGTGGATGTTGAAGCCATGGGCAAAGGCGAGGGTGTCGCCGGCCTTGAGGTGGTCCTTGACGTGCTCCTCGTAGACCTTGGGCTGGATCTCGTCGGGGACGAGCATCATGATGACGTCGGCCTCCTCCGCCGCGTCGTCCATGCTCATGACCTTGAGGCCGGCCTCCTGCGCCGCCTGGGCGGACTTGGAGCCCTCGCGCAGGCCCACGCGGACGTCCACGCCGGAGTCCATGAGGTTGAGCGCGTGGGCGTGGCCCTGGGAGCCGTAGCCGATGATGGCGACCTTCTTGCCCAGGATCACCTCGGGGTTGACGTCGTTTTCGTAGTAGATCGTGACGGCCATGCTTTTCTCCTTAGTCTTGCCGTTCGTTGCTATGCTCATCCGCCGAGAAGGACGGCGGGTGGTGCCGGATGGGTCAAAAGGGGACTGTCCCCTTTTGACCTATTGCTCGTGGGCGCCGCGGGACATGGCGATCTTGCCCGTGCGCGTGAGCTGCTTGATGCCGTAGCTGCGGAAGAGGTCCTCCATCGCGTCGAGCTTGCTCGCGGTGCCGGTGGCCTCGATCGTGAGGGTGTTCTTGCCCACGTCAACGACCTTGGCTCGGAAGACGTTGGCGATCTCGATGACCTCGTGGCGGCGCTCCGGGGAGGACTGCACCTTGAAGAGCACGAGCTCGCGCTCGACGGCCTCCTCGTAGGTGAGGTCGGAGATCTTGTACACCGAGACGAGCTTGTGGAGCTGCTTGGTGATCTGCTCGAAGCCCACCTCGTCGGCTTCGACGATGATGGTCATGCGGGAGAGGTTCTCGTCCTCGGTGGGGGCAACGGTGAGAGACTCGATGTTGAAGCCGCGGCGGCTGATGAGGCCCGTGACGCGGGAGAGCACGCCCGGCTTGTTCTCAACGAGAACGGAGAGCAGGTAGTTCATCACTCATCAACTCCTTCGTGGGACGGGCGCGGGCGTCCGGCCTCGCCGAAGCCCTTCTCGGTCACGCGGACGCCGCCCAGGGTCACGTCGAGCGCGCCGATGATGTCGTCGATCGGGGCGCCGGGGGCGACCATCGGGTAGACGGTCTGCGCGGCGGGGATGACCACGTCGAGCAGATACGGGCCGTCGGCGGCGAGCATCTCGTCGAGCGCGGCGTCGATCTCGTCGGGATGCGAGATGCGCGCGGCCTGCCAGCCGTAGGCGTCGGCGAGCTTGACGAAGTCGGGGTTGTCCGCGAGCTCGGTGAACGAGAAGCGGTCGTTGTAGAAGAGGTGCTGCCACTGGTGGACCATGCCGAGGGCGCGGTTGTCGATGATGATGACCTTGACGTTGACGCCGTTGATCTTGGCGGTGGCCATCTCCTGGCTGTTCATCTGGAACGAGCCGTCGCCGGCGATGCAGACGACCTGCTCGTCGGGGCAGCCGATCTTGGCGCCGATGGCGGCGGGGAAGCCAAAGCCCATCGTGCCGAGGCCGCCGGAGGAGATGAAGGTGCGCGCGTGCTCGCGGTGGATGTTCTGCAGCGCCCACATCTGGTGCTGGCCGACCTCCGTGGTGACGATGGAGGCGTGCGGGTCGAGCTTGGCGGAGAGCGTCTCGAGAAGGACCTCGGGGGCGATCTTGTCGGGGTAGTCCGCGAAGTCGGAGGTGTAGAACGGCCAGCGCTCGCGCCAGGTGAACACCTCGTCGCGCCAGGCCTCGCAGACCGGCGCGGCGCCCATCTTCTCGAGGCGCTCGTTGATCGCGGCGAGGACCACCTTGACGTCGCCTACGATGGGGACGGCGGGGTTGACGATCTTGCCGATCTCGGCCGGGTCGATGTCGATGTGGATGATCTTGGCGTGCGGGGCAAACTCCGAGACCTTGCCGGTCACGCGGTCCGAGAAGCGCGCGCCGCAGGCGACGATGAGGTCGGACTCGGTCACGGCCATGTTGGCGTACTTGGAGCCGTGCATGCCCACGGGGCCGAGGTTGAGCGGGTTGGAGCAGGGGATGGCCGCCTTGCCCATGAGGGTGGTGACCACGGGGATCTGCATGCGCTCGGCGAGCTCGACGAGCTCGGGGCAAGCGTGGGAGGCGACGATGCCGCCGCCGGCCATGATCAGCGGCCGTCTGGCCTCGGAGATGAGCTGCGCCGCCTGCTTGACCTGCTTGGCGTTGCCCTTGTAGGTGGGGCGGTAGCTCGGGATGTTGACGGTGTCGGGATAGTGGAAGACCATCTCCGAGCCGGAGAGGTCGCTCGGGATGTCGATGAGCACAGGTCCCGGGCGGCCGGTCGAGGCGATGTAGAACGCCTCGCGGAAGGTGCGCGTGAGGTCGTCGGTGGACTGGAGCAGGAAGCTGTGCTTGACGATGGGCATGGTGATGCCCACGATGTCGGACTCCTGGAAGGCGTCCGTGCCGATGACGCCGCGCGTGACCTGGCCCGTGATGACGACGAGCGGCACTGAGTCCATGTAGGCCGTGGCGATGCCCGTGACGGTGTTGGTGGCGCCGGGGCCCGAGGTCACGAGCACCACGCCCACCTTGCCCGTGGCGCGCGCGTAGCCGTCGGCCATGTGCGTGGCACCCTGCTCGTGGCGGGCGAGGACGTGGTGGATCTTCTTGGAGTCGTAGAGGGCGTCGTAGATCTTGATGGCCTGGCCGCCGGGGTAGCCGAAGATGGTGTCTACGCCCTCGGCCTCGAGGCTGGCGATGATGGCCTGGGCCCCGGTCATGGTCTTGCCCTCGTGCTCGGTGTGGCTGCCCGGGCCGAACGGGCGCCCCTCGATGGCGCGCTGGCGCCGGGCGATCTTCTCCTCAACGGTGATCATGAGAGGTATGCCCCCTTGTCTGCGCTCGTGACCAGCTTTGCGTAACGGGAGAGGACTCCCGTGGTGTACTTGGGCGCGGGCGGCTCCCACTGGGAGCGCCGCGCGGCGAGCTCGTCGTCGGAGACGCGCAGCTCGAGCGCACCCGCCTGGATGTCGATGTCGATGACGTCGCCCTCGCGCACGAGCGCGATCGGGCCGCCGGCCGCCGCCTCGGGGGAGACGTGGCCGATGCACGGGCCCTTGGAGGCGCCGGAGAAGCGCCCGTCGGTGATGAGGGCCACCGAGCTTGCGAG
>CALUHH010000035.1 GCA_944320385.1 uncultured Atopobiaceae bacterium | reverse complement strand
GGGGGTGCGGACATTTCTTTGGACCGGCTACGCCGCCAGTCCCAGGCTCCTCCGGTACTGCATCGGGCTCATCCAGCCCAGCCCCTCCTTCGGCCGTCCCTCGTTGTAGTATCTCAGATACGAGTCGAGCATGCGGCAGAATTCGGGGATGGAGACGCCCGACCAATCGCGATGGTGGAAGAACTCGTTCTTAAGCCTCCCGAAGAAGCCCTCCATCGCCGAGTTGTCGGGGCTGCACCCCTTCTTCGACATCGACCTGACCAGGAGATTCTTCTCGCAGATCGCAATCCACCCCGGCCAGCGATAGTGGCATCCTCGATCGGAGTGGGTCACCGGGCGCTGCCCTTCGGAAAGCCTCCCGCACGCGGCCTCGAGGCTGGAGTTGGCGAGCTCTGCGTTCGGGCTCGTCCCTATCGACCAGGCAGCCAGCCCTCCGTCGAAGCAGTCGAGGATGGGCGAGAGGTAGACCTTGCCGTCCGGCAGCCCGAACTCCGTGATGTCTGTGAGCCACAGCTCGTTGGGCGCGGCCGCATGGAAGTCGCGGCGGACCAGGTTCTCCGGCGCGTCGGAGATCTCGCCCTTGTAGGAGCTGTACCCGGCCTTCTTTTTCGCGTAGACGACCACGAGCCCCTCTTCGTGCATGACGCGGCGCACCACCTTCTCGGATACGACGATCGGATCTTCTCCCGACCTCAGCTCGTGCGCGACGTAGCGGTAGCCGCGCGAGCCGTTGGCTCCTTCGAAGATCTCGCGCACGCGGACGCGCAGACCGGCGTGCTTGTCGGGTCTTGCCAGCGCCCTGCGCTGGTACTCATAGGAGCTCTTCGATATCCTCAAGGAAGCGGTGAGCTCTTTCAGGCTCCTGCCCGTCGTCGCCCTCAGCTCGTTTATGACCAGGGCTTTCTCCCTGTTCGTCATCGGGCTGGGGCTCTCGGCTTTTAAAACCTTGGCCACCGCCCTCAATATGTCGTTCTCGAGCTCCAGCTGGCGTACCCGGTCCTCGAGGCTCCCCTCGAAGCCGTCGTACGCCCTTTCCTCGGAATCTCTCATCGGCGCGATCGGCCTCCTGTCCGCCGACGCGGGGCACGGGCTCTCTGCGGATCTGGCCCAATTGTAGACCACGGCGGCGCTGGACACGCCGAGCATCTCCGCGACGTCCCCGGCGGCCATGCCCGACCGCACGAACGAGGCCGCCTGGGCCTTCAGCTCCGGATCGTAGTGGCTCCAGGGCCTTCCCGCCCTCCTCTCGTGCGATGCGTCGCGCTGGTTCAGCCATTGGTACATCGTCTGGCGGCTCGGGTATCCCAGCCTGCGGATCGCGCGGGTGACCGAACCGCCGCACTCCTCGACCGTCTCGACGGCCTTCCTCTTCTGCTCTTCGGTGTAGCTCGGCATTCGCGGACTCCAAACCGGACCGATATGGTCCAACTATTTGTCCGCACCCCCTGGCGTCATGACGCTGGTGTCAACCCCTACCGGCGCGATGCCTCCAGGACCTGGGCGGTGAAGGAGAGCGCGAGGCGGTCCTCGCCGTCCTTGAGGTCGACGAAGAAGAGCTCCTTGACCTTGTTCATGCGGTAGAAGTAGGTGTTGCGGTGCACCGAGAGCGCCGCGGCGGCCTCGGCGGGGCTGCCGGGGAAGCGCACGGACATGATGGCCGTCTCCAGGTAGGCCGTGCCGTGCTCGCGGTCGTAGGCGTCCATCGCGACGACGCGCTTGTCGAGCAGCATGTCCACGCGCTCGCGCGAGCCCGCCACCACCGCGAGCACGCCGAAGCGGTTCTCCCAGAAGTAGCACACGCGGCCGTGGGTGCGCGCATCCGGCACGCGCATGAGCAGCCGGCACTGCTCGAGGCGGGCGCCCGCGCGGTCGACCTCGGCAAACGGCTCGCTCACGTAGGCGCGCAGGTCGTTGTTCTCGAGCATCGCGGCAAGCGCCGAGTTGGAGGAGATGCGCCGGATGGCTCGCGCGTAGTCGTCGTAGCCCACGCCCTCGCCGCGGCCCACCGGGACGAGCGCGCACAGCACGCCGTCCTCAACGCACCACAGGCAGCTGCGCACCACGCGCCCCACCATCGAGCCCACGCGCGCGAGGTAGTCGCGGTCGGCGTCGCGCGGGCCCGCGAGCGTGAGCATCGCGTAGGAGCCGTCCTGCGGCAGGTGCGTGACCATGAGCTGGGCGCGCATGGTCTTCTCGTTGACGAAGCCGCCCGTCACGAGGTCGTGCAGGACCGAGGAGCCAAACCCCACGCGCTCGCCGGCAAGGCCCAGCCGGTCGATGAGGATGCCCGCGAGCTGGGAGGCGTAGTCGATGAGCTCGAGGTCGATGCCCGAGATCGCGCGGTCCTTCTCCATCACGTCGAAGCGGCCCATCTCGAGGTGGTGGAAGTAGACCATCGAGGTGACCCAGCTGCGCCCGTAGCGCGCGGAGAGGGCGAGGATGGAGTGGTGCGCGCGGCGCACGCCCTCGATGATGCCGTCGGCCTCCATGTCGGCGTTGACGGTCTCGGAGATGTAGCCCTGGTCGAGCACCTCCTGCACGTCGAGGGCGTCGAGCGGGAACTCCCCGGCGGTGGCGAGCACGCGCTGGTCGGAGTTGAGGATGATCACGGGGTTGGCGAGCACCTCGGAGGCGCGCCGGGCGTACTGGGCGAGGTCGTAGGAGCCCAGAAACGCGTTGAACATCCGCTCGCGCAGCAGCTCCAGCACGGCGATGCGCGACGGAAGGTCGAGGAAGAGCACGCGCAGGTCCTCGTAGCTGCTCGGATGGGCGATGAGCACGACGTTGCCCGCGGGCGTCGCGTCGGTGGGGATCTTGGGACCCGCATGGACGAGCAAAAGCTCGCGCTCGGCGGCGCTCACGGTGCCGTCGGCCCAGTCCTCGAGGCGGCACAGGCGGACGAACAGCATGTCCCCCGGGGTCGCGGAGCCGTACTCGGGCGTGAGAAGGACGTTGGCGTCCAGGAGCTCCGGGCGCGCCGGCCAGATGGCGTCGCAGGCCAGCTCGTTGACGACCGTTCTCAGCTTCATGGCTCCCCTCCCCGCGCCGGCGGCGCGTCTTCTCGGCCCGTCGTTCTTCTCGGCCCGTCGTTCTTCTCGGCCCGCCCGTTCCTCTCGGCCCCTCATGATACCAGCGCGTTGTGCTGTTGACCAAGGGTCCTGAGCTGGGCGGTGGGCAGCGGTACCGCCCGGGCGGCCCCTCGGGGCACAAAGTTTGTAACCCAGTCCAATGACCTTCTCGGACCGAACGCCCACACTCTGAGACAGGGAAAGCGCCCGCGGGCTCGCCCGGGGGCTCGTCAGAGAGGAGCGCCGCATGGCCGAGAAGAGAGAGGGCATCGTCAAGAAGATGACCTTCGGCGGGGAGGAGTTCGAGGTTCCCTTTGCCAAGGGCAACCCCGGCAAGTCCCGCGAGGAGCTCGAGGAGATCAAGCGCCGCCTGGCCGAGGACCCCGACGCCGGCGACGGCGAGATGGTCGCCACGATGGGCTTCTGCGCGCCGTACCAGCCCCACACCTACATGACCGAGATCCCCGGCGTCATGTGCGAGCGCGACCAGGCCTGCGTCCTGCGCGACGGCACCACGATCTACGCCGACATCTACCGCCCGGCCAACACCACCGAGAAGGTCCCCGTCATCTGCGTCTTTGCCCCGTTTGGCAAGAACCCCTCCGAGGGCATGGACTCCTGGCAGCTCATGGGCGTGCCGCCCAAGACGGTTTCGCAGTACGCCAAGTTCGAGGCCCCCGACCCCGGCTACTGGTGCCACTACGGCTACGCCGTGGCCAACGTGGACCCGCGCGGCGTGGGCAACTCCGAGGGCGACGTCTACCTCTGGGGCAGCCAGGACGCCCAGGACGGCTATGACTTCATCGAGTGGGTCACGGCCCAGGAGTGGTGCAACGGCAAGGCCACGATGATCGGCAACTCCGGCGTGTGCATGGCCCACTGGCGCATCGCCGCCACGCGCCCGCCCCACCTCGCGTGCCTGGCGGCCTGGGAGGGCCAGGGCGACCTCTACCGCGAGAGCTACTACTGCGGCGGCATCCCCAACCCCGACTACGAGACCCACATCATCCAGGCGCTCGCCGTCAACAACTACATCGAGGACACGCCGGCGATGGTGGCCCAGTACCCGCTCATGAACGCGTACTACAAGGACAAGATCGTCGACTGGAACAAGATCCGCATCCCCACGTACGTGACCGCCGGCTGGGTCCACCACCACCTGCGCGGCGCCTTCGAGGGCTTCCGCCGCATCCGCTCCCCCAAGAAGTGGATGCGCGCGCACCGCGACTTCGAGTGGCCCGACAGCTACAAGCCCGAGAACCTCGAGGACCTGCGCCGCTTCTTCGACCGCTACTGCAAGGACATCCACAACGGCTGGGAGATGACGCCGCGCGTGCGCATCGACGTCATGGACGGCTACGACTTTGACTACGCCGACCGCCGCCCCGAGGAGTCCTTCCCGCTCAAGCGCACCGAGTACCGCAAGCTCTACCTCAACGCCGCCGACGGCTCCGCGAGCTACGAGAACCCCGAGCAGGAGGCCGAGGTCGTCTACGACCCCAAGACCGAGACCACGACCTTCACCTACCAGTTCACCGAGGACACCGAGATCACGGGCTTCATGAAGCTGCACCTCAACGTCGAGTGCCGCGGCTACGACAACATGGACCTGTTCCCCTGGGTCATCAAGCTGGACAAGGACGGCAACTACGTGCCGATCCGCGTCATGGGCGCACCGTTCCGCGGCGCGTGGGGCTTTTTGCGCTGCAGCCACCGCGAGCTCGACCCCAAGTACGCGAGCGACTTCCAGCCGGTGCACTCCCACGAGAAGGAGGAGCGCATGCAGCCCGGCGAGATCGTGCCCGTGGACGTGGAGATGTACCCGCACTCCCGCTTCTGGCACAAGGGCGAGAAGATCCAGGTGGTCGTGGCCGGCCGCTTCATCAAGACCGAGTGGTTCCACGACAACGACATGAACCACAAGACCGACAACGGCGACGGCATGCACGTCATCCACACCGGCGGCGAGCACGACTCCTACCTGCAGATCCCCGTGGTGCCGCCCAAGTACCAGGTCGGCGACTACGTCTACCGCGGCTAGCGCACGCAGTGGGTCAATTGGGGACAGACCCCTTTTGACCCATTGGAGAAGCAATGGGTCAAAAGGGGTCTGTCCCCAATTGACCCACAAGCAGAAAAGGAGAAGAGCAATGAACGAGTTCCAGGAAGAGGTCGTGGACATCCTCAAGGACAAGGCGGCCGAGATCTTTGGCGTGGACGCCTCCACCCTGTCCGCCGAGACCCGCTTCGTCGACGACCTGCACTGCAAGTCCGTCAACATCGTGCAGTTTGCGTCCGCCCTCGAGGACGAGTACGAGGTCGAGGTCCCCTACATGCAGCTCAACAAGTGCGCGACCTTCGCCGACGCCGCCAAGTTCGTGGACGACGCCCTGTCCATGTAAGCACGCACGGCCCGGCAGCGCGGTCCTTCTCGGCCGCCGCCGGGCCACTTTTCTCTAGAGAGGAACCAGCATGACGCTTATCGAGAAGCTCGTGGAGGACGCCAAGGCTGCGCCCTCCCGCCGCGTGGCCCTGCCCGAGTGCGAGGCCGTCAAGACCCTGCTCGCCGCCCGCCGCGTGCTCGACGAGGGCGTGGGCACCCCCGTGCTCGTGAGCCCGCGCGACGTCATCGAGGCCACGGCGGCAGAGGCCGGCGTGGCGCTCGACGGCATGGAGATCGTCGACTCCGCCGACGAGGCGGCCGCCGACGCCCTGGCCGAGCGCTACATGGCCGGGG
The DNA here is from genome assembly GCA_944320385.1 of uncultured Atopobiaceae bacterium. Classification (GTDB taxonomy): domain Bacteria; phylum Actinomycetota; class Coriobacteriia; order Coriobacteriales; family Atopobiaceae; genus Thermophilibacter. Next base: position 13,040 of record CALUHH010000035.1, on the reverse strand, counting down.
GGGCGCGCCTGCTCTCCGCCAAGGGCACCCGCCGCAAGATCAAGAACCCCATGTGGTACGCCATGGTCATGGAGGAGCTCGGCGACGTCGACTGCACCTTCTGCGGCCACACAAACACCACCGGAGACGTCCTCATGGCCGCCCAGACCATCATCGGCCTCAAGGAGGGCGTCGACGTGCCGTCGATCTTCGCCCTGGTGGAGACCGCGGGCTTCGAGGGCCCCGAGGGCAACGTGATCTGCTTCGCCGACTGCGGCCTCAACCCCGAGCCCACGGCCTCCGAGCTGGCCTCCATCGCCATCTCCGCCGCCGACAACGTGGCCGCCATCATGGGCTGGGAGCCGCGCGTGGGATTTCTCTCCTACTCCACCTGCGGCTCGGGCGCCGGCAGCTCGGTCGAGCGCGTGAACGAGGCCATCTCCCTCGTGCACGAGCGCAGGCCCGACATCGCCGCCGACGGCGAGTTCCAGCTCGACGCCGCCATCGACGAGGCCGTGGCCGCCAAGAAGGTGGGCCGCGAGTCCGCCGTCGCGGGCCGCGCCAACGTGCTCATCTTCCCGGACCTCAACTCCGCCAACCTCGCGGTGAAGATCGTCCAGCGCTTCGCCCACGGCGCCGCCTACGGCCACACGCTCTCGGGCTTCAAGTGCCCCGTCGCCGACTCCTCCCGCGGCGCCACCGTCGACGAGATCGTCGGCGACATCGCGATGCTCGTGCTCTCCGCCCGCTAGCGCCGCCGCCCGTCGTCCTTCTCGCCCGCCCCTGCCGCCGCCCCCCTGGTGCCGCCCCCCGGTGCCGGAATCCCGCCATATGCGTGTTTTGGTGCCAAAAACCGGCCATATGCGTGTCTGCCGTACGCAAATTGGGCGATTTTGGCACCGAGACACGCACATAGCGGTAATCCCGCAAGGATGGCCGGGAGCAGGCGCCCGGGCGAGAAGGACGAGCCCACGTTCTTCTCGCCCACTTTTGGGCCGCACGCACAAAGACAGCCGCCGCCGCGCCGCGCACAATCGAGCCACGGCGCGGCGCGCCCGCAGAAAGGAACCCCATGGGATACAAGATCCTCACGCTCTCCCCCGGCTCCACCTCCACCAAGGTGGCCGTCTTCGACGGGACCGAGGCGCTGTTCCGCCTCAACGTCACGCACCCCGCCGAGGAGCTCGCGGCCTTTGACAGCGCCGCCGACCAGTTTGACTACCGCAAGAAGACAATCCTCGACGCCCTCGACGAGCAGGGCATCAAGCTCGAGGACATCGACGCCTTCTCCGGCTACTGCGGCGCGATGGGCCCCACCGTCGGCGGCATCTTCGCCATCGACGACACGGTCTGCGACCACGTCATGAACGCCGGCGTCAACCACCCCGCGATCCTCGGCGCGCCGCTGCTGCACGCCTTTGCCCAGGCCACCGGCAAGCCGGCCTACGCCGTCAACCAGCCCGACACCGACGAGCTCGCCGACGTCGCGCGCATCACCGGCTTCCCGGGCGTCTACCGCAAGAGCCACGTGCACTGCCTCAACCAGAAGGAGTGCGCGATCCGCTGCGCCGCCGAGCTGGGCCTCACCTACGAGACCGGAAGCTTCATCGTGGCGCACGTGGGCGGCGGCCTCTCGGTTGCCTGCCACGACCACGGCCGCATGGTCGACACCAACGACGTCCTCGAGGGCTCCGGCCCCTTCGCGCCCAACCGCTCCGGCGACGCCCCGCTCAAGCCGGTCGTGAAGCTCGCGTACTCCGGCGCCACCAAGAAGGAGCTCGACGGCGTCATCGGCAAGACCGGCGGCCTGCTCGGACTTCTCGGCACCGACGACGCGCGCCAGATCACGGCCCGCATCGAGGCCGGGGACGCCTGGGCCGAGGTCGTCTACGACGCGATGGCCTACCAGGTCGCCAAGGCGATCGGCGCCTTCGCGGCGGTGCTCGCCGGCAAGGTCGACGGCATCGTGCTCACCGGCGGCGTCAGCCACGACCCGCGCTTCGTGTCCTACGTGACCGAGCGCGTGGGCTGGATCGCCCCGGTCAAGGTCTACGCCGGCGACTTCGAGATGGACGCGCTCGCCGCGGGCGCCATCCGCGCGCTCGAGGGCGCCGAGCCCGTCATGACCTACACCGGCGAGCCCAGCTGGAAGGGATTTGCGATGGACGGCGCCATCGCCGACGTCGAGGGCTAGAAGAGATAGGAGACCCAGAACCCATGACCGAGAAGAACATCGAGAAGGGCACGCAGTCAGGCGGGTTCCACTACGCCTACGCCATCGTCGCGTCCTGCATAGCGATAACGTTTCTGCCCTGCGCGCTCGTGCTGTCCTGCGCCGGCATCTTCTTCACGCCGGTCTCGCAGTACTTTGGGGTGGCGACCGCGGAGTTCACGCTGTACTTCTCGGTGCTCAACATCGCCCAGATGCTTACGCTGCCCGTGGCGGGCAAGCTCCTCTCGCGCCTCGACGCGCGCGTGGTGCTCTCCGCAGCCGTGGTGCTGTGCGCGGCCGGCCTGGCGGGCATGAGTCTCTGCCAGGCGATGTGGCAGTTCTACGTCTGCGGCGCGGTCCTGGGCGTGGGCGTGTGCCCGCTGATCTACCTCTCCGTCCCCACCCTGGTCAACGCCTGGTGCGTCAAGCGCGTGGGCTTCTTCGTGGGCCTGTGCATGGCGTTCACCGGCATCGGCGGCGTGGTCTTCAACCCCGTGGGCACCGCGCTGATCAACTCCGGCGCCGAGGGCTGGCGCACGGCCTACTTGGTCTTTGCCGCCATCGTGGCCGTGGGCACGCTGCCGTTCACGCTGCTCGTGGTGCGCAGTCGCCCGGAGGACAAGGGGCTTCTCCCCTACGGCGCCGGCGAGGCCGCTGGTGACGCCGGCACCGAGGCCGAGGTCACGGGCGTACCCGCCGCGCAGGCCATGCGCATGCCCGCGTTCTTCGCGCTGGCAGCCTTCTGCGGCGTGATCACGCTCAACCAGACCATCTACCAGTTCCTGGCCGGCTACGCCCAGTCCTTTGCCGACACCATGCCCGCCATCGCCGCCGCCTCCGGCATCGTGGCAAGCGCCGCGATGGGCGGCCAGGCCGTGGGCAAGGTCGTGCTCGGCGCCGTGAACGACCGCTCCGTGCACGCCGGCGTGGTCCTGGGCATCGGCGCGGGCGTGGCCGGCGTCACGCTCATGTGGCTCTTCCCGGGCGCGCTCGCCCTCTTGCTCGTGGGTGCCTTCCTCTTTGGCGTGGTCTACGCCATGACCACGGTGCAGACGCCGCTTCTGGTGCGCACCGTCTTCGGCAGCGCCGACTACACCAACATCTACTCGCGCGTCTCCATGGTGGGTTCGCTCATGAGCGCCGTGGCCGCCGTGCTCTGGGGCCTGGTCGTGGACTCCGCGGGCGGCTACCCGCTGATGTTTGTCCTCGGCTACGGCTGCATGGCCGCGTGCCTCGTGCTCGCGCTCTTCTCGCTCAAGGCGCGCCCGCACGTGGCGTAGCGGCGACGCGCTAGCACGTCCTCTCCCGCCCCGGGCGCCCCCTCACGTCCGGGGCGCTCTTGTGCGGCGGGGTCCGGCACGTTTGCGCTGGCTGGTGCCGGATTTGCGCCATCTGCGTGCGTTTGCCCCCTGGTGCCGGATTTGCGCCATCTGCGTGCGAAGGTGCCGGATTTGCTTCAAATGCGTGCGAAAGTGCCGGATTCCCGCCATCTGCGTGTCGCAAATACGCAGATGGCGGGATTTTGGCACCAGATACGATTCTCGTCCCCGTGAGGGCTACCGCCGTCCGAGCTCGTCGTTCTTCTCGCCACGAGCCGCCTTGAGCTTGAGGTTGTGTGCAACATCTTTGATGTTCAGAGGGCACCCGACGCCCATGCTCGACAGATGTTATGCCTAATGCACTATAAAGTTAACGTTATTAGCCAATCGTGTCCTTAGGCTGCCGCCTTTGCATCAAAGATGTTGCACACAACCGCCCGTAACGGATGCCGGAGGGGAAATATCCGCACGGCCGGCGTCAAAGGGCCAACGCTACCGAGAAGAACGGCGGCGCCCTGGCTCCCGAGGCGCCGGGAGCCCGCGTGTGATGACCGCGCGGAAGTCGGGGCTGTCGACGTCAGCGGTGCCGCACGGGCACAGGTGACAGGTCCCCTCCCACTCCGCCACGTCGGCGTGATGCCAGGCGATCCCGCGGTCCTTCTCGGCAAAGTCTGCCGCCGCGCGCCAGCTCGGCAGGTCGGCCTTGGTGAAGGCGCGACGATGATGGCCCGTGTAGAAGCGCTCGAAGGGCAGGCCCTCCATCTTGTCGAGCGTCGCGCGCCACGCGGAGACGGGCAGACTCTCATCAAAGCACAGGCACATGATCGGCGTCACGGCGTCTCCGGAGAGCAGGACGCCGAGCTCCGGGCAGAGGTAGCCCATCGATCCCTCGGTGTGACCGGGAAGCGCGACGCAGCGCAGCGTGAGGCCGCCGAGGTCAAGCTCATCGCCGTCCGCGACGTGTGTCACGCGCGGGCGCGCGCCCTCCGCGATCGCCCACGGCGCCGCGGCAAGGCGCAGGTCGGCGGCGACGCCCGCGACGCGATGCTCCGCGGCGAAGTGCTCGGCCTCGGCCCAGTGGCCGTCCTCGAGCGCGGGCATCATGACCTCGTCAAAGCGGTAGGCGCCGCCCACGTGGTCGGGGTGGCGGTGGGTGAGAAGAACGTGGACCCGCCGCCCGCCCGCGAGCCGCTCGGCGACGGCGCGCACGTCACCGACGCCCAGCATGGCGTCCACGAGCGCCGCGCCCTTCTCGCCCACCACGAGGTGGGCCAGATAGCCCAGCGGGTCGGAAAGGCGCCAGAGCCCAGGCTCAATGAGCTCCGCTGAGATGAGGTCGTCCATGCTGCCATCCCTTCCGTTGGCCGCGGCGCGGGCGCGCGGCTGCTTAAAGATCCCGCCGCATACGAGCAATCGGGCCCTGGCGTGCTTAGGGATCGCGTCCCGTCCGAAACAGGGGCGAGTGCGTGCTTAGAAAAGTCGTCCCGTCCGAGATCTTGGCCCCGGCGCGCTTAGGGATTTGGCTTCGTCCGGGGAGTTGGGCCCGGCGTGCTTAGAGATCGCGTCCCGTCTGGGTCGTCCCCCGGGGCCCGCCCCGGACGGAAGGGATTTCTTAAGCGCCGCACGTCCTTCTCGCCGGATGAAGCGGGTTTTTTAAGCGCAGACGCGGCTCCCCTCCGGACGAGGCGCATTCCCTAAGCGCGCAGAGCCCAAAATCCCAGACGAGACGAGATTCTTAAGCGCGACCGCCTCTCCGCAAGAATGCCACGGCCCGCCGGCGCGGGGGCGCGGGCGGGCCGGCGATCAACGATGCGCGAGACGCGCTTAGTGCATGTCGGGCGCGGGGTCGTTCATGAGGTTGCGCGCGATCTTCTCGGCCGGCTGGGCCCACAGCAGCGAGACGATGTAGCCCACGATCCAGCACTGGAAGAAGCTGCCGAGAAGGGCCATCGGGAACATCGAGATGGGCATGCCCTGCATGACGTTGGCGTTGACGAAGGTGAGGATGACGGCGTTCACCACGACGTAGACGGTGTTCACGACGATGTTGAGCACCAGGCCGAACTTGATGCCGTCGGTGGGCTTGAGGCCGAAGGCGCCGGCGAAGGCGAAGCCCCACTTCTCGGCAGGGATGAACCAGCCGATGAAGAAGGAGATGATATAGGCCATCACGATGTTGATCGCGGCGGTGGACAGGAAGGCCGGCATGAAGGCCTCCTCGGGGACGCCGGCAGAGCTGATGCCGATGTAGCTCGCGACGAGCGAGATGCACACGGCGATGGGGATGTTGGTCAGAAGGACCTTCACGAGCTTGGTCGAGTTCTTCATGGGCATGGCAGTCACCTCTCCGTTGATAGCCGCCCGGCGCGGCATGCGCGTCGGAGCCCGGGCCCTGTGCCCGGACCTGTAACCCTTCGTGCAGATAGTATGGAGAGGGCGCGGGGCCGGCCCAATGGATGCGGGACACAAAACGCGGCGGCGGCACGCGCAATCGTTGTGCCGATGCACAGAGAACGGCCGCGGGGGCTGAGGACGCGGGGCGTGGCGCGGGCCGCTACTGCGCGAGGACGACCGCGGTCGCGACGCCGCGCTCGTTGGTGATCGAGACGAGAAGCTCCGTGACGCCCGCCTCGGCGAGCACCGGCGCGAGCGGGCCGTCGAGCGTGACATGCGGGCAGCCGTTCTCGTCCTCGAGGGTCTCCACGCAGCGGAAGTCGAAGCCCTCGGCGGTGTGGCGCGCGAGGGCCTTGAACGCAGCCTCCTTGACGGCGAACTTGCCGGCCAGGCATGCCGCGGCGTCGGGGCGCGCGTAGGCCTGGGCGCGCTCGGCCTCGGTGAAGGTGCGCCGCGCGAAGGCGCCGCGCTCGTCGGCCACGAGCCGCGCCATCTCCTCGATGTCGACGGAGTCTATGCCGACCCCCCTGACCATGGCGTCCCGTCCTCCCGGCATCGGCGTCAGCCGAGCATGTTGCGGGCCGTGAACTCGGCCTGGACCGTGGCGAGCATGAGCTCGACGTCGTCGAGGCCGAGGTGGCGCTCGGACTCGCCGGGCTTGAGGGTGCCGCGGCGCAGCGCCCAGCTCTCGAGCGAGGCGGGGCGCATCTCGTGCGGCAGCGTGCGCGTCTCGGGGTCCACGCGCCGGCAGATGTCGCGCGTGTCGATGGGCACCACGCGCCCGGCCTTGCGGGCCTCGGCGTAGCCGTCGATGTGGAGCATGAACCAGGAGTCCTCGAAGGCGGCGTTGTGCGCCATGTACGGGTAGGCCGTCAGCGCGGCGAGCAGGGCCTTCTGCACCTGCGCGTCCTCGCGGAAGGGCCGCTTCCCCTCGAGGTCGGACCATTGGATCTTGTGGATGTCCGCCAGCGGCACGCCCTTCTCGGCATACAGCTCGGGAAGGCCGAAGTAGCCCGCAAAGGGGTCGTGCGGGCTGGCGTCCGGCCCCACGGTCATGAACTCGAGGCCCACGTTGATGATGTAGCCGCGCGCGGGGTCGCGGTCGGTGGTCTCGATGTCGATGCCCACGACCATGCCGGAGACCGGGGCGTCCACCCACGCCACGTTGAGGTCGCGCGCATCGGGGCCGGAGAGGGCCGTGACCTGCGCGTCCGTACGGTGCTGAAGGACCGCCACGGCGTGGATGAGGTCGGCGTTGGACAGGCCGCGCGCCAGGCTCGAGGCCGAGACGTCGCGGAGCTTCTCGATGCCAAAGCGGTCGCAGACGTCGCGGTTGCGGTCGGCGAGCGAGCGCACGAGGTCATACGAGAAGGGCTCGCGGCCCGCCGGTGCGTCCGCCCAGGCCGCGCGCAGGACGCCGAGGGCCTCCTCGTTTCTGGCGCGCTCCGCGGAGAGCGCGGCGTCGTCGGTGAGAAATCCCGGAAAGACGAAGGCGCTCGCGCACTCTATGGCTTGGCTGAGGTCCACTGGTCCCCGCTCTCGCTCGTGGCATACGGAAAAGGGCCGCCGGGCGAACATGCCCGACGACCCTCTAGGCTAGCACGTCGCGGCGCCCCCCGGCCCGCTACTCGGCGTAAAACACGCGACCGTCGTTTCGCGGCTTGGCGGCGGGGACCTCTGCCGCGTAGCCCAGGATGCAGTGGCCGATGCCCTCGTAGTCGCCCTCGACGCCCAGCTCGGCGAGGATGGCCTTGCCCTCGGGCGTGTCGAACTCCTCGCGGGCGCGGTGGATCCAGCAGCTGCCCAGCCCGAGCGCGTGCGCCGCGAGCATGAGGTTGCCCATGACGAGGCTGCCGTCGTAGACGCGGTTGGCCTGGTCGCGCGGGGCGAGCACGACAAGGACGACGGGGGCACCGTAGAACGGGTCGCGGCTGGGGTCGCCGATGACCTCGGCGTTCATGGCCGAGAGGCGGTCGCGCAGCGCGCGGTCGGTCACGGCGACGATGATCGGGCCCTGGCGGTTCATGCCGCTCGCCGCCCACAGGCCCGCCTCGACGACCTGGTCGATCAGCGCGCGGGACGGCACCTCGTCGGTGTAGGCGCGAACGCTGCGACGCTCCTTCATGGCCTGGATGACCTCGTTCATGGCTCCTCCTCTGCTCGCGGATTACCTGAGTTGGTTATACCCCATCCGCCAGCGAGAAGGACGCGTCTCTGTCAATTGGGGACAGTCCCCAATTGACAGAAAAGTTTTATGTGAATTGGGGACTGTCCCCAATTGACAGACTCCTCAGGAACGGGGAGATTTCGGGGGCTTCGGGGACAGCGCCCGTCGTGGCCTATCATTAGGGCAACGTAATCCCGCCGTCATCAAAGGATGAAGATGCTCGTCGCACTCCCCCTCGTCACGCTCGTCCTTCTCGCTCTCGGGGGCGCGCTCTACGTGCGGCGCCGCCGCGCCGCGGGCGCCCGGCCCTCCGCCCGCGTGCTGTGCTGGCTCGCCGTCCCGGCCGCAGGCCTCGTCCTCGCCGCGGCGTGGTGCGCCCTGGGCCTGTACGAGGGCGGGGCTGCCGAGGTGCTCGTCCTGTGCGTCGCGGCGCTGGTCGCGGGCGCGGCGGCGCTCGCGCGCGAGAAGTTCGTGGCGTGCGTGCGCTCCCGCGGCGAGGGCCAGCCGGGAGGTGCCGCCCCCACGCGCGCCCTCGTGGCCGTGGTGGCCGTTCTCGCCTGCGTGGTGCTCGGCTTTCTCGCCCTGGAGCTGACCTACAACGCCACCGCGCTCTCCATCGCCCTCAACTACGCCGCCATCGAGGCGAGCCTCATCCTCGGCGCCCTTCTCGTCCTGCTCTTCCTCTTCCAGCGCCACGGCGCGGGGCTCGTGCTGGGCGTCGCCCTGTGCTGGGTCATCGGCCTCGCCCAGTACTTCGTCGCCCGCTTCAAGGCGTCCGCGATCCTGCCCAACGACCTCTTCGTCCTCGAGACCGCGGCCGCCGTGAGCGGCAACTACGTCTACGCCGTGAACGGCGCGGTGCTGCTGGGCCTGTCCTGCGTGATGCTCGCGTCGGCGACGGCGTCGCTCGTGGTCGCCGCGCGGGCCGAGACCTCCGAGGGCCTCGCGCGGCGCACGCTCGTGAACCTGGGGTGCGCGCTCGCCGCCCTCGCGGCGCTCGGCGCGGGCGTGACCGTCCCCAGCTACTTCGACGACCTCGGCGTGGGCATGGAGTACTGGTACGCGCTCGACTACTACGAGCGCCAGGGATTTCTCACCACCTTCGTCGCCGTGGCGCAGGACCTGCCCATCGACCGCCCGGAGGGCTACGACGCCGCCGAGGCCCGCACGACCGAGGCCGCCTACGCGGCAGACTACGACGCCGGCAACGGCTCCTCGGTGCGGCGCACCGTGGCCGAGGAGCAGTTCGAGGAGCTCAAGCCCACCGTCATCTGCATCATGAACGAGACCTTCGCCGACCTCTCCGTGCTCGGCGGCGAGACCTGGGGCTATGACGGGCCCACACGCTACAACGCGGTGAGCGACTCCCTCATGACGGGCGACCTCGCGGTCTCGGTGCTCGGCGGTGGCACCTGCAACTCGGAGTTCGAGCTGCTCACGGGCATCCCGCTCGCCTACGTGGGCGACGGCAAGTACCCCTACTCGCTCTACGACCTCTCCGAGGCGCCGAGCCTCGCCAAGCAGTTCTCGGAGCTGGGCTACGCCACCACGGCGATGCACCCCAACTACGCGACCAACTGGAACCGCAACCGCGTCTACGAGGCGCTCGGCTTTGACGAGTTCCTCTGCATCGACGACTTCGAGGGCGCCGAGACCTTCCACAGCGGCGTCTCGGACGCGGCCACCTACGACAAGATCCTCGAGCTGCTGGAGGCAGATGACGGCCCTCGGTTCATCTTCGACGTGACCATGCAGAACCACTCCGCCTACGACCAGGAGAACATCGGCGAGGTCACCGAGTACGCCGTCGACGGCGTGAGCAGCTATGACAACGACCGCCTCTCCGAGTATCTGGCGTGCATCGAGGAGTCGGACCGCGCGCTCGCAGAGTTCATCGACGAGCTCGAGCAGCTCGACCGCCCGGTGGTGGTCCTGTTCTTCGGCGACCACCAGCCCGCGCTCTCCACGATCGTCAACGACGCACTCTTCTCGGGCGAGGACGCGCTCGAGCACAGCCTGCGCATCCATGAGACCACCTACCTCATCTGGGCCAACTACGACGTCGCCGGAAACGACCAGAGGGCCGAGAAGAACGACACGTCGGTCTGCTACCTCGGGGCCCTGCTGAACGAGGCCATCGGCGCGCCGCTCAGCGACTTCCAGAAGGCGGAGCTCGTCGTGCGGGAGGAGCTCCCCGCGGTGAGCCTGGTGGGCACGCGCCTCGCGGACGGCTCGTGGCTGGCCGCCGGAAGCGACGTCGAGGGCCTGCCCGGGGCCTACGACGACCTCGCCGACATGGCGTATCTGGAGTTTGCGAGCAAGCTCAAGTAGGAGGAGCGGGGCGGCTCCCCGCACATCGCCCAAGGCCTATACTTAAAAGGTTGTGTAAGCATTCTGTCAGCCTTCGGGCCTGTTGCTCCGGGAGCCCCCATGCTCGTGCTAGACCCCAAGATCCCCTCTGTCGCACTGCTCGCCCTCATCGTCGCCGCCGTCCTCGTGGGACGCTGGCGCATCGTGCGCAAGGCGCCGCTGCACCCCCTCGACTTCGCCTGGCTCCTCCCTGCCGTCGCGGCCCTCGTCGCCGCCATCTCCTGGGTGGGAGGCGGGCTCTACGAGTCCACCGACGACGCGCTCGCCATTTACCTGCTCACCATAGCGGCGCTCGGCGAGGGCGCCTGCGCCCTGGCGCGGCGCCCGGTGCTCGACGCGCTTGACGTCGACCCCGAGGCCGGGAGGCCGGCGCGCCTGAGGGGCGAGGCGGCGCGGGCGGGCATCGCCGTCGCCGCGCTTCTCGGCTCCTGCGCGCTCAGCTGGGTCGCCCTGGAGCTCCCCTGGAACTCCGAGATTCTCCAGATCGAGGCCGTCTACACCGCCCTCGAGCTCATCATCATCCTGGGTCTTCTCACGCTGCTCTACTTTGCCTTCCAGCGCCGCGGCGCGGGCATCGCGATCGGCTCCGTCGCGCTGTGCCTCGTGGGCATCGCGCAGTTCTTCGTCGCGCGCTTCAAGGCCGCGGGCATCATGCCCGGCGACCTCCTCGCCCTGGGCACCGCGGCAGAGGTCAGCGGCGGCTACACCTACTCCGTCAACAACCTCGTCGTGGTGTCGGTGTGCTGCGCGCTCGTTGCCTGCGGCCTGTGCGCCTTCGTGGCACCCTCGCGTCCCCGCACCCGCGAGGGCCTCTTCGGCAACGTCATGGGCAACGTGATCGCTCTTCTCGTGGTGGGAAGCCTCATGTGGTCCGGCTCCACGATCAGCATCGCGTGGACCTTCGGCACCTGGGTCAACTACTGGGACTCCCTCTCCACCTACCGCAGCCACGGGTTCCTCCCCGCCTTCCTCATGGTGCTCCAGGACATGCCCATCGCGCGCCCGGAGGGCTACTCCGACGAGTCCGCCGCTCAGATCGAGGCGGGCTACGTCGCGGACTACGAGGCCACGACCGGCGCCAGCGCGCGCCGAGCCGCCGCCGAGCAGCAGTTCAGCGAGACCAAGCCGAGCATCGTCTGCATCATGAACGAGTCCTTCTCCGACCTCTCGATCTTTGACGGCCTGCGCTCCGGCTACGAGGGGCCCGCGTTCTACAAGAGCTGGCAGGACACGGTGCTGCGCGGCGACCTCGCGGTCACGGTGCAGGGGGGCGGAACCTGCAACACCGAGTTCGAGTTCCTCACGGGCGTCTCGCTCTCCTACGTGGGCGCCGGCAAGTACCCCTACACCCTCTACGAGCTCTCCTCGGCAGACAGCCTGCCCAGGCAGCTCTCCGAGCAGGGGTATGCGACCACCGCGATCCACCCCAACCTGGCGACCAACTGGAACCGCAAGAACGTCTACAACGCCCTCGGCTTCGACGAGTTCCTCGACATCGACGACTTTGACGAGGACGCGCCGCGCTATCACAACGGCATCACCGACGCGGCCACCTACGACAAGGTTCTCGAGGTCCTGCGCGAGAGCGACGACCCGCAGTTCATCTTCGCCGTCACGATGCAGAACCACAGCGGCTACAACAACGGCGACATCCCCGCCGACCAGCTGCGCAACTATGCGCCCGAGGGCCTCGACACCAACAACACGGCGGCCCTCAACGAGTACCTGGCCTGCATCGACGCCTCCGACCGCGACCTCCAGTACCTCGTGGAGCAGCTGCAGCAGCTCGGCCGCCCGGTCGTGCTCGTCTTCTTTGGCGACCACCAGCCCAACTTCACGCCAGCCATCGCGCAGGCCTTCTACCCCAACGCCGACGACCTCACGCGCGCCGTGATGACCTATCAGGCCACCTACGCGGTGTGGGCCAACTACCCGCTCGCGACGGGCGACGAGACCGCGGACGCCGCCGCGGACGCCGGCGCGGTCGAGGACGCGGCCGTGGGAGCCGCCGGAGTCGAGGGCACGGCGGCAGACGCCGCGGCGACGACCACCTGGGACTTCACGAGCCCGTCCTATCTGGCCGCCATGACGCTCGACGTGGCGGGCGCGCCCCTCACTGACTTCCAGAAGGCCCAGCTCGCGATGCGTTCCCAGATCCCCGCCCTCAGCGGCGTGGGAACGCGTCTGGCAGACGGCACCTGGATCTCCAGCAACAACAAGGACGCCATGCCGCAGGCCTACGACGACTTCGCGCAGATCACGTACCTCGAGTTCGCGCGCAAGGTGGAGTAGCCGCGGGATGACGCCTGTCGTCCCAGAAAAAAGTCCAAATTGGGGCTTGCGCTCTGAGGGCGATCCTTGCTAATATATCCCTCGCGCTGCGGTACCCCACGCAGCCGACCAACATAAGGGCGCTTAGCTCAGGGGGAGAGCGCTTCCCTGACACGGAAGAGGTCACAAGTTCAAATCTTGTAGCGCCCACCAAATCTTCGCAGCTCAGAGCAGGTTGGCTCTGAGCTGTTTTCGTATGCGTCGGGAGCGATGGCCGGACTGAGCCCGCACTTCTCGGCGTCCGCCGGGAGCGCGCCCGCACTTCTCG
>CALUHH010000034.1 GCA_944320385.1 uncultured Atopobiaceae bacterium | reverse complement strand
TGTCAGAGATTACGGGGCTCTGTGGAAAAGCTGTAAGAGTATAGCGCATCGCGCGGTCGCTGAGCTGGAAATTTTGACGTCCACAAGCCGCACAAACCCGTCCCCGCCGTCTCAATCAGCCGAGAAGAACCACCCGCCGCGGCCCCTCGCGGACGTCGCCGCGCGCAAACCGCACGCTCACGCGCGGGGCTCCGTGGGCCCCCGCGACCATCCCCGCCAGCACGCGCTCCTCCGGCGGCGCATACGTCTCGACGGGCGGCTCCGCCTCGTAGAGCCAGGCGGCCGTGCCGGGGGCGGGTTCGGCGCCCTCGAGCTCCTCGCGGCTCGCCACCTCGACGAGCTCGAGCCCCTCGTCTCCCAGCCAGGCCGCCACGTTCGTCGGCCGCCCCGCGACCGTCGCCCGCAGCGTCACGGTCCGCAGCGGCTCGAACCCCTCGTAGCCCCCGCGCGCGGGCTCGGCGAGAAGGACCGTCTCGCCGGCAGTCACGCGACACGCGTAGCCCGTCGCAACGTGCCCGCCGAAGGTGCGGCCGTCATCCTCGTACGCCACATAGCGGCTCTCGCCCTCCACGGGCCAGAAGTCCACGACGAGGCGCGTCCGGTCGATGCCGCCCGAGTTGAGGCAGCCCATCGGCCGCGGGTTGTTGTGCGCCGTCCAGCGCGGCACGATCGCCCCGCCGCGCACGAAGAGCGGGAGCTTCCAGAGGGGCGCGTCATAGCCGTCGAGCACCTGCCCGCCGCGGAGCCGCGCCCCGGAGAAGAAGTCGAACCAGACGTCGTCCGGACCGCCGGGCAGCCAGATGCCGCCGCGGACGTCGTTGCCCGCCGCGTCGGCGCGCTCGCTGCGGTACACGGGCGCCACGAGCAGCGCGTCGCCCAGGAGGAACTCGTACTTCTCGGCGCTCTTCTCGCCCGGCGCGCCTCCCGCGAGCAGGACCGGGCGCACCATGGGCAGCCCCCTGTCCTCGTTGCCCTCCCAGCCCTCGACGCACGAGGCGGACGCCGCGCAGGTGCTCAGATAGGGCATCAGCGTGCTCTTGAGCTTGAGGTACATGCGGCAGATCCCCGTGTGCGGGTCGCCGCTCGCATAGGGCAGCTTGGGCAGCGAGCCCCAGCCGTCCATGTCGAGCATGATGGGCGTGAGGGCCTTCCACTGGAAGTCGCGCGTCGCGACGATGGCATCTCCGCCGAAGATGCCGTCCAGGTCCGACCCCACGTTGGGGTTGCCCGAGAGGCCCTGGCCGATGTAGGTGGGGACGTGCATGCGGATGTACTCCCAGTCGCTGCCGTCCTGGTCTCCGGACCACACCGCCGCGTAGCGCTGCGTGCCCGCCCAGCCGTCCAGCGTGAGGACGAAGGGGCGCTCGCCCGTGCGCTCGGCGAGCGTCTCGTAGCCCTGGCGGGTGGCGTTGAGTCCGAAGGAGTACCCGTCGCCGACCCACTCCTCGTCGGTCTTGAGCGCGCGGACGCCCGCACGGGAGACCTCTGCGCCAAAGTCGCGCAGGTTCTGCCAGGTAATCTCTGGGTCGGGCGAGGGTGTGATCTGGGACTGTGCCCAGAGGCCGACCTCCACGCCCCGCTCGTTGGCATAGGCCGAGAAGGACGCGAGGTTGTCGACGTTGGCCGCAAGGGCGGCGAGGCGCTCGGGCGAGCTCTGCCCGTCCGCGCCCACGCCCCCGGTCATCTCGTAGCCGTTGTGGCCGTAGCCCGCGCCGTAGCCGTCGTTGGGGAGGATCCAGCCGAGGGGCATGTCGTGCTCGGCGTGCTCGTCGACGACGGCGCGCGCGGAGAACTCGTAGGGTGTCCGCCCGAGGTACTTCTCGGCCGAGGCGACGAGGACCTCGTCGGGACCGTTGAGCGACTCGGCGAGATGGCCCTTCGGCACCACATAGCCGCGACGGCGTCCCAGCTCATAGCGCACCTCACCCGGCCCGTCCGCCGGGGCCGACCCGCGCACGACCCACTCCTGCGCCCCGTCCTCGGGCTCGTGCGACCAGGCGTCGCGGTTGTAGGCGTTGAGGTGGCCGAGATAGAAGGCAAAGCCCGGGAGCAGCGCGGGGGCGCCCGTCGCCTTGTAGTAGGCGCACAGGATCGAGCGGGCCGTCGAGCGCAGGTCGCCGGGATCGGCCAGGAAAAGATACGCGTCGAACACCGCATCCTCGTGAGTCAGGACGACCGAGGGGCCGGAGCTCGCAAAGTCGTACAGACCGGGGGCAAACGTGCTCCTCAGCACGCCGTAGCCCGCGCTCGACCAGAAAAACGGGCTCGGGGACGCCACGCCGCCGTCGCCCCACTGGTTGCTGTTCATGGGCGTGGTCACGATGCGCATGACGCTGCCCGCGTGGTCGACGCGGCCGTTCTGCGTGCCGCCGCCGAAGAAGCGCTCTCCGGGCGCCGCCGCGAGCGTCTGCGTGGAGCGGCGGGGGCCCAGCTCGAGCGGGGCCGCCTCCCTCATGACGACGCGCCCCCGGCGCCGGAAGGTCAGCCGTCCGTCGTCCTTGTCGACAAGAACCTCCGTGTCGCCGGCGCACACGACGAGCGTCGCGCCCTCGTGCGCCACGCATGCGGCGGGGTGGGCGTAGACGTCGGACTCGTCAGGTTGCGCCTGGATGCGGGCCACGTGGTCCGGCGAGACCGGGCGCGCGTACGGCGCAAAGGCGCCCGTCGGGTCGACCGTCACGCGGACGATGTCCTCGTCGAGAAAGGCGATGCGGCACGGCAGGTCCTTCTCGCCGGCGCACAGGGTGACGAGCGCCTGGCAGGGGCGCTCGGGGTCCACACGAACATCTATCACGTACCGCTCCTCTGTTAGTTGGGGACAGTCCCCAATTTACATAAAATTTTTCTGTTAATTGGGGACTGTCCCCAACTAACAGACGCAGAGAAAGGCGTCGATCTCGGCAAGGCGCGCCTCGGCCTGGCGGCGCCCCGCGATGTAGAGCGAGAGCAGCGACTCGCCGTCGCGCGTGGACGAGCCCACCGTCACCGGCTCCTCCGGGGCGACGACGAGGCAGCGGCCCTCGCGCTCGAGCTCCCAGAGCCGCGCCCGCTGGGCGTTGTAGCGCTCGCCGCGCGTCTGGAGCGCCTCGAGGTAGTACGGGTACCGGTCGTAGCGGTGGGACTTGAGGGCAATGGCCTCGGAGCCCGCCCCGCGCTCGTAGGCGCGGTCGCGCGTGAGCACCACGAGCGCACGCTCCGCCGGGACGTGCCCCTCGACCTCGCGCGCGCCGGGAAGGCCCAGGGCGGCCTCGAAGGGGATGGAGTCCGTCGTGCCGCCGTCGAGATAGCGGTGGCCGTCGATCTCCACGATGCGGGAGACCGTGGGCAGCGAGGCGGAGGCGCGCACCTTCACGAGGTCATCGGGGTAGCGGCGCACGGGCAGGTAGTCCGGCGCGCCAAAGGTGACGTCCGAGACGACGGCGTAGAAGGGGGTCTCGGACGAGTTGAACGTGTCGACGTCGCAGGGGTCCAGACGGTCCTGCACCTCGCCGTACATGAAGTCCGCTCCGGCGATGTCGCCCGTCGTGGCGAACGACCACAGCGACATGAAGCGCCTGTCGTCGCGAAAGGCCAGGATGTCGCGCATCGTGCGCCCGATCTGGCGCGAGCGGAAGTTGGAGCCGTTGATGGCACCGGCCGAGACGCCCCAGATGCTCGAGAAGCCATAGAGGCCGCGCTCCTGAAGCACGTCGAGCACACCCGCAGTGAACATGCCCCTGAACCCGCCGCCCTCGAGCACGAGCGCAGGTGCAGCCGCGCGGCTCTTCTCGTCAGACATGAGCTCTCCCCTCGTCGTTTTTCTCGGCACATTGTCGCACAGGCGCAAACAGAAGCGGCCGCCGGCGGGTAGGCCGGCGGCCGCGAAGCGTGCATGGTGGAGGTGCGGAGAATCGAACTCCGGTCCAAAGCAGACCCCTGACAGGTGTCTCCAGGCTCAGTTACCGGTTAGGTCTCGGACGCCGCGCACCCGGTGACCCGCGCTTGGCATCCCAGCTGGTTCGGTCTTTTCGGTCGGCATACCAGCCACGTCCGCCCGAGCATCTCCCTAAAATGACACCGCACCGGGAACGGGAGCGATTCCCGGATTGGCGCGCCGCTATCTAATTAAGCGGCGAGAGCCAGCTGAGGCTCAAAAGAGTTGTTGTCGTCAATTCAATTTGACGGTACCCCTGTTTAGCGTGGCGAGGAGACCACGGCCTGCTGCCCATCTCAGACCCACCCTGTCGAAACCAGTCACCCCCACGGATGGAATGGGAAGACTGCCACCATGCGGCTGTCAACGTACGCGCCGCTTGCGCGGCCGTGGGGGTATTCTACCCGTTTTCCCAGCCAGGAAACGCGAGAAGAACGGGGCGGTCTCCCGCAGGAGGCCGCCCCGCCGTCACGTGCGCGTACGCTACTCCTCGACAAGCTCGAACATGTCGGGGCCGACGCCGCAGACCTCGCAGACGAGGTCCTCGGGCAGCTCGGGGGTGTCGACGGTGACCTCCCAGCCGCAGACGGTGCAGCGGAACGTGTACTTCTTCTCCTCGGCCATGCTGATCTCCTCTCAACTGTCCTGCTTCTTATATGTTACCACGATGGTGTCATTTTAGACACGGCATCGCGATTTTACTGCGCCCCCACATACGACGACGCCTTGGGCGGGGTCTTGCCCTTGAGCGTGCCGTGATAGTAGGCGTACGTCATCGGCGCCACCTCCGAGAGGTTGCCCGCGTCCACGACCTCGCCCACAAAGGTGAGGTGCGTCCCCACGTCGACGGTCTGGACCACCTTGCACGCCACGTAAGAGCAGGCGTGCTCGGTGGGGTAGGGATCGCCCGTCGAGGCCGTGGCGCTCGCGATGCCGTCGTACTTGTCTTCCTCGGCCGAGGTCCTGAAGCCAAAGCGGCCCACGAAGAGCATGTCGGCGGACTCGTCCACCACGGCGAGCGAGAAGTGCCCGGCGCGCCCGATGACGCCGCAGGTGAAGTTCTCCTTGTTCACCGTCACGGAGACCTGAAGCGGCGTCGACGTCACCTGCAGCCCGGTGTTGACGATGCAGGCGCCCGCCCGCTCGCCATCGTCCGCAGACACCACGTAGAGCCCGGACGAGAACTTGTACAGTGCGCTTGCGTCCATCTCCCTCTCCTTTCCGATAATACGAAGGGACAGTCCCTTCGTATCATTTACCGGTTGAGCTCCTTGAGGGCGCGCGCGATCTCGCGGTCGGAGTCGCGGCGCGCCATGTCGGCCCGCTTGTCGTAGAGCTTCTTGCCGCGCGCCAGGCCAATGGCGAGCTTCACGCGATTGTGCTCGTCGAAGTAGATCTCCAGCGGCACCAGCGCCAGGCCACGCTGGCGAAGCTTGGCGTCGAGGTAGTCGATCTGATGGCGATGGAGCAGGAGGCGTCGCTTGCGGTCGGGGTCGACGTTCCAGACGCCGCCGTTGGAGTAGGGGTGGATGTGAACGCCGTGCAGCCACGCCTCGCGCCCACGTATGAGGCAAAACGCGTCCGTGAGCTGGCAGGCACGCTCGCGCAGGCTCTTGACCTCGGTACCCGTGAGCTCGATGCCCGCCTCAAAGGTCTCGTCGATGAAGTACTCGTGATGGGCGGAGCGGTTCTTGGCGATGGTCTTCTTGGACGGCTTTGCCTGCTTGGCGGCCGCCGCCTGGCGCAGCACCTTACTCTTCGCCATCGCCGACCTCCTCGTCGGCCTCGTGGATGAGCTCGAGCAGCGCCTTTGCCGCAGGCTCACCCACCAGGTCGCGCGCGCGCAGCGTGAGGTTTGTCGCAACGTCGCGCGCGCCGGCGGCCGCGGCGTCCCCCGCGCACATGAGCAGGCAGACGGCGACCTCGGCGTTGGCCCCATCGGGCAGGCCCTCGGCGGCGAGCAGCTCGGACATCTCGGCGTCATCAAGAAGGTCCGGGTCGCGATCCGTCCCCGCGGCCTGATCGAGCGCAGCCTCGAGGCCGGAGTCGGTCAGGTCGAGCGCGCGGGCGGCGCGCAGGGCGGCCGCCGCGGCGCGCGGCTTTCCCGTCGAGGCAAACCATCCGGAGAAGTTGAGGAACGCGCGGACGAGGTGGCGGGCGTCGCTCGCGCGCTCGAACACGCTGTAGGTGAGGGCGAGGTACTCCTGGACGTCGCCGGACACCCGGAAGAGGTCTGCGAGGTTGAGCCGGTAGCTGCAGTCCATGGGGTTCCAGCGCACGGCGCGCTTGAGCGCCGCCATCGCCTCGTCGTAGTCTCCCGCCTGGACGCTCGCAAGGGCGAGGTCGTTGTAGAGGCGGTCGAGCGGCTCGCCCACGTCGCGCAGCTCACGCGGGTCCTTCTCGACACGACGATACGCCAGGCGCTCGAAGAGCGTGGGGAAGCTGAACCACTGGACCTCGTCGGTCGTGGGGCAGTTCTTGTCCACGTATTCCTCGGCATCCTCGGCAAGGCGCGCGAGAAGGTCGCGTGCCTGCTCGGGCTGCCCTTGGAGCATCAGGCCCTCGGCGCGCTCCAGGTCATCGGTCATCGTTGTCTGGGTCATCTAGCCTCCCGGCGGCCTTCGCCGCACAAATCTCCTAGAACCTAAGTCTTCCCATTATCGCGCAGCTCATACCCGCTCAGCGAGAAGTACCTCGCGGGCGGTTGCCGCGAACGAGCGCGAGGTCTATCTGGCCGCGCGCGACATTGGTGCCCGTCACCTCGACGGCGACGCGGCGCCCCAGCCCCCAGACCTCCCCCGACTCCTCGCCCGTGAGAGTCATGCGCACCTCGTCGTGCGTGAACCACTCGTCCCCGAGGGAGCGTATGGGGACAAGCCCCTCGGCATAGGTGTCGTCCAGCGTCACGAACACGCCGAAGCTCGCGCACCCCGAAATCACGCCCGAGAAGACCTCTCCCACGCGCTCCGAGAAGAGCTCCGCCATCTTGATCTTCTGCGACGCCCGGCCCGCCGCGTCGGCGGCGCGCTCCCGCTCCGAGCACGTGCGACACAGCTGCGGGAGCGCTGCCGCCTGCGCGCGCATGCCCTTTCCCTCGATCTCCCCGCGCAGGAGCGCCTTGAGGGCGCGATGCACGAGGACGTCCGGATAGCGCCGGATGGGCGAGGTGAAGTGGCAGTACGCCGGCGCCCCGAGCGCGTAGTGTCCCTCGTTGACGGGCAGGTAGACCGCGCGGCGCTGCGCCCGCAGCAGCAGCGCGTTTGCGGATGCGGCGGCAGCTGTCCCCCGAGCGCGCTCCAGCGCGGACCGAATGGCGAAGGGGCTGCCGGAGAGCAGGGCCGCAACGTCGCCGGAGCCGAGGACGCCGAGCTCGCGCAGAGGCTGCACGCAGGCCCTGAGGTCTTCCTCGACGGGAGGCTCGTGGACTCGATATGCCGCCGGGGCCTCGGCGTCGGCGAGGCGCCTGGCCACGCACTCGTTGGCGAGCAGCATCGCCTCCTCGATGAGGCCCGTGGCGCGCGTTCGGCGTCGCACGGAGACGCCGGTGGGACGTCCCCCGTCATCGAGCAGCACCTTGGCCTCGACGGTCTCAAAGTCGATGGCGCCGCGCTCCCGGCGCACGTCCTCGCGCAGAGCGCGCACCTCGTCGAGCACGGCGAGCATGTCCGCGACTTCGTTCGCGCGCCCCGAGGGGCAGGGCAGGGCGGACGGCACGAGCTGGCCTCCAAGCAGGGCGTCAACCGTGTCATAGTCAAGTCGGGCAGCCGAGCGAATCGCCGAGGCGCACATGCGCGCCCTGACGACGTCGCCGCGCGCGTCCAGCCGCATGAGAACGCTCATGGAGAGGCGGTCCTCACTCGGGCGCAGCGAGCACACGTCGTTTGAGAGCCGCTCGGGAAGCATGGGTATCACCCGGTCGACGAGATACGCGGAGCAGGTCCGCCGCTTCGCCTCGTTGTCGATGGGGTCGTCCGGCAGGACGTAGTGCGTGACGTCCGCGATGTGAACGCCGAGCTCAAATCCCCCGTCAACGCGGCGCGCGCTCACCGCGTCGTCAAAGTCCCTCGCGTCGACGGGGTCTATCGTCACGCAGAGGGTCTCGCGCAGGTCGCGGCGCGCCGGGTCGGCGGCAAGGGCTCCGGCCACGTCCGCCACGATCTTCTCGGCCTGGCTCAAGACGGCACGGGAGAACGCGCCCGGCAGCCCGTAGGAGGCGACGACCGCCTCGATGTTGAGGTCGAGCTCGTCGGGAGCGCCGACGCGGCGCTCGACGGTGACGACGGCGGAGCTCCTGCGCGTGGGGTACTCGGTTATGCGCGCGAGCACGACATCCCCCTCGCGCAGCGCCAGACGCCCGACGCAGGGGTCCTCCGGAACGACGAAGAAGTCGTGCCCGAGGCGCACGTCGAGGGGAGTCACGACCCCAAGGGGGTCCGCCTGGGAAAAGGTGCCGAGCAGCGTCGTGACGGAGCGCTGGAGCACCGAGCGCACGACCGCGCGCGGCGCGCGCCCGCGCTGCTCCACGAGCGCGACCTCGACCTCGTCGCCGTCCATGGCCTCCCGCTGGCCGTGACGAACGAGCTCGAACTCCCCTTCCGCCGTTTCGACGTGCGCCACGCCGGGGCTCGAGACGACGAGCGTCCCCGCGAGGGTGCGGCTGCGCCGCCGCGGGCCGCCAGAGCGCCCGCGCCTCCTGCTGCCGTGATGCGGACGGCCCCTTCCCATATGACCTCCCCTCGCGTCGCTTTTCTCGATGGTACCCCACGGGCCGGACAAAAAGCCCGGCCCCGCGGACGGCGGGACCGGGCTCGGAAGCGCGCGAGGCGTCGTTCTTCTCGCTAGACCTTGAGGTAGCGCCTCATGGCGATGGCCGACCCAAACAGGCCGATGATCACGCCGACGAGCAGAAGGCCCGCAAAGCAGATGTAGAGCGTCGCAGGGGGAATCTCGAACGCGAGGAACGAGAGGTTCTGCTGGAGCTCGGGCAGGAGCGTGTTGGCGCCCGCGGCGAGCGCGGCGATGGCGAGCAGGGCGCCGATGATGGCCTCGACCGTGCCCTCCATGATGAAGGGCCCGCGGATGAAGCCGTTGGACGCGCCGACGAGGCGCATGATGCCGATCTCGCGGCGACGCGCGGTGATGGCGAGGCGAATCGTGTTGTTGATGAAGACGAACGCCACAAAGGTGAGAAGGACGACGAGGGCGACGGCGGCGATGCGGATGTAGGTCGCAAGGCTCAGGAGGCGCTCGACGGTGCCCTGGCCGTACTGGACGTCACCCGCCGGGTTAGCGGCGTCGTCGCAGATCTCGGCGAAGGCGGGGTCGTCCATGATGCGCTGGGCGGTCGACTCGACCTCCTGCGCCTCAAGCACGCGGATGACAAGGGAGGCGGGCAGGGGGTTCTCGCCGTCAAGCGCGGTCACCGCGTCCGCGGCGTTGCGATTGGACATGGAGGTGCGGAACTCCTCGAGTGCCTGCTCCTTGGTCTTGTACGTCACGGACTCGACGTTGTCCCAGCTCTCGATCTCGGCCTGATAGTCCTCGACGGCGCTCTGGTCGGCATCGTCGGAGAGGAAGGCCTGGATGGTCACCTGGTCCTCGACGCCCCCGATCATGCTGTTGAGCGTCGCGGACCCAAGGACGAAGAGGCCGATGATGAACAGGGACAGGAAGATCGTGACCACGGCACCGAGGACCGTCGTCCAGTTGCGACGGAAGTGGTGGCCGCACTCGCGAAGAGAGTAGCCGATGTTAGAGGGCGCCATAGTAGCCGTAGCCTCCCCTCTCCTGGTCGCGCACCACGTGTCCCGCCTCGAGGGCGATGACGCGGCGGCGCATCGAGTCGACCATCTCGCGGTCGTGGGTCGCCATGATGACCGTGGTGCCCGCGCGGTTGATGCGGTCGAGCAGCTTCATGATGCCCAGCGAGATGGCGGGGTCGAGGTTGCCCGTCGGCTCGTCGCAGACGAGCAGCGGCGGACGGTTGACCATGGCGCGCGCGACGGACACGCGCTGCTGCTCGCCGCCCGAGAGCTGGTCGGGGAAGTGCTTCATGCGCTCCCCCAGGCCAACGAGGCGAAGGACCTCGGGAACCTGGGCCTTGATGACGGACTTGGGCTTGCCGATGCACTCGAGGGCAAACGCGACGTTCTCGTAGACGGTCTTGTCGGGCAGCAGCTTGAAGTCCTGGTAGACCGTGCCGATCTGACGGCGAAGGTACGGAACCTTGCGGTTGCGCATCTTGGTGAGGTCCTGGCCGGCAACGATCACCTGGCCGGAAGAGGCGCGCAGCTCGCGCGTGATGAGGCGCAGAAGCGACGACTTGCCAGACCCCGAGTGGCCGACGACGAAGACGAACTCGCCGGGATAGATGTCAAGGCTGACGTCATCCAGTGCGGGCTTGTTGGGCTGGGCCGGGTAGATGAGTGTGACGTTTTTGAACGAGACGGTCGGAGTCCCGGTGCGAGAGACCTCGGGGGCGTCCTCGCCCGCAAGGGACGCAAAGACGCTCGTGAACCCGGGCTGCTCGGTCGGGTCGGCGGGCTCGCCGGCGGTAACGGCGTGAACCTCCTCGAGGGCGGTCTCGGCAGGCGCCGCAGGCGCCTCGAAGGCCTCGGGAGTCTCGGGAACCTCGGGGACGACGGGGGCGTCGATGGACTCGGAAATGGTCTCGACGGCCTCCTCTGCCGAGGTCGCTACCTCCTGCGGAGCCACGTCGGAGATGACGTCGAGCTGCTCGTCGCCCTCCGAACCCTGTCGCTCAGTGCTGCGAAAGTGACTGGCCACAGAAGCTCCTTCTCTTGTGCTCAAGATGGGCAGATACGGGCCACAGTCTAGCAAAAGCCCAGCATTTCTTAGCCGGGGCGGCGCCCGGACTCATCTAATTGCAGAAGCTCCCCACATGGGACGCCGTCTCACCCCTCGATCTGGCGGAACCCCTCGCCAAAGACCTCGTGGACCTCGGAGATGATGACGATGGCCTCCGGGTCGATTTCGGCCACGATCTGCTTGAGGCGCATGCCCTCCGACCGCCCGAGCACGCAGAGAAGGACTGGCCGGCTGTTGCCGCTCCAGACGCCGCGCGCCTGCAGCTCCGTGCAGCCGCGGTTGAGCGTGTAGAGGATCTCGTTGGCGATGCGGTCGTGCTCGGTCGAGATGATGTAGGCGGCACGTGCGGAGCGGGGGCCGTCCACGACGGCGTCGATGACCTTGCCGCAGATGAACATCGCCACGGCAGCGTAGAGGGCCTGCTCGACCGAGAAGACCGTGGCCGAGAAGGCGATGATGACGCCGTCGACGATGATGACGGCGGTCCCCACGGGCATGCCGGTTCTTCTCGCCAGAATCTGGGAGACGATGTCGGTGCCGCCCGTGTTGCCGCCCGTCCTGAAGACCAGGCCCAGCCCCACTCCGGTGATGACGCCGCCCCACAGGGCGCAGAGCAGAAGGTCGCTCTCGCCGCCGAGCACGGGCACGACGGGGGCGAGCAGGTCCGTGAGCAAGCCGCAGGCGATGATGCCCCCGACGGTGCGAACGATGTAGCCGCGGTCTCCCGAGCGCACCACCAGGGCGAGAAGAACCGCGTTCATGGCAATGGTCTGAAGGCCCACGGGGAGGTAGAAGCCCATGTTGTCCGCGATGGCATAGAAGACCGTGGCCAGACCGGTCACGCCCCCCGCCGCAAGTCCGTTGGGAATCTCGAACATGTCGACGCCCACGGCAAAGATGAGCGAGCCCGCGACGATCAGCGCGGCGTCGTGGAGCACCGTCCTCCAGGGAATCGCGCTCACGACGCCTGCCCCTCTCCCACCGCCCAGCGATGGTACCCGACGACAAACTGGTCGAGGTCGCCGTCTTTGAGGACGGCGTCGACGTTGCTGGTCTCCACGTTCGTGCGCAGGTCCTTGACGAGCTGGTAGGGATAGAGGACGTAGCTGCGAATCTGGTTGCCAAACCCGATGTCGTGCTTGGGGCCGCGCAGCTCGTCGAGCTCCTCCGCGCGCCGGGCGAGCTCCATCTCGTAGAGACGGCTCCTGAGGACGCTCATCGCAAACGCCTTGTTCTGGAGCTGGCTGCGCTCGTTCTGGCACGTCACGACGATGCCGGTCGGAAGGTGCGTTATGCGGACGGCGGAGTCGGTCGTGTTGACGCCCTGTCCGCCGTGACCCGACGCGTGATAGACGTCGATGCGCAGGTCGTTGGGATCGATCTCGACCTCTACGTCATCGGGAAGGACCGGGAGCACCTCGACGCCGGCAAAGGTGGTCTGGCGACGCTTCTTGGCGTCGGTGGGCGAGATGCGCACCAGGCGGTGAACGCCCTGCTCGGCACGGAGCATGCCGTAGGCGTTGTGGCCGCTCACCGTGAACGTGGCGCGGTCGAGGCCGATGGCCTCCCCCGGCACGGCGTCGTTGACGGTCACCTTCCAGCCGCGACGGTCGCAGTAGCGCTGGTACATGCGAAACAGCATCTCGCACCAGTCCTGCGCCTCGAGGCCGCCCTGGCCGGGGGTCACGGTGACGATGGCGTCGCCGTGGTCGAGCTCGTCGGTGAACCAGCTCGAGAGCTCAAGCTCGGAGAGGTCGTTTTCCAGAGAATCGACGAGGCTTGACGCCTCGGCGAGAAGTCCCTCGTCGCCCATCTCCTCGCCAAGCTCGAGGGCCGCGCGGGCATCCTCGAGCTTGGCGCGCGCGGCGTCGAGCCCGCGGACGTCATCGCGTGCCGCGGCGAGGCGCTCCATCGTGGCGCGGGCGGCGTCGGCGTCGTTCCAGAAGTCCGGGTCCGCGCTGCGCGTCTCGAGCTCCTCGATCACGCGTCGCTTCTCCTCGAGGTGCAGGTATCCCTCGACCTCGACGAGGCGGGCGCTCAGGGCGTCGAGGCTCTGAGACGAGACGTCGGCCATCTACTGGTTCCTACCGTGGCAGTTCTTGAACTTCTTGCCGCTGCCGCAGGGGCAGGGGTCGTTGCGCCCCACCCCGACGTACGGGTCGGGGTCGTCCGACTTGCGGTACGTGAGCGGCTTGCCTGCGCCCGGCTGTGCGCCCTGGGGCGCTCCGGCGGGGGCGCCGGCCCCCGGAGCAATGCGCGCGCCACGCGCGCCGTCGGCCTCGGCGGGGCCCGAGTAACGAGCGCCGCGCAGCTGGTCGGGAATCTCGTCGGCGGGTGCCGCCTGCTGGGGAGCCGGCTTCACCACGACCTCGAGGCGCAGGATGGTGCGCAGGAAGTCCTCGTACATCGTGGAGACGAGCTCGGCAAAGGCCGCGTAGGCCTCGCCCTTGTACTCGACCAGCGGGTCGCGCTGGCCAAAGCCGCGCAGGCCGATGCCCGTCTTGAGGTAGTCCATCTCCTGGAGGTAGGCCATCCAGCGCGTGTCGATGACGCGCAGCATGACCTGAGCGGCAAGAGCGTTCATGGCCTCGTCGCCCAGGTGCTCCGCCTTCTCGGCAAAGCAGGAGCGGACGAAGTCGACAACGGTCTGGACGACCTCCTCGGGCTCGGGGTCCTCCTCCGGGTCAACAACGGGCAGGTCCTTGCGTCCCGTGAGCTCGCCGAGCCACAGGGAGAGGCCGCGGGCGTCCCACTGCTCGCCGCGATCCTGCGGGGCGAAGCCGCGCACCTCGCGCTCGACCGTGTCGTGCGTGACCTCGTCGATGTGAGCCATCAGGTCCTTGCCGTCGAGAATCTTGTTGCGCTCCTCGTAGATGACCTGGCGCTGCGTGTTCATGACGTTGTCGTAGTCGAGGACGTTCTTGCGCATCGCGAAGTTGATCTCCTCGATCTTGCGCTGGGCGCTCTCGACCGCCTTGGTGACCATCTTGGCCTGGATCGGCATGTCATCCGGCATGTCGTACTTCTGCATCATCGCGGAGATGCGATCCATGCGGTCCCCGCCAAACAGGCGCATGAGGTCATCCTCCAGCGAGAGGTAGAACTGGGTCTCGCCGGGATCGCCCTGACGGCCGGAGCGGCCGCGGAGCTGGTTGTCGATGCGGCGGCTCTCATGACGCTCGGTGCCGATGACGCACAGGCCTCCGGCGGCGAGCACGCGCTCCTTCTCGCCGTCGCACAGCGCCTTCGCGCGCCTCTGCGCCTCTTCGCGCTGTTCTTGGGTGGCCTCCTCGGGATCGATGCCGTCCTCGCGGAGATAGTCATCTGCTATGAGGTCCGGATTGCCGCCGAGCAGGATGTCCGTGCCTCGGCCGGCCATGTTGGTCGCGATGGTGACCGCGCCCTCGCGGCCCGCCTGGGCGACGATCTGGGCCTCGCGCTCATGGTGCTTGGCGTTGAGCACGCTGTGCTTGATGCCGCGCTTGTCGAGGATGCGGGAGAGCCGCTCGGAGTTCTCGATGGAAACGGTGCCCACGAGGACCGGCTGGCCCGTGGAGTGGCGCTCCACCACGTCATCGGCGACGGCCTTGAACTTGGCGTCGATCGTGCGATAGACGAGGTCGTCATGGTCGACGCGGGCGACGGGCTTGTTGGGCGGAATGACCTGGACGGGGATGTGGTAGACCTCGCGGAACTCCGCGTCCTCGGTCATGGCGGTGCCCGTCATGCCGGAGAGCTTGTCATACATGAGGAAGTAGTTCTGGAGGGTGATGGTGGCAAGCGTCTGGTTCTCCTCGCGGACGCTCACGCCCTCTTTCGCCTCGATGGCCTGGTGCAGGCCCTCGGAGTAGCGCCTGCCCTCCATGATGCGGCCGGTGAACTCGTCGACGATCTTGACCTCGCCGTCGATGACGACGTACTGCTGGTCGCGGTGGAACATGTACTCGGCCTTGAGCGCCTGCTGAAGGTGGTTCACGAGCTGGCCGGACACGTCAGCGTAAATATCCTCGATGCCCAGGGCGCGCTCGACCTTCTCGAGACCCTCGTCGGTCGTCGCGATCGTGTGCTTGGCCTCGTCCATCGTGTAGTCGACCTCGGGCGTCAGGCCGCGAACCGCGCGCGCGAAGTCCTTGTAGGTGCTCGCGGACTTGGTGCCGGCGCCGGAGATGATGAGCGGCGTGCGCGCCTCGTCGATGAGGATGGAGTCCGCCTCGTCGACGATCGCGTAGTGATGCCCGCGCTGGACGCGCATGCTCGGGCGCGTGACCATGTTGTCGCGCAGGTAGTCGAAGCCGAACTCGGAGTTCGTGCCGTAGGTGATGTCCGCCTCGTAGGCGGGCTTCTTCAGGGGAAGGCGCATGCCGTTCTGGATGAGGCCCACGGACATGCCGAGGTAGCGATAGATGCGACCCATCCACTCGCTGTCTCGCTTGGCAAGGTAGTCGTTGACCGTGACGACGTGGACGCCCTTGCCGGGGATGGCGTTGAGGTAGGCGGCGAGGGTGCAGACCAGCGTCTTGCCCTCGCCCGTCTTCATCTCGGCGATGGTCCCGCGATGGAGCGCGATGGCGCCGATGATCTGGACGTCAAAGTGACGCATGCCCGTCGTGCGCCGCGAAGCCTCGCGCACGGCAGCAAAGGCCTCGGGCAGAAGGTCGTCGAGCGTCTCGCCCTGCGCATAGCGCTCTCGGAACGCCGCGGTGCAGCCGCGGAGCTCCTCCTCGCTCATGGCAGTAAACTTCGGCTCGAGGTCGTTTACCTGAGCGGTAATGCGTTCGAACTCCTTAAGGTCTCTGTCAGAGCCGATCGACAGAAGCTTGGAGAGAAAGTTAGGCATGCGACTCCCCTGTAGGTTCCAGGCGTGGCCCCAATGGCACACTCATGTTCACCACTTTACTCATCGCAAACCGGACCAAGGCCCACATAGGCACCTCTCACCAAAAGCGCACTCTCGCCCCGGCGCGACATCCCGCGCTCAGGCGTCACCGCCCATCACCTGCAGCAGGCGCCAAGATGGGGTCCTTCCCGTCGCCTGGGAGAGCCTCCTCACATAGCGCCGGCACTGCCTGTCCGCCTCGACGTCTCGCCCATCCGCCTTGAGCGCTCCCGCAAGGGCAATGACCGCATCCTCCCTCATGTCATCGACGGCCAGCGCGTTGGCGGCAAGGCGCGACGCCGTCCTTTTCCTCTCAAGGCGCAGCGCCGCGTCGGCACCCGCCACCATCGCGTCAACGTAGAGCGTGCGCAGCTCCTCGCGTCTCAGGGCGACAAACCCCGTGCAGTCCGAGGGCGGCACGTACAGGTCGCCAGCATAGAGCCTCTCCACCTGCCGCGCCATCTGCAGCACCACCTCGTCATCGTCCCCGTCGACGGCCTCGCGCGCAAAGGCCTGCATCTCGTCGACGTCACAGCTCATCACCGTCGCGTCAATGGAGATCGACCTCGTCGACCTGTTGAGGACAAAGGGGTCGAGCGCCTGGTCGACCTCCGCTATGGCCGCCCTGAGCGCGCTTGTTGCCTGGTAGACCCTATTGGACCCGACCACCGGATCGCACTCGGGCCAAATCTGGGCGGCAATCTGCTTGCGCAGCGCCGTGGAGCGGCGCTGCAGCAGCAGGTAGGTGAGCATAGACTGGGCATGGCGATGCCCCACCCTCCCGTCGAGGATCTTGATTCCGTGAACCGTAAGTGAGAACTCTCCCAACAGCGTGACTCTAACGGGAGGCTCACCGAACGCACTTCCCGATTCGCCCCGTCTCGTCGAAGCGGGGCGCTCGGCACATCCCGTCGCGCGCGCGTCGCCCCGTCCGAGAGCCGTCCGTCCCTGGCGTGCGACATTGAGCGCGTAGCGCCAGCTCGTTGGCATCATCCTCTCGAACAGGCCCGAGAAGGACCCCATCCCGTCGCTCAGCGCAAGCAGAAGCCAGATGGAGTCGCTCGGAATGCGTGCTCCGAGCTCGTCCTCCACAACATATGCGTCGCAGTCGGTCTTCATGACAGCCAGCGCAAGCAATCGAATCTCCTCGAGCTCGTCGCGGGGCCCCGTACGCGGCGCCTCGATCGAAGAATCCCCTTGCAGCGCGTGTGCGACCTCCCCAAACAAGCGGGCGACCCGAGCGAGATACTCAAACCCCGCGCGACGGGCAACGACGACGCCGAGCGCCGACCTGACACCCGCCCGCGAATACGACCCGCCCCTGAGGTCGAGCGCGCACCCCACGGTAAGGGCGATGGCCTGCACCAGGACATCGCCGTCACGTTCCGACCGCGAGAGGGCGGCCTCGAGCCCTCTCGCATCCCCCTCGGCGCCCAACAGGGCCCTCAGCACGCGCACGGCACGCGCGTATCCGGCAAGCCCCTTGAACGGGTCGGACTCAAGAAGCCCAAACGCCTGACTCAAGCGCGCCGCACCCGGGCCTTCGCCCTCACACAGAAGGAGCCTCGCGGCCTCAAGATCGAGACAGAGAAGGGCCGCGGAGGCTGTGTCGATGCGCGCCCCGCACGGGTTCGCTATCAGCAGGCGCATCGCCGCGCTGGGCCGTCCCCGCAGCAACAGGCGCGCCGCCTCACCGTGCACGAGCAAGCGCCGCCCTAGTCCCGACCACTCGTCCCCATCGTAGTCAGCTGCGGGGATGTTGCCCTGCAGAAGAAGGCGCGCGCCCACGAACATGAGGGCGTCCCGTTCGCCCTCGTCGACGATGGGCCTCCCGGCGCCGCCCGAGACAGAGGCGTCGACCTTCTCGCCGGCAAGGGCCGCCACCGCCCGCTCCAAGGCCCCCGACTTCGCCGACGGGACAGCATTTGCGGGAAGCTCATCGAGCGCCGCGGCAACGACGGCGGATCCGCCCCTGTCCAGCAGAGCGGGGCCAAAACGGAGCGCATGCTCATGCGCGCCCATGGCCCCCGGAAGCGAGAAGAACCTCAGGGCCCGACCGTAGGAGCCCCTTTCCAGAAGATGCCTGAGACAGGCGGAGACCACGTCCGGAAACTGGGCGCACGTCGGCTCGAGTCGAGGCAGCAGTGAAGGCACAAGCGCGCATGAGTCGGTTAGCAAGGTCGAGAAGGTCGCCCGCGAAGGGTCGATCCTGAAGAACGGGGCGGTCGCATCGATATGGTCGACGACGTCTGACACGGGACCACCGAGGACGAGCGCAAGCTCGGTGAGGTCACCGCTTCCGAGCAGGAGCATACAGAGGCGCACCCTGAGCTCTTCATCGGGTAAGGAGCGGCGGAGCGCGGGCGAGACAAGGCGACAGAGGGCGTCGCCATATGCGTGCGGCAATCGACCCTCAAACAGGTCGTCGTCAGAAAGGCGCTCCACCACGGCTGAAAGGTCAACGATACCGTACGTAAGTGCATCGACCAACCGGGCGCGCCGATCCCTCATCGCGTCGACGACAGAGCTCAGAAGCAAGTCCTTTGACCCCAACACAAGGCACTCCGGAAGCTGTCCGAGGAGCTGAGCCGCCTCGGGATTGAGCGAGAAGAGCACGGACGCGCCACACTCCCACATGCGCGTAAGTGCCCGAGCCTGCCTGAGAACGCAACCCTCATTAGAGGGCGGTATGCGCTCAAGAACAACGAGACAAGGGCCGGGGCTCTTTGCGAGGTCGCGAGCAAGCCTGACTATCGAGCCGGAGGCAGCAGACGGGTCGAGACGACCCATGAAGCGACGAATCACCTTCGTCCCGAGAGAGTTGAAACGAGAGACAATGCCCGTGATCACCTCCTTGGAGCTCAGCCCGGGCTCAGAGCAAATTCCGAGCATGCATGGACGGCCTGAGGTGCAAAAGGAGGAGAGAACGCGCGCTCCGCAAAGAGCCGAGGAGGGGTCAACCAGGCTCTCAACAGAATAAGAAGAACAAATAGAGCCGGAATGGGCAGAGGAGACGGCTGCAGGCATGGTGATCAGACACCCTTCGTAGTGGCGAATGTACCCCGGGGTCTAAAATATAGCATACCTAGAAAGAACGTAAAGTTCTAGTTTGTTGTATTTTCTTTGTTGCTGAATAGCTTATCTATAGCTACGATGCAGTTTCATGGCAGCTCAGAGAGAGCTGATCGTCACCCAACGCGAAAAGGGCGGGAGGGCCCCGGCCTCAGCCGGGGCCCTCCCGCCCTGCGCGCAAAATGCCCCTTGTTGGTCAGC
>CALUHH010000033.1 GCA_944320385.1 uncultured Atopobiaceae bacterium | reverse complement strand
AAGTGCCTCGAAACATCAAAGATTATGCCCACAACCATGCAATTTGGGCCGCACGACCCCTATTGGCGAGAAGAACGAGGCAACCTCCGGGCCGTCACATCAAATCTTTTGCACACAATCGCCCTCTAAGGCGGCCAAATCGGCCTCCGCGGGGCTCGAGCGCTGCCTCGGCAGGGCGGCCGGCTAGCGGACGCCCCCGCGGCGCGGCTACAGCCCGCGCTCCGCGAGGCGCGCGTCGATCTCCTTGAGCGTGACGCGCGCGGCGAAGAGCTGGCGGTACGTGGCCGTCTTCACCTTGCCCGCCGCGGCGAGCTCGTTCATGCGGGCCTTGGTCGAGGCCAGCTCCGCGCGCACGTCGGCGGCAAAGGCGTCATAGCTCGCCAGGCGCGCAGCATCGTCTGCCGGGGGCTCCCCCATCAGAAGTTCGCCCCGTTCCAGCCAAAGTTGGCCGTCGCGTCGTAGCGGATGTAGAGGCGCGTCGGGTCCACGCCCAGCTCGCGAACGATGACGGGCGTGACCTCCTCGGTGAAGCGCTCCCACGCGGAGGCGGGGACCTCGGAGCGCGCGAACACGCCCACCTCGACGTAGGCGGAGGGCTCGGAGTCGTCGCCGGCAAAGTAGATGGGCGTCTCACCGTCGAAGACGCACATGAGCCAGGCCTCGGACTTGCCGGGGACGGCCTCGATGGCCTTGCCGTAGGCGGCCTTGAGCGCCTCGCGGGCGGCGTCGGAGATGGGCTCCGAGCAGTAGGTGTGGACGACGGGCATCTGAGCCTCCTTCTCGTTAGGGACTCCCCCAATCTAGCACGACGCGGGCGCGCCCTCCGTCGAGCATGCCACTGAGGACGGAATTCATGCTCGCCGGGCCGATTCTGTCCCCCACGGCATGCTCGGCGACGAGCCCGCCTGCGCCCTTAAGCAAACGTTAGGAACTGCCGCGTTCTTCTCGCGTATTCTTGTGGCCGAGATGAAGGGAGAGACGCATGGGCGCACGGGTTCTGGTGGTGGACGACGAGCCGGAGATCTGCGAGCTCGTCCGCGTCTACCTCGAGGCGGAGGGCCTCGAGGTCGAGACGCTCGAGGATGGCGCAGCTGCGGTCGCGCGCGTGACGGACGAAAACGCGCCGCAGGTAGACCTCGCAATCCTCGACGTCATGCTGCCCGGCGCGAGCGGCCTCGAGGTCTGCCGCGCCATCCGCGAGCACCACAGCTACCCGGTGATCATGCTCACTGCCCGCGGCGAGCAGGCGGACAAGATCGCCGGCCTCACCTTGGGCGCGGACGACTACGTGGTGAAGCCCTTCCTGCCGCTCGAGCTCGTGGCGCGTGTGAAGGCGCAGCTCAGGCGCTACACCACCTACAACGCGGCGGGCGGGGCGCATGGCGAGAAGGACGGCGTCATCGCGTGCCGCGGCCTTGTGCTCGACGTGCCGGCCCACGAGGCGACCCTCAATGAGCGCCCGCTCGCCCTCACGCCGACGGAGTTCTCCCTGCTGCGGATCCTGCTCGAGGCAGACGGTGCGGTGGTCTCTGCGCGAGAGCTCTACCAGCGCATCTTTGGCGACGAATACTACGAGCGCGGCTCGGGCTCCATCACGGTGCACGTGCGGCACCTGCGCGAGAAGATGGGCGACTCCTTCGAGGAACCGCGTTACATCAGGACCGTCTGGGGATTGGGGTACAAGATTGAGCGCTAGCGAGAAGAACGGCGGGGCCCGGCCGATCGTCTTGACCGTAGCGATGGGGGCAGGCGCGATCCTGGTTGCATCGGCAGCGTTCAGCACGGTCTTCGGCTTTGTGGACACAGCTTGGAACGGCTCGTTCATGGACTGGCTGGCACCGCAGATCCTCGACATCAACAACCTGAACGAATTTGGCCTCTGGCCGGAGGTGGTGCTGGACGTCTCTGGCACCAAGTACTTCTTCCTGCAGCTGGGCATCTGCGGCATCGTTCTTCTCGCCGTGGGTTGTGCGGTGGCCGCGCACCTCTCGGCCCGCCGCGCGCGCCGCGAGGAGCGCGCCCGCGCCGCCGAGCAGCTGCGCGTCTTTCTCGCCCACGACCTGGAGGCCCACGAGGCCTTTCCGCCCGGCTGGGAGGAGCTCGCGCTCGTCGCCGCGGACGCCAAGCGCGCCGCCGCGGAGCGGGAGCGCCAGCTCGCCGACGAGTCCGCGCGCAGGAGCGACCTCGTGACCTACCTCGCCCACGACCTCAAGACGCCGCTCACCTCGGTGATCGGCTACCTCTCGCTCCTGGACGAGGTGCCCGACATGCCCGAGGCGCAGCGCACCCGCTACACCGGCGTCGCGCTCGACAAGGCGTGCCGGCTCGAGCGCCTGGTGAACGAGTTCTTCGACATCACGCGCTACAGCCTCACCAACATCGAGCTCGAGCTCGCGCCCGTGGACCTCGCCGGGCTTCTCGTCCAGCTCGCCGACGAGTTCTACCCGGCGCTTGCCGCCCACGGCAACGTGGCGCAGGTGACGGTGGCGGGCACGGCGTGCACCGTCGAGGAACCCGGCGAGCCGCTCATGGTCACCGCCGACGCGGCGCGCCTCGCACGCGTCTTCGGCAACCTGCTGCGCAACGCGATCGCCTACAGCGACGAGGGCACGCCCATCGAGCTCGCGGCCGTCGAGGAGGAGGGGCGCGTCATCGTCACCGTCTCCGACGTGGGCGCGACCATCCCCTCGCACAAGCTCCGCGCGATCTTCGACCGGTTCTTCCGGCTGGACGAGTCCCGCGGGAGCGCCACGGGCGGCGCGGGCCTCGGCCTCGCCATCGCCCGCGAGATCGTGGAGCTGCACGGCGGCACCATCTCCGCCGCGAGCGAGAACGGCCGTACCACCTTTACCGTGGAGCTGCCCGCATGATGAAAAAGGACTGTCTCTTTTCGTCACTGCCCCGCTGAGAGGGCCCAGAGGTTCAAGCACTGCCCGAGCACGCGCTCGAGGCCCCAGGTGCGCGCGCTGCGCTCGGGGCTGTTGGGGTCGTGCACGACGACCTGGCCGTCCTCGGCCACGCCTGACAACACGATGAAGTGGCCCGTGGTGGTGAAGTCGCCCGGCCCCACGCTGCAGATGACGGGCTCCCCCGCGAGAAGCGCCTCGCGCACGGCTCCCTCCGAGGCGGACAGTTCCTCCGAGGAGAGCCCGAGCTCTGCCGCGCCCTCGGTCATGAGCGCCCACGCCGTCATCCCGCCGGACGTGTAGCCGCCGCGCTCGGAGAAGTCCGCCATGACGGCGGGGTCCAGGTCGTCGCGCCCGGTGAGCGCCACGTAGACCATGGAGAGACACGTGGGGCCGCACCCGTTCTTCTCGACGGTTCCGCCTGCGTAGGGGTGGCCCGCCCACTGCGGGTCGGTCTGGTAGAGGAAGGGCACCTCGCCGGCCCGCCACTCCGCGCGCGGCGTCGAGCTGCCCGCAGGTTCGGTCCCGCGCGCCACCGCCGCCGCAGCGATCCAGAAGGCGAGAAGGACGACGGCCAGCACCCCCATCCCCACAACAAGCGGCGCGCGGCGCGCCCTCCTGCGGCTGACGTATCTTCTCGGCGCGACGCGCATCGTGTCCATGAGGCCCTCCTTTGGCTTGGCTTCGAACAAGCCTAGGGGCGCGCCCCATAACGGCGCATGAACCGATTGCTAATCCTTTCCTAAGGTGCCTGTCCGCAGCCACCAGGGAGGCGTTCCCCACAACCTTGCAAAACCGTTAGGGCCGCATAAGCCCAGGCGATGGCGCGCCGGGTGGCCGAGAAGGACGATGGGCCTGTCACTGACGCCGTCCGGAAGGAGCGCCCATGCCCGTCACCCTGCGCGTCGCGCTCGGAAACGTCTCGCGTTGCGCGCGCGACTACTCGGTCTACCTCGTCACGCTCGCCTTTGCCGCGTGCCTGCTCTACTCGTTCAACGCCTCGGGCGACTACCTGCTGGCAATGCCGCTCACGGGCCCGCAGCTCGAGGTCATCCACAAGGCACGCGACGTCACGGGCGCCTTCTCGGTCTTCGTGGTGCTGGTCTTTGCCGTGCTCGTGGCCTGCGCGAGCCGCTTCATCGTGCGACGGCGCTCGCGGGAGTTCGGGACGTACGCGCTGCTCGGCCTGCGCGCCCCGACGCTCGCCGCCCTGCTCGCGGCCGAGGGCGCGCTTGTGGGACTTCTCGGGCTGGCGGCGGGCCTCGCGCTCGGCTCGGCGGCGTCGCCGGCGTTCGGCGCGGTCGCGGCCTTCGTCTTTGGGGTGCCGTGGCGGCTCGCCTGGTCCTTCTCGCCCGCGGCGGCGCTTGACGCCTGCACGTGGTTCGCCGGGATAGAGGGGCTCGCGATAGCGCTCTCCGTCGTGGACGTGCTGCGCCGGCCGCTCGTGGAGCTTCTCGGCCACGACCGCGCCCCGGAGCGGCTCGCCCTCGCCGGACACCGCGGCGTGACGCGCGCGCAGGCGGCGCTCGCCGTGGTCCTTCTCGCCGTGGTGTGGGGCTCGTGCGTGCTCCAGCCCGGGCTCTTCGTGCTGGCGATCCTGCCGATGGGGTGGGCCGCCTACGTGGCGACGTCGCTCGTCTTTCGACTGGTGGCGGCGGGCGTGCCCGCGCGCATGCGTCGGGGCGCCCGCTACTGGGAGGGGCTGCGCGCCTTCACGCTGCGGCAGGTGGAGGGGCATGTGTCCACGGGGTGCCAGGCGCTCTCGTGCACCTGCGCGCTCGTGGCCTGCGCGGTCTGCATGATCTGCGCGGGGCTCCTGTTCTCGGTCGGGCAGCGCGCGGCCGGGCTCGCTGACCCGGGCGCGCTCTCGGAGGCGTCGCTCGCGCCCATCGGCTACGTGGGGATCTTCTACGGGGAGGCGTTTCTCGTGGCGGCAGCCGCGGTGCTCGCGCTCCAGCAGGCGAGCCAGGCCCTGGACGGGCAGCGCGCCTATGCCACGCTCATGGCGCTCGGGGCCGATGCGCGCGAGGTGCGCGGCGCCGTGCGGGCGCAGGTGGGAGCTGCCTTTGCGGTGCCCGCGGCGCTCGCGTTGGCGCACGACTGCTTTGGCCTCACGCTGGTGCGCCAGCTCGCGCGCGGCGTGCCGGACGAGGCGTTTCTCGCCATTGCGGCGTGCTCGGTTGCGGGGACCCTCGCTCTTCTCGCCCTGTACTACCTGCTCTGCGTCCGCGAGTGCTCGCGCGTGCTGCTGGGCGGGGTGCCAAGCCTCGATTGACCGCTCGCACGCGGAGTGCCGGTTACCGCGTCATGTCCATGGCGAGCATGCGCCGTCGCGAAGACCCCGTCGCCCGTCCAGGTGGCAGGCACGCTTCAGGCGCAACAGTCCCTCAACAGGAACTTCCATGCGGACGTTACCTCGATGCGTCTCCCGTCACGCTGGATGACCTCGTCTTCCCCTTTGGTCACGATGACAAGTCGTCTCACCGCATCATCTTCCCTGGCCAGTTTCATGAGGTTGCCGACCTCCCGGTCTCGTGCGTCTCCTGCGATGGAATATGCAACCTGTACTGCCATCCCAGCCGTGGGAACATAGAAATCGATGTCAATACCGGTTTTGGGCGACTTAAGGTAATGCAGGTCCTCGCCAAAGCGGTCCAAGAGCGCAACTGCCACCTCATTTTCCAGCAGTGCGGTCTCTCGATTAACGAAGAAGAGATTCAACAGGCCGTTGTCCGAAAAGTAGTACTTGGGGGAGCCCTCGCGCTCCACGAACTTGGCGGTTGCATTGTTGACGCTGAACAGTAGGTACGCTTCCTGCGCATAGCTCAGATACGAGATTACCGTGTCCTTGGAGACGCGGTGCCCGATGGACTTGAGCGCGTTATGAAGCGAAGTGAACGAGACCTCGCTGCGTACGGTTTCGGCGACCTTCTTCATGAGGACGCGCAGCGCATCTACGTTGCGCACGTTGTAGCGCGCCGCAATGTCTCCGAGCAGCACCTTCTGGTAGACGTTTTCGACATAGTTGCGCGGCGAGTCAAACCGCAGCGACTCAGGGAAGCCTCCTAGCTGGTAAAACGTATCGAAATAATGTGAAATGCGTCCGATCCCCTGCGTGGTGTAGAGGGCACTTTCTTCATGTGCCTGCTCGTTGGCGTCGAGGTATTCGTCAAAGCGATAGGGGGTTACGTGCAGGGTGAAGTACCTACCACCGAGCGTTGAGGAGATCTGACCGCTGAGCATGGCGGCGTTGCTTCCCGTGATGTAGACGCGCTCTCCGGCATCGGCGAGCCGACGTGCGAACTTCTCCCAGTTAGGGACGATTTGAATTTCGTCAAAGAAGAAGTAACCGCGCTCGTTGCTGAGCTCGCTTTGAACGAGCTGGATGTCCTGGAAGTCATCAGACGTGAAGTCCACCAGGCGCTCGTCCTCAAAGTTGATGTAGACGATACGCTCCCATGCCACGCCGTCCTGCACCAAGCTTCGGGCGACGTCATACAGCAGAGTCGACTTTCCCGCGCGCCGCAATCCGGTAATGACGTAGTTCGCCCGGGACTCGAGGGAGTACCGTCGGGGAACGATATGTGCGCTGCGGATTACTTCGTGCTGGTCGAAGATGATGCGTTTGAGCAATTCTCGATCCATGAATGCCTCGACTCAAATTCTGTCTAATATATAGGACAAGATTGTAACACTTATGTCTTGTATATTCGACAAGTTCTGGAGTACGCATCCTGGAGACGGTCGCTTAGTTGATGCTGCGGTTTACTTAATGGGCCCTCGTTCTTCTCGTTCTGAGCGGTCCGAGTCGCACCGACTGCGCCGGCTGAGCCATCAAACGCACCCGCGGGCGCAGCGCCTAGCGCGTCTCCCCCACCAGCTTGAGGCCCACGACGCACGCCACGAGGCCGGCGATGAGCAGCACCTTTGCCCACGAGAACGACTCCGCGCCGGAGGCGACGCCCCACGCCACCGTGAGCGCGGCACCGATGCCCACCCAGACGGCGTAGGCGGTGCCCAGCGGGATCGTGCGGACGGCATGGCTCAGGCCGAGCATGCTCGCCGCGAGGGCGGCGATGAACACGAGCGTGGGGATGGGCTGCGAGAAGCCCTCGGAGCGGTCGAGGGCCTGGGCCCACACGGCCTCCATCGCGCCCGAAACGACCAAGATGACCCAATCCATGACAACCTCCCAGATAATGCGCCGTCTTTGCGATTCTGGTACGGCTGCCCTCGTCAGAGACCCGTCGGGTCGGGTGCATCGTAGCACAGGCGCGGGGCCCGGCGTTGTGCGCACTTCTCGGCGTTGTGCGCGTTCCTTGGCGATGTGTACACTGCCCCCGATGTCCTTCTCGGAAAAACCGCAGGTAGACGAGCTGCCGAGAAGTGCGCACATCGCCGGCGAGTGTACACAACGCCAGGGAGTGTGCACAACGCCGGCCACGCAGCCGCGCAACGGGCTGTTTCTTGTGCGGCGTCAGGTGCGCGGTGACAATGGCTTTACCGAGAGACGCGAGCAAGGAGGAACCCATGGCCATCAAGGACGTCATCGCCGACATCCGCAAGGAGGCGGGAATCACGCAGGAGGAGATGGCGCGCAGGCTCTACGTGACGAGGCAGGCGGTGTCTCGCTGGGAGCAGGGCGAGACCACGCCCGGGATCGACATGGTCAAGCTCATCTGCGTCACCTTTGGCGTGCCGCTCGAGCGGTTCTTCGACATGCCCATGAGCTACTACTGCCAGTGCTGCAGCATGCCCATCCCCGACGAGGAGATGCACGGCACCGAGGCGGACGGCTCCAGGAGCACGGACTTCTGCAAGTACTGCTACGACCACGGCGACTTCACGGCCAAGGGCATGACGATGGACGAGTTCATCGAGGCCACGGCACCGATGGAGGCAAAGGCGCTCGGCGTCTCCCTCGACGAGGCGGTATCGCTCATGGCCACGCTGCTGCCGCACCTCAAGCGCTGGCGCGAGGTCGCCGCGAACGAGGAGGCCTATGGCGCAGAGGTCCGGGCCGCTTACGGTGACGAGGTGATGGATGCAGCCAACGAGAAGTACGTGGCGATGGGCGAGGCGGCGCACCTGCAGGCCGAGGAGCTGGCGCTGGCCATCAACGAGCAGCTGCGCCGCGCGATGGAGGCGGGAGACCCGGCCGGCCCGGAGGCGCGCAAGCTCGTGGCGATGCACGGCCACTGGCTGCGCATGTACTGGCCGGATGGACTCTACACGCCCGAGGCCCACAAGGGCCTGGCCGACGGCTACGTCTCCGACGAGCGGTTCCGCGCCTACTACGAGAAGGTGGCCCCGGGTGCCGCGCAGTTCCTGCGCGACGCGATCCACGCGTGCGCGTGAACGGGTCCCCCGGCCCTTGCTCCGTTGTGCGCACTCCCCGGCGTTGTGCGCACTCCCCGGCGTTGTGTACACTGCCCCCGATGTTCTTCTCGGCAAACCCGCAGGTAGACGAGCTGTCGAGAAGTGCGCACATCGCCGGTAAGCGTACACAACGCCAGGGAGTGCGCACAACGGAACCGCGGGGGCCGGCGTCGCGTCACACCTTGAGCGACTGCAGGTATGCCTTCCGCTCAGGCGCGATGCGGCGGCTCTCGCGCGCCTTCTGGAGCGCCTTGTTGTGCGTCCAGGCATCGAGCGCGATTGGCCGCCGCTCAAAGAGGGGCAGCGTCGCCGCGGGCTGCTTTATGAGGGCAAACGAGAGGTACCAGGCGCGCGCCATGTTGACATAGTACTCGGGGCGGTCGATGCCGGCGACGAGCGCGAGGTGCTTGGGCTCGAAGGCGTCGTCCAGGAAGAGCGTCATAAGCTGGACCACCCCGAAGCGCACCGTGTACTCCGGCCCCGCGGCGACCCAGCCGCAGATGCGCTCGAGCACCGCCGGAAGGTCGCGCTTGAAGGCGGGAACGCGGATGAGGTCGCAGGTCGCCCAGTTGTCGACGAAGGGCAGGAAGGCGTCGAGCAGCTCGAACGCCTCCGCAGGAGTCTTTGCCATTCGACCAATGAGGTCGCCGTGCAGGTTGTTCTCGTCATAGGTCTCGTGCGGGAGCACCGCGAGGAATGCACGCGCGTCGGCGAGCCGCTCGCGCACGAGCCTGCGGGCGTAGTCGCGCAGCGCCGGCGTGCGCACGCCGAGGATGCGCGCGGGGTCGACGGTCGGCACGAGCTTCGCCTGGAAGTCCCGGTACGCGGGGTCGGCGAGCGCCTCGAGCTCGCGCCGGATGCGGTCAACGCTCTCGGAGGTCGCAGAGGTGCAGGCTCCCATGGGTCTCCTATCGGCTGGGCTTCTAACTCATTCTATCTTTGCTCGGAGTGCGCCGACAAAACCTCACAGGTGGTGAATGTTATTCAAATCAGATTCGTTGCCAACTGGGAAAACTCGGTCAGCTCCAGATAAAAGAGACACTACCTGTGGGGTTTACAAGCTCGAAACAAAACAGGAGTCATGTCCAGAAACCAAATTAATGGGAGCCTGACCGCTCATCCCGGCCCACTGGGTCGTTAATAGGGATAGAGGGAGGTGACGCCGTGGGCGAGAGGAACGAGCGGATGGGCGAGGCGGAGCGCCTGGTCGGCGAGCACTACGCCGACGTGCTGCGGTACTGCCGCAGGCACGCGCCGGCGGGGCTCGCCGAGGACGCCGCCCAGGAGACGTTCCTGCGCTTCGTCCGCGCCCGCTCGCGCTACCGGGAGCGGGGCCGCGCCCGCGCCTACCTCGTCACCATCGCCCGCAACGTCTGCGCCGACATGGCGCGCGACCGCGCGTCCTCGTGGGCTGAGCTCCCGGAGGCGCTCCCCGGCGGGGGCGACCCGGGCGAGGCGGACGACCGCCGCGACCTAGCCTCCGCGCTCGCCCGGCTGCCCCGCGCCCAGCGCGAGGCGCTCGAGCTCAGGTACGGGGAGGGGCTCACGGTCGGCGAGGTGGGCGCCGCGCTGGGCATGAGCAGGTTCGCGGCGGCGCGCGCCCTGTCTTCGGCGCTCGATGCGCTTCGGGCGAACCTGGACGTATCGACGGACGAGTGGGGAGGCACACGATGAGAAGGCGAGAAGAGCGCGCCCTCGAGGACGCGCTGCGAGAGCACTACCGGGCGGCGCCCGGCACCGACGCCGCCGCGCCCCGCGCGCTCGTGGAGGCGGTCGCGGCCGAGATGGCCCGGCCCGCCCGGCCGCGCGCCGCGGAGGTCGTCGCCGGCCAGGCCCGCCGCGTCGGTGCGGGGGCGTGGGCGCTGCACGCGGCGCTCGCCCTTCTCGCCGTGCCGTGCGCCCTCTCCGGGGTCGGCGTCGGGACGGTCGCGGCGGCCCTCGGGGCGGCGCTCGCGCTCGCCTCGCTCGCGGGCGTCACGCGCTCGCGCTCCTGCGGCATGGCCGAGCTCGAGGCCGCGTGCCCCGTGAACGCCCAGGCCGCGGCCTGCGCCCGGGGGCTCGTGCTCTGCTGCGCGGACGCGCTCGCGATCGCCCTGCTCGCCGCCCTTTCCGGCCCGGCGGGGGGCGCGCCCTGGGCCGTGCTCGCCCAGGGGCTCGCGCCCTACCTCGCGGCCCTCGGGGCGGGGCTCCTCGCCGCCCGCCGCGCGGCGAGCCCGGACGCGACGGTCGCCGCCGTCGCCGCCGCGGCCGGGGTGTGCGCCGCCTGCGTCCTCGCGCGCACCCTCTGCCCGGCGGCCTTCGGCCCCGCGGCGGCGCTCGCCTGGTGGGCGGCAGCGGCGGCGGCGCTTGCCTTCGCGGCGGCACAGGCCCGCGCGTGGCTGCGCGCGGCAGCTTCCGGCTTCGCCGAAGCCCCCTCCCTCGCCGGGGCGCTCTAGGGCCTCGGACCACATCGACTTTTGTACGAGCACCTTGTTCTTCTCGGTAATTCGAAGTCATATATGTGCAGGTAAACGACCTTCACTGACTCGCCCACCGGGTGAGGACCACGACGAGGTCGTACAAAAGTCCGCCCTCCACCAACCATCGTCCGCGAGAAAGGAATCGCATGGAACTGACGCTCGACCGGCTGACCCGGGAGTTCGGGCCCAAGATCGCCGTGGACCGCGTGAGCGCGACGCTCACCCCCGGAGTCTACGGTCTGCTTGGCGCCAACGGCGCCGGCAAGACCACGCTCATGAGGATGGTGTGCGGGGTGCTGCGCCCCACCTCGGGCGAGGTGTGCTACGACGGTGCGCCCGTCGCGCGCATGGGCGACGCCTACCGCGCCCTTCTCGGCTACCTGCCGCAGGACTTCGGCTACTACCCCGAGTTCACGGCGCTCGACTTCATGGAGTACATGGCCGCCCTCAAGGGCCTCGGCCGGCGCGACGCGCGCGACCGCTCGCTCGCCCTCCTCGAGCGCGTGGGGCTCGGCGGCGAGGAGCGCCGCCGCATCCGGACCTTCTCGGGCGGCATGCGGCAGCGCCTGGGCATCGCGCAGGCCGTCCTCAACGACCCCGAGGTCCTCGTGCTCGACGAGCCCACGGCCGGACTCGACCCCAAGGAGCGCGTCCGCTTCCGCAACCTCATCGCCGGCTTCGCACGCGACAAGATCGTCCTTCTCTCCACCCACATCGTCTCCGACGTCGAGCACATCGCCGACGAGATCCTCGTGATGCGCGCGGGCTCCGTGGTGCTCTCGGGGAGGCCCGAGGAGCTCGTCTCCAAGGCAGAGGGCAGGGTCTGGGAGGCCGCCGTCCCCGCCGAGCGGGCCGAGGCGCTCGAGGCATCGCTCACGGTGGGCAACGTGCGCCACCTCGATGGCGGACGGGCGCTCCTTCGCTACGTGGCGGACGAGCCCAGGGTGCCGGGC
The DNA here is from genome assembly GCA_944320385.1 of uncultured Atopobiaceae bacterium. Classification (GTDB taxonomy): domain Bacteria; phylum Actinomycetota; class Coriobacteriia; order Coriobacteriales; family Atopobiaceae; genus Thermophilibacter. The sequence goes on along the minus strand of CALUHH010000033.1, from coordinate 8,358 downwards.
TCCGCCCCCGCCGAGCCCACGCTCGAGGACCTGTACCTGTACGTATTCCGCGACGGCGCCGCCGGGGCGGGCTTGCCCCGCGCCGCCCGCGGGTCCCACTTCAAGGAGGGACGCCATGCCTAGGCTCATCCTGTTCGAGCTCAAGAAGATGCTCTCCCGCCGCGTGGCGCTCGCGGCCAACGTCGGCGTCATCGTCTTCCTCGCGGCGATCATGGCGCTCAACGTGACGCAGAACCGGACGGTGAACTTCGCCGGCGAGGAGTTCTACGGCGTCGAGGCCATCGCGTACAACCGCGCGGAGGACGAGAAGCACGCGGGCGTCGTCACCCCCGAGCAAGCCGCGGAGGACATCGCCGCCTACCAGGAGATGGTCTTCTCGCGTATCGACCGCGACGCGGTGGGCGAGATGACGGGCGCGGCTGTCTTCTCCCTCATCGAGCAGAGCTTCTCGCCCGAGGAGTTCGACGAGATCTACAACTCGTACTGGAGCTGGCTGCTGCGACCCTGGAGGATCTCGGGCGAGGAGCCCGCGCAGACGGCCGCCCGCGTGACGCCCGAGATGGCGGCCGACTGGTACGGCGCGGCAGCGGGGCTCACCCAGCAGGCGCTCGACGACGGCCAGGGCGGCATGTGGGAGTACTCCGAGGCGGAGCGCGCGTACTGGACGGAGATGCGCGCATCCGTGCCGGATCCCATCACGTACGGCTACTCAGGCGGCTGGGGCAACGTGGTCGACTGCGCGGCCTTCCTCGTCTTCCCGATCCTCGCGGCGTGCGTGACGCTGGCGCCCGCGTTCTCCTTCGAGTACAGCTCCGGCGCCGACGCGGTGGTGCTCGCCACCCGGCGCGGCCGCTCGACGCTCGTGGCCGCCAAGGTCGTGGCGGGGCTCGCCTACGCGACCGCCTTCTTCGCCCTCTGCGCCGCCATCATCGTGGGGTCCTCGCTCGTCTTCTACGGGGCGGACGGCTTCGGGCTCTCCATTCAGAGCATGGCGCTCACCTCGCCGTACCCGCTCACGGCGGGTCAGGCCGCGCTCGCATGCGTGGGGCTCATGTACGTCGCGTGCCTCGGCTTCTCGTGCCTCACGCTCGCGCTCTCCTCGCGCACGCCCTCGACGCTCGCGGTCTTCCTTACGGACGTAGCGCTTGTGCTGCTCACGGGGCTCGTCCCCTCGGCCGGCGTGGGCGCGCTCGAGCGCGCGCTCGCCCTCTTCCCGATCAACTTCGCCAACTTCAGCGTGCTCTTCTCGGCGCTCGAGTCCTACCCGCTCGGCCCGGTCGTGCTCGACCTCATAGGCATGGTCCTTCTCTTCTACGCGGCGCTCGCGTTCGTCTCGACCCCGGTGGCGGTGGTCTCGTTCCGGAGGCGCCAGGTGGCGTAGCCGCCATCCCGCCCGACGTGACCCAACCGTTGTGCGCATTGCCTGGCGTTGTGCGCGTTCCTTGGCGATGTGTACACTGCGCCCGATGTCCTTCTCGGCAAAACAGCAGGTAGACGGCTGTCGAGAAGTGCGCACAACGCCGGCGAGTGTACACAACGCCAGAGAGTGTGCACAACGCCGGAAGAGGCCGCTGCCGGCCCTACTCCCCGTCCACGCGGCGGCGGAGCTGCTTGACCTGACCGCGGGCGCGCTTTGCGTCGAGGCGCTTGCGCTTCTGGGAGGCGGGTACGTGGGTCTTCTTGCGCGGGCGCGGCGGGCGGGCGCGGCGCCTGCAGATCTGGAGGATCTTCTCGACGCAGCGCTCGCGGTTCTGCAGCTGGCTGCGGTGCTCGCGCGAGACGACGGTGATGCCGGTGGGCACGTGGCGCATCCGCACCGCCGAGTCAGTCGTGTTCACGCCCTGGCCGCCCGGGCCCGACGCGCGAAAGACCTGCACCTCGCAGGCACGTGCGATCTCCTCGGGCGACTGGCGCGCGAAGGCCGCGTAGTCGCGATGGGTGAGCCCAGTCTCCCCCACCGTGCCCCCTACAGGACCACGCCCGCGCGGACGCGCTCCACGGCCTCGTCGCCAAGGTAGTGGCGGACGATCTCGAGCGCGAAGAGCATCGCGGTCCCCGCGCCCTGGCTCGTGATGAGGTTGCCGTCCACGACGACCGGCGCGTCGGCGAGAAGCTCCGCCCCCTGCTCGGCGAGCACGTGCTGGAAGCCGGGGTTGGAGGTCGCGCGGCGCCGCTCAAGCAGCCCCAGCTCGGCAAAGATGGAGGGTGCGGCGCAGATGGCGGCGAGGGGCCTTCCCGCCTCGGCGCGCGCGACGACCTCGGCGCACAGCGGCTCGCAGGCGCGCAGGTTGGGCGTGCCGGGAATGCCGCCGGGAAGCACGAGCATGTCGTAGTCGTCGAAGGAGAATCCCTCGTCGGCGATCGAGCGCTTGCAGACGATGGTCACCTCGTGCGAGGAGGTCACCGTATGGTCGGGCGTGACGGCGACGGTGTCGCACGGGATGCCCGCGCGGAAGAGAAGGTCCACGACCGTGAGGCCCTCGATCTCCTCGAGCCCCGGGGCGATGAAGACGGCGACGCGCTTGTCGGTTGCCTGCTTGAACATGCTGCCTCCTTGTGACGAGGCCCCGCCGGCATGCGCGGACGGGGCCTGCGAGCTGATCGTCTGGAACGTCGGCTAGTCCTCGATTCCCGCCTCGACGGCGGCCGCGATGGCCTCGGCGTCGTCCGTGCCGCGGACGAGGGCCTTGAACTCGTCCTTCATGAGAAGGACGGCGGTCTTGGAGAGAAGCCTGATGTGCGTGGTGCCCGCCTCGCCGTCCGGCACGAGCAGCGAGATGGCGATGTCGACGGGCTTGTCGTCGAAGCTCGGCCACTCGATGGCGTGGTCGTTCTTGACCACGATGACGGCGGGCTCCTTGATGGCGGCGGACTTGGCGTGCGGCACGGCAAAGCCGTCGGTCATGCCGGTCTCGCCCATCTCCTCGCGCGCGACGAAGGCCTCGTAGACGGTTCCCGCGTCATCGGTGATGCCGAGCTCGGCCGCCTTGTCGGAAATGAAGCGAAGCATGTCCTCGCGCGTGGCCAGGCTCTGCCCGACGAAGACGTTCCCTGCCCTGACAAAGTCGCTCACGTAAGTCCTCCTTCACCACGAGGGAGCCCGGCCCCCGCACCCAAAGTCAAGCCCATCATACCTAGTTTGCGCGCGAGAAGAACGCAGAGGCTGGGATTTCTTGGCCTATCTCGACGGAGGCTCGATGCCGAGGTGGTCGAAGGCGGCAAGCGTTGCCTGGCGCCCCTGCGGGGTGCGCACGATGAGGCCGCGCTGCAGCAGGTAGGGCTCGTAGACGTCCTCAAGCGTCGAGGGGTCCTCGGAGACCGCGCTCGCGACGGTGGTGAGACCGACGGGACGCCCGCGGAAGGTCTCGCAGAGCGCCGTGAGGATACGCACGTCCATGGTGTCGAGGCCCATCGCGTCGATCTCGAAGAACTCGAGCGCCTCCGCGGCGACCTCCCAGGTGATCGAGCCCTCGCGCTTGACCTGCGCGTAGTCACGCACGCGCTTGAGCAGGCGGTTGGCCAGGCGCGGCGTGCCGCGCGAGCGCGAGGCGATCTCGGCCGCGCCCTGCGCGTCGATCTGCACGCCGAGGATCTGCGCGGAGCGCTCCACGATGACGGCGAGCTCGGAGGTGGTGTAGTAGTCCAGGCGGTACGAGATGCCAAAGCGGTCGCGCAGCGGCCCGGTGAGCAGGCCCGTGCGCGTGGTGGCGCCCACGAGCGTGAAGTGCGGGACGTCGATGCGGATGGAGCGCGCCGCCGGTCCCTTGCCGATCACGATGTCGAGGAAGAAGTCCTCCATCGCCGGGTAGAGGATCTCCTCGATCTGGTGGTTGAGGCGATGAATCTCGTCCACGAACAGGACGTCACCGGCCTCGAGGTTGGTGAGGATGGCCGCGAGGTCGCCCGCGCGCTCGATGGCGGGGCCGGAGGTGGTGTGCATCTTCGCGCCCATCTCGTTGGCGACGATGCCCGCGAGCGTGGTCTTGCCCAGTCCCGGGGGGCCCGAGAAGATCACGTGGTCGAGCGACTCGCCGCGGTCGCGCGCTGCCTGGATGAGCACGCGCAGGTTCTCGCGGACGCGCTCCTGGCCGATGTACTCGTCGAGGGTGCGCGGGCGAAGGGTACGGTCCTGGTCGAGGTCATCGACCGTCAGCTCGCCCGAGACGTCGCGCGGGCCCACCGGGCGCCGCTCGGCCGCGCCGGCCCCGGCGAAGAGGTCCTTCTCGCTTGCCTCCCACATCATCTACCACTCCCCAGGCGCCGCAGGGCATACGCGAGCACCTGCTCGACGCTCACCGCGCCCGCCTCGGCATGGCCCTCGAGCGCGAGCTCCGCCTCCTGCGAGGTGAAGCCCATGGAGAGCAGCGCCTCGGTGGCGTCCGCCTCCACGCCGGCGCCCGCCGCGGCGGCGGTGCCCAGCGGCAGCGAGGCCGCATCCGGGCTCGAGAGCCCCACGAGGCCGCGGAGCTCGGCGTCCTTGGAGAAGACGTCCGAGAGCTCCACGATCAGGCGGCTCGCCTTCTTGCGCCCCACGCCCGGGACCTGCGCCATGCGCGCGGCGTCCTGCGTGGTCACGATCTGCGCGAGCGCGGCGGGCGAGAAGGTCGAGAGCACGGAGAGGGCGAGCTTGGACCCCACCCCCGAGATGGCCCTCAGCTGGTCGAACAGCGCCCGCTCCTCGCGCGTGGCAAAGCCGTAGAGCTCCATCGAGCCGTCGCGCACGACCATGCGCGCGAGCACGGTCACGCCGGACTCCCCCACGTGCGGCAGCGAGGCCGCCGTGGTCGACGAGACGCCCAGCTCAAAGCCTACGCCGCCGACGTCGAGCACGATGTGGGTGGGCAGCACCTCGAGGAGCGTGCCGGTAAGCTGGACTATCACGCGATGACCCTCCTTGCCTCCTCGAGGCTCCTGGTGCGGGTGAAGTTGGCGTGGCAGACCGCCGCGGCGAGCGCGTCCGCCGCGTGGTCGGGCCGCGGCTCGTGGTCGAGCTCCAGGACCGTGCGCACCATGTACATGACCTGGCGCTTGTCCGCGGCGCCCGTGCCCACGACGGCCTGCTTGATCTGCATGGGCGTGTACTCCCCCACCGAGAGGCCCGCCGTCGAGCAGGCGACGATCGCCGCTCCGCGCGCCTGCGCGGTGGCGATCGCGGACTTGGTGTTCTCGCCAAAGTAGATGCTCTCGATGGCGAGCTCGGTGGGGCCGTACTTCTCGATCACCTCTCTGAGCTTGCGGTAGATGCGGCCGAGGCGCAGGTCAATGGGCTCCGAGGCCGTGGTGGTGACGCAGCCGTAGGCGCGCGCCCTGCATATGGGGCCGCGCGTCTCGACCACGCCCCATCCGGTGTGGGCGAGTCCCGGGTCTATGCCGAGAATGACCATGTGCCTCCCCTGCCATTACTAGAACGTTCGTTCTATCATAGCACACGGGCGGGACTTGGCAACCGCATTCTCAGTTCTCGGAGAAGGGACCCTCCCAGAGCGGGCGCGGGCCCGCTTCCTGGCCGCCGTGCCTGCCCCCGCCCTCGTCGTCACGGGGACCGGAGAAGCCTCCTCCCTGCGAGAAGTCCCTCAGGTAGCCCAGAAGGTCGTGGATCTCCTTGTCATGGTCGCGCTCCGTGGGCTCGGGCGTCGCCCTCTCGTCGTCGCGCGCGGCGAGGGAGCCCGCCTGCGAGAGCGCCTCGACGGCCTCCTCCACGCGTATGCGCTCCTCCTCGGCGCGCACGCGGTCCGACCACGCCAGCCCGCGCGGGGCGCGCGCCTCGACGAGCGTCTTGGAGGTGAGGGCGATGGACGGGGCCGTAACGGGACGTCGGGCGCTCGCTTCGCGCGCGAGCCCGATGATGGCGGCGACCGACTCGGGGCGCCCGCGCTCTGCCGCGACGTCGGTGAGCGGAAGCTCCCACTCGATGTGACTCGAGAGGACGAGGTCGATGAACTCGAGGCGGACCTCGTCGGAGGAGAGCCGCTCGAGGCCGGGAACGGGCGGAGCCCCGAGCGCCGAGAAGGCCTCGGCGGGGATGGCGGGCGAGATGGTGTTCCTCAGGTGCGCGAGGGCCACCACGTCGGAGCGGTAGAGGTCGGCGAGGGGGCTCACCTGGGCGGCGGAGGCGCGCACCTCGCATCCGAGCGCGCGCCCCGTCTTGTCGTCGGAGCCGAGCGCCGCGGCACCCGTCTCGCGCGCGAGCGCGGCGAGATGCGCCTCGGCGAGGTCGCGTGCGAGGGCAGGGTCGGACGTCGCGGCGTCGAGGCGGGACACGTTGCCCTCGGGGAGCCTGAGCGCCGCGACGAGGCGCTCAGAGGCGGCGTCGAGCGCGACGTTTCCCGTGGGCAGCACGAGGGCGCGCACGTTGGTGGGGCCGAGGGCGTCGGTCGCGAGCGCCAGCGTCACCATCGAGCCGAGCGACCCGTCCACGACGGCGCACGCCCCGCCGTCGCCGGCGAGCGCGCACGCGTCCGCCAGCCCGCGGGCGGCGGCGCCCCAGGCCATGAGGGTGGCGTCGTAGACCTCGGGCGTGAGCGGCTCCGCGAGGGGGCCCTCGGCGGAGGGGTCGACGTCGCACACCAGCAGGGCCTCCTCGAGGCTCGGGGCCTGGGCGGCGAGCTCCCCCCACGGCGCGAGGACGAAGCTCGACCCACAGAAGACCTGGCTGTCGTAGCTGCCCACGGCGCCGACGCCCACGACCCAGGCGCCCGTGGCCTCGGCGTCCGCGGGGAAGCGCCCCTCGGTGAGCGCGCTGCCGAGCGCGCTGGAGGCGTCGTCGATGGCAAAGCCGTACGAGGAGAGGTATACGACCACGTCGACGTCGTACTCGTACTCGTCGTAGTCGTCGAGGTCGTCGTAGGTGAAGGCGACGCCCAGGCGGGCGCCGGCAAACTCGACCTCCGGAAGCGGGCGCGCGCTCATGTCGACCGACCCCTCGCCGCCGGCGACCGCCTCGAGGTAGGCGGCGAGCCGCAGCGGGACGATCGAGCCGTCCGAGATGAGCATCGCCTCGGGAAGCGGGGTGCCGTCGAGGTCGGCGAGAACCGGCACCAGGCAGGGGCAGGCGAGGTCCTCGACCAGCCCCAGGAGGCACTCGGCGAGGTCGAGCAGGAACCCCTCGCGGTCAGCGTAGGCGACGGGCGTCACGCCGCAGAGCGCGGGCGCCGGGAACACGAGCAGGTCGACGCCCTGCCCCGCGCAGCGGCGCGAGAGCTCGACCATCCGCTCCGCCGTGGCCCCAAAGTCTCCCGCCCTGGTGCTCATCTGGGCAATCGCGATCCTCATGCGCCCTCCCCCGTCGCTCTTCTCGTCTCCCAATTGTGCCACACGCCGCGGCCGGTCTGCCGCGCGGCACACGTTGGGCGGGGCCCCGTCGCCAGGACCCCGCCCGATTCCGCGCCGTGCCCCAGCCTACGCGCCGACCTCGGCCTTCCAGAGGCCGTGCAGGTTGCAGTAGGCGTAGACGGTGCCGCCCGCGGAGCAGCAGGCGCCGAACTTGGCAACGGGCTCGTCGCCGGGCGCGAGGTGCTTGAGGCAGAGCTTGCCGTCCGTGACCAGCGCCACCCACTCGATGTAGTGCTCGGGCAGCATGGGGTGGGCCACCTCCCCGACGCTCACGACGATGTGGTTGCCGTCCTTGGCGACGACGGGCACGTGCTTCTCGGTCGCCGCATCGGTGGAGCCGGCGACGAGCAGCTCCATGGGCTCGCCGCAGCAGCTCGGCGTGACCCCGCCGTCCTTCACGACGGCGACGATGTTGCCGCAGTGGTTGCAGCGGTAGAACTTGACCTCGGCCATGGGAGTTCCTCTCTCCTGGGCGGCGACTGGGCGCGCCGCGATGGGGTGTTGATACCCATCAGCTCGCATTTTTACACCGAGAAGGGCGGGCGGCGCTGCGGGCGGCTCGTGCACGCTTAGCCTTTGCGCCGCATCCGGAGAACGGCGCCGCGCACGCTTAAGGTTTGCGCCGCATCCGGGGTCAGGGCGGTGCCGCGCTTAAGGTTTGCGGCTCATCCGGGCTGCGGGCGGTGCCGCGCTTAAGGTTTGCGCCGCATCCGGAACCAGAGCGGTGCCGCGCTTAAGAAATCCGTCTCATCCGGCGAGAAGGACGTGCAACGCTTAGGAAATCGCTCCTATCCGAGAGGAACCGGGCGCAGCCGTCCGGACGAGCGCGTTTTCTTAAGCACGCGAGGTTCTTCTCGCCGGACGAGCGCGTTTTCTTAAGCACGGACCGGCCAGCAGCCCGGACGAGACGCGATCCTTAAGCACAAGCTGCCCCGAAGCCCGGACGAGACGCGATCCTTGATATGTAATTCCCGTTGTCAATAGTCATGGGAAAATCCCGGGCGGGCGTCCCCGCCCGGGGTCTCC
>CALUHH010000032.1 GCA_944320385.1 uncultured Atopobiaceae bacterium | reverse complement strand
CGGATCGTGGAGCGCGGCACGCACGAGGAGCTTCTCGCCCTGCGCGGCGAGTACTGGCAGCTCTGGACGGGCGCGAAGGAACTCGACTAGGGGAGGGGCGCTCGCCGCGGCATAAAAGGCCGACCTCGCACGTCGCACATTTTGGCGGGGGATTTCCCCTCTGATTTGTGCGACGTGCGAGGTGCGCTCGAGTACACTCTGCCCCAGGACCGCGATCGGAGGACACATGGCAAAGCAGACCTGGCAGGGCGGCAACATGCTCTACCCGCTGCCGGCGGTGATGGTGAGCTGCGCAAATGCGGCGGGCGAGAAGGACATCGTCACGGTGGCGTGGGCGGGGACCGTCTGCACCAACCCCCCGATGCTCTCGATCTCCCTGCGGCCGGAGCGGCACAGCTACCACATCGTGCGCGAGTCCGGCGAGTTCGTGGTGAACCTCGTGACCGCGCGGCTGCAGCGCGCCTGCGACTGGTGCGGCGTGCGCTCCGGGCGCGACTTTGACAAGTGGGCGGAGTGCCGCCTCACGCCCGCGCCGGCCACGACGCTCGAGCTGGCGCCCGCCATCGCGGAGTCGCCGGTGAGCATCGAGTGCCGCGTGCGCGACGTGTTGGAGCTGGGGAGCCACCACCTGTTCCTGGCCGACGTCACGGCCGTGCAGGTCGAGGACGCGCTGCTCGACGACCGTGGCCGACTCGACCTGGCGCGCGCCGGCCTCACCGCGTACAGCCACGGCGAGTACTTCGAGCTGGGGCGGCGCATCGGGACGTTTGGCTACTCCGTGCGCAAGCGCCCCGCGAAGGGCGCGCGGCGCTAGTAGCCCCGGCTCATGCGCCGGCGGATTGCGCAGTACTCCATCACCAGCAGCACCAGAAGGATCGCCATCGAGACGAGCGAGCCCACCACGGCGCCCGCCAGCCCCGCGAAGTTCACGAGCAGCATCGACACGGGCACCGCAAACGCAAAGGCGATCAGGTAGAGCCGCGACACCTCGGCCTGCGCGCGCAGCACGGTGACGATCTGGTAGAGGAAGTCGATGCACGCGCAGACGCCGCCCGTCCCCACCATCACGAGTGCGAGGCCCCGGAACTGCTCGAAGTCCAGGCCGTACATGAGGCTCATCAGCGGGATGCCGAGCCATGCCATGAACAGGGCCATCGCCCCGGTGATCAGCGCGATCACGCCCACCATCGCGAGCACCACGAGGTCGAAGCGGCGGTGCTTCTCGGGGTCGTCCCAGATGCGCGCCAGGCGCACGAGCTGCGGCTTGTAGATGAAGCCCGCCACCATGAGGATCGAGTGGGCGGGGAAGTAGAGGGCGTTGTAGTAGAGCTGGTTGTCGTAGGAGAGCGCACCCTCCATCGCGAACTTGGGCACCGAGTCGATGAGGTTGTAGAGGAACAGGGCCAAAAACAGCGGGAAGCACTCCGCGAAGAGGTCGCGGATGCCGCGGGCCGTGGCCGGGAGGCTCTTCTCGGTCTCAAAGAAGGCGAGCGGCACCGTGAGCAGCAGAAGCGACGCCACACCGCCCGCCGCCATGGCATAGCTCGCCACGGGCAGGCTGCGCGTGACGAAGAGGGCAACCGAGAAGACCGCGAGCCCGAGCACGCAACGCACGGCCTGCGAGAGCCCGGCGAGGTAGAGCTTGTCCTTCTGCTGCAGACGCCCCTCGTAGACGTCGGCCAGGCCGTCGACTGCGCGAAAGACGAGCACGCCCATGCAGACGGCGAACATCTGCGCGTCGTATCCGCGGAACCGGCACCACAGCCACCCCACCAGCAGCATCGCCGCGCACGTGACAAAGCGCTGGATCTGGTAGTCCAGGAAGGACCGCATGTCGTCGAGGTCGGAGACCTGGTAGGTGCGCACGCCGTAGTTTGCCAGGAACAGAAGCAGCGTGCCCACGGTGAAGGCCATGGAGAAGAGCCCCGCCTGCTCCGCGCCCACGAGCCAGGTGGCCACCATCGTGAGCACGGGGAAGAGCATGCCCCACGCCGCCTGGCCGATCGTGTTGCACGCGTAGTCGCGCGTGGTCTGGTGGGGGAGGTACTGCTCGGTCTGCTCGGAGAGCTTGCCGCCAAAGACGGCGCCGATCAGGCGGTTCCACCAGCCGTTCACCACGCGCCCGAGGGGGCCGGGCTGGCGGCCCTCGCGCGCCCTGCGCTCGCGGCGCCGCTGCGTCTCCACGCCGTAGCGCGGGGTCTGGGCGGAGCGGCTCGCGGGCCGGACCGTGGTGACGACGCGACGGCTCATCAGGCGCTTGAGCGGGTTGGCGGGCATGCGGGCGGCTCCTCTCGACGGTGCACCCAAGCATTGTAGTCCAGCGCCGACCGCCGGCGTCCGCTGTGAATAATGCGTTACTCGCTCGTGAGGTCTTGGCTGAGAGCTTACGCGCGGGGTATCGTCATAGGAGTCGACCGCACATCCGATGAAGGAGCAACGTTGGCCGAGAAGAACCTGCATGCCGCAAGCGACTCCGCTATCATTCCCGCCCTCAACGTTCCCGAGAGCATCGCCGACAACATGGCGCTGTTCCTGCGCCTGGTGCGCAAGGTTCTCGACGAGTACGATCCCGGGCTGCGCTCCACCTTTGACGTCCTTCTCGCCGACGCGGTGCGCGCCAACGCGGACGAGGCCGGGGACACCGCCGACGAGAGCGCGGCCTTCGCCGACCTCGAGCGCATCATCGACGAGCTCGACGAGCGCGCCGCCACCCTCGTGACGCGCGCCTTCACGGCCTACTTCCACCTGGCCAACATCTGCGAGGAGAACTATCGCGTGAGCTCGCTGCGCTCCCGCGAGGGCGCCGTGGAGACCTCCGAGCCGGCCGACCCCATCAACGACATCACCGTGGCGTATCGCCAGCTCGTGGAGGAGTGCGGCCGCGGCCGCGCGATTGCGCTGCTCCAGCGCCTGGAGTTCCGCCCGGTCTTCACCGCGCACCCCACCGAGGCGCGCCGGCGCGCGGTCGAGGGCAAGATCCGCCGCATCGCCGACCTTCTCGCCCGGCGCACGGGTCTCTCGGGCGTGGCGCTCGCGGAGAGCGAGCGCCGCCTGCTGCAGGAGATCGACGCGCTCTTTCGCACCTCGCCGATCGCGCACAAGAAGCCCACGCCCGTCGAGGAGGCCGACACGATCGTCGACATCTTCGACAGCACGCTCTTTGAGATGGTCCCCGACGTCTACCGTCGCTTCGACGACTGGGAGCTCGGCGAGAAGGCCGGCACCGTGCCGCCCGTGTGCCCGGCGTTCTTCCACCCCGGCAGCTGGATCGGCTCGGACCGCGACGGCAACCCCAACGTCACCGCAAAGGTGAGCCGCCAGGTGGCCGAGAAGTTCCGCCGCCACGTGCTCGGGCGCCTCGCCGAGGCCACCGAGACCTGCGGCCGCAACCTCACGCTCGACGCCATCTCCACGCCGCCCTCGGACGCGCTCGTGAACCTCTGGAGCCACCAGGTCGAGATGAGCGAGGCCCTCACTGCCCGCGCGCTGGGCATCTCCGCGCGCGAGCTGCACCGCGCCGCGATGCTGGTCATCGCCGAGCGCCTGCGCGCCACGATGGAGCGGACGGCCGACGTCATGTACGCGAGCGCGAATGACTACGTCGCCGATCTGCGCGTCGTCCAGGCGTCGCTCGCCCGCGCCGGCGCGGTTCGCACCGCCTACGGCCCCGTGCAGCGCCTCATCTGGCAGGCTCAGACCTTTGGCTTCCACCTCGTGGAGATGGAGTTCCGTCAGCACTCGCTCGTGCACAGCCGCGCGCTCGCCGACATCGAGGAGCACGGCCGCTGGGGCGAGCGCGGCGAGCTCGAGCCCATGACCCGCGAGGTGCTCGACACCTTCCGCGCCATCGCTCAGATTCAGCGCAAGAACGGCGTCGACGCCGCGCGCCGCTACATCATCTCCTTCACCAAGTCCGCCGAGGACGTGGCCAACGTCTATCGCCTTGCGCACCTCGCCTTCGCGCACGAGGCCGACGTCCCCGTGCTCGACGTCGTCCCGCTGTTCGAGCAGGTCGAGGATCTCGAGAACGCCGTCGCCACGCTCGACGCCATGATTGCCCTGCCCGAGGTCCAGCGCCGACTCGACCAGACCGGCCGGCGCCTCGAGGTCATGCTCGGCTACTCGGACTCCTCCAAGGACGCTGGCCCCACCTCTGCCACGCTCGTGCTGCACGCCACGCAGGAGGCCATCGCGCGCTGGGCGGACGAGAACAGCATCGACCTCGTGCTCATGCACGGCCGCGGCGGCGCGGTGGGGCGCGGCGGCGGCCCGGCCAACCGCGCGGTGCTCTCCCAGCCCAAGGGCTCGGTGAACTGCTGCTTCAAGCTCACGGAGCAGGGCGAGGTCATCTTCGCGCGCTACGGCGACCCCACGCTGGCGCGGCGCCACGTTGAGTCGGTCGTGGGCGCCACGCTGCTGCAGGCGGCGCCCTCGATCGAGTGGGTCAACACCGAGACCACCGAGAAGTACGCGGACCTCGCGGCCGAGCTCGACGCGGCGTCCCGCGAGCGTTACCTCGAGCTGCTGCACGCCGACGGGTTCGCCGAGTGGTTCTCGACGGTCACGCCGCTCACCGAGGTTGGCCTCATGCCCATCGGAAGCCGCCCCGCGAAGCGCGGCCTGGGCGCCAAGTCCCTCGACGACCTGCGCACCATCCCGTGGATCTTCTCGTGGAGCCAGGCGCGCGCGAACCTGGCGGCGTGGTACGGCCTCGGCTCCGCCTGCGAGCGGGTGGGCGATCTCGAGCGTCTGCGCACGGCCTACGCGGAGTGGCCGCTGTTCACCACGTTCATCGACAACGTGGAGATGTCGCTCTCCAAGGTGGACGAGCGCATCACGCGGCTCTACCTCGCCCTGGGCGACCGCGACGACCTTGCCTCCGCCGTGCTCGAGGAGATGGAGCTCACACGCCGATGGGTGCTCGCGATCGTGGGCGACGAGTGGCCTCTGCAGCACCGACGCGTGCTCGGCCCCGTCATCCGCATGCGCCTGCCGTTCGTGAACGTGCTCTCCGTGACCCAGGCGCTCGCCCTGCGCCGCCTGCGCGCGGGGGACCTCGAGCCCGAGCAGCGCGAGCGCCTGACCTACCTCATCCTGTGCACGGTGTCCGGCGTCGCTGCCGGCCTGCAGAACACGGGGTGACGGCGGCTGCGTGATCCAAAAGGGGACAGACCCCTTTTGGATCATCGCTGCCCGCTACCCCTCCTCGTGGTCCACGTCCGCCGCGGGGCCGTCCGTGAGCGCGCGCCGGCAGTCGGCGAGCCGCTCGCGCGCCCTGCGGGGCAGCTCGGGGTAGCGCGGGTCGATCTTCTCCAGCACGTCCAGGAGAACCTCTGAGACCAGCACCCGCGCGACCCACTTCTGGTCCGCCGGGATAACGTGCCAGGGCGCCCGCTCGGTGGCGGTGCCGGCGATCATCTCCTCGTAGGCGCGCTGGTACTCGTTCCACTCCATGCGCTCCGAGAGGTCGCTCTCGGAGAACTTCCAGTTCTTGGCCTCGTCGTCGATGCGCTCGAGGAAGCGCTCGCGCTGCTTGTCCGCGCTCACGTGGAGGAAGATCTTGACCACGCGGTTGCCGGTGCGCCAGAGGTAGCGCTCGAAGCCGCGGATGTCCTCGAAGCGCTCCTCGAAGTAGCGCTTCTCGCCCATGTCCGTGCAGCGGCGCGGCAGCTGGTAGCCCCTCCAGAGCCCGTGCACGCGCACGACGAGGCACTCCTCGTAGTAGGAGCGGTTGAAGACGGCTATCTTGCCGCGCTCCGGCAGCGCGCCGAAGCTCCGCCAGAGAAAGCCATGCGCGCGGTCCCCGCTCGTGGGCTGCTTGAAGCTGCGCACGTCGATGCCCGTGGGGTTGATCCCTCCCAGGACGTGGCGGATCGTGGAGTCCTTGCCCGCGGCGTCCATTGCCTGCAGAATCACGATGACGCTCTCGCGCGCCTCCGCGTAGAGCCGGTCCTGCAGCGCCTCGATGCGGGCCTTGTTGTCGGCGAGCTTCTGCTCGTACTCGGGCCGGAGCTCCGCGTCGAGCTTGAGCGAGGTGGGGAAGCGCTCAAGCTTGAGGTCCTTCACGTCTGTCACGGTGAAATCTCTGATATCCACGGTGTCCCCTTCAATAGCTTTGGGCATGATGTTCCCCTCGGGCGTGGCGGGGGAGCGCTCGACTCGGCGGACGTTGCCGATGGCGCCGCGTGCGGCGCGAAAAAGTTTCCCATCTGTAACTCATTCGGCGAACGGTGGTTGCGCGCAAAGAAGTTAGTCCTATATTACTCATGGTAAGTCAAAGGAAGCTAACTTCTGAGGAGGCCCCATGGCTGCATCCGGCCAGCTCCCGCTGGCGATGGTGGGTCCGGACGAGGTCGCACGCGTCGCACGCGTCCGCGGCGACGCCGACCTGCGCCAGCACCTCGCCGAGCTCGGGTTTGTGGAGGGCTCGGAGGTCAAGGTCATCTCGCGCGCCGCGGGTGACGTCATCGTGAGCGTCAAGGGCGCGCGCCTGGCGCTCAACCGCTCGATGGCCAGCCGCGTCACCGTATCGCTCTAAATGATTCGAGAGGGGACAGTCCCCTTTTGAATCATCGGGAAGAAAGGAAGGCACATGACAACTCTGAAGGACGTGAAGGTGGGGGAGAGCGCTGTCGTGTCCAGGCTTGCGGGCTCCGGTGCGCTCAAGCGCCGCATCATGGACATGGGTCTCACCAAGGGGACGGGCGTGCACGTGCGCAAGGTCGCGCCGCTGGGCGACCCCATCGAGATCACCGTGCGCGGCTACGAGCTCTCCATCCGCAAGGACGAGGCGGCCCTCGTCGAGGTGACCGACGTGGCGTGACGGTGCAGCTACGGCAGCGTGTGGGCTGACGTCAGCGCCGCGGCCGGTTACGGCCGTTTTTCTCGCTTATAAAGTTAGCCTACTCTAACAAATGGCACTATGCAAGTAGCATTTAGCTAACTCAGAAAGGCATGGGTATGGCAGAAACCACCATCGGTCTCGCAGGCAACCCAAACTGCGGTAAGACCACGCTCTTCAACGAGCTCACGGGCTCCAACGGCTACGTGGGCAACTGGCCGGGCGTCACCGTGGAGAAGAAGCAGGCCACGTGGCGCCAGGACAAGTCCGTCACCTTCGTCGACCTGCCGGGCATCTACTCGCTCTCCCCGTACACGCCCGAGGAGGTGGTCTCGCGCGACTACATCGTCGGCGAGCGTCCCGACGCCGTGATCAACCTCGTTGACGTGACCAACCTCGAGCGCAACCTCTACCTCACCACGCAGCTGATCGAGGCGGGCCGTCCTGTGGTCGTGGGCCTCAACATGTGCGACCTGCTCAAGGAGAGGGGGGACGTCGTCGACGTGGCGGCGCTCTCCAAGCGGCTCGGCGTGCCGGTGGTCGAGGTCTCCGCCCTGCGCAACACCAACCTTGACACCCTGGTCAACAAGGCCGTGGCCGCCGGCCGCGCGGGCAAGGTCCAGCCGGGCGCGCCGTGCTTCTCGCCCGAGGTGGAGGACGCCCTCGGCAAGATAGCCCAGCTCATCTCCGACAGCTGCGACGCCCACCTCGCGCGCTGGTACGCGATCAAGGTCTTTGAGCGCGACGCCGATGCCGTGAAGGCGCTGCACCTCTCTTCCGCCCAGCTCAACCAGGCCGAGAAGATCGTGCATGCCGTCGAGAAGAGCCGCGATGACGACGCCGAGTCCATCATCACCTCCGACCGCTACGACTGGATTGGCGAGGTCATGGCCGCGTGCGTGCGCAAGGCCCCCAAGAAGCTCAGCATGTCCGAGAGGATCGACAGGGTCGTGACCAGCCGCGTGCTGGGCCTGCCGATCTTTGTGGCGGTCATGTTCGTCGTGTACTACATCGCGGTCTCGACCGTGGGCGACTGGGGAACCGTCTGGGCCAACGACGAGGTCTTCGGCGAGGGCTGGGAGCTCTTCGGCATGGCGATCCCGTCGATTCCCGCGGTGGTCGAGGGCTGGCTCACCGCGGCGGGCGCCTCTGACATGGTGAGCTCGCTCGTGCTCGACGGCATCGTGGGCGGCGTGGGCTCCGTCCTGGGCTTCATCCCGCAGATGCTCGTGCTGTTCATGATGCTCGCGTTCCTCGAGGACTGCGGCTACATGAGCCGCGTGGCCTTCGTCATGGACCGGCTGTTCAGGC
Organism: uncultured Atopobiaceae bacterium; assembly: GCA_944320385.1. Classification (GTDB taxonomy): domain Bacteria; phylum Actinomycetota; class Coriobacteriia; order Coriobacteriales; family Atopobiaceae; genus Thermophilibacter. The sequence goes on along the minus strand of CALUHH010000032.1, from coordinate 13,364 downwards.
GCTTTGGCCTTTCCGGCAAGAGCTTCATCCCGTTCCTCATCTCGTCCGGCTGCGGCGTCCCCGGCGTCATGGCCACCAAGACCATCGAGAACGAGAAGGACCGTCGCATGACGGCGATGCTCACCACCATGATCCCGTGCGGCGCCAAGACCCCGATCATCGCCCTGGTCATGGGCGTGCTCGTGGGCGGCGCGGACGCCTGGTGGGTGGCCCCGATGTTCTATTTCCTGGGTCTTGCCGCCATCGTTGTCTCCGCGCTCATGCTCAAGAAGACGAAGATGTTTGCCGGCGAGCCCGCCCCGTTTGTGATGGAGCTGCCCGACTATCACCTGCCCGCGCTCAAGAGCTGGTGGCTGCACGTGTGGGAGCGCATCTCCGCGTACCTCAAGAAGGCCGCGACTATCATCTTTGCCGCGTGCGTGGTGGTGTGGTTCCTCTCCAGCTTTGGCTTTGCCTCGTGGGAGGGCGGCGACGGCTCCTTCGGCTTCCTCGCCTCGCTGCCGGGTGCGCCCGAGTACAGTGCCGACTACTCGCTGCTCGCCATCGTGGCCGGCGCCATCTCGTGGATCTTCGCGCCGCTCGGTGCCGCCAGCTGGCAGGCGACCGCCGCTTCCATCAACGCCCTCATCGCCAAGGAGAACCTGGTCTCCACCTTCGGCACGATCTTCGGCCTGGGCGAGGCCACCGAGGGCGACCCGGTCATGTGGCAGGCCTTCGCGGCCATGTTCACCGACGGTGCGGGTGTCATGCACGCCGGCGCGATGTGCGCGTTCGTGGCGTTCAACATGCTCGACGCGCCGTGCTTCGCCGCCATCGGCACCATCCGTCGCCAGATGGACTCGCCCAAGTGGTTCTGGTTCGCGATTGCCTACCAGTGCGTCTTTGCCTGGTGCGTGGGCCTGATTATCAACCAGCTCTGGGAGCTTGTCGTGCTGGGGAACTTCGGCCTCTGGACTGTGGTCGCGTTTGTGCTGCTCGCGGGTATGATCTTCCAGATCGTTCGCCCGATGCCCAAGGCCGAGCGCTCCGACGAGAAGGTCCTCGCCCAGCTCTGTTAATTGGGGACAGTCCCCAATTAACAGATGGCGCGCCGTCGGCCGTCGGGGCCGGCGGCGCGCCCTTTTGTCACTCCTGGACTCCCGGGTATACTGGCGATAGATGCTGGTTGAAAGGTGGCAATATGGTCGACAACATCCCCCTCGCGCTCTCGTGGGCCGCGCTCGGCTGCGGCTTCACGTGGCTCATGACCACGGCGGGCTCTGCGGTGGTGTTCTTCTTCCGGTCCGAGCGCAAGCTCATGCACCACATCTTCCTCGGCTTTGCCGCGGGCGTCATGGTGGCTGCGAGCGTGTGGTCGCTGCTCAACCCCGCGATCGAGCAGGCCGAGGGCCAGGGCGTCCCGGGCTGGCTGCCCGCGGCGGGCGGATTTCTCCTGGGCGTCGCCTTTCTCATGGCGCTCGACACCTTTCTGCCGCACCTTCACGCGGGCGCTGACGAGCCCGAGGGCGTTCCCTCCGGCTGGAAGCGCACGACGCTTCTGGTCTCGGCCGTGACGCTGCACAACATCCCCGAGGGCATGTCCGTGGGCCTGCTCTTTGCCATGGCGTCGCAGTCCGCGGGTGCGGCGGGGGAGGCCTACCTCGGCATGGCGCTCGCGCTGGCGGCGGGCATCGGCCTGCAGAACTTCCCGGAGGGCGCGGCCATCTCGCTGCCGCTCGCGCGCGAGGGCATGAGCCGGCGGCGCGCCTTCGTGATGGGCAGCCTCTCCGGCATCGTGGAGCCGATCTTCGGCGTGGCCGTGGTGCTCGCGAGCGGCTGGATCGCGCCGTACATGCCGTGGCTGCTGGCGTTTGCCGCAGGTGCGATGGTCTACGTCGTGGTGGAGGAGCTCATCCCCGAGGCGCACCTCGGCGAGCACTCCAACGTGGGCACGCTCGGCTTCATCGCGGGGTTCGTGGTGATGATGGTCCTCGACGTGGCCCTGGGCTAGGGGGCCGCGCGGCGTTGTGCACACTCTTCGGCGATGTGCGCACTTCTCGGCGATGTGTACACCACCTCAGAGGTTCTTCTCGGAAAAGCGCAGGTAGATGGGCTGACGAGAAGTGCGCACACCGTGGGGGAGTGTGCACAACGCCGAGAAGTGCACACATCGCCGAGGAATGTGCACAACGCCGCCCCGCCGGAGGAGCCCAGTTGTGGAGAAGATATGTTAGCCAAGGTTTACATCTAGGGTGGATAGAAGTTACCTTAGACTAACAGTGTGCCGAGAAGAACAGCGACTCGAAGCTTCAAAGCGGCGCAAAGCGTTTAACCCTGCCCGAGCGACGGCCCCTCTCCCCGTCGCGCACGGCGACCCTCGCGCCACCTGCCACCCCTCAGGCAGGTGGCGCCTCAGTTTCAGCCCCATCTCCAACCTTACGGTCGGCGACGTGCGGCTCGTGACGCGGAAGGCCCCGGGTTTCCGGAGAGAAGTTTCGCGAAGCGCACTTCTCGTAGGAAACCCGGGGCCTTCCCCTACGCGTTCAGAGACGAACGCGGCTTACTTCTTCACCTTGCCCTGGTTGGCGACGGCGTTGATCTTGGCCTCGATGGTGGCGGGATCGCCGATGTAGTGCTTGTCGACGACGTTCCAGTCCTTGTCGAAGGTGTAGGCGCACGGCACGCCGGTCGGGATGTTGACCTCGAGGATCTGCTCGGGGGTCAGCTTCTCGAACTGCATGACGAGGGCGCGCAGGGAGTTGCCGTGGGCGGCGATCAGCACGCGCTTGCCGGCCTCCATCTGCGGCTTGATCTCCTGCTCAAAGTACGGCCAGGCGCGGGCGATGGTGTCCTTGAGGCACTCGGTGTAGGGGAGGTCCTCCTTGGGCACGTCGCGGAACATCTCCTGGACGTGGGGGTCGCGCTCGTCGCCGGGCTCGAGGGCGGGCGGCTGGACGTCAAAGGAGCGGCGCCAGATCTTGACCTGGTCCTCGCCGTGCTCGGCGGCGGCGTCGGCCTTGTTCAGGCCCTGGAGGGCGCCGTAGTGGCGCTCGTTGAGCTGCCAGGCCTTGTGGACGGGCAGCCAGTTGCGGTCGAGCTCGTCGAGCACGCAGTTCAGCGTGTGGATGGCGCGCTTGAGAAGCGAGGTGTAGCAGACGTCGAAGTCGTAGCCGGCCTCCTTGAGGGCCTTGCCGCCGGCGTGGGCCTCCTCGCGACCGGTGTCGGTGAGGTCGACGTCGGTCCACCCGGTGAAGAGGTTGAGCTTGTTCCACTCGGACTCGCCGTGACGGACGATGACGAGCTGCATGGTCTGATCGTCGTTCATTGGAGACACGTCCCTTCTCGATGCGGAGTTTGTGCGGCGGTCGCCGCCCAACATGTATAGTATGACGCAATGGGTATAGTTACCTACGGTTAACATCGAAGTTTCCCGCCAACCGGAGGAATGACATGGGACTGACGGACGTCATAGTCATAGCGGTCGTCGCCGTCCTTCTCGTCCTGGCGGTCCGCTCCGTCGTACGCGGCAAGGCGGACGCCTGCGCGGGCTGCGGCAGCAAGGGGACCTGCTCAGGCCACTGCTCGGCCGCCGACGACATGCTGCGCCGCGCCGAGAGCGCCCTCAACAAGAAGTAGGCGTGGTCGCCGCTGTCCGAAACAACGGCGAAACACACATATGAGACGCTGTCTGCCGTATGTAATCCCAAGCCGGAAGACCGGGGAGGAATGCCACAGATGAGCAGCGAGAAGGACATCGACTTCGTCCTGAGGACCGTCGAGAAGCGCGACATCCGCTTCGTGAGGCTTTGGTTCTCGGACGTGCTTGGAAACCTCAAGTCGTTCGCGATTTCGCCCGAGGAGCTGGAGGAGGCCTTCGAGGAGGGCATCGGCTTCGACGGGTCGGCCGTCGACGGCTTCGCCTCCCTCGAGGAGTCGGACATGCTCGCCTTCCCGGACCCCAGCACCTTCGCTCTGCTGCCGTGGCGCCCCAGCGAGTCCGGCGTGGCGCGCGTCTTCTGCGACGTCTACACCCCGTCGCGCGAGCCCTTCGAGGGCGACCCGCGCCGCTGCCTCAAGAACGTGTTCACGCGCGCCGAGGAGCAGGGCTTCGTCCCCAACGTGGGCCCCAAGATGGAGTACTTCTACTTCGACAACGACCTCGACCCCGTGCCGCTGGACAACGCGGGCTACTTTGACCTCACGCCCATGGACACGGCCAACGACCTGCGCCGCCAGACCACGCTCACGCTCGAGAAGATGTCGATTCCGGTGCAGTACTCCTATCATGCCGCCGGCCCGTCCCAAAACGGCGTCGAGCTGCGCTTCACCGAGGCCGTGAGCTGTGCCGACAACATCATGACGGCGCGCCTGGTCATCAAGCAGGAGGCCTCCACCCAGGGCATGTACGCCTCGTTCATGCCCAAGCCCATCACCACGGCTCCGGGCTCCGCGATGTTCCTCTACCAGTCGCTGCTCGACCACGACGGCGAGAACCTCTTCTGGGCCCCCAAGGAGTCCCATGAGGCGCACCTCTCCGAGCTCGCGCAGCACTACATCGCCGGCATCCTCAAGTACGCGCCCGAGTTCACGCTCGTCACCAACCCCACCGTGAACTCCTACAAGCGCTTCATCTCCACCGGCGAGGTCCCCACGCATGCCACCTGGGGCCGCAAGAACCGCTCCGCGCTCGTGCGCATCCCCGCGCACAAGCCCGGCAAGCACATCGCCACCCGCATCGAGCTGCGCAGCCCCGACCCCACGGCCAACCCCTACCTCGCCCTCGCCGCGACGATCGCCTCCGGCCTCAAGGGCATCGAGGAGGGCCTGCCCCTGCCGGAGGAGGCCGCGGGCGGCGAGCGCCTGCCGCACACGCTTGGCGAGGCCGTCGACCGCTTCGAGTCCTCCGAGCTCATGCGCGAGGTCCTCGGCGACCACATCTTCGACTACCTCGTGCGCGAGAAGCGCGCGGAGTGGTACGAGTACTGCACCGCCGTCACCGACTGGGAGCGCGAGCACTACTACGGCGGCTTCTAGCCGCTCGGCCAGACGAGAAGGACGCGTCGCCCGAGGTCTCACGGCCCCGGGCGGCTTGTTCTTCTCGGCAGATACGTGTCAATCCTGTAAAGAAACGCCTTGTGCCTGAAAAACACGCCCCTCAAGGACGAAACTGAACACTTGGCGACGGGCGGGGCTGCGGCCTCGACACGGGGAAGACCCCGTGCCCTCCGTCGGGAAAGGGCGTGACCACGCGCCGAAGCACTGGGGGAAGGAACCCTGACATGAAGCTCTCCTGCCGTTTTGCGGGCGGCCTCGCGGTCGCCTGCGCGCTGGCCCTGTCGATTTCGGGATGCAGCGGGGGAGGGCAGACCAGCGCCCCCACCACCTCCGACGATGCCGCCGAGGCGGCCTACGCCCTCGTCGAGGACGGCACGATCACCGTTGCCTCCGACCTGGCCAACGCCCCGCTCGACTTTGTGGACGAGAAGACCGGCGAGGCCCAGGGCTTCGAGATCGACCTGATCAACGCCATCGCCGACAAGCTCGGCCTGGAGTGCGAGGTCCTGCCCGCGATGAAGTTCGACACCATCGTCCCGCTCATCGAGCAGGGCGGCAAGGCCGACGTGGGCGTCTCCAACATCACGATCACCGACGCCCGCATGGAGCAGGTTGACTTCACGGACTCCTACATGGACTCCAACCAGGGCCTCGTGACGCTCGCGGCGGGCGCCGACGTGACCGAGGACGACCTCAACGTCGAGGGCACCAAGATCGCCGTCCAGGCCGGCACGACCGGCGCGTCCTGGGCGGAGGAGAACCTGCCCAACGCGGAGATCGTGGCGCTCGACGACCCCGTCGTGGCCGTGACGGGCGTGCAGACCGGGCTCTACGCCGCCGCGGTGGCGGACCTGCCCGTGATGACCTACCTCTGCTCCAACTCGTTCACCGACTGCGCGGTGGCCATCGAGATTCCCACCGGCGAGCAGTACGGCATCGCCGTCAACAAGGACAACCCCGGCCTCACCGAGGCCATCAACGGCGCCCTCGCCGAGCTCGAGGGGGAGGGCTACATCTCCGAGCTCGAGGTCAAGTGGCTCGGCGCCGAGCTCTAGGTGATTCAAAAGGGGACAGACCCCTTTTGAAGCATTTTGGAAAAACGATTCAAAAGGGGTCTGTCCCCTTTTGAATCACAACGGGAGGAAATGAAATGACCAACATGAACAGGCGCAACTTCGTCGCCACCCTCGGCCTCGCCGGCACTGCGCTGCTCGCCGGCTGCAACGGCTCCGAGCAGCCCGCCGACGACGCCCAGACCACCGACGAGACCCCCGAGGAGGCCTCCTACACCCTCGTCAAGGAGGGCGTGCTCACCAACGTGGCCGAGCTTGGCTTCGCCCCGTTCGAGTACATCGACGAGGACGGCGTGACCGTGGGCTTTGACGTGGACCTCTCCAACGCCATCGCCGAGAAGCTCGGCCTCACCTGCGAGTGGCTGCCCAACCAGGCCTTCGACACCCTGGTTCCCACCATCGCGCAGGGCGGCAAGGCCGACATCTCCATCGCCGGCATGACCATCGATGACACCCGCCTCGAGGAGGTCGACTTCTCCGACCCCTACCTCAACTCCAACCAGGGCATCGTCGCGCTCGCCGGCTCCGGCGAGACCTCCGAGACCCTCGACGCCGAGGGCGTTCAGGTTGCCTGCCAGACCGGCACCACCGGCAACTCCTGGATCGAGGAGAACCTGCCCAACGCCACCTGCGTGCCGCTGGCCGACGTCACGGCCGGCATGATGGGCGTCTCCACGGGCCTCTACAAGGCCATGGTCATCGACCTGCCCGTCGCCCAGAACATGATCGCCGAGTCCTTCTCCGACCTCGAGGTCGTCGAGGAGATCCCGACCGGCGAGCAGTACGGCATCGCCGTCTCCTACGACAACCCTGGCCTCAAGGACGCCATCAACGACGCCCTCGCCCAGATCGAGGAGGACGGCACGATGGACGAGATCAAGCAGAAGTGGTTTGGCACCACCGAGGTCTAAGCGAGAAGAACGAGCGGGCAGGTGATGAAAAGGGACTGTCCCTTTTCATCACCTGCCCCTTTTCATCACGAAACGGAGGAAGCATGCAGCACAGACGGGGGGCGCTTCTCGTTGCCCTCGCCCTGGCGCTGACGGGCGTCTTTGCCACGACGCTCGCGGCGCCCCGTCCCGCCCAGGCGCTCACCACCGAGAAGGCCACCGCCCGTCCCAACGAGGACGGCGGCGACGGTGTCATCGGCGGGATGGACACGCGCCTCACCTGGGAGGGAACGGTCGAGCCGGGCGAGGAGGTCACCTCGGTCACGCTGACCCTGCCCGAGGGCTCCACCTTCGACGGCTCTACCACGCGCATCACCGCGCTCGAGGGCCTCAAGCGCATGGACGTCACCGGCGAGGCCGTGCCCGCCGGCAGCTCCATCACGGTGAACTTCGACCAGGCCATCCCCGAGGGGTCGCTGCTGCGCCTCGAGATCACCAACATGCAGTTCCCCTCCGAGGGCGGGGAGTGCGTCGTCTCCGGCAGCTACGTGAGCGCCGGCGCCGAGCACGAGCTCGCTGACTCCAAGCCCATCGAGACCATCGCCAACACCCCGCTGCAGTCGATCGTCAACTGGCTCGACGAGCAGCCCTGGGTGGAGGCCTGGAACTCCAACCAGTTCCTCGGCATGTTCCTCAAGCCCCAGCTGCTCGTGACGTCCTTCTCGTCCCTTGCGCCGGGCTGGGTCCTCTGCCTGGGCATCGTGGTGGCGGCGTACCCGTTTGCCATCGCGCTGGGCCTGCTCTTCGCCATGCTCAAGATCTCCAAGTGGCGCATCCTGCGCGCCATCGCGGTGGTCTACATCAACGTGCTGCGCGGCACCCCGCTCTTCCTGCAGATCTACATCATGTTCTTCGGGTTGCCGATGCTCAACATCAACATCGACAACAACCTCCTGGGCATCATCGTCATGGCCATCAACTCCTCGGCCTACCTGGCAGAGATCTTCCGCGCGGGCATCCAGTCCATCCCGCAGGGCCAGTACGAGGCCGCGAGCTCGCTCGGCATGAACTACGTGCAGACGATGTTCACCATCATCCTGCCGCAGACCGTGCGCCGCGTGATCCCCACGGTGACGAGCGACTTCATCACGGCCTTCAAGGACACGTCGCTGCTCTCCTCGGTGGGCGTCATGGAGCTCATGATGTTCTCCAAGAACCTCACCACCGTCACGGGCAACATCACGCCCTACGTGGCCGCCGGCATCTTCTACCTCATCGTCACGCTGCCGCTGATCAAGGTCGTGGGCATCGTCGAGGAGAACATCGCCCGCTCCGAGCGCGGCTCGGGCCCGCGCCCCAAGCGCCGCGCCGACGTGGCCGACAGCGCCGCTGCCCAGATGAAGGAGGCCACCGATGCCTGCTAAGCTCCGCCACCGCGCGCCCGTCATCGAGGTCCCGCCGGCGCTTCCCGCCGACGAGGCAGCCGCCATCGCCTACGAGGCGGACCAGGGCCTCACGAGCCACCACTTCACGCCCGGCGAGCACCCGATCGTGCGCATCGAGCACCTCAACAAGAGCTTCGACGACACGCTCGTGCTCAAGGACGTGAACCTCAACGTCTGGCCCGGCGAGGTCGTCGTGGTCCTGGGCCCGTCGGGCTCGGGCAAGTCCACGATGCTGCGCTGCATCAACCTGCTCGAGACGCCGAGCGCCGGCCACATCCTCATCGAGGACGATGAGATCACCAACAAGAGCGCCGCCGAGGTCAACAAGCTCCGCCGCGACGTGGGCATGGTCTTCCAGCAGTTCAACCTCTTCCCGCACCTCACGGCCAAGGAAAACGTCATGATCGGCCAGACCAAGGTGCTCAAGAAGGACAAGGCCGAGGCCGAGGCGGAGGCACTCAAGCAGCTCGCCGCCGTCGGCCTGGCGGACCGCGCCGACTTCAAGCCCGCCCAGCTCTCCGGCGGCCAGCAGCAGCGCGTCGCCATCGCGCGCGCCGTGGCCATGCATCCCAACGTGCTGCTCTTCGACGAGCCCACCTCGGCGCTCGACCCCGAGCTCGTGCGCGGCGTCCTCGACGTCATGCGCGACCTCGCGGAGAACTCGGGCATGACCATGATCGTGGTCACGCACGAGATGGGCTTTGCCCGCGACGTCGCGGACCGCGTGGTCTTCATGGAGGACGGCGTGGTCGTGGAGCAGGGCCTGCCCGAGAAGGTCTTCGACCATCCGGAGAACCCGCGCACCGCGGAGTTCCTCGGCAGCATCAACTAGGGGCCGGCTTCCGCCCGGCGCCGCCCCTCACCTGCGGCTGGTTTGAAACATATCGTTTCCGACTTGTTAACCGCCGTCACAGGACCGTTTCCGAGCTGCGGTTCGTTTACGGAGTTCTGACAACGCCCCCGTCTCGTGCGGGGGCGTTGTGCTAATCTTTTTCAATACATGTGCGCATCATCCGGGAGGAAAAAGGATGCACCATAAGAACATCCTGCTCGTTTCTGCCACCACGCGGCTGCACGATCGCATGCGCGAGCTCTCGCACGCGATCGACGTCTCCATCGCTCTGGCGACCGAGGAGACCTTCTCGCAGGCCGTATCGTCCGGCCACGAGTTTGACCTCGTGATTTTGGACGGCGAGGGAATGAGCCAGGACATCCTGAACGCCGTCGACTCCTTCGTCCAGGAGAACGGCTTCATCCCGATGCTGCTCGTCCAGGACCCGGACAAGCTCGCCGCGCTGCGCATGCCCACCCAGGGCAAGAACGACTTCATCCTCTCCACCGCCGCCTCCGCCGAGTTTGAGCTGCGCTGCACGCTGCTGCTCTGGCCGGGCGAGGAGAGCGCGCCCGCGGATCTCGTGACCGTGGACAACATGACCATCAACCTGGCAACCTACCAGGTATACATCGACGACAAGCCCGTCGACCTCACGCTGATGGAGTACTCGCTGCTGTCCTTCCTGGCCACGCACCCGAGCCGCGCCTACTCGCGCGAGACCCTCCTGCACCGCGTTTGGGGCTTCGAGTACTGCGGCGGCACGCGCACCGTCGACGTCCACATCCGTCGCGTCCGCTCCAAGGTGGGCCCGCAGGTGGCCAGCCACATCGTGACCATCCGCGGCGTGGGCTACCTCTTCCGCATCTAGCGAGAAGGACCGCGGGCCCGCGTTCTTCTCGCCGTTGGCTCGAGCGTGTTTTAAGGAAACGGAAAGCATCGTGCCGGGGAGGTGTCGTTCCCCGGCACGTCGTTTTTATCGGCCTGAAGGGGGTACATTCCATCGTGGCCCCAAGATGAGCCGCGCCCCTCGCAGAAGGGCGCCCTTGTACGAGAGAGGGAACATCATGAGCGACTATCCGTTTGGCGCGCACAGCAGCTCCGACCAGAACCCGCAGGGCGCGGGCGAGCAGCCCACCACGAGGCGCCCGCCCATCCCCGGTGCCGACTTTGCCGGCGACGCCCCGCATGCCGAGAAGAACGACGAGCCCGGCCTCGCACCCCAGGACCCGGGCGACCCTCAGGGCGCGTCCCCCAGAAAGCCCCACCCGGTGCTGAGGGCCGTCATCGCCGGCCTGCTCGGCGGCGTGATCGGTGCGGGCGCGCTCACCGGCGCGCTCTACGCGGGCGGCGTGATCGGCAACACCACCGTCGTCACCGGCGGCAGCTCGGGCCAGCAGGTCACCATCGACCCGGCCGACGAGGACCTCACCGTGGCCAACGCGGTGGCCGCCAAGGCGCTGCCCTCCGTGGTCACCGTCTACAGCACCACGGCGCAGGGCGAGGGCATGGGCTCGGGCGTCATCTATGACACCAACGGCAACATCATCACCAACAACCACGTCATCGAGGGCGCCGAGTCGATCTCGGTCACCCTCGACGGCAAGAGCTACGACGCCACGCTCGTGGGCACCGACGCCTCGAGCGACGTGGCGGTGATCCACGCCGACTTCGGCGACGCCGAGGTCACGCCCATCGAGGTGGGCAGCTCCGCCGACCTGCAGGTAGGCGACTGGGTGATGAGCGTGGGCAGCCCCTTCGGCCTCGAGAACTCGGTCTCGCAGGGCATCGTCTCGGCCCTCTCGCGCAACACGCTGCTCGAGAGCTCGTCGGGCAACACGCTCTACACCAACCTCATCCAGACCGACGCCACGATCAACCCGGGCAACTCCGGCGGCGCGCTCGTGAACGACGAGGGCCAGCTCGTGGGCATCTGCACGCTCTACTCCTCCGACACGGAGAGCTTCGCGGGCATCGGCTACGCCATCCCGAGCGACTACGCCACCGAGATTGCCGACAAGATCATCGCGGGCGAGGACGTCACCCACGCCTACATCGGCCTCACGATGCAGACCGTGAACGCCCAGAACGCCTTCCGTAACAACCTCGCCGTCAACCAGGGCGCCTATGTCGTCGAGGTCGCCGAGGGCGGGCCTGCGGCTGCGGCGGGCATCCAGGTGGGCGACGTCATCACCAAGATCGGCGACACCGACGTCACCTCCGCGGACACCGCGATCCTGGCCGTGCGCTCCCACAGCGAGGGCGAGACCGTGCCGGTGACCGTCATGCGTGGCAGCGAGGAGATGACCTTCGACGTGACGCTGGGCTCCGACGAGGCGCTCCAGGAGCAGCAGGAGCAGCAGAACCAGACCGTCAACGTCAACGGCCAGGACGTCTCGCTCGAGGACCTCATCAACCTCTACGAGCAGTACCAGCAGATGAACCCCTTCGGCGGGCGCTAGCTCCGGATAGGAAGAACGGCGACTCGAGCCCCGCGACGTCTTGGACGGCGTCGCGGGGCCCTTCTCGTGGGGCAACGAACTTCTCGGCCATTTCTGTCCGGTCGGACGGGTACCCTAGGGGAGGACGAGAAGAACGGGGGAGTCATGGCAGAGATTAAGTGCCCGCACTGCGGCGAGGTCTTCCAGGTCGACGAGACGGAGTACGCGCAGATCGTGCGCCAGGTGCGCGACGCCGAGTTCCGAAGGGAGCTCTCCGCCCGCGAGCAGCTGGCCGAGCGCGAGCGCGCGAGCGCCGTGGACGCCGCGGTGGCCCGGGAGCGCCAGGACGCCGAGCGCCGCATGGCACAGAAGGACGGCGAGCTCGCCCGCCTGCACGCCGAGCTCGAGCGCGGCCAGGACGCCCTCAGGCTCGCCCAGGCCACGGCCGAGAAGGACCTCGCGGAGCGGCTCGCCGCCTCCCAGCAGCGCATCTCAGCGCTCGAGGCGCAGCTCGAGGCCCGCGAGTCGGCCTTCGCCGCGGAGAAGTCGCTCGCCGTCGCCGAGGCCACCGGCGAGCAGGGACGCAAGATCGTCGAGCTCGAGGGCCAGGTGAACGCCGCTCGCCTGGAGCGCGAGCAGGTCGAGGCCTCGCTGCGCCAGCAGCTCACCGAGCAGGCCGCGCACAAGGACCAGACCATCCGCGACCGCGAGGACGAGATCGAGCGCCTGCGCAACCAGCGCTCGCGCCTCACGACCAAGCTCATCGGCGAGACCCTCGAGCAGCACTGCGAGATGGAGTTCAACCGCTGGCGCGCCACGGGCTTCCGCAACGCGGAGTTCCACAAGGACAACGAGGTCGTGGACGGCTCCAAGGGCGACTACGTCTTCCGCGAGACCGACCCCGACGGCGTCGAGGTGGTCTCGATCATGTTCGAGATGAAGAGCGAGGAGGACGGCTCGGCCGCGCGCAGCCGCCACAGAAACGCCGACTTCTTCAAGAAGCTCGACCAGGACCGGCGCAACAAGGGCTGCGAGTACGCGGTGCTCGTCTCGCTGCTCGAGCCGGAGAGCGAGCTCTACAACGCCGGCATCGTCGACGTCTCCTACGAGTACGAGAAGATGTACGTCATCCGCCCGCAGTTCTTCATCCCCATGATCACGCTGCTGCGCAACGCCGCTGAGAACGCCCACGGCTACCGGCGCGAGCTCGCGGACATCCGCCAGCAAAACATCGACATCACGCGCTTCGAGGATGCGCTCGAGGACTTCAAGGACAAGTTCGGCAAGAACTACGAGACGGCGAGCCGCAAGTTCCAGGCCGCGATCGACGAGATAGACCGGACCATCCAGCATCTCCAGAAGGTCAAGGACAACCTCACCTCGTCCGAGAACCAGCTGCGCCTTGCCAACAAGAAGGCCGACGAGCTCACCATCCGCAAGCTCACGTGGAAAAACCCCACCATGCGCGAGAAGTTCGCGGAGGCCCGCGCGGCCGCGGACGACCAGGCGGCGCGCGAGAAGGACGAGGGCGTCGAGCCCGACGCGGTGGAGTAGGGGCCGCGCTACGCTCTACGCTTAAGTGTTGTGTGCCAACACGTTGTTGACGCCCCGGGGGTGACAAACAGGGAGGGTCCCGCCAAGCTGTGAGT
>CALUHH010000031.1 GCA_944320385.1 uncultured Atopobiaceae bacterium | reverse complement strand
GCCGTGGCCGCGTCGCTGCGCGGGGAATAACTATACGCGCCGCGCCCCCGGGGCGGGGCGGGAATCCGCGGGTTCACGACTCCTACACAAACGCATCGTTCTTCTCGCTGGGTTAAAGAGCATATGAGGCGATCAACTGAACCTCCGAGGGGGCGTGAACCCAGTAGCTTGCCTGCTCGACGTATGACGCCGCTCCCCATCCCGCGAAGACAAACGCTATCCCGGCTGCGTGCGCCGCATTTGAGTAGTGGGCCGTATCGCCTACATATATTGTCTTCTCCGGCTTTGCGCCGGTACGCCTCAGGTACTCAAGCAGCGGGTCCGGGTCCGGCTTGTGTCGCTCGGTATCCTCGGCGAGAACCATAGCCTCAAAGTACTCGTCAATACCAAGCGGGGTTATCACCGCCTCGTACTCGTCACGCCTGCGCGACGAGACGACTCCCATCGCCTTGCTGCTCGCGCGCAGGCCCTCGAGCATCTCCCGCACCCCGTAGAAGAGCTTGACCTCGTCGGCGTGCTCTCGGGCAAGCTCGTTCCACCTGGCGAGGGCCTCTTCGTCGAGAATCCCCAGCTGCGCCAGGGCCTCCCCGCCCGGGATGCCTCGCGTAAACGCGAGGTCTGACAAGTCTTCCTCCTCACCCGTCCTCTCGAAGAGGAGGTCCTGGAGAGCGCGCTGCGAGATGTCGTCGGTCCCCCAGCGTTCCGTCGACGTCGAAGATCACGTGCTTGTATCCGGCCATGTCGGCTCCTCCCATCCGTCTTCACCTTGAGACAAGTCTGCTGGGGAGGGCGCTCCTACTCCATATTCATTTGTGCCACTAGGTATTGGATTCACGCCACCTCGCGCGATAGGCAGACGGCGTGGCGCCCATGATCGCCCTGAACGTCTGCGAGAACTGAGCCGCAGACGAGAACCCGCAGGACAAGGCAACCGACTCGATGGTCCTCGACGTATGGGCGAGCAGCTTGCACGACTGTCTCACACGATGCTCGCGAACATACTGGGCGGGGCCCATGTCAGCATAGTCCCTGAACGAGCGGAAGCAGTCGCGCGCGCTCGTGCAGCCCGCCGCAGCAATATCGGCGACCTCGATGCGCTCCTCGTGCCCGCCCCTAAAGAGAGGGATGTGGTCGGTGTCTCACATAGGGACTGAGCTAGAGCCCCTTGCGCACGAGCTCGCACGCGGCGCTCAGGAGCGCGTCACGCTCGCATGCCGTAGCCGCCTCGGCGTAGACCCTCACCACGGCGCTCGTGCGCGACGGGCGTATGAGAACCCAGGAGTCGTCCTCGAACTGGGCCCTCAGGCCGTCGGCATGAGAGATCTCCACCGGGGTCTTGCCGGCAAGGTCCGCCGGGTTGAGCCCGGGAAGCACGTTGCGGAACGCCTGGCTTGCGGCGGGCTCGAGGCGAATGTCTCTTCTCGCATAGGACATGGTCCCGATGATGGCCTCGAGTTCCTCGGTCATCGTAGAGACGGTCTTCCCGGAGCGCGCGAGCATCTCCACTGCAAGCAGGCACACCAGCAGGCCGTCGCGCTCCCGCAGGTGGGACGGGATGCACACGCCACCATACTCCTCGACGCCCATGATGACGTCGGCGTCGAGGGTCTCCCGATAAATGCGGGCAAAGCCGACGGGTACGGGCGTGGTCTCACAGCCCAGGCGCGCCGCCTCGCGGCCGATGCAGGCCGAGCACGTGAGCGTCGTGACGACGCGGCCGCGCGCGCCGTGGCTCATGACGAGGTTGCCGAGCAGCATGGGGACTATGACGCGCGCGGGGAGCAGCCCGCCCTTCTCGTCCACTACGGAGGCGCGGTCGGCATCACCGTCGAGAAGAAGCCCCATGTCCGCGCCGTGGGCGACCACGGACTGCTCGCACGCGTCCGCCCAGGGGTCGCGCGGCTCGGGGTGGATGCCGCCGAAGTCCTCGCGAGGCTCGACGTGAATCTCGATGACCTCGCAGCCCAGGCCGGAGAGCAGCTTTGCGAGGTGGCCCGTCCCAGCACCGCACATCGCATCGACGACGACGCGCGGGCGGCGACGCGCTATGGAGGCCCCGTCGACGAGCGACGCGAGGTGCTCGAGATAGGGGGCCATCAGGTCGCACTCCTCGAAAGCGCCCCTGTCCTGGGTCGGGGCGACGGAGATAGCCTGCTCGACCTCGTCGAGAAAGGCCCTTGGAACCGGCCCGCCATCCCTTCCGCGGACGAGAAGGCCTCCGTACTCGCAGGAGAGCTCGCTCGCCGTGACGATGACCGCGCCGTATGCGCTCTCGTCACGAGAGCAGCACCAGGCAACCGCCGGCGTCGGGCAGGGCCCCTCGGACACCTTGACCGTCAGGCCATACGACGCCAGGACCCCCGCCACGAGGGTCGCGAAGTCCCGCGCGCCGTGACGCGTGTCGTACCCGACGTAGATAGTCGAGCCCGGGGCGGCATCAGCCCAGGTGAGCCCCAGCGCATCGGCGACGCGCGCAACGGACTCGGCGTCGAAGCCGTCGTCGAAGCGCGCCTGCCACCCGTCGATGCCAAAACGGATGATGTCAGACTTTCTATCCAACGAAGCGCTCGCCCTTCTCGCCAAGCTCCTCGAGGAACGCCTCGGAGAAGGCCGGGTCATCGAGCGCCATGCGCGCGTTGGTCGCCGCCCACGCCGCGGGGGTACCGGTGTCGCAGCCCTCGGAGGGGTCGACGACGAGCGCGTACATCTCCTCCTCGGCGAGCAGGCGCTCCATGGCATCGGTGAGCTGAATCTCGTTGCCGGCGCCGGGGCCCTGCGTGGCGAGAAGGTCCATGATGCGCGGGGAGAGCAGGTAGCGGCCGACGATGAAGAGGTGCGACGGCGCCTCCTCGGGGCGAGGCTTCTCGACGAGGCCGGTCACCTTCCAGACGGCGCCCTCCTGCTCGCCCGTGGCGTCGGTGCCGGGCAGGCAGTCCACGCACTCGCCGGCGATGATGCCGTAGCGGCTCACCTGGTCCGCCGGAACAGGCGCCACGGCGATGACGGACGCGCCGCCGTGCGCCTTGGATACCTCGGCCATGCGCACGCACATCTGCCGACCGGGGACGAAGTAGTCGCCCAGCAGGACGAAGAACGGGTCCTCGTCGATGGCGCCGGCGGCCTGGAGCACCGCGTGCCCGAGGCCGCGCGCCTCGTCCTGGTAGACGAAGGAGACCGGCAGCGTCGAGGCGGCGTGAACGCGCTCCGCCTCTTTCTGCTTGCCGCGCTCGCGCAGCATGCCCTCGAAGGCCTCGTCAACGGAGAAGTACGCCTCGATCTGGGGCTTCTCGTGCGAGTTGATGATGACGACGCCGTCGACGCCCTCGGGCTCGAGAGCCTCCTCGACGACGTACTGGATCACGGGCTTGTCGAGAACGGGCAGGAGCTCCTTGGGGGAGCACTTGGTGGCGGGGAGAAAGCGCGTGCCGAGGCCGGCCGCGGGAATGACTGCCTTCATGGCGATCCCTTCAGATAGGTGAACATCGCGCCGCGGCAAAGCCGGCGGCACAAGAAACATACCCCAACCGCAGAGTGGGCAGTCCCTCTTAACCGTAAGCGGACTAAGAAGCGCGCCCTTCGTTGTGTTGGGCACGCTTTCGTCACAGTGCTTTCATATGTCCCCGACCCGCCGCGGACATCTACTCCGGGATGTCGAGGCCCTGCCGCTCCAGATAGTCGATGAGCCGGCCCATGGTGTCGGCGGAGAGGACATGCTCCATGAGGCACGCTTCCTCGTCTGCCCTCTCGGGGTCGACGCCGAGGTCGGACTCGAGGAAAAGCCTGAGCGCGCGGTGGGCGCGCCACACGAGCGCCGCATAGTCGCGGCCCTTCTGGGTGAGCGTCACGCGGCCGTAGCGGCTCTGCTCGACCATGTCGCTCTCCTTGAGCGTGGAGAGCGCCTTGTTGACGCTCGCCTTGGAGACGCCGAGCCGCTCGGCAACGTCGACGGAGCGAACCGTCCCGTCTCCCTCCGCGCCGTCGAGCGAGAGGCGATAGATGGCCTCGAGATAGTCCTCGCTCGCCTTGGTGAGAACGTGGTCGTCGTATGTCGTCGTGATCCCCATGCTCGCCCCCTGCGAAATCAGCGTCGCGCGCGACTAGAACCCCTCGACGTCTTCCTCGTCCGGAACGGTTGCACGCTCGATCTTGGCGCCCAGGGACGCGAGCTTCTCGACGAACCCCTCGTAGCCGCGGTCGATGTGGTGGATGTCGGAGACGGTGGTCACGCCGTCGGCGACGAGGCCCGCCATGACGAGGGCCGCGCCGCCGCGCAGGTCGGGGGAGCGCACCTGCGCGCCCGAGAAGCCGTCGACGCCGTGCACGATCGCGTGGTGCCCCTCGATGACGATGTCCGCGCCCATGCGCGAGAGCTCGCTCGCAAACATGAAGCGGTTCTCGAAAACGTTCTCCGTAATGATGCAGCTCCCCTTGGCAAGGGCGAGCAGGCACATCGTCTGAGCCTGCATGTCGGTCGGAAAGCCCGGGAAGGGCAGCGTCTGGATGTCGGTCGGGAGAAGCGGGCGGTCGCGCCAGACGGAGCACTCGCGCGCCCCGCGCTCGACCGTGGCCCCCATCTGCTCGAACTTCTTGAGAACGAGGCCGAGGTGCGACGGGGCGAAGCCGGTCACCCGCACGGGCTCGCCCGTCAGGGCGCCGACGGCGAGAAACGTGCCCGCCTCGATCCTGTCGCCCACGACCTCGTGGGTGACGGGGTGCAGCTCGCTGACGCCCTCGACCTCGATGACGGGAGACCCCGCCCCGCGCACCTTGGCGCCCATCTCGTTGAGGAGGTTGGCCAGGTCCACGATCTCGGGCTCGCGCGCGGCGTTGTCGATGGTGGTGGTGCCCTTGGCAAAGACGGACGCCATCATGAGGTTCTCGGTGGCGCCGACGCTCGCAAAGGACAGGGTGACCGTGTCGCCGACCAGGCCGTTGGGCGCGCTCGCATAGATGTTGCCGTGATCGACCTTGAACTCGACGCCAAGGGCCTCGAGGCCGAGGATGTGCATGTCGATCTTGCGCGCGCCGATGTTGCAGCCGCCGGGCATGGCGACGACGGCGCGGCCGAAGCGGGAGAGCAGGGGGCCGAGAACCGCCGTCGAGGCGCGCATCTGGGCGACGAGGTGATAGGGCGTCTCCCAGGAGTCGACGTCGGACGTGTCGATCTTGAGCTCGTGCACGTTGACGACCTCGATCCGAGCGCCGATGTTCTTGAGCACCTTGCCCATCACGTGGACGTCGGCGATGTTGGGGACGTTGGTGAGCGTCGTCACTCCGGGAGCCATGATGGTGGCCGCCATGAGCTTGAGGGCTGAGTTCTTTGCGCCCTCGACCCGCACCGTGCCCGTGACGCTGTGGCCACCCTCTACGCGAATGACGTCCATGTACCCTCCGTGCTAGATAGAAGCTGACGCGGCGCTGCCCAGCGCCTGCTTGAGCAGAAGGTTACACCACTTGATCTTCTTCTCGTAATACGCGCTGCGGTAGTCGCCCGGCTCCAGCTCGTCCAGCGCCTCGATAGCCTCGTCGCGCGTCGCGCGCACGACCTCGACGTCGATGTCGTCCGTGCGTCGCGCGTGGTCGGCGAGAATGATCACGCCGTCGCTGTCGATCTCGGCGTAACCGCCGGAGACGACGACGTCATACTCCTCCCCGCCGTCCTCGGGCCGCCTGCGGATGCGCACAACGCCGTCGCCCAGGGCGACGACCTCCGGCGCATGGCCCGGCCAGACCCCGAGCTCGCCCGCATAGGTGACGAGCACGAGGTTGGCGACGGGCCCTTCGAACAGGAGCCTGTCGGGGCGCACGAACTGGCAGTTGAGCTCGGCCATGGGCCTACTCCTTCGCCTCGTCCGCCGCCGTCATGGCCGCCGCGCGGCGACGGACGTCCTCGATGTTGCCAGCGAAGCGGAAGGCCTGCTCGGGCAGGTCGTCGCACTTGCCGTCGACGATCTCGGCAAAGCTGCGGACGGTGTCCTCGACGGTGCAGTAGACGCCCGGGTTGCCCGTGAACTTCTCGGCCACGTGGAACGACTGCGAGAGGAACTGCTGGATCTTGCGGGCGCGCGCGACGACGTGCTGCTGCTCCTCGGAGAGCTCGTCCATGCCGAGAATGGCGATGATGTCCTGGAGGTCGGAGTACTCCTGGAGCGTCTCCTGGACCGCCATGGCCACGCGGTAGTGCTCCTCGCCCACGATCGAGGGGTCGAGCGCCGAGCTCGAGCTCGCGAGCGGGTCGACCGCCGGGTAGATACCGAGGTCGGTGATCGCTCGGGAGAGGACCGTCGTGGCGTCGAGGTGCGTGAACGTCGTGGCAGGCGCGGGGTCGGTGAGGTCGTCTGCGGGGACGTAGACGGCCTGGACCGAGGTGATGGAACCCTCCTTGGTGGAGGTGATGCGCTCCTGGAGCTCGCCCATCTCGGTGGCCAGCGTGGGCTGGTAGCCGACGGCGGACGGCATGCGGCCGAGAAGGGCCGAGACCTCAGAGCCCGCCTGTGAGAAGCGGAAGATGTTGTCGATGAAGAGAAGGACGTCCTGACCCTGGTCGCGGAAGTACTCGGCCGTGGTGAGGCCGGCCAGTGCGACGCGCATGCGGGCTCCGGGCGGCTCGTTCATCTGGCCGTAGACCAGGCAGGTCTTCTCGATGACGCCGGACTCGGTCATCTCGAGGTAGAGGTCGGTGCCCTCGCGCGTGCGCTCGCCGACGCCGGTGAAGACCGAGGTGCCGCCGTGCTGCTGCGCCAGGTTGTTGATGAGCTCCTGGATGAGGACCGTCTTGCCGACGCCCGCGCCGCCAAACAGGCCCGTCTTGCCGCCGCGCACGTAGGGCTCGAGAAGGTCGATGGCCTTGATGCCGGTCTCGAAGATCTCGGTCTGCGTGGTCAGCTCGTCAAAAGACGGAGCGGGGTGGTGAATCGGGTAATACTGGACGTCCTCGGGGGTCGGCTTGCCGTCGACCGGCTGGCCCATGACGTTCCACACGCGGCCGAGCGTCGAGGGGCCCACGGGCATCATCATGGGGTGCCCGGTGTCGCGGACCTTGAGGCCGCGGGTCAGGCCGTCGGTCGAGGACATGGCGACCGTGCGGACGATGCCGCCGGGCAGCTGCGACTCGACCTCGAGCACGGTGCTCACGTGCCCGACGGGCGTGTCGCCCTCGACCACGAGGGCCGTGTAGATGCCGGGGACCTGGCCGTCGAACTTGACGTCAACGACGGGGCCCACCACGCGCACGATCGAGCCGGTGCCGACGGTGCGGTTGAGCTTGTTGTACGCCGCCTCCTCGAGGGCGGTGCGCGTCTCCTGGTTCTTCTCTGCCATCAGTTGTCCTCCAATGCGGAAGCGCCGCCGATGATCTCGTTGAGCTCGGTGGTGATGGAGCCCTGGCGGACTCGGTTGAACGTGCGCTCGAGGTTGCCCAGGACCTCCTGGGCGTTGTCGGTCGCGGACTGCATGGCGCGGCGGCGCGCCCCGTGCTCCGCGGCCGCCGAGTCGAGCAGCGCGTGGAAGATGACCGTGCGGAAGTAGGCGGGCATGAGCTTGCCCAGGACCTCCTCGGCGGACGGGTCGAAGGCGAAGTCGGTGTAGGCGTGGCCCTCGACCTTGGTCAGCGCCTCGCGCTCGCGCGGCTTGTTGGGCATCGTGAGCTGCTCTTTGGTGATGGGGAGCAGCTGCTCGACGACCTGGGTCTGCTCGACGCGGTTGCGGGCGTGCCAGTAGTAGAGCACGACGCGGTCGATCTCGCCGGTGGCGTAGCCGCGCATGACGTAGGAGGCGATGCGGTCCGCCTGGTCCTGGTTGGGCTCGGAGGAGATCCCGACGAACGACATGACCGGGGCCATCTTGCGATACGTGAAGTACTCGGTGGGCTTGCGGCCGCAGGTGATGAGCGAGGGCTCGACGCCCTGGGCGCGCAGGCGACGCATCTCGGACTCGACCGCACGCTGCTGCACGATGTTGAAGCCGCCCGCCAGGCCCTTGTCGGAGGCGATGACGATGAACAGCACGTGCTTCTCCTCCGTGCGCTGCGCGAGGAGCGGCTGCTCGGTCGAGAAGCCGGCCTCGGCGACGTTGGCGAGCATGCGCGTGATGGCGTCCTTGTAGGGCTCCGCCTCCTCGGCGCGTGCGAGCGCCCGCTGGATCCGCGCGGTGGAGATCATTTCCATCGTGCGCGTGATCTGCATGGTGCTCTTGATGGAGTTCATGCGTCGCTGTATTTCACGAAGGTTGGCCATCGCTTACTTCCCTTGGCCGTCCAGCGGCTCGTGACCGCCCTCAGGCGGAGCCGTGACCGTCTGCTCGGCAGCCTGCTCCACGTCCTCGGCGCGGCGCCTGTTGGGGTGCTCGGCGAGGAAGAGCTTCTTGAAGCGGGCGATGCGGGCGCGCAGACGGCTTGAGGTCGCCTCGTCGAGCTTGCCCTCGAGGACGGAGCTGCGCAGCTTGGGGCAGTGGTCGGCCATGTACTTGGCGAGCCCGTCGCGGAACAGCGTCACGTGGTCGAGGTCGATGTCGTCAAGGAAGTCCTCCTTGGCGGCAAAGATCGCGATGACCTGGTCGCGCACGTCGAGCGCCGAGTAGCGCTGCTGCTTGAGCAGCTCCATCATGTGCTCGCCGTGGTTGAGCTGATACTGCGTCGTGGCGTCGAGGTCGGAGCCAAACTGCGAGAAGGCCTGCTTCTCGCGGAAGGCGGCGAGGTCCAGGCGCAGCGTGCCCACGACCTGCTTCATGGCCTTGATCTGCGCGTCGCCACCAACGCGGGAGACGGAGATGCCCACGTCGACGGCCGGGCGCTGGCCCTGGAAGAAGAGGTTAGACTGCAGGTAGATCTGGCCGTCCGTGATCGAGATCACGTTCGTGGGGATGTAAGCGGAGACGTCGCCCTCCTGCGTCTCGATGATCGGGAGCGCCGTGAGCGAGCCGCCGCCGTTGGCGTCGGAGAGCTTGCAGGCGCGCTCGAGCAGACGCGAGTGCAGGTAGAAGATGTCGCCGGGGTAGGCCTCGCGTCCGGGCGGACGGTGCAGCGTGAGCGACATCTGGCGATAGGCCACGGCCTGCTTGGAGAGGTCGTCGTAGACCACCAGCACGTGCCCGCCGGGGTGCTCGGCATCGGCGGGGTTGCCGTGCTCGTCGTTGTACATGAAGTACTCGCCGATGGCGGCGCCCGCCATCGGGGCGATGTACTGCATGGGCGCGGACTCTGCGGCGGTGGCGGCCACGATGACGGTCTTGTCCAGCACGCCGTGCTGCGAGAGGGACTCGCGGATGGTGGCGACCGTCGACGCCTTCTGGCCGATGGCCACGTAGATGCAGATCATGTCGGTGTCGCGCTGGTTGACGATGGCGTCGATGGCGATGGCCGTCTTGCCCGTCTTGCGGTCGCCGATGATGAGCTCGCGCTGGCCGCGGCCGATGGGCACCATCGCGTCGATGGCGAGAAGACCCGTCTGCACGGGCTCGCACACCGGCTGGCGCTCCATGATGCCGGGGGCCTTGAACTCGATGGGGCGACGGTGCGTCGTGTTGATGGGGCCCAGGCCGTCAATCGGCTGGCCGAGCGGGTTCACGACGCGACCGAGCATGGCGTGGCCGACGGGGATGTCCATGACGCGGCCCGTCGTGCGGCACTCGTCGCCCTCCTTGATGTCCTCGACCTCACCGAACAGGACCGCGCCCACGTCGTCCTGGTCGAGGTTCTGGACGAGGCCGTAGACGTCGCGGCCCGTGGCCGAGCTCGTGAGCTTGAGCAGCTCGCCGGACATGGCGCTCTTCAGACCGGAGACGCGCGCGATGCCGTCGGCGACCTCGGTGACCACCGACGCCTCCTGGCGGTCGACCGTCGCGTTGATGCGCGAGAGCTCCTCGCGCAGGGTGCTCATGATCTTCTCGGAGCTAATGCTTTCCATTTATCGTTCCTCGCCTTCGATGAAGGTCGACGAGAGCGTCTTCCTGATGTTGGCGAGCTGTGCCCGCACGGAGGCGTCGTAGCGCTTGCCGCGCACCTCCAGCATGATGCCGCCGATGATGGAGGGATCCACGCGCTCGACGAGGTAGACCGGGGCGTTAAGGTCGGACTCGGCTTTGGCGCGCACCTTGGCGCGCAGGTCGTCGTCGAGGGGGACCGCCGTGGTGACCGTCACGGACACCGTGGTGTCCTGCGCGTCGAGGAGCTCCTTGTAGCGCTTGGCGACCTCCTCGAGCAGTCCGATGTCGTCCTCGCGCTGCATGGCCGCCAGGGTCTCGAGCACCTCGGGCGTGAACTTGCGGGCGTGCTGCCACTGCACGAGGTCCGCGTTGGCGCGGCCCTCGGAGCGGGCCGCCTCGAGCAGCGCCCGGGTGTATGCCTCGACCTTCTCGGCCTGCTCGCGCTTACTTCCGCTCATCGGGCGCGCCCACTTCCGCAAGGTACTTCTCGGCAAGGCGACGCTGCTCGTCCTCGGAGAGGTCGTTGCCGATGATCTTGCTCGCAATCTCCACGGAGAGGTCGACGACCGAGCTCGAGAGCTCGATCATGGCCTTGTGACGCTCGGAGTCGACCGCGCCGTGCGCCTTGGCGATGATGTCCGCCGCCTCGCGCTGGGCCTTGGCGAGCACCTGGGAGCGGACCTCCTCGGCCTCCTTCTTGGCCTTGGCGATGATGGCGTCGGCCTCGTGATGCGCCTCGAGGATCTTGCCCTCGTAGCTCTTGGCCTCCTCCGCCGCCTCGCGCTTGGAGCGCTCCGCCTCGTCGAGGTCGGACTGGATCTTCGCCTGGCGCTTCTCCATCATCTCGAGGACCGACGGCCACACGAGCTTGCTGAGGACCGCCAGGATGACCAGGAAGGCGATGAGTGCCGGGACGAACTCGGCCACCTTGGGGATGAGGATGTCGGGCCCGACGGCCGACTCCTCCGCGAGCGACACCACGGGCGCGGACCACACGGCCACGCCCGTCGCGCCCGCGAGGGCGGCAAGCTTTCTAGCAGTGTTGTTCATGCGTGCCTCCAACTCGCTCGTCCGACAGCCCTACTTTACGATGAGGCTGACGACGAAGCCGATGAGGGCGAGCGCCTCGACGAAGGCGGAGCCCAGGATGAAGACCGTGAACAGACGGCCCTGGACCTCAGGCTGACGAGCCATGCCCTGCGCGACGCCACTGGCGGCCAGGCCAATGCCGATGCCCGCGCCGATAACGCCGAGACCATAACCAACGACACCGAGAGCTCCCACTGTTCCTCCTTTGACATTCGCCCCGATGGGTGTTGTGAGCCGGGACGAGTTTCAAACCAACGTGCTATTCCTCAGCGGACGAGCGTCCGCGAGTTGCCGTTCTTCTCGCCTGCCTACTCCTCGTCGGACTCGGCGATCTGGATGTAGACGGCGGAGAGAAGCGCGAAGACGTAGGCCTGGATGGCGGCCACCATGATCTCCACGACGTAGATGACGAGCAGGATGCCTACCCACAGGACCGACGCGCCCGCCTGCGCGGCGGTGGCGATCGAGAAGGCCTGCACCATGGGCTCGAAGAAGAGCGAGGCCAGAATCGCGAAGGTGCCCATGACCACGTGGCCCGCGAAGAGGTTACAGAAGAGTCGGACGGCGAGGGTGATGAGGCGCAGAATCGTGGAGAAGACCTCGATCAGCCACACGAGGGCGTTGAGCGGGAAGGCCACGCCGGCGGGCGCGAGGCTCTTGGCATAGCCGAGCGCGCCCTTCTTCTTGACGCCGCAGGCGATGAAGTAGACGAACGAGCAGATGGCCAGGGCGGCCGTGGTGGAGATGGTGCCCGTGCCCGGCTTGCACCCCGGGATGATGCCGACGATGTTGTTGGCGAGAACCACGAGGAACACCGTGGCGATGAACGGGAAGTGGCGCTTCCAGGAGTCGCCGAGCAGGCCCTTGCACATGTCGTCGCGCACGAACTCGATGACGTACTCGACGCCGTTGACGAAGGCGCCCTGCGGGACGAGGCTCTGAGCCTGCTTCTTCTTGAAGACGAAGAGCACGACGAGCATCAGGATGACGGCGACCGCAAACCAGAACGAGTACTGCGTGAAGCCTATCGAGTTGAGGTCACCGACGATCGGCTGCGACGTGAAGCTCGCAACGAGCTCGTTGACCTCCTCGCCCAGACGGTCCAGAGGATTGCCCACGCTATGTCCTTTCCCCCCGGCCTAGCGGCTGCCGTTGGCGGCTCGCCAGCCCCTTACCGCCTCGACCCCCCAGAAGAGCAGGAGCGAGGCGACCATAGAGCTCCCAAACTCCAAGAAGCCCGCGTCCGTGGCAGTGTACACCACGAGCAGGACGACGGTCAGCGTGACAAACGACGCGCCCACCGCCGCGATGCCCGACGCCAGGCTCGGCGCGGCACCGCCCCTCAGAGCCCGCTCGAACAGCATCGCAGGCGCCACGCAGCCCATAAGGCCGAAGAGGGCGCCCGCAATGACGGCAACCGAGAAGTCCATAGCCCCCGTCCCGTCCGAGCGATACCGAAATACGAGAAGTCTAGCGCGACCGCCCCAAACGTCAAGGGGGCGCCGGAGCGCCCCCCATTCGACATAAAGAGACGATAAAGGCTGCCGCGCGCTCGCTACTTGGTACCGTAGATGCGGTCGCCCGCGTCGCCGAGTCCCGGCAGGATGTAGGCATGCTCGTTGAGCTGGCGATCAAGCGCACAGGTGTAGAGGCGCACGTCCTTGTCGAACTCAAGCGTCGCGCGCACGCCCTCGGGCGCGGAGACGAGCGTCAGGCAGCGGATGTCGCGCACGCCGGCCTCGCGCAGAAATTGAATCGCTGCCGTGAGGGAGCCGCCCGTGGCGAGCATCGGGTCCACGACGAGGCAGATGCGGTTCTGAATGTCATCCGGGAACTTGCAGTAGTACTGGTGCGGCTCGTGGGTGACCTCGTCGCGGTACATGCCGACGTGGCCCACGCGGGCGGAGGGGACGAGCTCGAGCAGGCCGTCCACCATGCCCATGCCGGCACGCAGGATGGGGATGATCGCGACCTTCTTGCCGGCGAGCCGCTTGCAGGTCGTGGTCTCGAGCGGGGTCTCCACCTCGACGTCCTCGAGCGGGAAGTCGCGCATGGCCTCGTAGCCCTCGAAGATGGCGAGCTCGTTGACGAGCTCGCGGAACTGCTTGGTCGAGGTCGCCTTGTCGCGCAGGATGGAGAGCTTGTGCTGGACGAGCGGGTGGTCGATGACCGTGAAGCGCTCGGTGTCGAACTCCTCTGCCATTTCTGGTCCTTTCTGTTACTTGGGGACTGTCCCCAACGTGCATATGTGAATTGGGGACTGTCCCCAATTCACATACATTACAGCTCGGGGTAGAGCGGGTGCTCGGCAAGCAGCTCGCGGACCTCCATGCTCACGCGGTCGAGCAGGTCGGCGTTGCCAGGGGCGCAGACCACCTCGCCGATGAGCTCGCCGATGCGCTCGCACTCGCGCTCGGTAAATCCGCGCGTGGTCGCCGCGGCGGAGCCCACGCGGATGCCGCTCGTGACAAACGGGGAGCGCTTCTCGCCGGGGATGGTGTTCTTGTTGACCGTGATGCCCACGGAGTCGAGGGCGCGCTCGGCGTCGCGACCCGTGACCTCACCAGCGGGCGTGAGGTCGACGAGCAGGAGGTGGTTGTCGGTCCCGCCGGAGACGAGCCTCAGGCCGCGCGCCTCCATGCCGCGCCCGAGCGCCTTGGCGTTGACGAGGATGGCGTCGGCGTAGTCGGCGAACTCGGGCGCCAGCGCCTCGCCGAAGGCCACGGCCTTGCCCGCGATCACGTGCTCGAGCGGGCCTCCCTGACTGCCCGGGAACACGGCGGAGTCGATCTTCTTGGCGAGCTCGGGGTCATTGGAGAGGATGAGGCCGCCGCGCGGGCCGCGCAGCGTCTTGTGCGTGGTGGTGGTCACCACGTCGGCGCAGGGCACCGGCGAGGGGTGGCGGCCCGTGGCCACGAGCCCGGCGATGTGAGCCATGTCCACCATGAGGTAGGCGCCCACGGAGTGGGCGATCTCGGCAAAGCGCTCGAAGTCGATGATGCGGGGATAGGCGGAGGCGCCGGCGATGATGACCTTGGGCTTCTCGGCCTCGGCCTGCGCGGCGACGGCATCGTAGTCGATGCGCTCGGTCTGCTCGTCGACGCCGTAGGAGACGACGTCGTAGAGCTTGCCCGAGAAGTTGGCCGGCGAGCCGTGCGTGAGGTGCCCGCCGTTGTCCAGAGCCATGCCCATGATCTTGTCGCCCGGCTGCACGAGCGCGGCGAGGGCAGCATAGTTGGCCTGGGCTCCGGAGTGGGGCTGCACGTTGGCGAAGGAGGCGCCGAAGAGCTTCTTGGCGCGCTCGCGGGCGAGGTTCTCGACCTCGTCGACCGCCCAGCAGCCGCCGTAGTAGCGCTTGCCTGGCAGGCCCTCGGCGTACTTGTTGGTGAGCGGGGAGCCAACGGCCTCCATCACCGCCTGGGAGACGAAGTTCTCCGACGCGATGAGCTCGATCGAGGAGCGCTGGCGGCGCAGCTCGTCGCTCACAGCCGAGAAGACCTCTGGATCGGACGCGCTCAGGTGCTCGTAGGTCATGGGAACCCTCCTCTTTGCAGGATGCCCGCCCCGGCGGGCGTACGAGGTGCTGCAGGACAACTGTAGCACGGCGCGCAGAACGGGCCGGGACGCCATCCACGGGCGGCGGGAGACGGCGGGGCTCTGGGCGGGCTCGCGCATCTCTCACGCGAGCTTTGCTCGAGCAAAACGGGCAAATCAGGAGCGTGGAATCTCGCCACCTGCGCAAACGTCAGGCAGCGCGCCGGGCGCTCGTACATTTCTCGAGCGAGTTTTGCTCGAGCAAAGCGAGGCCCACAACAGGAGGGCGGAAGCGGGCTCAGTGCCGCGCGGCGAGAAGAACCTCGGCCTCGCTGAGCGCCCCCTCGCGCAGGACGCGCGGCGCGGCGCCGGTGGCGTCCACGATCGTCGAGGCAACCCCCACCGGCGCGGGGCCGGCATCGACCACAAGGTCGACCGCCGCGGCGACGGCGGGGTCGAGGCCCGCGCCGGAGGTCGCGGACGGGGCACCGTGCAGGTTGGCGCTCGTCTGGGCGACGGGGCGCCCGAGGGCGCGCACGACGGAGCGGTCGAGCTCGGAGCCGGGGACGCGCAGGGCGATGGTGGGGCCGTCCGCGCCGGGCTGGGCGTACTCGGCGGGCACGGCCGCTGAGGCGCGCACCACGAGGGTGAGGGCCCCCGGCCAGAAGCGCTCGGCGAGGCGGCGGGCCCAGTCGGGCACGTCGACGCCGTAGACGTCGAGGTCGGAAGCATCGGCTACGAACCACGGCAGCGTCTGGGCGCGGTCACGGCGCTTCACCTCGAAGATGCGCTCGTGCGCGGGGTTTTCCGGCGCGGCGGCGCAGCAGATGCCGTAGACGGAGTCGGTGGGCAGCACGACCACGCCGCCCGCGCTCAGGACGCCGGCGACGCGCGCGACCAGATCCTGCTCGGGGCGATCCTGGCCCCGGGCGAGAAGAACCTCCATGGCTAGCCCTCCCTCACGGCGACGAGCACGCGCGGGCGGCGCGTGAGGTCCTCGCGCACCTCGACGGACGCCCAGCCGCCCTGGGCCCGGACAAGGTCAGCGGCGGCGGCGAGGGCATCCTCGAAGAGCTCGACGGCGAGCATGCCGCCCGGGGCGAGCGCCGCGGGCGCGAGCTCGAGCAGGCGCCGGAAGACGTCGAGGCCGTCGTCGCCGCCGTCGAGCGCGAGCTCCGGCTCATAGTCGGCGACCTCGGCGGGCACCTCGTCGCGCAGGACCTGCGTGGGGATGTAGGGCGGGTTGGAGACGAGCACCGCGAACGTCCCCATGAGCCCGGGGTCGACTCCCGCGGCAAGGTCGCACTCGACGATGTCCACGGCCTCCTCGAGGCCCAGGGCCTCGCGGTTGCGCCCCGCGAGCTCGACGGCGCGCGGGGAGAGGTCGGTCGCCGTGACGAGCGTGCCGGGGCGCTCGGAGGCAAGGGAGAGCGCGATGCAGCCCGTCCCCGTGCCCACCTCGAGCACGCGGACGGAGCCCGCCGCATCGTCGTTCTTCTCGGCCGCCGCGTCCACGCCCTCGAGCGCCGCGTCCACCAGGACCTCGGTCTCGGGACGGGGGATGAGCACGCCGCGCTCGCAGCGCAGCACGATGTGCCGGAACGGCATCTCGCCGGTCACGTACTGCAGCGGCTCGCCCGCGGCGCGGCGCTCGATGGCCTCGTGCATGGCGTCGAGCTCGCCCGCCTCGAGCGGCTTGTCAAAGTTGACGTAGAGCTCCACGCGCGAGAGCCCGCACACGTTGGCGAGCAGCCACTCGGCCGAGAGCCGGGGGTGCTCGTCCCCCTTGCGCTCGAGGTAGCCGCTCGTCCAGTCGAGGACGCGCTTGATGGTCCAGGGCTGCGCCGCGGGCACGCTACACCGCCTGGGCGAGCTTCTCCGCACGCTCGGCAGCCGCCAGCGCCTCGATGACGCTCGAGAGCCCGTCGCCGAGCAGGACGCCGTTGTAGGTGCTGTTGAAGCCGATGCGGTGGTCGGTCACGCGGTCCTGCGGCTGGTTGTAGGTGCGGATCTTCTCGGAGCGGTTGCCGTGGCCGATCTGGGACAGGCGCGCGGCGCCCTGCTCGGCCTGCTGCTTCTCGAGCTCCATCTCGTAGAGGCGGGCGCGCAGCATCTGCATGCACACCTCGCGGTTCTGAATCTGCGAGCGCTGGTCCTGGGACTGCACCACGGTGTTGGTGGGCAGGTGCGTGATGCGCACGGCGGAGTAGGTGGTGTTGACGCACTGACCGCCGGGGCCGGACGCGCAGTAGGTGTCGATGCGCAGGTCGGACTGGTCGATCTGGATGTCGATCTCGTCGGCCTCGGGGAGCACCGCCACGGTGGCCGTGGAGGTCTGGATGCGGCCCTGGCTCTCGGTCTTGGGGATGCGCTGGACGCGGTGCACGCCGGACTCGTACTTCATCACCGAGTAGACCTTCTCGCCCGCGACCTTGAACTCGATGGTCTTGAAGCCGCCGGCCTCCGACGGGCTCGAGGAGAGGACCTGGATCTTCCAGCCGCGCCCCTCGCAGAAGCGCTGGTACATCTTATAGAGGTCGCCGGCAAAGATGGCGGCCTCGTCGCCGCCCACGCCCGCGCGGATCTCGACGATGGTGTCCTTCTCGTCGTTGGGGTCGGCCGGGATGAGCAGGAACTTGATGTCGTCCTCGAGCGCGGGGAGCTTGGCCTCGTTGGCGGCGATGTCCTCCTGGAGCATGGCCTTCTCGTCGGCGTCCGCCTCGTGCAGCATCTCCTTGGCGGCGTCGATGTCGTCGAGGGCGCCGAGGTACTCGCGGGCCTTGGTCACGAGCTCGGTCTGGCTGGCGTGCTCCTTGGCGAGGCGCGCGTACTCCTTGGGGTCGGAGACCACGGCGGGGTCCATGAGCTTCTTCTCGAGCTCCTCGTAGGCGATGATGATCTTGGTGAGCTTGTCTCGCATGATGACTCCTTGGGGATAAGACGTGACGGGTCGGGTACGGTGATGCCGCCCTGGCCCAGCTAGAGCATGTCAAACCTCAGATACACGAAGCCTCCCCGGAGCCCTGTCACAGTTGCTTTCACATTCTACCCCCAACACGGCGCGCGCGGCACCTCTGCGCAAACTCCACGAGAGCGCCGCAGCAGGCCCGTCGCGGGCGTCGTCTTGTGAGAAACTAGCCCTGACGACAGGAGGTGCACCCATGGCAGACGAGCAGGCCGAGAAGAACGAGGGCGCCGTGCCCGACCTCGACGAGACGCTCGCGGGCGAGACCGCGACGCTCTCCCCGGAGGGATCGCGCCCCAGCGACACCGAGCGACGCCCGCCGGTGAGCGCCGGCCAGGCCGCCTCGGAGCCCGCCGACGAGGCCGACCTGCGCGACGTCACCGGGACGCTCGGCAGCTTCCTGCGCGGTCGCGTCTCCGCCGTCGCTCGCCTCGCCCGGGCGCACCGCCTCGCGGCCGCCCTCGTGGCCCTCGCCGTCGTCGCAGCCGCCGTGGCCGTGGCGGCGGTCGTTGCCGCGGGCTCCCAGCTCCCCGCGCACGAGCTCGTCGAGCAGGACGCCCTCGCCCGTCTTGGGACGCCCGCCTACTCCGCCGGGAGCTTCGGCCGCGACGACATCCTCGTTGCGCACGAGGTGGAGGTGCGCTCGGTCTTTTCCGGCGAGGACCGCGACCACGCCCGGGCAGAGGTGCTCGTCACCTACTCCGG
Organism: uncultured Atopobiaceae bacterium; assembly: GCA_944320385.1. Taxonomy (GTDB): domain Bacteria; phylum Actinomycetota; class Coriobacteriia; order Coriobacteriales; family Atopobiaceae; genus Thermophilibacter. The sequence continues at coordinate 4,508 of CALUHH010000031.1, read as the reverse complement.
CGACCACGTGCAAGCGGAGCGGTCCGCCACACTCGGCTACGCCCGCAGCGGGGGCGACTGGGTCGCGGACGGCGAGCCCTCTGACGTGCGCCTCTCATGGCAGGCGCTCTCCGACCCCGACCCCAACAAGATCGTCTCTCACGTCGACGTTCTTCTCGCCCAGGCCGACCAGCAGCTCGCCGACCAGGGCGACCAGGGTGACGTCACGCTCGAGCAGCTCTACGCCGACGCCGACGTGAGCCTCGAGCGCTTTGAGCCCAATCTCGAGCAGGGCAGCTGCTCCTTCGAGATCGCGTGCACGCGCGCGGGAAGCTTCGAGCAGTACGCGTGCCACCTGAGCGCGGGCCTCGCCTTTCGCTCCACGAACGGCCAGTGGGAGGTCGAGCGCCTCTCCGTCGCTGACGGCAGCAAGACCCGCAGCCTGGCGCCGCTCGTGGGCATGTGGAGCGGCACGTTCGTGGAGCAGGACACCGAGGGGACCAAGTGCCTGGCGGGGCGGGACGCGGGACTTGTCCTGAGCGTCGGGAGCGCCGTGACCGAGGGCGGCATCTCGCAGGTCTCGGGCACCGTCTCCGGAATCACGCACTACCACGAGCACCCCTCGAGCGACGCCGAGTCGTGCGCGGGCGACCTCGCGTTCGAAGACGTCCCCTTCACCGCGACGCTCGTCGACGACGCTGACGGCACGCTCGTCCTCGAGGCGACGCTGCCCGAGGACGTGGGCGGCACTACCACGCTGACGCTGCGCCTGGGCGAGAAGGACAACCCCTCGGCGGCGACGGCCGAGGTGACGACCTCCTACCAGCACACGGGGTCGTTCCTCTTCTTCCCCGTGGAGGAGACGCTCACCTACACCGACGTCTTCTCGCTGACGCGCGTCGAGTAGCCGGCCCCGGGCCGCAGCCGCTCACAAGAAGGCGCCCCGCGGAGACGTGTCCACGGGGCGCCCCAGACAGCCTGTGCGCGCTGCTACTCGGTGACCTCGGCGGTCTCCTCGGCGGCAACGGCCTCCTCGGCGGGAGCCTTGGCAGCCTCGGCCTCGGCCTTCTTGGCGTACTCGGCGGCACGCTTGGCCTTCTCGGCGGCCTTGGCCTCCTTGGCGGCCTTCTTGGCAGCGGCCTCCTCGGCGGCCTTGGCGGCCTTGGCGGCCTTGGCCTCCTGGGCCTTCTTCAGCTGCGCGGCGGCGGCGCCACCGAACTTGTCGGCGAAGCGCTGGACGCGGCCGCCGGTGTCGACGAGCTTCTGCTGGCCGGTGTAGAACGGGTGGCACTTGTCGCAGAGGTCGACCACGATCTCCGCCTTGGTGGAGCGGGTCTTCCAGGTGTTGCCGCAGGTGCAGCGGACGGTGCAGTCCACGTAGTCGGGGTGGATACCTTGCTTCATGGCAGGACTCCTCTTCATCGGCCCTGGTTTCCGACCAGGGCGGGGGTTCGTCTCGGTTCCGACCGAGACACAATAGCTGTTGGAGTATATCAGAAAGGTTGTGGCACGTCTGTGAAGATTTGCGCGTAAGATGAGGTGTCCACCACGTCCGGGAGGTACCCCATGTTCCTGGCCATCGACGTTGGCAACACGCAGACCACGCTCGGCCTCTTCGACGAGGAGGGCGCCTTCGCCCGCGGCTGGCGCATGTCCACCACCGCGGCGGACACCTCCGACATGCTGCACTCCCGGCTCTGGGGCTTCTTCATGAAGGACGGCCTCAACCTCGCGGGCGTGTCCGACGCCGGCGTGGCGAGCGTGGTCCCCGCGCTCGAGCGCGCCTGGGCGCGCTGCCTGGGCGAGCTTCTCGGCCACGCCCCGCTCGTCGTCTGCGCCGGGGACGCCTGCGACATGCGCATCGACATGCCCAACCCGCGGCAGGTGGGCGCCGACCGCATCGCAAACGCCATCGCGGCGCGCGAGACCTACGGCGCGCCGGTGATCGTGGTGGACTTTGGCACGGCAACCAACATCGACGTCGTGGACGCCACCGGCGCCTATCGCGGCGGCGCCATCTCGCCGGGCCTCATGCTCTCGGCAAACGCGCTCTTCTCGCGCGCAGCCAAGCTTGCGAGCATCCCCATCGAGGCCCCGGGGCGGGCCCTCGGCGACTCCACCGAGTCGGCGCTGCAGTCGGGGCTCGTCATAGGGGCGGCGGCGCAGGCGGAGGGTCTCGTCGCGCGCATCCAGGCGGAGCTGGGCGAGCCCCGTGCCACGGTGGTGGGCACGGGCGGCCTCGCCCGCACCGTATCGCAGGCGACCGACCTCTTCGACGCCGTCGACGCCGACCTCACGCTGCGCGGCATTCGCGGCATCTGGCTCTGGAGGCAGCGCTCCCAGGAGGGGGACGCCTAGGGCGCTACAGGCTCAGCTCGTACCTGCTGCCGACGAAGTAGTCCCTGCCGATGCAGACGGGGGCGCCCTCGGCGTCCACGTAGTAGTTCACCGAGTGGATGAGGGGGTCTCCCGCCGAGATGCTCAGGTTCGTGGACTGCTCGGTCGTCGCGCGGACGGCGCTGATGGTCCAGACCGTGCTCGTTGCCGGGCGCCGCCCCATCACCTCGTAGATGGCGTCGAAGATGGAGCGGTTCTCGAGCGGCATCGTAAAGAGGCCGCGGGCCCAGTCGTAGGGGATGAAGACGTTCTCGTCGAGCACCGGGACATCATCGGCGGTGCGGACACGATGAATATAGAGCAGCAGCGCCCCCTCATCGAGCGAGAAGAACTCGAGCTCCGCCGGTCGCGCCGGCACGATCTGACGGTCGAGCAGTCGCGCCCCCTGCTGGGCCCCGCTCTCCGCGCACATGGACGAGAAGGACCTCACCTCGCGCGACTGGGAGAGCCTCCGGTAGAGACGGGAGGCGCCGACGAAGGTGCCCCTGCCCTGCTTCTTGCTCAGATAGCCGTCGGCGCAGAGGTCCTCGATCGCGCGGCGGACCGTGATGCGACTCACGGAATACTCCTGGCTGAGCTCGGACTCCGACGGGATCCTGTCGCCCGTCTTATAGGCGCCGGAGTTGATGAGGCTCTTGATGTCCTCGTAGATCTGCTGGTACAGCGGCGTGGAGTTGGTTCCGTTCATCCCTGCCCCCTCGGTTCCCCGTAGGGTTTCTTAAAGTTCCGTCATCTATAATATGCCATACAACTTCTTATGGCCTTCACTTTGCCGCAAGGCCACCAGCTAAGCCCCCAGGCGGGCGAGCCCGTTGGCGCCGCGGACGAGCTCTGCCACCTCGACGAGCTCGTCTATGACGATGTCAGCCGATCCCTGCTCGAGCGACACGCCGGCAGGCTGCCGCAGCGCGCACACGAACGCGCCGGCAGCCTTCCCCGCCTTGATGCCGATGGGAGAGTCCTCGACCACGATCGTCTGCTCGGGGGCCACGCCGAGGCGCTCCATCGCGGTCAGGTAGATGTCGGGCTCGGGCTTGTACTCGAGGCACTCAGCCCCGCTGATGATGAAGTCGACGAAGTCCCTCAGGTCGAGCTGGTCGACGAGCTCCTCGATGAGCGTCCGCCACGACGAGGAGCAGATCCCGACCTTTACGCCCATGCCGCTCAGCAGGGAGAGCGTGAGGTGGGCCTGGTCGTTGGCGAGCTCGACCCAGGGCGTCGGGTGCTCGTCCGCATAGGTCTTGTACCCGGCACGCAGCCGCTCGCGGCGCTCCGGGTCGGGAACGCTCGTCTCCCAGACCACGTTGTCGTTGGACCCCGTCCAGTCGGGCACCTCGTCAAAGACGATGCCGTGCTCGGCAAGGTAGGCGAGCCTTCTGCTGGTGTAGAACCCCTCGGTGAACGCCAGCACGCCGTCCATGTCAAACAGAGCCGCCTTGATCACGTTCTTCTCCCCTTCTCTTTCTTGAGGTCACACGATTAACGCGCACGGTTTGTTTTGATTTCCTATACGCCCAGTTGGTTTTTTGGCAGACGACACACCGTGCGCGCAATTTGGCCGATACGCCAAGAGGGGCGAGCGCTCGCACGCCCGCCCCTCATCAAGCTGCCGGCCGCAGAGCCGCGCGGCGTGCGAAGACTAGTACTCGAGCTTCCACATGTAGCGACGCTTGGTCAGCGGGTGCTGGCGGGCGTCGGCGAGGTGCTCGGCGAAGACGCGCATGACCGCGGTGTGGACGATCGGGTTGAAGTAGGCGGCAACGCTCGCGGGCACGGCGCCGGACAGGCCGAAGTCCTTGGCGTCGATGACCACGTAGCGGGCGTCGAAGCGCTGCAGGAAGGTGAGGGCGCGGGCGTCCATCTTGCGGGTGGCGCCGTCGGCCATGAACAGCACGAAGTTGTGCTTGTCGTCCGTGAGCTCGAAGGGGCCGTGGAAGAACTCGCCGGAGTTGAAGTTGCCGGAGTTGATCCACTGCATCTCCATCATGAGGAACATGGAGGTGGAGTAGGCGACCTTCTCGCTCGCGCCGGATGCGAGGAAGTGGATGCAGTCGTCGTCCTTGTGCTCCTGGGCCCAGGCCTCGGCGACCTTGCCCACGGACTGGGCGGCGTTCTCGGCGCACTCGAAGACG
>CALUHH010000030.1 GCA_944320385.1 uncultured Atopobiaceae bacterium | reverse complement strand
AGGCTCTCGTTCATGCCCGTGGCCACCGAGAAGCCCGTGCACACGCCGCAGATGGCGAGGAAGAGCATCGCGCACACCATGGAGATGGAGAGCCACGCGGTGTTGATGCGGCTGTTGAGCTGGCGCATCACGAACATGTTGAGGCCCTTGAGGTAGGCGCGCGGGCTCGCCTGGAGCGCGCGCAGGGCAAAGCCGGAGATCGAGAAGAAGAAGAGCAGCGTTCCCACCGTGACCAGGCCCGTTGCGATAGCGAAGTACGGGCCCTCCTCCATCATGCCGTGCTCCAGCAGGACCTTGTACGCCACGCCGATCAGCGCGAGCGACACGAGAAAGAGCACCACGGAGAGCGGCAGGCTGCGCAGACGGACCTTCTCGCTCACCTTGTCCGCGTTGATGAGGTCGATGAGCCTGTAGCGGCTGACCGTGGTCACGTTGAAGACGAGCGTCACGAGGAAGATGCCCGCGAAGCAGGCCACCGTGGAGAGGCACGCCGACGGCGAGAACGCAAAGACGAAGCCCTTGATCGTGGCCTCGAAGAGCCCGGCCGTGACGTACATCATGACCTGCGAGAGTGCCAGGCCCAGCAGGAGGCCCACCCCGAGCGCGACCACGCCCACCGCGAGCGTCTCGATGACCACGATCAGCGACACGTGGCGGATGTCCATGCCCAGCGTGAGGTAGATGCCAAACTCGCGCTTGCGCCGCCGGATGAGGAACCGGTTGGCGTAGACCACGAGAAACCCGAGGATGATGACGACAAACACGGAGAGGCCGGAGAGGATGTCCGTGAGGGCCTGCACCATGCGGCGCTGGTCCTCGCCCATCTGGATGACGGCTGCCTGGTCGGTGATCGATCCGAAGGCGTAGAACACGCACACGCCAAAGGCGAGCGTGAGGAAGAAGACCGAGAAGTCCCGGAAGGACTTGCGGACGTTGCCGAGCGCGATCTTAGCGTACATCTGCGCCCTCCCCTCCCAGGAAGGACACGACGTCCATGATCTCGTCGAAGAAGGCCTTGCGCGTCTTGGTGCCGCGGACGATCTCGTTCCAGACGCGGCCGTCCTTGAGGAAGAGCGCGCGGCGCGCGTAGCTCGCGGCGAAGGAGTCGTGCGTGACCATGATGATCGTGGCGCCGTCGGCGTTGAGCGCCTCGAGGCTCTCGAGCAGCCGGCGCGAGTTCTTGGAGTCGAGCGCTCCGGTGGGCTCGTCGGCCAGCACCAGCGACGGGTTGGTCACGATGGCGCGGGCCGCGGCCACGCGCTGCTTCTGGCCGCCGGACATCTGGTGCGGGAACTTGTCGAGCACGTCGGCGACGCCCAGGCGCGCGGCGACCTGCTCCACGCGGGCGGGCACCTCGCGGGCCGGCGCGTGGTTGATCGTGAGCGCCAGCGCGATGTTCTCGCGCGCGGTGAGCGTGTCGAGCAGGTTGGAGTCCTGGAAGACGAAGCCCAGGCGCTCGCGGCGGAACTTGGAGAGCTGGCCCGAGCGCAGCGCCGTGATGTCCTGGCCGTCCACGTAGATGTGGCCCGAGGTGGGTCGGTCGATCGTGGAGACGCAGTTGAGCAGCGTGGTCTTGCCCGAGCCGGACGGGCCCATGATGGCGATGTACTCGCCGGCGGCCACGTCGAAGGACACGCCGTCGAGGGCGCGCGTGACGTTGGAGCGTGTGCCGTAGAGCTTCTCGACGTCCTGGCAGGACAGGACGGGCCGTGCGTGAGGTGCGCGAGGTGCGTGAGCGGGTGCCATGGGGCTCCTCTCGTCTGGGTTCTGGTACACGACCATACTCGCTTGGCGAGAAGAACGGCGCCATCGACGGGGCTTATCGGCACCTTATGGTTTTGCAAGGTTCGCGCCGCCCCGCCCCGTCGCTTCCCCACTAACGCACACAGTTTGCAAGGCGCGCTGAAAAAACCTGCGGATATATGAAATCAAAACAAACCGTGCGCGTTATTTGGGGCGTGCGGGGCAGGACGGGTGGGGCGGGCCGCGCGGGACGGGTGGGGCGGGCCGCGCGGGACGGGACGCGCGTGGCGACCGCGACAACCCTAAGCGCGCTCGACCATGTCGGGGAAGTCGAGGCAGACCGTGGTGCCGACGCCCTCCTCGGACTCAAGCCACACGTCGACGCCCATCTTGGCGCAGAGCTCGCGCACGAGGTAGAGGCCCATGCCGGTGGAGCGGGCGAAGCGCCGGCCGTTCTCGCCGGTGAAGCCCTTGTCAAAGACGCGGCCCACGTCCGCCGCCGGGATGCCCACGCCGTCGTCCGCGATCGCCAGGCGCGTGACCCATGCGTCGAGGCCCGTCTCCTCGCGCTCCGCCCAGATGCGCACGCGGCCTCCGCCGTCCTTCTCGCCCTGGTACTTGGCGGCGTTCACGAGCACCTGCCCTATGACGAAGGCGAGCCACTTGGGGTCGGCGTGCACCGTGAAGTCGAGCGAGCCCAGCTCCGGGACCACCCGCGCGCCGATGAGCGTGCGCGCCTTGTGGCGCAGCGCGTCGCGCACGACCTCGCCGAGGTCCACCTCGCGGATCTGGAAGTCGCGCTCGAGCGAGGTGCCGCGCGAGTAGTAGAGCGCCTGCTCGACGTAGCCCTCGATGGCGTCGACCTCGGCGTCGATGGAGTCCACGACCGGCGAGGGGTTGTTCTTGGCAATCAGGCGCGCGGCCGCGATGGGCGTCTTGATCTCGTGCACCCAGGTCTCGACGTACTCGCGGTACTCGCGAGAGCGCCGGCGCGCCGCGGCGATGCGGTCGCGCATTGCCTTGGACTCGCGGTCGAGCGCGTCGTAGAAGAGCTCGCCCTCGAGAAAGCCCGGGCGGCCCACGAGCTCCGTGGCGAGATACGTCTCGTCGAGGGAGTCCAGCACGTCGGAGAGCTTCTGGTAGAACGCGCGTCGATGCAGCCAGTCGAGCAGCAGCGCCACGGCGGCCGCGAGCACGAGCACCCCGCACACGAAGGCCGTCGCCGCGGCGTCGAGCCCGTAGACCGTCATGACCAGGGCCGCGAAGGCGAGCGCCACAGCGCCCACGACGAGCGGCACCAGGCGGTCGGCTATGTATGCGCCAAAGCCCATGTCCCCACCGTCTCGCTACTCCACCAGATAGCCCATGCCGCGCTTGGTGAGCACGTAGTCCTCCACGCCGATCTTGGCGAGCGTGGAGCGCAGGTGGGACACGTTCACCGTGAGCGTGTTGTCGTCCACGAACTCGTCGGAGGCCCAGAGCTCCTCCTGGATGCGCTGGCGGCTCACCACGGCGCCGGCATTGCGCATGAGCAGCGCGAGGATGCGCAGCTCGTTCTTGGTGAGCTCGGCCGTGCGGCCCTGGTAGCTCACGCGGCAGCGCGCGGTGTCCAGCGCGACGCCGCCGTGGCTGATCTCGGCCCCCGCGGCGCCCTCACCGTAGCTGCGCTTGAGGACCGTCGCCACGTGGGCGAGAAGGACCTGGTCGTTGTAGGGCTTGGGCACGAAGTCGTCCGCGCCCAGCGAGAGCGTGAGCAGCTCGTCCATGTCGTTGTCGCGCGAGGTCACCACAACGATGGGCACCTCCGAGCGGCGGCGGACCTCCCGGCAGACGAACTGGCCGTCGACGCCGGGCAGGTTGAGGTCGAGCAGCACCAGGTCGGGCGCCGCGGCGAGGATCTGCCCCGCCGTGTCCTCGAAGCCCGTGAGCGCCACCGCCTCGTAGCCGTTGCGCTCGAGCAGCACGCAGAGCTCGTCGCGCAGGCGCGCGTCGTCCTCCACCACCAAGAGCCGTCGCATGGGCACCTCCGTTCCGTAGTTGCTGGCAAGGGTAGCACACGACCGGGACACCACGTCCTTCTCGCCCGCGCGAGGGTATGTACACCGCCCTTGAGGGTATGTACACCCGCCGGTTTTGGATTGGTTGCAAATGCGCAGGTAGACGAGCTGCCGAGAAGAACGCGCGGCCGGCGGGCTGTACATACCCTCAAAGGGGGCTGTACATACCCTCTGCCGCACGCCCGGCCGCGGCGCCCACGTCACACACCTGTTACCGCTTGGGGCCCGCCCGTTCTTCTCGCCCGTCGCCGGACTATCATGGACAGACTGTGTGACAAAACGAAAGGCCCAACATGACCATCGTCGACATGCTGCGCGCAAACGCCGAGAAGTACCCGAGCGAGGTCGCCCTCGTGGAGGTCAACCCCGAGCGGCGCGAGAACCGCCACATCACGTGGCGCGACTACGACCTGGTGGAGACCACCGACGACGAGCCCTTCCGCCGCGAGATGACCTGGTCGGTCTTTGACGAGAAGGCCAACCGCTTTGCCAACCTGCTGCTCTCCCGCGGCGTCCGCAAGGACGACAAGGTCGCCATCCTGCTCTACAACTGCATCGAGTGGCTGCCGCTCTACTTTGGCGTCCTGAAGTCGGGCGCCACGGTGGTGCCGCTCAACTTCCGCTACTCCTCCGACGAGATCGCGTACTGCCTCGACAAGGCCGACGTCGACATCCTCGTCTTTGGCCCGGAGTTCATCGGCCGCGTCGAGGAGATCGTGGACCGCATCCACGCGGGGCGCCTGCTCTTCTACGTGGGCGACGACTGCCCCACCTGGGCGGAGAGCTACCGCGAGCTGGCTTCCTTATGCTCCTCGGCAGACCCGCGCGTTCCGCTCTCGGCCGACGAGGACGCCGCGATCTACTTCTCCAGCGGCACCACCGGCTTTCCCAAGGCGATCCTGCACCACCACGAGAGCCTCACGCAGGCGGCCGAGATGGAGCAGCACCACCACGGGCAGACCCACGACGACGTGTTCCTGTGCATCCCGCCGCTCTATCACACGGGCGCGTGCATGCACTGGATGGGCAGCCTGCTCGTGGGCGGCCGCGGCGTGCTCCTGCGCGGCGTGTCGCCCAAGACCGTGCTCGAGACCGTCTCCAACGAGGGCTGCACCATCGTGTGGCTGCTCGTGCCCTGGGCCCAGGACATCCTCGTGGCCCTGGAGGAGGGCACGGTGCGGCTGGAGAACTACCACCTGGACCAGTGGCGCCTCATGCACATCGGCGCCCAGCCCGTCCCCGAGAGCCTCATCCGCCGCTGGCGCGCGGTCTTCCCGCACCACGACTACGACACCAACTACGGCCTGTCCGAGTCCATGGGCCCGGGCTGCGTCCACCTGGGGCTCGAGAACATCGACCACGTGGGCGCCATCGGCGTGCCGGGCTACCGCTGGGAGTGCAAGATCGTGGACGAGGTCGGCCACGAGGTCGAGCCCGGCGAGGTCGGCGAGCTGTGCGTGCGCGGCCCCGGCCTGATGGAGTGCTACTACAAGGACCCCGAGGCCACGGCCGAGACGCTCGTCGCCGGGTGGCTGCACACCGGCGACATGGCCCGCCAGGACGAGGACGGCTTCTACTGGCTCGTGGACCGCAAGAAGGACGTCGTCATCATGGGCGGCGAGAACATCTACCCCGTGGAGGTCGAGGGGTTCCTCATGGGGCACCCCGCGATAAAGGACGTTGCCGTCATCGGCCTGCCCGACGAGCGCCTCGGCGAGATCCCCGCGGCGATCATCGAGCTCAAGCCCGAGGCGGGGGCGCTCACCGAGGACGACGTCATGCAGTTCTGCAAGCGGCTGCCGCGCTACAAGCGGCCGCGCCGGGTCATCTTTGCGCCCGTGCCGAGAAACCCCACGGGCAAGATCGAGAAGCCGGCGCTGCGCGCCAAGTACGGCGCCGACTCCATCGTCGCGCGCGAGACGCGCCACTAGGTGATGAAGGTGATGAAAGGGGACAGTCCCTTTTCATCACCGCCACAGGAGAGGAGAGACATGGACAAGAACCTCATGTCCGGCAACGAGGCCATCGCCCAGGGCGCCTGGGAGGCGGGCGTCGCCGTTGGCGTGGGATACCCCGGCACGCCGTCCACCGAGACGCTCGAGGCGCTCGTGCGCAAGGACGACGTCTACTGCGAGTGGTCCCCCAACGAGAAGGTCGCCTTCGAGGTGGGCCTGGGAGCTGCCATCGCGGGCGCGCGCTCGCTGGTCACCATGAAGCACGTCGGCGTCAACGTGGCGGCCGACCCCTTCATGGCCGCCGCCTCCACCGGCGTGAACGCCGGCCTCGTCCTTCTCGCCGCGGACGACCCCTCCTGCTACTCGTCCCAGAACGAGCAGGACTCGCGCTTCTACGCCGCCTTCGGCCGCATCCCGTGCCTCGACGTGGCCGACTCGCAGGACTGCTACGAGATGACCCGCGCCGCCTTCGAGCTCTCCGAGCGCTTTGACACTCCGGTCATGCTGCACGAGACCATGCGCATCGCCCACACCCGCACGCTGGTGGCCACGTCCGGCGCGCGCGAGGCCGTGGCGCCGCGCGACTACGCCGACGACATCCCCAAGTACGTCATGATGCCGGCCAACGCCGTGAAGCGCCGCCTCGTGGTGGACGAGCGCCAGGCCGAGCTCGAGGCCTACGCGGAGACCTGCCCGTTCAACTTGGTCGAGCGCCGCAGCGAGAAGGTCGGCGTCATCTGCGCCGGCGCCGTCTACCAGCACGTCCGCGAGGCGCTGCCCGATGCCTCCACGTTCAAGCTCGGCCTCGCGTGGCCGCTGCCCGCCCGCGCGCTCGCGGACTTCGCCGCGTCCGTCGACGCCTGCTACGTCGTCGAGGAGGCCAGCGACTACTTCTCCTCGCGCGTCCGCGCCCTCGGCATCGAGCTCGCCGAGCCGCCCGCCGCGCCGCTTCCCGTCGCCGGCGAGCTCAAGCCCGAGCTCATCCGCGCGGCCTTCGGCGTCGCGCAGCCCGCGCACCTGGCCCCCGCCGCCGACCTCCCGCCGCGCCCGCCGGCGTTCTGCCCCGGCTGCCCTCACCGCCTCGTCTTCTGCGAGCTGCGCCGGCTCAAGGCCATCGTCACCGGCGACATCGGCTGCTACACCCTCGGCGCCGTCGCTCCCTACGGCGCGTGCCACACGGTCATCGACATGGGCGCCTCCCTCTCGATGGCCCACGGCATGGAGCTCGCCGGCGCGCCCGAGCGCACCGGCCGCCCCGTCGTCGGCGTCATCGGCGACTCCACGTTCGCGCACTCCGGCATCACGAGCCTGCTCGGCACCATCTATAACGGCGGCGCCGGCACGCTCTGCATCCTGGACAACCGCACCACGGCCATGACCGGCACGCAGGGCAACCCCGTGAACGGCGTCACGCTCACGGACAGCTCGCACAAGATCGGGCCGCTGGACAGCCCCACGGGCAAGGCGCTCGACCTTCTCGCCCTCGTGCGCGCGATGGGCGTCGAGGACGTGGTCGAGGTGGACGCCCAGGACCTCCAGGCCGTCCGCTCCGCGCTCAAGGCCGCCACGTCCGCCACGGACCGCCTCTCCGTCATCGTCTTCAAGGCGCCGTGCCGCCTGATCGACCGCAGCCGCGGCAAGCAGCCCACGATCAGGGACTGCCGCGCGTGCGGCCAGTGCATCAAGATCGGCTGCCCCGCGCTCGGGCGCGCCAAGGACGGCACCGCCGCCATCGACCCCACGCAGTGCATCGGCTGCGACCAGTGCGTCCAGTCCTGCCCGTTCGGCTGCATCACGAAGGAGTAAGCAATGGCAGATACCGAGAAGAACAGCGCGGTCGTTGACGGCACCAAGACCATCCTCCTCGTGGGCGTGGGCGGCCAGGGCACCATCCTCGCGGGCAAGCTCCTGGCCACGGTGGCCGCCGAGGCCGGGCTCGACGTCAAGGTCTCCGAGATCCACGGCATGAGCCAGCGCGGCGGCTCCGTCTCCACCGTCATCCGCCTGGGCGAGCACGTCTCCACCATGGTCTGCGACGACGGCTGCGCCGACGTGGTCGTGGCCTTCGAGGCCGTCGAGGCGCTGCGCGCCCAGCACTACCTCGCCGAGGGCGGCACGATGTTCGTCAACGACGAGGAGATCACGCCCGTCTCCGTTAACATCGGCACCTTCTCGATGCCCGAGCGCGTGGACGAGCGCCTGCGCGAGATGGGCGCGCACCTGCTCGACGCCGGCGTCATCGCGCGCGGGCTGGGCACGCCCCGCTCCACCAACGTCGTGCTCGTGGGCGCGCTCTCCACGGCGCTGCCCTTCGACGTCGAGCTCTGGCGCGAGGCGGTGCGCTCCTGCGTCCCCGCCGCCACCGTGGACGCCAACCTCGCGGCGTTCGACGCAGGCCGCGACGCCGCCCTGCGCGGGGCCGCGCGCTAGGCGAGAAGGACGCGCGCGTCAGAAAAACGACGAGGCCCCGGTCGCAGCGCTGCGACCGGGGCCATATCCGTCTGGTGGGTTGGCGCGTCCCCCGACCACGCCAACCCGTCTGTTCGGGGGATGTAAAAACATCATACCCCATTTTGTCTCAGCCCAAGCGTAGGTGCGTAATCGCTCTCATATGATGTCGTCGCGCGGGCACACGCACTTCTCGCCCGGCGCTAACTTCCTCCCCGACAAAATCCAACCGCCCGCATAGTTCACGCGCCCGGTCGCGTCGCGGCGGACTACGATTTTGTAATCGGTAGGTAAGAGATCTAGGTGGTGATTTGCATGGGACAGTACGTCGTAGTTGAGAACGAGGGCCGCTACTGCTTCAATCTGTGCGCGTCCAACGGGCACATCCTCATGTCGTCGATCATCTTCCCGTCCAAGGACGAGTGCCTGCATGGCATCGAGTGCGTGCGCAACTCCGCTGCCAACGCGGAGATCGAGGACAGCACGATCGACGCCTTCGATCGCGAGCCCACGCCCAAGTTCCGCATCTACGAGGACTTTGACGGCCACTTCTTCTTCCGCTTCATCACGCACGAGGCCGGCGACATCGCGCGCTCGCACACCTATGAGCTCAAGGAGTCGCTGCTCAGGCGCATCGAGCGCACGCGCGCGGAATGCGACTCCTCCCTCGCCGCCGACGAGAACTAGCGGCTGGCACAAGGAACGTTGACTCGGCACGCCCCCGAGACCTCGGTCCCGGGGGCGTCTGTTAGTTGGGGACAGTCCCCAATTAACAGAAATCTTTTATGTGAATTGGGGACTGTCCCCAACTGACAGACGGGAGAGAGCATGGACATGACCGGGGTGCGCCTCACGGAGCTCGTGGAGGCGGCGGGCTGCGCGGCCAAGATCGCGCCGGGCGAGCTCGCGGGCGTGCTGTCCGACCTGCCGCGTCTGGACGCGCCGGAGCTCGTGGTGGGCTTCGACGCCTCCGACGACGCTTGCGTGTGGGACCTCGGCGACGGCCGCGGCCTCATCGCCACCACGGACTTCTTCCCGCCGATGGTGGACGACCCGTTTCTGTTTGGCCAGGTCGCGGCCACCAACGCGCTCTCCGACGTCTATGCCATGGGCGGCCGGCCCGCGCTCGCGCTCAACCTCCTGTGCTTCCCCAACTGCCTGGGCATCGAGGTGGCGGGCCAGATCCTCGCCGGCGGCGCCGACGCGTGCCGCCGCGCCGGGTGCGTCGTGGCGGGCGGCCACTCGATCAACGACCACGAGCCCAAGTACGGCCTCGCCGTGACGGGCTTCGTGCAGCTGGAGGAGCGGCTTGAGAACGGCGGGGCCCAGGCGGGTGACGCGCTCGTGCTCACCAAGGCGCTCGGCACGGGCGTCCTCACCACCGCGCACAAGGGGGGCCTTCTGGACGACGCCGGCGTGCGCGTGGCCACCGACTCCATGACGACGCTCAACGAGGCACCCATCCACCTGGCCCGCGATCTGGGCTTCTGGCCCCACGCGGCCACCGACGTCACGGGCTTCTCGCTCATGGGGCACGCCTGCGAGATGGCCGAGGCCTCCGGCGTCACGCTCCAGATCGACGCCGCCGCCGTGCCGCTCATGGCGCGCGCCCGCGAGATGGCGGCGCTCGGTCTCATCCCCGCCGGCGCCTACCGCAACCGCGACTTCTTCGGCCCGCGCGTGGCGCTGGGCGACGCGCTGCCGCTCGACCTCACCGACGTGCTCTTTGACCCGCAGACCTCCGGCGGCCTGCTTTTGGCTTTGGGCGAGAAGGACGCGGAGCGCCTGGCCGACGCCCTGCGCGCCGAGGGACTGCCCGCCGCCGTCATCGGCCGAGCCGTCCCGCGCGGCGAGAAGAGCGTCGTCGTGGCGTAATCTGAGGGGCGTTCCTTCGGGCGTTGTGTACAGTCCCCGGCGTTGTGTACAGTCCCCGGCGTTGTGTACAGTCCCCGGCGTTGTGTACAGTCCCCGGCGTTGTGTACAGTCCCCGGCGTTGTGCGCACTTCTCGCCAGCTCGTCTACCTGCGCCTCTTCCGAGAAGGACCTCTGGGCCCGTGTACACAACGCCGACGAGTGCGCACAACGCCGGCGAGCGTACACAACAAGAGGCTCCGGGATGAAGCGGTGCCGCAAGGCAGGGACTGTCTCTTCGTATCGAGAAGAACGAGCCTACGCAATCCCCAGCTCCCGGCAGGCGGCGAGCAGCCCGTCGTCGTCGATGTCCGGCGCCACCATCGTCGCGGCGGCCTTGACGTCGTCGCCGGCGTTGCCCATCGCCACGCTCGTCCCCACGCACCCGAACATCGGCACGTCGTTGCCGCCGTCGCCGAAGGCAACGCACTCCTCCGGCGCCAGGCCCCAGCGCTCGAGCGTGGCCGCGATGCCGGCCGGCTTGCCGCCGCCCGCGGGGATGACGTCGCAGAAGAGGTCGCACCAGCGCGTGTGCTCCACGTGCTCGCACACGTCCATGAACAGGTGCGTGTCCTCGGGGTCAACGTAGGCGCAGAACTGGTAGGTGGGCTCAGCGAGCGCGAGGCGCAGGTCCTTCTCGGGCATCGGGCTGTCCACGTTGCGCTCGGACTCCACGACGCGCGGCGAGTGGCCGCTCACGAACTGCCCCGAGCGCTGCATCACGGCGACGTCGAGGACGCCGCGCTCCGCGAGCTCCACGATGCGCCGCACGTCCTCCGGGTCGATCGGGCAGTCGCGGTAGGCCACGCCTTCCGCGTCGTAGCAGTACTGGCCGTTGAAGGTGAGAAACCCGTCGAAGGGCAGGCGGGCGTCGAGCGCGCGCACCGACGCCGGGATCTCGGAGGACGCGCGGCCGGTCGCGATGAAGAGCAGGACGCCGGCCTCGTGCAGCGCCTCGAGCGCGCGCACCGCCGAGGCGGGGATCTCGTGCGTGCGCATGCTCACGAGCGTGCCGTCGATGTCAAAGAATGCCGCGCGGATCATGCGCGCTCCCCCTCCGTCCGGAACCTGTCCCGGTCGAGTCTACCGGAGAAGAGCGCCGCGCGGCCGCGGGGCGTCGCCACGAGCACGTGCTCGAGGGCGCCGGAGCCGTGGAGCGGGGCGCCACAGGTCACGACCTCGCGCGCGAGCGCCGCGTCAGCGACCACGCTGCCGGCGACGAGGTCCGCGCCCGCCTCCTGAACCGCCGCGCAGATCGTGGCCGACGGGCCAACCACGCAGGCGAGCGCGTCGCGCGAAAGCTCGAGCAGGCGCGGCATGGTCTTGTTGGCGAGCGTCATGCCCGTCATGACGACGAGGTCCGCGCCCGGCAGCAGGTACTCGCAGGCGGTGTCCGGCAGGTCCGTGTCCGCGCGGGCGGAGCGCTCCAGCACGGCGACGTCCGCATGCTCCGCAACGGCCGCGAGGTGCGGGAAGTGGCCGACCACCACGGCGCGGGGCCGCGAGCCGTCGTTCTTCTCGGCCGCGATGCGCGCGGCCACCGGGGCCAGGAACACGAACGGGTCCACGCTCGGCGCGTCCGCGACCAGGCCCAGCGCCCCCAGCCGCTCGGGCTGGTTGTGCCAGGCGTTGAGCGCCGCGACGCCCACCGACGCCACCTCGAAGTCCCACGACTCCGCGCAGGCGGCGAGCTCCCGCAGGGGACGGCCCGCCCAAGAGCGCTCCATGCGCAGGCGCGCGCCGCCGCGGTGGAGCGCCGCCACGCCCGTCCCGCACTCGGCCTCGACGAGGCAGTGGTGCGCGCCCATGACCACGCCCCGCACGAGCGCGCCCTCGGGCACCTGGGCGATCATCCGGTCGTAGAGCGACCACGCATCTGTCATCATGTCCTCCAGACGGGAAGGCACCTTTCATTCATCGCGCAATTCCGGACAAATCCGACTCCGAATGACCGTCATTTTGTCCGAATTAACGCGATGATCAAACGGGACAAGGCAGGGCGGAGCAACATGCTGTTCATTCTCACCGGAGACGTCCGGACGGGCAAGACCACGTGGCTGCGGGCGCGCGTGCGCGAGCTCGAGACGGCGGGCGTGCCCGTGCGCGGCGTGCTCGCGCCGGGCGTCTGGCGCGGCGGCGAGAAGGTCGGGATAGAGAACGAGCTGCTGCCCTCGCGCGAGCGCGTCCTTCTCGCCAAACCTGTCAATTGGGGACAGTCCCCAATTGACAGGTGCGGTTGGAACTTTGATGCGGCGGCGCTCGCGCGGGTGAACGCTCACCTCGCCGGGCTGACCACGGCGGCGGGCGAGAAGAACGCGCGCCCCGGGCTCCTCGCCGTCGACGAGATAGGACCGCTCGAGCTGCGGCGCGGCGGCGGCCTGACCGAGGCGCTCGCGCTGCTGGACGCCGGCCCCGCGCCCGCCTGGCCGCACGCGCTCGTGGTCGTGCGCTCGGCGCTCGCCGAGGAGGTGGCGGCGCGCCTGCGCCCCGCGTGGGGCACCGTCGAGCTCGTGCGCCCAGACGAGGCCGGCACAGCCCGTCTGCGCGAGGTCCTTCTCGCCCGCCCCTAGCTGCCGGCGCTAATCCCGCACGGCGCCGCGCATCAGCGCGTCGTACTCCTCGTCCGTGAGGTCGTGGCCGTAGAAGAGCTGGTAGTACTCCCCCACCACGTCGCGCAGGTCGTCATCGAAGCGATCCGGGTAGCACAGGCGCGCGTACCACTGCAGGCCGATGATCTGGTTGACCGACGCGGGCATGGAGATCCAGTTGTACGGCTCGCTCGGCGCGCGGAAGTAGTCTCCAGATTTGATGGCGGCAAGCTCGGCCCAGGCCGGCTCGTCTCCCACGGTGTCATAGATCGAGTCGCCCACGAAGACTATGAGCTCGGGGTCCCAGAGCGCGATCTGCTCGAGGCCGATCTCGTTGCCCTTGCCGCTGGAGGACGGGTCGTCCACCACCACGACGTTCTCGGAGCAGAGGTCGATGATGCCGGACTGGAAGCCGCCGCGCGCCATCGCGTTGGTGCCCGTGTCGCCGAGCAGATACGCCGCGTGCGGGCGCTCGTCCTCCGGGACCTCGGCCACGACGGCCTCGACCTCCGCCACGGCAGTGCGGCAGTAGTCGGCGAGCTCGGCGGCCTTCTCGGAGTCCAGGATCTCCGCGAGCTGGTCATAGAGGTCGGCGTAGCTGTGGAGGTCCGTGGAGTCGATGTGCACGCACGGAATGCCGATCTGGCCCTGCAGAGTGTCCAGCTCCTCGGCGACCGAGTCCTTGGCCTCGCCGACGTCGATGATCAGCTGCGGGTCCGCGGCGGCGACGGCCTCCTTGTTGAAGTCGCCCTTGCCGCCGTAGATCTGGCCGAAGACGGGCAGGTCGGCGAGGTCATCGCCGAGGTAGGCAAGCTGCTCGTCCGTGAGCTCGCCGGAGAGGCCGACCATCTTCTCGGGCGCCACCGTGAGCAGGACCTGCTGCGCCACGGGGCCGGAGGCGGCGATGCGCTCGACCTCGGCCGGGATCTCCACCTCGCGCCCGAGCGAGTCCGTGACCACGCGCGTGGCGGCCTGCTCCGCGGCGGGCTGCTGGTCGGTCGGCTGCGGGTCGGTCGGCGCGCCGTTGCACGCCCCGAGCGACACCGCCACCGCAAGCGCCGCAACTGCCGACAAGAACGTTCTTCTCCTCACTTCTTCTCCCTTCGGCCTGTGAATTGGGGACAGTCCCCAATTCACATAAAACTTTTGTGTGAATTGGGGACTGTCCCCAATTCACAGGCGGGCACGCAGGCGCGCACCCGGTCGTCGTAGAGCGAGCTGACCTCCACGGGCAGGCCGTAGAGCTCGCTCAGGAGCGGCCCGGTGATCACGTCCGCCGGCGAGCCGCACGCGCGGACGCGCCCGCCGTCGAGGGCGAGCACCGTATCCGCATAGAGGTAGGCCAGGTCGGGCGCGTGCGTGGACGCGATGACCGAGAGCCCCTCGCTCGCGAGCCGCCGCACCACCGCCATCACGCGCGCCGTGTTGCCAAAGTCGAGCGCGCTCGTGGGCTCGTCCATCACGATCGAGCGAGCGTCCTGCGCGATGGCGCGGGCGATGAGGACGAGCTGCCGCTCGCCGCCCGAGACCTGCATGAAGCTCCGATGCGCGAGGTGCGCCACGCCCACGCGCTCGAGCGCCTCCTCGGCGCGGGCGCGGTCGGCCGCGGCGGGCGCGCGCAGCGGTCCCAGGCGCGACGCCGCGCTCATGAGCACCACGTCGAGCACCTCGTAGTCAAAGACCTGCGCGTGGCTCTGCGGGACGAAGGCCATCTCGCGGGCGCGCTCGGCAACGGAGAGCTGGTCGAGCGGATGCCCGTTCACGAGGATGGTCCCCGCGCGGGGCCGCTCGAGGCCCAGGATGCAGCGGAAGAGCGTCGTCTTGCCCACGCCGTTGGGCCCGAGCACGCACGCGAGCTCGCCGTCAGCGACGGCGAGGTCAACGCCCTCGAGGACCGCATGGTCGCCGTAGGCGAAGCTGAGGCCGGAGATCTCGAAGCTCATGTCAGACGCGCCCCCTCTCGCCCGCCGCGGGGCCGGGGCGCCAGGTCCTTCTCGCCCGCCGCGGGGCCGGGGCGCCAGGTCCTTCTCGCCCGCATCAGCCGCGCCCCCTCTTCACGATGAGCCACAGGAAAAACGGCGCGCCCACCACGGACGTGAGGATGCCGATGGGGATCTCCGCCGTGAGCGCCAGGCGCGCGATGTCGTCCACCACCAGCAGAAACGTGGCGCCCACGAGCATGCTGGCCGGCAGGAGGTGCCGGTAGTCGCTGCCCACCAGGCCGCGCGTGAGGTGCGGCACCACCAGGCCCACCCAGCCGATGAGCCCCGAGACCGCCACGC
The DNA here is from genome assembly GCA_944320385.1 of uncultured Atopobiaceae bacterium. Taxonomy (GTDB): domain Bacteria; phylum Actinomycetota; class Coriobacteriia; order Coriobacteriales; family Atopobiaceae; genus Thermophilibacter. The sequence continues at coordinate 8,437 of CALUHH010000030.1, read as the reverse complement.
TCGCCGCGGTCACGAGGGCCGAGAAGAGCACGGCCACGGCGCGGACGCGCGGGGCGTTGACGCCCATGGAGAGCGCCTCGTCGTCGGACATCGTGAGGACGTTGAGGCGCCAGCGCATGGCCATGAGGCCCGCGAGTCCGATGGCGATGGGGCCGGCGGCCAGCGCGAGGTCGGCCACCTTGGCGCCGTTGAACGAGCCAAGCAGCCAGAAGGTGATGGCCTGCAGCTGGTTGGACGGGTCGGCCACGAGCTTGGTGTAGGAGACGCCGGCCTCGAAGAGCGACTTCACCATGATGCCTGCGAGGACGGTCACCAGGATCCGGTTGCCGCGCGCGCGACTGCTCACCAGCAAAACGATACCCACGGCGGCGAGCGAGACCGCGAAGGCCGAGCCGGAGATCGCAAGCGAGGTGCCGCCCGCGAGGATGGCCCAGCACGCGCCGAAGGCCGCGCCCTGCGACGCGCCGAGGAAGTCCGGCGAGACGAGCGGGTTCTGGAAGATGCCCTGAAACGCGGCGCCAGCGGCCGAGAGGCTCGCGCCCACGAGGATCACGAGCAGGATGCGCGGCAGGCGGACGTTGAAGAAGAGGGTCTCCTGCTGCGCGGAGAAGTCGCCGAGGCCGGGCGCCACGCGGGAGGCCAGCAGCTCGAGCGCGTCGGCCGGGCCGATGGGATAGCGGCCCAGCGCCAACGAGACGAGCACGACGGCCACGAGCAGCGCGACGAGAAGGGCGATGATGCGGCCGGGGTGTCTGCGCAGGGCGGCGCTCATGCGCGCTCGCCCTTCCCCGGTCCCTCACCGCGACGCTCGGCGCGCCGGCGGACGAGCTGCGCGACGATGGCGAGGGCGATCTCGGCCGGGGTGACGGCTCCGATGGCAAGGCCGATCGGCATGGCGACGGCGTCGACGCGCTCTTGCGGCACGCCAGCGGCGACGAGGTGCTCGCGCGCGAGGGCGGCCTTGCGTGCGCTGCCTATGCAGCCCACGTAGGCGGGCTGGACGTCGCGCGTGAGCACGGCGAGAAGGACGGTCTCGTCGTGGGCGTGCCCGTGGGTGAGCACGACGACGGAGTCACGCGGTCCGATGGCGGCCGCGGCGGCAAGCTCGTTGAACGAGCCGCAGGTAACCGACATTGCCTGCGGCAGATGCTCGCGCGTGGCAAGGTCGGGGCGGTCGTCGTAGACGTGGCACTCGAAGCCAGCCGCCGACGCCAGGCCCACGAGCGCGGCGCCCACGTGCCCGGCTCCGAAGACGTGGAGGCGGCTCGGCGCGGCAACGGGCTCGCGGTAGATGGCGCGCGCGTCGTCCCAGGTCGGGCCGGCGAGGCGCGTCGCCGGAGCGAGCGCGAGCGTGGGGGCTGCCGGATCGGACCAGTCCTCCGTCACGGTGGCGGGCTCGTCTCTCTCGAGCGCGTCGCGCAGGGCGAGAAGGACGGGCAGGTCGTCGGCCGTGAGCGACCGCACGGCGAGCAGCGCGTCGCCGCCGCAGGCCATCTCGTCGCCCGTGCGGTACCACGCGAGGCTCGGCGCCGCCCCGTCGCGGGCGGCCCGGGCGCGCTCGATGGCGCACCGCTCGATCGCGCCGCCGCCAACGGTCCCGAGCAGCTGGTCCTTCTCGGTCACGGCCAGGCGGGCGCCCTCGTGGCGCGGCATCGAGCCGCGGGTGGAAAGCAGGCTCGCCAGGCCCACGCGCCGCCCGGAGGCGAGCTCCGCGGCGAGCGCGGAGACGAGCGCGGCGTCGGAGAGGGTGGACCCGTTGAGGTCCGAAGGCGCGACGTTTTTATCGGCAGAAGTGTCGTTTTCCCGCACATCGACGTTGAGGCGCGGGAAAATGACGCTTTCGTTGGCTGAACCGTCGTTTTCCCGCACCTCAAGCACGCCGGAGAGGGCGAGAAGGGCCTCGAGCACGCCGCCGCCCACCGCGAGCGCCTTGTCCGAGGAGCTCTCGATGTATTCCGGGTGGCAGCGCGGGTCCACGTCGCCGGACTTCATGCCCTTGTGCACGGCCACTCCCGCCTGGAGCAGCCCGCGCACGACCCCGTCGATGGTCGCGCGCATGGGCTCGCCGGCCACCGTGGCGCAGACGTCGCCTGCCTTTACCTGCGCGCCGATCGCCACGCATGGCTCGAAGACGCCATCCGCCGGCGCACGCATCACGCGCTCCCCCGCGTAGCCGCCGATGAGGCCAGGCACCGCCGTGTTGGGGATCGGCGAGCCCTCGAAGTAGACGCGCCCCAGGTAGTGGCCGCGCATGGTCTCCACGGCGGCGTCGCAGTCCTGGCGCGCCGTGAAGCCGGGGCCCACACCAATGACGACAGGCGCCATGTCGCGCGTGGTCCCGAGGTTGCGCTTGGCGAGAATCGCGTCCACCAGCGCGTCGGGCGCAAGGTCGCGCACGCAGGCGGCATCCGGGTCCACGAGCACGGCCACGGCGTCGGCGGCCACGGCGGCGCGGGCCGCCTCGACGTTCCCGCAGAGCACGCCGCGCACGTCCTCCACGAGCGTCTCGCCCAGGCGAATGGCCTCCGAGAAGCACACGGTGCGCCGGATGGACGTGGGCACCGCGAGGTCGCACATCACGACCCGCATGCCAGCGCGGTGCAGGCGCAGCGCGATGCCCGAGGCGATGTCGCCCGCACCGCGAATCACGACCAGCATCTAACATCCCCCCTCGTCAGCGTTATACTTTTGAAAATATAACGCTCTGCGTCAGGCTTTGGATTCCAACAAGTAAGTATAGTTTACAAATAGTTTGGGCTGCCCGTAGACCGCGTCGAAGCAGCGAGCGGCAGGCGAACGCCCCCGGACGGCACGTCCCTCTTAGACCCCGAGCAATCAGTTCTTGTCGGTGAAAGCATTACCTACTGGAAAATCAGTAGGTAAGAGAGGTCAACTCGCCAAAATGCCCCAGACGATGCCAGTTGCCTACTGATAGACCAGTAGGCAACTGAGTCCAACACGGACCACGCCCCTCCACGGGCGAGCAGGACCTCAGCTTGCGGCAATCTCGCGCACGGCGGCGGCCGCGACGTCAACCTCCTCCTCGGTGTTGAACCAGCCGCAGCTCAGGCGCACGATGCCCTGGCGCTCGGTCCCCAACGCGCGGTGCATGAGCGGCGCGCAGTGGGCGCCCGCGCGGCACGCGATCCCCCACCCCGCCGCCAACGCGTCGGCAACCTCCGCCGAGTCGAGCCCGTCCACGTTGAGCGCCACGATGGACCCGCAGCGCTCGGGCGCCGCCGCCCAGCCGCCGTACACCGTCACGCCGGGTGCGTCGGTCACGCCCTCGTAGAGCCGCCACGCGAGCGCGTGCTCGCGCGCGCCGACCGCCGCGGGCCCGCCGTTCTTCTCGATGAACGCGATGCCGGCCGCAAGGCCCGCCAGGCCATGGGCGTTGAGCGTCCCCGCCTCCATGCGCGTGGGCCACTCCCGCGGGTGCCGGCGCTCGAAGGAGTGCACGCCGGAGCCGCCCTCGGCCCAGGGCCGCACTTCGATGCCCTCTGCCACGGCCATCCCGCCCGTGCCCTGCGGTCCCATGAGGCCCTTGTGGCCGGTGAAGCAGACCACGTCGAGCCCCATCGCAGCCATGTCCAGCGGCACGGAGCCCGCCGTCTGCGACGCGTCCACCAGGCAGAGCGCCCCGGCCGCGTGCGCTATCTGCGCCACGCGCGCCACGTCAACGAGGTTTCCCGTCACGTTGGAGCCGTGCGTCACCGCCACGAGGCGCGTGCCGGGCGTGACCAGGCGCTCGAGCTCGTCCATGTCGAGAAACCCGTGGGCGTCGCAGCCCGCATAGGAGACCTCGGCGCCTCGCTCGTCCGCCAGGCGCGCGAGCGGGCGCAGGACGGAGTTGTGCTCCAGGACCGTGGTGACCACGCGGTCCCCCGGGCCCACCAGCCCGGAGAGCGCCGCGTTGAGCGCCGCCGTCGAGTTGGCCGAGAAGCACACGTGGTCGGCGCGCGGGCAGCCGAGCAACGCCGCCATCGCCTCGCGGCAGCGCAGCACCGTGCGCGAGGCGTCGAGCGCGCCCGCGGACGCCCCGCGCCCGGCGTTGCCGAGCGACCCCAGCGCCGCCGCGACGGCGTCCACGACCTCCTGCGGCTTGCGCATCGTCGTCGCCGCGTTGTCCAGGTAGATCATCGACCCCACGTCCTTCTCGCCCGTCTGTTAGTTGGGGACAGTCCCCAATTTACAGAAATCTTTTATGTAAATTGGGGACTGTCCCCAACTAACAGAACTCGAGGAGCTCGATTATGGTCATGGCCTCGACGGGCACGCCGTCGGCCTCCAGCGCCGCCGCGAGCTCCTCGCGCGCCTCGGGCGCCGTCTTCCACGCCAGGCCGCAGCCGGCCGCGACCTCGCCGGGCACCGGGATCATCCGTCCGCCCAGGCCGCGCCGCTGGCAGCACTCCTCGCATGACATCGCCGCCGCCGTGGTGGGAAACGTCACCACCAAAGACGGCACCCGCACGCGCGCCATCGCGACCCCAGCCCGCCGCCGGCCCTACGGCCGCACCACGAGGCTCGCGCCGGTCAGGCGCTGCGCGATCACGTACATGTTGGTGACCTCGCCCACGGCCAGGGTGTCCGCGATGCCGTAGTGGTCGAGGCAGGTGCCGCACGTGAGCACCTCCACGCCAGAGGCCGCCAGGCCGCGCAGGTCCTCGAGCGCCGCCGACCCCTCGCAGCTGAGGTGCGCGCCGCCGTTGTAGAGCAGCACGGTCGCGGGCAGCTCGTCAAGCTGCGTGAGCGAGTAGACGAAGCTGCCCATGAGCTTGCGCCCCAGCACGTCGTCGCCGGTGCCCATGCACTCGGAGGTGATCGCAACCACCACGTTCTTCGGCGCGGGCACCGCGGGCGGCGCGCCCGGCGCCGGCACCTCGCACGTCGCCGACTCGGCCTCCGCATCGCTCACCGCGAGCGCCGCCGAGGCCGTCACGGTCACGCGCCACTCCTTCTCGCCCAGGCGCTCGGTCGCGACCGCGCAGCCCTTGCCCTCTCCCATGCGCGTGAGGTTTGCCACCGCGATCTCGTTGTCCACGAGCGTCTCGACCACGCCCGGGCCCGCCAGCGCCCCGAGCGCCTTCAGCGTCTTCACCACCGGAATCGGGCACGCGTCCCCGCGCGCATCGACCGTGAGCACCGTGTCTGCCATGTCGTCTCCTCTCGGCCCGTCCGGGCCTCGCTCAGCGGGCGAGAAGAACCTCGGCCCGCGCCCTCGCTCCTACCCTACTCCAGCTCCAACGCCATGAGCGCCGCGCCCAGCGCCCCGGCATAGCGCGCCTCCGGGCATGTCGCTACGGGCGCGCCAAGCCGCTCGCCCAACAGCTCCACCACGTACTCGTTGTCGCAGAGCCCGCCCGTGAGATAGTACGGCGCCGTGCCGCCGGCCGTGGCGGCGAGCGTGGCCACGCGTCCCACGACGCTCTCGATCACGCCGCGGGCGATGTTGGCCCGCGGCTCCCCGCGGCCCACGAGGCTAATGACCTCGCTCTCCGCGAAGACCGTGCACATGCTGGTGATCTGCGTGGGCTCGCCGGCGCGTGCGAGCGCGGCCAGCTCGTCGTGTCCCACGCCCAGCCGGTCCGCCATGATCTCCAGGAAGCGGCCCGTGCCCGCCGCGCACTTGTCGTTCATCACAAACTTAAACACACGACCGCCGCGCAGACGGATGACCTTGGTGTCCTGGCCGCCAATGTCGATCACGGTGCCCTCCGAGCCAAAGAGCCGCGCGGCCCCGCGCCCGTGGCACGTGATCTCGGTCACGACCTTGTCGGCATACGGCACGGCAACGCGGCCGTAGCCTGTGGCCACCACCCGCCCTGATGAAAAGGGACAGTCCCTTTTCATCAGGGCGGAGCGGGCACGCTCGGCGGCGTCCACGCTGGAGAAGCCCGTGGGCATGAGCTCGGCGTGCACGAGCGAGCCGTCAGCGCCCACCACGGCAACCTTGGTCGCGGTGGAGCCGATGTCAACGCCTATGCCCAGGCGCCCGGAGCGCACGTCCTTCTCGCCCACCGCCGTGCTCCCTTACAACGTCTCGATGAACGCGGCGATGCGCGTCTCGAGCTGGCCCATGTCACCGGCGGAGTAGTCGGTTTCCACCTTCATGTAGGGGATTCCCGCGCCCTCGACGGCGCGCTCCACCCGCGCGGACTCCACGTTGAAGGTGTGGCACGCCGTGAGCACGCACTCGACCACGCCGTCCACCTGGTACTTCTCGGCCATCTCCAGCGTCGCGGCAAAGCGGTCGTCGTTGGGCGTCATGACGGAGCAGTTGATCTGGAGGTAGCGGTCGGCGATCGCGCGCAGGATGTCCGGCGCGTCCTCGTCCACCATGAAGCGGTTGGTGCGCTCGCCGGAGCAGTCGTCCTCGCAGACCACCACGCCGCCGTTGCGCTCGATCGTGGCGCCGACCTTGTTGATGACGCCGCCGACGGGGCAGCCCGTGATGAGGATGCGCTTGGCCCCCGCGCTGATGGGGCTGCCGGCCGTGGCGGCCTCCGCGCGGCGCTGCTCGCAGAGGCGCTCCAGGCTCTCCACGTAGGCGCGGACATCAAAGTTGAACGTTCCGGCGAACATCGTGCTCATGAGTTCCACGCCGCTCATCGCGGGCGGCACGCTCCGCTGCAGGTCGTAGAGGGCCAGGATCGCGCGGCGCAGGCGGTTGCGCAGGCGCGCGGCCTCGCGCAGGGCGTCGTCGGTGATCTGGATGCCATAGAGCCGCTCGAGGGCTCGTTTAAGGCCAACGACCTCCTGGTACCAGCCCTCGCGCTCGTGCGCGCGGGAGCGGCCCTGCGGCAGGTGCAGGACGTAGGCGGGCTTGAGCTCGTTCAGCAGCTCGTACATCTTCTTCTTGCCGTCGCAGGTGGTCTCGCCCACGATGAGGTCGGAGAAGTGCGTGAACGGGCACTTCTGCGAGTACGCGAAGCCGTAGGTTGACTTGATGAGCGGGCAGAGGTTGGCCGGCAGGACCTCCTCTGCCACTGGGATGACCTCGTCGGAGGTGCCGCACAGCCCCACGCCCGAGGCGCCGGCGGCGTCGATCACCTCGAGCGGCGTGTAGCTGCAGAGATAGCCCACCAGGCGGCCGCCCGCCTGCTTGAAGTCCTTCACCTTGAGGAAGCTCTGGCGGCGCTGCTCGTTGAACTCCTCGAAGGTGCGCGGCAGCTCGATTGCGGCGACGTCGCTCATGGGCCCTCCCTGGGTCTGGTCAAAAAAGTGTTTGGCGTCCAAACAAAGAGTAATGCAGCGTTGTAGTTTTGAAACTACAATGGCTGTGAGCGGTAGGATAGCTTCGAGGAACATCGTCGAGGAGGTGCGCGTGACACTTGCGGAGACGCTGGGCGTGGGCCCGGGCGTGACGTCGGTCATCGGCAGCGGCGGCAAGACGTCGCTGCTCGCGGCGCTCGCGCGCGAGCTGCCGGGCACGGTCGTGCTCACCACCACGACGCACATCCTGCCGTTTGAGGGCGTTCCGCTCGTTACGTCAGCGGACCCGGGCGCGATCGCGGAGGCGCTCGCGGCGTCGCGCGTGGTCTGCGTGGGATCGCAGGTCGAGAAGAACGGCAAGCTCGTGACGCCTGAGCTGGGCATCGACGCGCTGGCGTCCCTCGCGGACCACGTCCTCGTGGAGGCCGACGGCGCGCGGCGGCTCCCCCTCAAGGCGCACGCCGCCTGGGAGCCCGTCATCCCCGCGTGCTCGGGGCGCACGGTCATCGTGTTCGGCGCGTCCGGCATCGGCAGGCCCGTCCGCGACGTCGTGCACCGGCCGGAGATCTTCTGCGAGCTCGCCGGCTGCGCGCCGGACGACGCCGCCACTCCGAAGCTCGTGGCCCGCGCGGCGGGCGCCGAGGCCCTCGCCGACGTCGCCCTCGTCAACCAGGTCGACGTCGCGCCCGACGCGGCCCGCGACCTCGCCGTCCTTCTCGACCTGCCGGCCTATGTGGGCAGCGTCCGCGCCGGGGCAATCACCCTGCCCTAACACCCTCGCCAGCTCCCGGCGATGTGCACACTCCTTGGCGTTGTGTACATCCCTCGGCGATGTGCGCACTTCTCGACAGCTCGTCTACCTGTGCCTTTTCCGAGAAGGACATCTAGGTCCGTGTGCACAACGCCAAGAAGTGCGCACATCGCTCGAGACTGTACACATCCCGGCGCTCGTTGACCAAACGCACGCCGGCCGGATATGGGGTGGCCCTCGGAAAACGCCTGGTGCCGGATTTCCGCCTTATGCGTGAATTGGTGCGAGAATCGGCCCATCTGCGTACGGAAGACACGCAAATGGGCCGATTTAGGCACGAAAACACGCATTTCTCGGAAAACCGGCACCAGGCGTTTCTCGAGGCGGCCCGGCGCAAGTGAACCGCCTCCCATTTCTTGGACACGGAAATAGAAGTCCGAGGGATGGGAGGCTTTCCATGTCCATCGACCTGCG
>CALUHH010000029.1 GCA_944320385.1 uncultured Atopobiaceae bacterium | reverse complement strand
CCCGCCTGCACGCCGCGCTTGTTCTCATGATAGAGCTGGCTGAGGCAGGTGGCGAGCTTGCCCGAGCCGGGGCCGGGGGCGGTCACCACGACGAGCGGGCGGCTCGTCTCGATGTAGTCGTTCTTGCCAAAGCCCTCGTCCGAGACGATGTGGTTGACGTCGGAGGGGTAGCCGTCGATGAGGTAGTGGCGCCACACCGAGATCCCCATACCCTCGAGGCGACGCTGGAAGGCCTCGGCGTGCGGCTGCCCCGTGAAGTGCGTGATGCAGATGCCGCCGACCATCAGGCCGCGCGCGCGGAACGAGTCCATGAGGCGCAGCGCGTCCTCCTCGTAGGTGATGCCGATGTCAGAGCGGCGCTTGGCGTTCTCGATGTTGTCGGCGTTGATGACGATGATGGCCTCGACGTCATCGGCGAGGCTCTCGAGCATGCGGATCTTGGAGTCGGGCTCAAAGCCGGGCAGCACGCGGCTCGCGTGGTAGTCGTCAAAGAGCTTGCCGCCAAACTCCAGGTAGAGCTTGCCGCCGAACTGCCCTATGCGCTTGCGGATCTTCTCGGCCTGGAGTGCGATGTACTTGTCGTTGTCAAATCCGATGCGCATGGGCGGGGGTCCTCTCTGTGGCGATTTCCAACCAGAAAGAGTAGCACGCCCGAGCCCGCCCGTGCCCGACGGCGCTAGCCGGCCACCGAGAAGTACACGAGGTCTACGAGCGTCCCCAGCACGAGGAAGTCGATCGACGCCACGCTCACGGCGGCGCCCCACGGCATGCCGATCTGGTGCCAGAACATGCGGAAGGTGTCGTCCTCGTGCGGGGTCATGGTGCCGCTCGGGCGGTCGCGTCCCGAGACGAACAGGCCGCAGCCTCCCGTGATGAGCATGAGCGCCCCCACCAAAAGCAGCAGCTTGCGCACCCAGTCGAGGCCCGTCATCCCGTCGAACCCGTGCGCGACCAGCGCAAACACGAACACGACCACGGCCAGGCCGACCGCCGCCACGCCGCCGACCGCCAGCACCCTTGCGACGCTGCGCAGCGTCTTTGCCGCCTTGTCACCCATGTGCCTCCCTTCGCCGAACTCCCATTGTGGCCCTGCCCGCCGGTGGGCGCAACGGCGCGGAGCGTTTCGGTCTGGTATCACCATTACGAGGAGAAAACATGGCTTTCAGCTAAAAGCGATAAGATGGCTTATGCACTTTCGGGGAAAGCACCTAGAGAACACCTCTTGGGGGATCAAATGGATAAGAAAAGCGTCGTGTGTGGGAGCGCCATCCTGGGCAAGGACATGCACGTCAACGTTTACGGCAAGAAGGGCCTGCCCGTCGTCATGTTCCCGACGCTGGCCGCCTCTCCGGAGAGCCTCGAGGACGCGGGCGTGATCGACGAGCTCGCCGAGTACCTCGACTCCGGCATCATCCAGCTCTTCTGCACCGAGACCGTGGACCAGGAGTCCTGGGCGGCCGCGGGTGACCCGGCCGAGCGCGCCGCTCGCCAGGAGACCTACTACCACTACGTGGTCGACGAGCTCGTGCCCCTCGTCCACAAGGTGAGCAAGTCCACCGCCCGCCCGCTGGCCATGGGCTGCGACATGGGCGCCACCCACGCCGCGATCGCGCTGCTGCGCCGCCCGGACCTCTTCCAGGGCTGCGTGTGCCTCTCCGGCAGCTATGATGCGCGTCGCTACTTCGGCGAGTGGATGGACGCCACGCTCTACGACAACACGCCCTGCGCCTTCCTGCCGCAGATGCCGCTCGACCACCCCTACGTGGCGGTGTACAACCAGCGCCAGCTGCTGTTCTGCACCGGCCAGGAGGCCTCGGAGGCCGATTCCCTGCGCTGCACGCGCGAGATGGACGCCGACCTCGCCCGCCTGGGCGTCGAGGCCTGGTGCGACTACTGGGGCGGCGACGTGACGCACAACTGGTACTGGTGGAAGAAGCAGCTGCGCTACTTCCTGCCGATCGTGCTCGACGACGTCGAGAAGACCACGGCGGCCGAGAAGCCCGCCAAGAAGCGCGCCACGACCACGCGCAAGAAGGCCGCGACCACGACCGCCAAGGCCGCCGCGGAGAAGAAGCCCGCCGCCAAGAAGGCCGCGACCAAGACGGCTGCCAAGCCCGCTGCCGCCAAGGCCGAGAAGGACGAGGCCGTCGCGACCGAGGCCAAGCCGGCTGCCGCCGCCAAGAAGCCGGCCGCCAAGAAGGCCGCTCCCAAGGCCGCCGCTGACAAGCCCGCGACCATCGCCAAGGTCGAGAAGCCGGCAGCGCCCGCCAAGGCCGTCAAGGCAGCGACTCCCGCCAAGGCCGAGAAGGCTGCCGCGCCCGCCAAGGCGCAGAAGCCGGCGGCTCCCGCCAAGGCCGCCGCGCCCAAGGCAACCGCAGCCAAGGCCGCCGCGCCCGCCAAGCCCGCCGCGCCCGCCAAGCCCGCCGCCAAGAAGGCCGCGCCCGCCAAGGCCACCACGACCAAGGCCACCACGACCAAGGCCGCCGCGCCCAAGGCCACGACCGCCAAGAAGGCCGCGAAGGGCGACGCGAGCGCCAAGTAAATGAACGTCATCTTTGTCTCGCCACAGTTCCCGAGCGTCTACTGGCAGTTCTGCGCGGCCCTGCGCCGCAACGGCGCCCGGGCGCTCGGGATAGGCGACACGCCGTGGGAGGCCCTTGCCGACGAGGTGAGGGCCTCGCTCGATGAATACTACTGGGTCCGCGACCTCGAGGACTACGACCAGGTCTATCGCGGCGTCGCGTACTTTGCCTCCCGCTGGGGGAAGCCCGACTGGATCGAGTCAAACAACGAGCACTGGCTCGCGCTCGATGCCCGTCTGCGCGAGGACTTCAACGTCGCGCGCGGCCCGCGGCCGGACGAGGTGGCTCGCTGGCAGAGCAAGGCCGCCCAGAAGCCGCTCTACGCCGCGGCGGGCGTGCCCTCCGCGCGCCAGACCCGCCTCACGACCTTTGACGAGACGCGCTGGTTCATCGGCGAGATGGGGCACTACCCCGTCTTCGCCAAGCCCGAGGTCGGCGTGGGCGCCGGCGGGACGCGCATCCTGCGCTCAGACGACGACCTGCGCGCCCTTCTCGACGCCCACGGAGAGGTTTCTTACGTAATCGAGCAGCTGGTGGAGGGCCAGATCTGCTCCTGGGACGCGATTTTGGACAGCCGGGGCGAGCCGCTGTTTGAGAACCAGGAGGAGTTTCCGCCGTCGATGGCCGACGTGGTGCACGGCGGGCTCGACCTGTCGTACCGATCGCTCCCGGAGGTCGATCCTGCGCTCTCCCGGCTGGGGCGGGCGACGGTGCGCGCCTTCGGGCTTGCGAGCCGCTTCGTGCACCTGGAGTTCTTCCGGCTGGGCCGCGACCACCCCGGCCTGGGGCGCGCGGGCGACTACGCGGGCCTCGAGGTGAACGTGCGCCCGCCCGGCGGCACCACGCCGGAGATGATGAACTACGCCCACGCGACCAACGTCTACCAGATCTGGGCGGACATGGTCTGCTTCGACGAGCGGCGGACGCCGCGCGACGGCGAGGACGGCTTCTGCGTCTACGCGAGTCGCCGCGACGCGCACCGCTACGCCCACGGCTACGACGAGGTGCTCGCGCGCTGGGGGTCGGCGGTCGTGGCCCACGGGCGCGTGCCGGCTGCCCTGGCCGACGACATGGGCGACTACCAGTACACGGCCCGGCTGGTGACCCAGGACGAGGCCGACGAGTTCGTGGCGTTTGTCCACGAGAGGGAGGGTGAGCGCGATGCAGATCAGAAGGGCGTGCGAGAAGGACCTGGCGGGGGTGCATCGCCTGCTGAGCCAGGTGCTGACGGTTCACGCTGAGGGCCGGCCCGACCTCTTTCGCGCGGGCACGCGCAAGTACACCGACGAGGAGCTGCTCGCGCTGTTTTCTGACGACGCGCGCCCCGTCTTTGTGGCAGTGGACGAGAAGGACGACGAGCGTGTGCTCGGTCACGCCTTCTGCGCGGTCCAGGACTATCGCGGCTCCAACAACATGCAGCCGATCCTGAGCGTCTACATCGACGACATCTGCGTGGACGAGGCCAGCCGCGGCCGGCACGTGGGCACGGCGCTCTATCGGCACATCCTTGACTACGCGCGCGAGCTCGGCTGCCACAACGTGACCCTCAACGTCTGGGAGTGCAACCCCGGCGCCCGCGCCTTCTACGAGGCGATGGGCATGACCGTCCAGAAGACCTGCCTCGAGCAGGTGCTGTAGGCATTCAAAAGGGGACAGGTACAGAACCGCAGGTAAAACCTGTCAAAAGTGAAAGACTTTTGACAGGTTTTACCTGCGGTTCTGTACCTGTCCCCTTTTGAATGCCTCACTTCTCGACGACCCAGCTCTTGCCGAAGTCGTCCGTGAGGCAGACGAAGTCGCCGAAGAGCGGGCACTCGCGCGTGCGCACCACGCGGGCCGGGTTGCCCACCACGGTGGTGTTGGCCGGAACGTCGTCCACGACGACCGACCCCGCGCCCACGCGCACGCCGTCGCCGACGGTGATGGCGCCGAGCAGGATCGACCCCGCGCCTACCATGACGCCGCTGCCGAGGGTGGGGTGGCGCTTGCCGCCGTGCTTGCCCGTCATGCCGAGCGTGGCGCCCTGGTAGATGAGGCAGTCGTCGCCGATGATCGCGGTGCCGCCGATGACAACGCCGATGCCGTGGTCGATGGTGAAGCGCCGCCCGATCTGCGCGGCCGGGTGGATGTCGGCCCCGTAGCGTATGCGGGTGCGCATGGCGAGCCAGAGCGCCAGCGTGCGGTGCCCGTGCTCGTAGAGCCAGTGCTGGCGGCGGTAGGCGCGCACGATCTTGAAGCCCACCGAGAAGCGCACGACGTCGGAGACGCTCTCGGCCGAGGGGTCGCGCTCGAAGGCGGCCTGCGCGTCCTCCTGGATGAGCGCGCGCAGCGACGGACGCTCGTTCTTCTCGGCTGACGCGCCGCGCGGGGCGGTCATGGCTGCGGTCTCCATCAGAGCCCCAGCGAGAGGTAGCGCTCGCCCGTGTCGGGCAGGACGGCGACGATGAGCTTGCCGGCGTACTCCGGCCGCAACGCCAGCGCAAGCGCGGCGCAGGCGGCGGCGCCTGACGAGACGCCCACGAGCAGGCCGAGCTCTCGCGCGAGGCGGCGCGTGGTCGCCATGGCGTCGTCCGAGGTTACGGGCACGATCTGGTCCACGAGCGCGCGGTCGAAGTTGCCGGGAACGAAGTTGGCGCCGATGCCCTGGATGCCGTGGGGGCCCGCCGGGCGGCCGGCGAGCACCTGGGACTCCGCGGGCTCCACCGCGACGGCGCGGACCTGCGGGTTCTTCTCCCTGAGAAAGCGGGCGGAGCCGCAGAGGGTGCCGCCCGTGCCCACGCCGGCGACGAGCACGTCGACGGCGCCGTCCGTTGCCGCCCAGATCTCTGGGCCCGTGGTCTCGTAGTGCGCCTGCGGGTTGGCGGGGTTGTCAAACTGCCCTGCGATGATGGAGCCCGGCGTCGCGGCGGCGAGTTCCTCGGCGCGCGCCACGGCCCCGGCCATGCCCTCCGAGCCTGGCGTGAGCTCGATCTGCGCCCCGTAGGCGGCGGCGAGCTGGCGGCGCTCGACGCTCATGGTGTCCGGCATCACGAGGACGAGGCGGTACCCGCGCGCGGCGGCGATCATCGCGAGGCCGACGCCGGTGTTGCCGCTCGTGGGCTCGATGATGGTGCCGCCCGGGGCAAGGCGCCCCTCTCGCTCCGCGGCGTCGACCATCGCGCGGGCGACGCGGTCCTTCGCGGACCCGCCGGGGTTGGCGGACTCGAGCTTGCCGAGGACCCGCGCCGGCGCGTCGGCGCCGAGCAGCGCGGTGAGCTCGACCAGGGGCGTGGAGCCGATCAGGTCCTCGACGCTGCGTGCGACGTTCATGCTGCCTCCCTCTCCGGATGCGTGAGGATAGGGTGGCACTGATAAACCCACCCTACAAGTAGGAATTACAGCGCCGAAACAATGCGGTGCGCTCGGGCGCGCAGGAGCCCCGCATGCGAGAAGAACGCCGAGCCCGCGCTAGTACAGCGGCAGGTCGCCGGTGAGCGGGTCGATCTTCTCGGCAGGAAGCGGCTCGAAGGCAAGGCAGGTGTAGGTGGGCTCGCCATGGAACTCGGTGTGGCCGGCGTCGCGCACGAGGGCGACCGCAAAGCCCTGCTCGCGTCCGCGCGCGGCGAGGTCGAGCAGGTCCTCCTCGGAGTCCACGTAGACGCAGACCTTGGCCACGCCCGCGTCGAACCAGTCGGTGAGCGGGGAGGTGTCGCCCTCGTCGTGGTAGAGCCACGCCCAGTTGTCGGTGGCCTGGAGGTCGGCGGCGCGACCCTCGCGCACGAGGGCCATGAGGACGGCCTCGACGCAGGCATGTCCCGCCTGGGCGGCGATCTTGCCCTTGCGCATCTTGAGGTCGCGCCTCATGACGATCATCTGCTTGGCGAGGTAGCTGCTGGAAGCCATGGAACTCCAATCTGATGAAAAGGGACTGTCCCTTTTCATCACTGACGCAACTGTCAACCCGACGCGATCGTCAACCGCATCACTGGCGGGGCGAGACGTAGGAGTCGTCGATCGTGATCTTGCAGACGGCGCGCGGGTAGCGCTCGCGCACGAGCCCGGAGATGCGGCTCCGCAGCTCGGCCGCGGAGAGCGCGCAGCCCGCGGGTCGCACGCAGTCAAAGATGACGTTGGTGTGCGTGGGGCCGGGCACGCAGCGCAGGTCGTGGATCGAGAGACGCTCGTCGATCCCCTTCACGGCGAGGTCGATCCAGTGGCGCATGTCGCGCGCGGCGGGGTCGTTGGTGACGATGGGGTCGTAGTGCAGCGTCATCACCAGGCCCTCCTCGACCTTGAAGTCCTGCTCGATGTTGTCGAGGAGGTCGTGCTGCTCGAGCGGGTCGCCCTCGGCGGCCATCTCCACGTGGGCGCTCGCAAACTGCCTGCCGGGGCCGTAGTCGTGGACCATGAGGTCGTGCGTTCCGAGCACGCCGGGGTAGCTCATGATCTTGTCCCGGATGTGCTCGATGTAGGCGGGGTCGGGCACGGTGCCCAGCAGCGGGCTCACGGCGTCGCGCACGAGCTCGAAGCCGCTCCAGCAGATGAAGCCGCCCACGGCAAGGCCCGCCCAGCCGTCGAGGTCAAAGCTGGTGAGCTGGGAGATCACCGCGGAGGCGAGGACCGCCGCGGTGGAGATGACGTCGTTTCGAGAGTCGACGGCGGTGGCCTCGAGGGTGTCCGACGAGATGGCGCGCCCGAGGCGGCGGTTGAAGGCGGCCATCCACAGCTTCACGAGCATCGACGCCACGAGCACCACCACGACGGCGGCGCTGAACTCGGTGGGCTCGGGGTGGACGATCTTGTCGACCGAGGAGCCCAGGAGGTTGATGCCGATCGCGCACACCAGCACGGCGACGACGAGCCCGGCCAGGTACTCGAAGCGGCCGTGGCCATAGGGGTGCTCCTCGTCGGCGGGGCGGCTCGCGAGCTTGAAGCCCAGCAGGCTGACGATGTTGCTCGAGGCGTCGGAGAGGTTGTTGACCGCGTCCGCCACGATGGAGACCGAGCCGGCGACAAGGCCCACGGCCCCCTTCCCCAGGCACAGCGCTACGTTGCAGATGATGCAGGTGATGCTCGCGACCAGCCCGTAGCGGGTGCGCACCGCCGCGTCGCCCACGTTGCCGGCGTCGGGCACAAACGTCTTGACGATCCAGTCCGTCATTGAGATCCCCTCGCTTCGAGAACGCCGGATAGTATACCCGTCCGGGCAGCGTCGGGGACGTTGGGAGGGTCGTACACATCTCGGCGAGAAATGTACGACCACGGTGGGAAAAGGCGCGTGAGTCGCAACGTTTGCGCAGGTAAAAGAAGCTTCTTCTGTCGAGAAGAACGTCGTGGTCGTACATTTCCCGCCGAGATGTGCGTGAGCGCGCCTACGCCAGGCGCAGGGCGCGGAGCAGCGGCACCCTCGTCGCGCGGTCAAAGAGCAGCATGGTGCACAGAAGGGCGACGCTCACGGCAACTCCCGCCACGAGCAGCCCCGCCTGACCGCCCGCGGCGAGGCCGGCGTCGCAGGCGGCGTCCGCGACGGGGCGCCACAGGGAGAAGAACATCGACTGCGTGACGTAGAATCCCAGGATGGAAGGGGCAAGTGCGGCGGCGGCGCGGCGAGCGGGCGTGTCCGCGCCGACCGCGCGGCCCTGCGCGGCGAGGGCCACCGACGATGCCGCGAGCGCAAACGACAGCAGCGAGGTGGATTTGAACGAGAGCGCCTCGAGCAGCCACGCGTTGCCCGCGAGTGCCGCGCCGCCCTCGAGCAGCAGGGCCGCGCCGCAGCTGACGGCGAGCGCGCGGCCGGAACGCTCGAGGTTCTTCTCGCCCAGTGCCCCTCCGGCGAGAAACGCCGTGAAGTAGGTGACGGCGCTCATGAGCTTGCGCCATTCGAGCAGGCCGCGAACCTCGGATCCCGGAGAGACGAAGGCGATGTAGGCGTTGACGGCAAAGACGCCCGCGACGAGCGCTCCAACGACGGCGCGGGGACGCCCCGCGCGGCGCCAGGCCCAGCCGACCACGGGCACGGCGGCAACGCACGCGAGATAGACCCAGATGAACTCGAGACCTCCGAGGAGCCACCCCGTCTGTCCGAGCCCGACGCCGTCGAGCGGGACGACCCATGTGCTCACGGCGAGCGCGAGCGCCGCGTAGAGCGCCACGGACGTCCCGATGACGAGGGCGCGCCGGCCGAGCGCACGCGCCTGTGTCCCCCAGTAGCCGGGCTCGCCTGCCACCCGCGCGGCCCGCGGCACGAGGAAGTAGCCCGAGACGAGGAAGAAGACGTTGTTGCCAAAGGCGCCCAGCAGGCTCACGCACCCGAGGGTCGCGAGCGCGGGCGCTCCCGCTTGCCAGGAGCCGTCCGTCGCGGCGGCAAACCACGGCTGGAAGGTGTGAAAGATCGCGATGCCCGCGATGGCGACGAGGCGCAGGGCCTCGATGCGCAGGTTGCGGGCGCGCGCGGTACTCTCGCTCATGATCCTCCCCTCGTGGTTCGGCACAGTATATATCCGTTCGCAGGTTGCGCGCAGCTGCAACGAACCTGCAGCCAATCTCTCTGTCACGTACGCGGATAAAACAATCGCAGGTCAGAGAGGGCGTTTTCTGGTTATGGCCTCCGCTTGCGTCCCGCGGGCGCGCCGCGCGGGCGGCCCTGTGCCCCTATCATCGGGGGTTCAGGGGCAGGGCGAGAAGAACCGGGAGGCAGCATGGCGGTCCTGACGGCAGTCCTCGAGGTCGCGTGCGTGACCGGGCTCGCGGCGGCGCTCGGCGTCGCGGCGGCAACCGACCTCGCGCGTCGCATCATACCCAACGGCTGCGTCGCTGTCGTGGCGGCGCTCGGTGCGGCGCACGCCGCGGCGCGGGGCACGCTGCCGGGGGCGGCGCTGGGCGCGCTCGTCGTGCTCGCGGCGATGCTGCTCGCCGCAGCCGCATCCGAGCGCGTGAGCGGCAGGCCCGGCGTGGGCGGGGGAGACGTCAAGCTCCTCGCGGCTGCGGCGGTCTGGACGGGGCCCGTGCTCGGCCTGGCGGTGGTGGGCGCGTCGTGCCTTCTGGGCGCCATGGGCTGGGCTGCGACGCGGCTGGCGGGGCGGCTCGTCGGGCGCGGTCGGACGTCGGAGGGCATTCCCCTGGCGCCCGCCGTGGCAATTGCGACGCTCGCGGCAGTGCTGCTCGGACCGCTCACCGCCCCGTGACCCATCTGGGGGCACGCAAGGTACCGTCTGCGAACTTGTTGCCGGCATGGCGCGGGCGTGAGGATATATCTAGAATGGGTCGCGTGTCGGAACCCCCAACCCTGACGCGCGGCTTGATATACGGGCACGACGGCCCCCGACCGTCGCGCCTGCAATCCTCCCGGCAGGCCGTGCGCGGGCGTCTGACATGGGGCGTGCGCATGGACGCGCGTGCCCGCCACGGCCTGCTTCGAAGGGACCCTCAGTGATAAAGCTCGTGCTCTCCGACCTGGACGCGACCCTCATCTGGCGTGACGACCATGTTGTCACGTCGTTTGCGCTCGACGCCATCCACACGCTCCAGGCGGCCGGCGTCCACTTCGTGCCCTGCACCGGCCGCATCTTCCGCGACCTGCCCCGCATGTTTGCCGGGGACGAGGCCGCCTGCGCGACGGCGGTCACGAGCAACGGGCAGCTGGTCTACCTCGACGGGGAGCTTGTCGAGCGCGTGCCCATCAGCCACGACGGCCTGCTCGCCGTGATGGGTCGCCTGCGCGACGTGTCCGACGCCTACCTGGTGGTGGAGTACGAGGGCGAGAAGGTCGCCGTCGACGCCGACCTGGGCTTCGTGCTCGCGCACCCGGACAACTTCTGGAGCGTCGAGCAGGCCCTCGCGAGCGTGCCCGAGCGCCCCTGCTACAAGGCGAACGTCCGCGTGGTGGGCAGCTTCGAGCGCTGCCAGGAGGTTGCCGCGGAGCTGGGGCGCGCCCTGCCCGAGCTGGACTTCGTCTGTCCCATGCCGGGGACCCCGCACATCGACATCACGCCCCACGGCTTTGGCAAGGACCACGGCGGCGACTTCCTGATGGAGCGCCTGGGCCTCACCCCCGACGAGGTCTGCTGCTTCGGGGACGCCGAGAACGACCTCGCGGTGCTGCGCCACTACGCCAACTCCGTGGCCGTGGCCAACGCCGTCCCGGTGGTGTGCGAGACCGCGCGCTACCACATCGGTCCCGCCGACCAGGAGTCCGTGGCACACGCCCTTCTCGACATCGCGGAGGCCACGCGCGCCGGGCGCATGCCGGCGTTCATGTCCTAGCATCGACGCACAGCACACCGTCAGCTTCGGAGGGAGCGACTCATGAGGATCATCGATAAGCTCGCGGCAGGTCAGACCTTCTCGTTTGAGATCTTCCCGCCCAAGGGGGAGCTCCCGCTCGAGACCGCCTACGAGGTGGCGCGCGAGATGGCGCAGGACCGCCCCGACTGGATCTCGGTCACCTACTCTGCGGGCGGGTCGGGCAACTCCGCCAACACGGTGCCCATCGCGGCCTCGATCGAGCGCGACCTCGGCGTCACGGCGCTCGCGCACCTCACCTGCCTCGGCTCCACGTGTGCCGACGTGGACGCGTACGCGGCCTCGCTCGCCGACGCCGGCGTGGAGAACGTGCTCGCCCTGCGCGGCGACCGCGCCCCGGGGCGCGAGGCGCGTGACTTCGCGCACGCCTCAGACCTGATCGCCTACCTGCGCGACCGGGGCTCTGACCTCTGCATCGGCGCGGCGTGCTACCCGGAGGGCCACGTCGAGTCCCCAACCGAGCAGGAGAGCTTCGAGGCCCTCTACAAGAAGCAGGAGGCCGGAGCCGACTATCTCGTTTCCCAGCTCTTCTTTGACAACGAGGACTTCTACCGGTTCCGCGAGAAGTGCCTGCGCCACCGCGTGCGCCTGCCCATCGTGGCGGGCATCATGCCGTTTACGAGCGTCAAGCAGATCCAGCGCATGGCCTTCACCTGCGGCGCGTCCATCCCGGCCAAGGTCGTCAAGCGCCTCGTGCTCGCCGGCGACGACCCGGCTGACCAGGCGCGCGCCGGCGTCGAGTACGCCCGCGAGCAGCTCGCGGACCTTGCGGCCAACGGCGTCGACGGCCTGCACGTCTACAGCATGAACAAGCCGTCCGTGGCGCACGCCGCGCGCGAGGCCCTTCTCGCCTGCGGCTACCTGGAGGCCTAGCGCGTGGCCGCGGCCGAGAGCTACGACGTCCGCTCCGTCGAGCGCGGCGAGGTCCTGCGCTACCTGGGCTACGCCGGCCAGGCGGTGACGCCCGAGCTTGACGCGCGCATCGACGAGGTGGTGGCACGCTGCCTCGCGACCTGTCGCCCTCGCGGCTGCGTGCGCGTCTTCGACGTGGCGGGACGTGACAAGAAGGACGGCGCCCCCGTCATCTCGCTCGCGGGGACGGCGCTCGAGCTGCGCGGTCGCTCGATCGCCGAGCACCTCGACGGCGCGGTGGCCGTGGGCGTGCTCGCGGTGACCGTGGGCATGGGCGTGGAGGCCGAGCTGCGGCGCCTCTCGCTGACCGACCCGCTTGCGCAGGTGATCTTTGACGCTGCGGGAACGGCCGCCGTGGAGCGCGCGGCGGACGCGGCGGAGGCGAGCGTCGTCGCACAGGCGCACGCGCGGGGCCTCTTCTGCGGCACGCGCTTCTCGCCCGGGTACGGCGACCTGCCGCTCTCAACCCAGCCAGTCCTTCTCGACGCGCTCGACGCGGGGCGCCAGCTGGGCATTCGTCTCTCGCCTGCGCTGCTGATGTCGCCCACAAAGAGCGTGACGGCGGTGATCGGCCTCTTCGAGGAGCCGCGCCAGGGCGTGCGCGCGAACTGCGCCAACTGCCTCTGTCGCGACTTTTGCCTCCTGCGCGTGTCCGGGAGGACCTGCGGGCGGTGACGAGTCTGCAAAAACGCTCTTCGTGATGAATAGCGAGAGGATGTTGTGCAAAAGCTCGGTTCGTGATGAATGATTTTGGGCACATGCGGCGTGCGTGATGGGAGCCGCTCGCGTTTGCGCAGGAAAGAATATAAGGAAATGAACCACTTTCTCTCTAGGGGCCAAAAGCATTCATCACGAGCGAGCGATTTGCACATGGAAACCGACTTTTTCATCACGAGCGGAGTTTTTGCACAGCAGCGCCTCGTGACACGTCGGAAACCACGCCTTGCTAGGATGAGGCCAGTCGATTATCGAGGAGGCTCATGGTGAGCGATCAGAGTCGAGGGCTGCTTGAGGCCGCGCTGTCCGGGGACGACTTTCTTCTCTTTGACGGCGCCATGGGCACGCAGCTGCAGGAGCGGGGCCTTGCGGCCGGCGAGCTGCCGGAGCTGCTCTGCCTGACCGCGCCGGACCAGATCACCGCCGTCCACGCGGCCTACGTCGCCGCCGGCGCCGACGTGGTCACCACCAACACCTTTGGCGCCAACGCGACCAAGCTCGGCGACGCCGCCACGGTTGAGGAGGTTTTCGCGGCCGCCGTCGCCTGCGCCCGCGCTGCTTGCCCGCGCTTCGTGGCGGCGGACATCGGGCCCACGGGCCAGCTCCTCGAGCCCATGGGCACGCTGCCCTTTGACGAGGCCTACGAGCTCTTTGCCCGCCAGGTGCGCGCGGCGGACGCCGCGGGGGCGGACCTCTTCGTCATCGAGACCATGGCCGACCTCGCGGAGGCCAAGGCCGCGCTGCTCGCGGTGCGCGAGAACTCCGGGCTGCCCGCCTTTGTCACCATGACCTTCCAGGAGGACGGCCGCACGTTCCTGGGCACCACGCCCGAGGTCGCCGCCGTCACGCTCTCCGCGCTCGGCGCCGACGCCGTGGGCATCAACTGCTCGCTCGGCCCGCGGGACGTGGCGCCGCTCGTGGAGCGCATGCTGCCGTGGGCGAGCTGCCCGGTGATGGCCCAGGCCAACGCCGGCTTGCCCCGCGTGGAGGACGGCGTGACCCGCTACGACGTGGGACCCGAGGAGTACGCCGACGCTGTCGCCGGCATGCTGGACGCGGGCGTCACCATCGTGGGCGGGTGCTGCGGCACCACCCCGGCCCACATAGCGGCCGAGCGGGCCCTGCTCGCGGGATGTCGCCCGGCCCCGCGCGCCCTGAACGGCTGCTTCACTGTGGCGGGTCCGCAGCGCCTCGTCGCGCTCGCGCCCGGCGAGGCGGGCGTCATCGGCGAGCGCATCAACCCCACGGGCAAGCGCAAGATGAAGGAGGCGCTGCGCTCGGGCAACCACGACCACGTCATCGCCGAGGCCATGGCGCAGGAGCGCGCCGGCGCCCAGATCCTCGACGTCAACGCCGGCCTGCCCGAGATCGACGAGCGCGCCGTCATGTGCCGCCTCGTCTCGGAGCTCCTCTCCGTGACCACGCTGCCGCTGCAGATAGACTCCTCCGACCCCGCCGTGGTCGAGGCGGCCGTGCGCAGCTATCCCGGCAAGGCGCTCATCAACTCCGTCAACGGCAAGGCCGAGTCGCTCGCCGCCGTGGTTCCCATCGCCGCGCGCTACGGCTGCGCGCTCGTGGGCCTCACGCTCGACGAGGACGGCATCCCCGCCACCGCGGAGGGCCGCCTCGCCGTGGCGCGCAAGATCGTCGCGGCCACCGACGCCGCCGGCATCCCGCGCCGCGACGTCGCGATCGACTGCCTCGCCATGGCAGCCTCCACCGACCAGACGGCCCCGCGGGCCATCCTCGACGCCATCCGCGCCGTCAAGGCCGAGCTGCCCGGTGTGCGCACGGTCCTCGGCGTCTCCAACATCAGCTTTGGCCTGCCCTTCCGTCCGCTGCTCAACGCCACGTTCCTGGCAGCGGCGCTCGGCGCGGGGCTCGACCTCGCAATCATCAACCCGGGCGCGCGACGCATGATGGACGTCGTCGACTCCTGGCGCGTGCTCTCCGGAGAGGACGAGCAGGCCCGCTTCTACGTGGAGCACTACGCCGACCGCAGCGACGCCCCGGTCGTAGCCGCGGCTCCGGTGGGCGAGAAGGACGCGGCCCCCGCGCCCGCCGCCGGGCTGCCGGCCGACCCGGTCGAGCGCGCGCGGGCCCTCGTGCTCGACGGGCGCGCGGGCCCCATGGGGGAGGCCATGGCAGAGGTCCTTCTCGGCCACGATGCGCTCTTTGCCATCAACGAGGTGCTGGTACCGGCGCTCGACGAGGTGGGGCGCCGCTTTGAGGACGGGACCTTCTTCCTGCCCCAGCTCATGGCCTCCGCCGAGGCGGCCAAGGCGGGCTTTGAGGTCGTGCGCGCCGCCTCCGCGCCGGGAGACGCCGCCGCGGCGGGCAAGGGCGAGGTCGTGGTGTGCACCGTGCGCGGGGACATCCACGACATCGGCAAGAACATCGTGCGCATGCTGCTGGAGAACTACGGCTTCGACGTGATCGACCTAGGGCGCGACGTGGCGCCCGAGACGGTGACCGACGTCGTGGTGGAGCGCCACGTGCGGCTGGTGGGGCTCTCGGCGCTCATGACCACGACGGTGCCGGCCATGGCCGAGACCATCGAGCTTTTGCGCGAGCGCGCGCCCTGGTGCAAGGTCGTGGTGGGCGGGGCCGTGCTCACGCCCGAGTACGCCCAGATGGTCGGCGCGGACTTCTACGCCAAGGACGCCACCGAGACCGCCCGCATCGCAGAGCGGGTCCTGGCTCTGTAAATTGGGGACAGTCCCCAATTTACAGACCGCTCGCCGGTCCCAGGTCCTTCTCGCCGAATGCCTGACACTTTCTGGAAATATGTCCGATATCTTTAACTGACTATGCCGCGGCCGAGGGGGCCGTGGCACGCAATAGACTCCAGAAGTGCAAGGAGAGGGCCTATGGCAAGAATGCACGTCATGGAGCAGAGCGAGTCCCAGGCGATCATGTCGAGCATGCACGAGATGCTCGAGAAGCGCCTCTCGGTGAGCTCGCTCGCTCCGTGCCCCGTCGAGTTCACGGCCTCGTACGTGGCCATGTGCGCGACGCAGAGCTGCGGCAAGTGCACGCCGTGCAGAAACGGCCTGCGCATGCTGCGTCACCTGTTCAACGACGTACTCAACAACCGCGCCACCATGGAGACGCTCGACCTCATCGAGTCCACCGCCCGCACGGTGTACCTGTCGAGCGACTGCGCGATCGGCTACGAGGCCGGCGAGGTGGCCCTCATGGCCATCCGCGGCTTCCGCGACGACTTCGAGCACCACGTGCAGAAGCACGCGTGCGGCTTCGCGCAGCACCAGACCGTGCCCTGTGTCTCGGGCTGCCCGGCCGGCGTGGACATCCCCGGCTACATCGCGCTCGTGGAGGCCGGCCGCTACACCGAGGCGGTGCGCCTCATCCGCAAGGACAACCCGCTTCCGCTGGTCTGCGGCCTGGTCTGCGAGCACCCCTGCGAGATGCACTGCCGCCGCGGCATGGTCGACGACCCGATGAACATCCGCGGCCTCAAGCGCTACGCCGTGGAGCACGCGGGCGACTACAAGCCCATCATCAAGGCCCCCACCAAGAAGCGCGTCGCCGTTGTCGGCGGCGGCCCGGCGGGCCTGTCCTGCGCGTACTACCTCACGCTCATGGGCCACAGCGTCAAGATCTTCGAGCAGCGCCAGCACCTCGGCGGCATGCTGCGTTACGGCATCCCCAACTACCGCCTGCCGCGCGAGCAGCTCGACTCCGAGATCCAGTGGCTGCTCGACTGCGGCATCGAGACCGAGTTGAACCACAGCGTCGACGGCGACGAGCTCGCCCGCCTGCGCGAGGAGTACGACGCCGTCTACCTCGCCATCGGCGCGCACGCGGACAAGAAGCTGGGCCTGCCGGGCGAGGACGCCGAGGGCGTCATGTCCGCCGTCCAGCTCCTGCGCGACATGGGCGACGACAACCCGCCCGACTTCACCGGCCTCACGGTCACCGTGGTCGGCGGCGGCAACGTGGCAATGGACGTGGCCCGCACCTCCGTGCGCCTGGGCGCCAAGAAGGTCATCATCGCCTACCGTCGCCGCGTCGCCGACATGACGGCGCAGGACGAGGAGATCGCGGGCGCCGAGGCCGAGGGCTGCGAGGTCATGGACCTGCACGCGCCCAAGGAGGTTGTCGTGGACGAGAACGGCCACGTCGCCGGCCTCAAGGTGGAGCCGCAGATCATCGGCGGGCTCAAGCGCGGCCGTCCCGCGCCGCGCCCGGCGGACGGCGGCGACGTCGTGGTCCCGTGCGACCGTGTGATCGTGGCCATCGGCCAGGACATCGACTCCGCGACCTTCGAGGAGCAGGGCGTTCCCACCAAGTGGGGTCGCATCGTCACCGACTCCGACGGCGCCGTCGTGGGCCAGGAGGGCCTGTTCTCCGGCGGCGACTGCCAGAGCGGCCCGGCCACCGTCATCCGCGCCATCAACGCGGGCAAGGTCGCCGCGGGCAACATCGACAACTACCTCGGCTACAACCACAAGATCGAGCTCGACGTGGAGCTGCCTCCCGTGCAGTTCAAGGGCAAGATCAGCTGCGCGCGCTGCGAGATGCGCGAGCGCGAGGCGTCCGATCGCATCAATGACTTTGACATCGTCGAGAACGGCCTCACCGACCAGGAGGCGCACCAGGAGGCGTCCCGCTGCCTGCGCTGCGACCACTTTGGCTTTGGTGCGTTCCGCGGGGGGAGGATCGAGCAGTGGTAAACCTCACTATCGACGGCCGCGCCGTCAGCGTTCCCGAGGGTACGTCCATCCTCGACGCCGCCGCCCAGCTGGGCATCAAGATCCCGACGCTGTGCTACCTCAAGGACCTCAACGAGATCGGCGCCTGCCGCGTCTGCGTGGTCGAGGTCGAGGGCATCGACCAGCTCGTCGCCGCGTGCAACAACACGGTGCTCGAGGGCATGGTCGTGCGCACCAACAGCCCCAAGGTCCGCGTGGCGCGCCGCATGAACATGGAGCTGCTGCTCGCGACGCACGACTCCGAGTGCACGAGCTGCGTCCGCTCCGGCAACTGCACCCTGCAGACGCTTGCCAACGACCTGGGCATCTCCGACCTGCCCTACGAGAAGCGCCTCATGCACGACCCGTGGGACAAGTCCTTCCCGCTCATCCGCAACAACGACAAGTGCGTCAACTGCCTGCGCTGCATCCAGGTGTGCGAGAAGATCCAGGGTCTCGGCGTGTGGGACCTCGCCAACCGCGCCACGCACACGAGCGTGAACGTCCGCGGCGGCCAGGACATCCGCGAGTCCGACTGCACCCTCTGCGGCCAGTGCATCACGCACTGCCCGACGGGCGCGCTGCGCGAGCGCGACGACACCCAGAAGGTCTTCGACGCCCTCGCCGACCCCGAGAAGGTCGTCGTGGTGCAGATCGCGCCGGCCGTGCGCGCCGCCTGGGGCGAGAGCCTCGGCCTCGACCGCGCCGACGCCACGGTGGGCCGCCTGGTGGCGGCGCTTCGCCGCATGGGCGTGGACTACGTCTTTGACACGAACTTCTCGGCCGACCTCACCATCATGGAGGAGGGCACCGAGCTGCTGCACAAGCTCGCGCACCGCGAGGAGAACACCTTCCCGATGTTCACCTCCTGCTGCCCGGGCTGGGTGCGCTACGTCAAGGCCGTGCGCCCCGAGCTCACCGACCAGCTCTCCACCTCCAAGTCGCCGGGCCAGATGTTCGGCGCCGTCACCAAGAGCTACTTCGCCGAGCTCAAGGGCATCGACCCCAAGAACATCTTCTGCGTCGAGATCATGCCGTGCGTGGCCAAGAAGCACGAGGTCGCCATCCCCGTCATGAACGACGCCTGCGGTGACCCCGACGTCGACGTCTCGCTCACCACGCGCGAGGTCGACCGCATGATCCGCGCCGAGCACATCGACGCGACCACGCTGCCTGACGAGAAGTTCGACGACCCGCTGGGCACCTCCACGGGCGCCGGCGTCATCTTCGGTGCCACCGGCGGCGTCATGGAGGCCGCGCTGCGCACCGCCTACCACGTGGTCACCGGCGAGACCCCGCAGCCCGACGCCTTCTCCGAGGTCCGCGGCCTGGACGGCTGGAAGGAGGCCACGTTCGACCTGGCGGGCACGCCGGTGCGCGTCGCGGTGGTCCACGGCCTCGCCAACACCGCCTTCCTGCTCGACGCGATCGCCGAGGGCGCGGTCGAGTACGACTTCGTCGAGGTCATGGCCTGCCCGGGCGGCTGCGCGGGCGGCGGCGGCCAGCCCATCCACGACGGCGAGGAGCTCGCGGCCGTGCGCGGCGACGTCCTCTGGGGCCTCGACCGCAAGGCCAAGCTGCGCAACTCCTACGAGAACCCGTCCATCCAGGCGATCTATCGCGACTACCTGGGCGAGCCGCTCTCCGAGCGCGCCGAGGAGCTTCTCCACACCGACCATCACGCCTGGTCGATCCACTAATTCAAAAGGGGGCCGACTCCTTTTGAATCTCTGGGCCCGGACCGTCTACCCCCACGGTCCGGGCCCGCTTTCGTTCTTCTCGGCCTGTGTCGCGTGTCGTCGCGGTGCGGATGGCGTGCGCGCTTAAGGATCGCCGCCTATCCGCGAAATTGGGGCTGCGATCCTTAAGCGCGGGCACCCCACAATTCCAGACGGGCCGCGCGCTCTTCTCGGTGGGGGAGCGCCGCGTCGCGGTTCAGGGTATTACGCTGGACATAACCGAGGTCATCGTCGAGCAGCCGCCCACGATCGTTTACGTGACGCTGCTGCCCTTCGATGACGTCATCGTCTACGACTCGCTCGTGATGCCGATGCCGGTCGACTTTGGCCCTGGTTTTCGTGCCATGCTCAAGGAGGGGGCGGCGGAGGCGGCAGGCCGTCCGCTCGTCGAGAGCGCGGATGAGTTCGTCGAGCTCGCCAAGAGGGTCAACGCCGAGCGCGAGCAAGAGGATTGGGACCGCTTTCAGCGCCAGATGGAGCGCGAGCGCTGGGAGCGCGACGGAAGCGAGCCTATCCTCCCCGGCGTGCACAAGGGCGCGCTCGCCGGTCTCTCTGAGGAGGAGCGCGACGCAGCCATCGGCCGCGGTCTCGCCGACGCGATGGCCGAGAAGTACGGCAAGCCCCCGGCTCCCGATGCGGTGAAAACCCTCGAGGAGCGCGCCGCGCACATGGAGCCGGCAGGCTCGCTGGAGGAATCGCTCATGGCGGACAACAAGTCCGTGCTCGAGCGCGATGCCCAGAACTTTGGCATCAAGGGCTTCTCCAAGATGCGCAAGGCGGAGCTAGCGCACGTCGTGGCCCAGGGCTATCTGGGGGAGCCCGAGGGAGTGCGCTTTCTTCTTGCCCAGTGTGCGGATATGGAGTTCGATACGATCTGCTCCCTGCTTGCGGCCGAGGATGGGCGAATCTCCTTTGACGAGAAGGACGCGAGTCAGCATCTCGACCTCATGCCCCTGCCGCCGGCATCTCGTCTGTACTGGCACAAGGGCACCTTTACCGCGCTCGTTCCGGACGAGGTGCGCGAGATTGTTGGGGGCATTGACCTTGACGATCTGCGCGAGGAGCGCCGTCGGGCGCTGAACATCGAGCGGCTTGCGGAGGCGCTGACCGAGCTCTGCGGCATCGTGAGCGTGAGCGACCTCGTTGCGCAGTACGAGCGCGTCTACTCCGAGCGCATCACCCGCGACCAGGTTCTCGCGACCGCCTTCGATGCCATCGAGCGTGATCCGGACGGGCCGGTCTTCGAGGTGTGGACGGGAGGGGCCACGGACGGAACTGCCTACATCATCCATCGGAGCATAGGAGACGTTGCGCTCACCAACGATGTGGCTTATGACCTGGCCGCCGAGCTGAGCGAGGACGGGGCGACCTACGAGCAGCTCCGCGACAAGATGATGGACCGTCTGGCGGGGCTGCGCGAGGAGCGCGACGGCATGCTGCGCGATTTGCTTGCCGCGCACGAGCAGAAGGCGGCCTACGGCATCTACCCGATCGATCGAGCGGTCGTCGAGGCGAGCGTCTATGCGTGGAAGCTGCACCTCCCGGCCGTCGTGAACCTGCGTAACTGGCTTGATGCGCACGTCCCGGACGACAAGGACGACCTCTTCTACGCAGATGACGCCATTGACGAGCTGTTTGATGCCCAGCTGGGGTGCTCATATCCCACGGCTCTGGTCGAGGCGGCGAGCGAGATGGGCATCTTTGAGACGTCCGAGGATGTGGAGGGCGCGGTCGGGCGCGTGATGGCGCTCGTGAACGCCCTGCCCGACTGGTGGAACAACGGCTGGCCGCCCGATGAGCTGCACGAGAGGTCAACCGGTCGAAAGGTGTTTCGCAACTCCGACGGCACGCCGATGAAGATTGGCCGCAATGACCCGTGCCCGTGTGGAAGCGGCAAGAAGTACAAGAAGTGCTGCGGGCGGTGAAAGGGGTGCGAGAGCTCTCGTCCGGCGCTCGAGGGTGCCGCCATGCTTAAGAAAGAAGCCTCGTCCGCGATATTGGGGTTGACGTGCTTAAAGATCGCCGCCCATCCGCAAATACGGGGTTGCGGTGCTTAAGGATCGCCGCGCATCCGGCGGGACGGGCCCGTTGCGCTTGCGGATCACGGCCCGTTCGGGGGCTGAGTGCGCGATTCCCTTCAGATGAGCGTGAACATTAAAGTGGCACTTATACTCATCTGAGGACGGGGCGCGATCTTTAAGCGCAGGCGGAAGGATTCTTTGGATAGGGGGCAATCTTTAAGCGCGACGGCGCCGGATTCGCGGATGGGCGGCGATCCTTAAGCGCGCCACAGCCCCACCCGCCAGACGGGCCGCGAACCCTAAGCGCGATCGAGCCGCGCGCGACCCCATTCGGCAACGCGGGCCTTCATGCCGGCGACGTCGAGCACGCCCTCCGCAAAGCCCTTGCGGATGAGGCTCTCGGGCACCAGCTCGTCGTACTTCTCGAAGTAGGGAATCTCCGCGGGATAGAGGAGCTCGTTGGTGTCCTCGAGGCGCTCCGCCGCGTCGCACACCACCGAGAAGAACGCGCGCTCGTCCTCCCGCATCACAAAGGTCATGAAGTACGGGCGCGACGAGTTGACGCCCTTGATGCCGAGCTCCCCGGCGCACTTGATCTTGATGAGCCGCTCGAGGGCGAGAAACGCATAGCTTCCCAGCCAGGGCAGCAGGCAGTACATGGTCTGCTTCTTGTCGTTCTCGCCAAGGCAGACGAGCGGTCCGTCGGTGAGGCGTGAGCTCTGAGCCACGTGGCGCGCCTGGCGCAGCCGCGCCCGCGCATGGTCCATCAGGTAGGGATAGGCAGCGTGCTCCTCGAGAACGCGGCGCATGCGTTCGAGGACGTGCGTGCTGATGTCTCCCGCGACGTCGCCGAAGTAGGCGGGGACCTTGCCCTTGACCTGCGTGACGTAGAGCAGATGGCGCTCGTGGACCACCTCGTCGACGATCCACACGTGGCCTGCGATGGCGACCTTCTCGCCGGGCGGGGGAGGGGCGCAGAGCGTGCCGATCTCGGTGGAGTCGCAGCGCACGGTGTACTCGACGTTCTCTTGGAAGACGGCGTAGAACTTGTAGGAGCTCGTCACGCGCTCGCCCGCGAGGCCCACGATGAGACCGCCGCCCTCGGTCTGCTCGATGAAGTCGTTTCTCAGGAGATGGCGCAGGAGCTCGCGGAAGTCGTCCGCGCTCACGCGGTGGAAGTAGGTGAGCGTGAGCACGCGGCTCGCGAGCTGCGCGGGGGAGAGCTCCCCCTCGGAGGCGAGAATCGCGAGCGTCTGATGGCAGAGCAGGCTGTAGGGCAGGCGGTCGAGGCGCGGCGGCTCCACCCAGCGCTCCTCGCGGTAGAGCTGGACGAGGGCGATGCCCTGCAGCAGCTTCCAGGGCACGGTCTCCGGCAGCAGCGTGCGCGGCTCGGGCTGGTCCTCGCGCATGACGAACCACATCTCGGGCGGGCGCTCGCGCCGTCCCGTGCGGCCCATGCGCTGCAGGAAGCTCGAGACCGTGAACGGCGCGTCGATCTGGAACGCCCGCTCGAGCCGGCCGACGTCGATGCCCAGCTCAAGAGTTGCCGTTGCCACGATGGAGAGGTCCGAGGCCTCGTCGCGCATCCGCTCCTCCGCGCTCTCGCGGATGGCTGTGGAGAGGTTGCCGTGGTGGATGAGAAAGCGGTCGTCCTCCCCGTTGAACTCGCAGTACGCGCGCAGCGTCGTGCAGACCTCCTCCGCCTCCTCGCGGGAGTTCGAGAAGATCAGACACTTATGCCCGCGCGTGTGCTCGAAGATGTAGCCGATGCCCGGGTCGGCGTTGGCGGGTGCGACGTCAGTGGGGGCCTCCTGGGGCCGGGGCTGTATCTCCGTGCTCAAACAGTCCTCGCTGCGCTGCGGAACTGCGCGCAGAGAAACAGCCCCGGCCCCAGGAGGTGCCGTGACAGGCTCGACCGACACCACGTCCGCCTCAACCACGCCCGACGCCGACTGGGCAGCGCCCTCGTCCGCCTGGGGACCGGTGGTGTAGAAGTGCTCCATCGAGATGCGCCAGGTGCGCGGGGGCTCCTCCACGCGGGGTATCACGGTGGCGCGCCCGGTCCCGGCGGCCAGAAACGCGCCCACGGCCTCGGGGTCGCCGATGGTGGCGGAGAGCCCGATGCGCCGCGGCTGCACGCCCGCGAGGCGCGCCAGCCGCTCGATAAGGCACAGGCACTGGCCGCCGCGGTCCTGGCGCAGCAGCGCGTGGACCTCGTCTATCACGACGTAGCGCAGGTCGCAGAAGAGCTTTGAGACGGCGGCGTGGCGGCGCATGAGCAGCGCCTCGAGCGACTCCGGCGTGATCTGCAGGATGCCGGAGGGCTTCTTCATGAGCTTGGCCTTGTGCGAGGACGAGACGTCCCCGTGCCAGTGCCACACGTTGATGCCGGCCTCCTCGCAGAGGTCCGTGAGGCGGTAGAACTGGTCGTTGATGAGGGCCTTGGTGGGGCCGATGTAGAGCGCGCCCACCGACGCGGGCGGGCTCTCCCAGAACTCCGTGAGGATGGGGAAGAAGGCGGCCTCGGTCTTGCCGGAGGCGGTGGAGGCACACAGCAGCACGTGGTCGTCCGTGTCAAAGATGGCCTCGCCGGCCGCGACCTGGACGCCGCGCAGGCTCTCCCACTCGTGCGCGTAGATGAAGTCCTGCACGAACGGCGCGTATCGGTCGAAGACGCCCATGCCCACCGCCCTAGATCGTGAACTCGGCGAAGGCGGCGCCCACGTCATCTTGTCCCGCTGCCACAGCAGGCGCGCTCACCGCGCCGGCAAACGCGTCCGTGCGCAGCAGCGCGTCGACGTCCGTCCCGGGGTTCTGGCACACGATGTCGAGAAGCTCGATGAAGTCACGGATGACCTCGCGCGGCGTGAGGTGGGTGTCCGCGCCCACGCGGCCGAACTCCGCCTTGAGGAAGCTCACGAGCTGCGCCTCGGTGAGGGTGCGCTCGTAGCCGAAGTAGCCGGCGTGAATGTCCGCGAGCTTCTCGATAAGGACGAGCAGCTCCTCATAGGTGAGCGGCTCCAGGTGGATGACCGGGGCGAGAAGGTCGGCGAGCCCGGTGCTCGCAAAGCGCCCCTGGGTGAGGCGGCTGCGCAGGGCCTCGTAGGAGAAGACGCCGCGACGCCGGTCCTCGATCGACTGCGGCGTGCCGCCCATGATGATGCCGAGGTGGCGCGCCTTGCCCTGGAGCGTGTCGTTGTACATGGTGAGGATCTTCTCGTAGTTGTACTGGCGCGACGTGGCGTTGGGGAT
>CALUHH010000028.1 GCA_944320385.1 uncultured Atopobiaceae bacterium | reverse complement strand
CTCCGCAAGCCGCTGTGCCAGTTCGCGACGCAGTACAACGAGGAGATCCCGTACGACACCATCGACATGGACTTCATGAACGAGAACCAGGCGGCCCATGGCGAGCGCGAGCTCGGGCACATCTTCGCCCGCATGCGCTGGAACCACAAGGTCATCTTTGGCTTCTGGAAGGACGAGTCGGTCCTCGCCGAGCTCGGTGCCTGGCAGCGCGTGGCGGTGGGCGTCAACGAGTCTCGCAACATCCGCGTGTGCCGCTTCGCGGATACCATGCGCAACGTCGCGGTGACCGACGGCGACAAGGTCGAGGCCCAGCAGGTCTTTGGCTGGACCGTGGACGCCTGGCCCGTGAATGACCTCGTGCCCTACGTCGACGGCGTCACCCCCGACGAGGTCAAGGCCCTCACCGACGAGTACTACGACACCTACGAGCTCGTGCTCGACGGCCGCGACCCGGAGGAGTTCCGCCGTCACGTCGAGGTCCAGGCCGCCCAGGAGATCGGCATCGAGCGCTTCCTCGTGGAGCACAACTACAACGCCTTCTCCGACCACTTCGGCGACCTCGGCGGCCTCAAGCAGCTGCCGTCGCTCTCGATCCAGCGCCTCATGCAGAAGGGCTACGGCTTTGGCCCCGAGGGCGACTGGAAGACGCCCGCGATGGTGCGCCTGATGAAGGTCATGACGGCCGGCGACCCGTCCGCCAAGGGCTCCGCGCTCATGGAGGACTACACCTACAACCTGGTCCCGGGCAAGGACGGCATCCTCGAGTCCCACATGGCCGAGGTCGACCCGTCCGTGGCCGAGGGCAAGATCGCCATCCGCGCGACGCCGCTCTCCATGGGCGACCGCGAGGACCCCGCGCGCCTGATCTTCACCGCCAAGACCGGCCAGGCCATCGCCACGTCCCTCGTCGACCTGGGCAACCGCTTCCGCCTGATCATCCAGGACGTCGACTGCAAGAAGGTCGAGAAGCCCATGCCGATGCTTCCCACCGGCACCGTCTTCTGGACCCCGCGCCCCAACCTCAAGGTGGGCACCGAGGCCTGGATCTACGCGGGCGGCGCGCACCACACCGCGATGTCCTACGACCTCACGGCCGACCAGATGGTCGATTGGGCCGACGCGATGGGCATCGAGTCCGTGGTCATCGACGCCGACACCACCATCCGCGGCTTCAAGCGCGACCTCATGCTCGGCGAGGTCTGCTACCGCTAAGGATACGAAGGGACAGTCCCTTTGTCTCATGGCGGCCGCGTCCTCGCCCGGGGGCGCGGCCGCTTCACTCAACAAGGAGAAGACATGGCACTCACCAAAGAACAGATCGTCGAGCAGATCGAGTCCGGCGCCACCTCGCTGGGCATCGAGTACGGCTCCACGCGCATCAAGGCGGTTCTCGTGAGCTCCGATAACGAGCCCATCGCCATCGGCGCCTTCGACTGGGAGAACTCGCTGGTTGACGGCTACTGGACCTACAGCAAGGAAGAGATCTTCGCGGGCCTCGCCGCCGCGTACGCGTCCATGAAGACCGACGTGGCCGAGAAGTACGGCGTCACCCTCAAGAAGCTCGGCGCGCTCGGCATCTCCGCGATGATGCACGGCTACCTGCCCTTCGACGCCGCCGGCAACCTGCTCGTGCCCTTCCGCACCTGGCGCAACACCACCACCACGCAGGCGGCCCACGAGCTCTCCGAGCTCTTCGCCTTCCACACGCCCGAGCGCTGGAGCGTCTCCCACATCTACCAGGCCGTTCTCGACGGCGAGGAGCACGTCTCCCAGATCGACTTCTTCACCACGCTCGCGGGCTACGCGCACTGGGCGCTCACCGGCGAGAAGGTCCTCTCGATCGGCGATGCCTCCGGCATGTTCCCCATCGACTCCACCACCCATAACTACGACGCCGCCATGCTCGCCAAGTTCGACGAGCTCGTCGCGTCCAAGGGCGTGGCCTGGAAGGCCGAGGACCTGCTGCCCAAGATCCTGGTCGCGGGCGACGTCGCCGGCCACCTCACCCCCGAGGGCGCCGCGCTTCTCGATAAGGACGGTGACCTCGAGCCCGGCTGCCCGGTCTGCCCGCCCGAGGGCGACGCCGGCACCGGCATGATCGCCACCAACTCCGTGGCGCCGCGCACCGGCAACGTCTCCGCCGGCACCTCGGTCTTCTCGATGGTCGTGCTCGAGCACGCGCTCAAGGACGCCACGGCGCCCGAGATCGACCTCGTGACCACCCCGGTGGGCGACCCCGTGGCCATGGTGCACTGCAACAACTGCACCTCCGACATCAACGACTGGGTCGACCTGCTCTGCGACTTCTCCGAGCTCATGGGCCAGAGGCTCAACAAGGGCGAGGTCTTCACCAAGCTCTTCAACGCCGCGCTCACGGGCGACAAGGACGCGGGCGGGCTCGTCTCCATCCCGTTCATCTCGGGCGAGACGGTCATGGGCGTCCAGACCGGCTACCCGATGGTGGTGCGCGGCCAGAACGCCAACTTCACCATCGCCAACTTCATGCGCATGAACATCATGGCCGCCTTCGGCGCCCTGGCCGCCGGCAACGAGGCCCTGCGCGCCGAGGACGTCAAGATCGACAAGCTCTACGGCCACGGCGGCATCTTCAAGACCCCCAAGGTGGCCCAGAGCCTGCTCGCCGCGGCGCTCGAGGCGCCCGTGACCGTCATGGCCACCGCCGGCGAGGGCGGCGCCTGGGGCCAGGCCGTGGCCGCCTCCTACATGATCCACAAGGCCGAGGGCGAGTCGCTGGCCGACTACCTCAACGACAAGGTCTTTGCGGGCATGGAGGGCACCACGCTCGAGCCCGACGCCGCCGACGTCGAGGGCTACCGCGCCTTCCTCGCCACGTTCAAGAAGGTCAACGAGGCCGAGAAGGCCGCCGAGGCCGCCCTCGCCTAGGTCAAAAGGGGACAGACCCCTTTTGACCCATTCCGAAAGGAGAGAAGCACATGATGCTCAAGGAGCTGCGCGAGAAGGTCTACGAGGCCAACATGGACCTCCCCAAGCACGGCCTGGTTGTCTTCACCTGGGGCAACGCCTCCGAGCTCGACCGCGAGAGCGGCCTCTTCGTGATCAAACCCTCCGGCGTGGACTACGACGAGCTCACGCCCGAGTCCATGGTCGTCTGCGACCTGGACGGCAAGGTCGTCGAGGGTGACCTCAACCCGTCCTCCGACACCGCCACGCACGCCTACCTCTATCAGAAGTGGGGCGACAAGATCGGCGGCGTCGTCCACACGCACTCGTCCTGGGCCGTCTCCTGGGCGCAGGCCGGCCGTGACGTGCCCGCCTACGGCACCACGCACGCCGACTACTTCTACGGGCCCGTGCCCTGCATGCGCGGCCTCACGGAGGCCGAGATCGAGGAGGCCTACGAGCTCAACACCGGCAAGGTGATCTACGAGGGCTTCACCGAGCGCAACATCGACCCGGTGGCCGTGCCCGCCGTCCTGGTGCGCAACCACGGCCCCTTCTCCTGGGGCAAGGACGCCG
This sequence comes from uncultured Atopobiaceae bacterium, assembly GCA_944320385.1. Lineage (GTDB taxonomy): Bacteria > Actinomycetota > Coriobacteriia > Coriobacteriales > Atopobiaceae > Thermophilibacter. Next base: position 22,925 of record CALUHH010000028.1, on the reverse strand, counting down.
CGCAGGCCGTCTACCACGCCGTGGTGCTCGAGGAGGTCGCCAAGATGGCCACCCGCACCGAGGCGCTGCTGCCCGGCGTGGAGCCCGCGCCGCAGTACCTGCAGGACAAGCACTACCTGCGCAAGCACGGTCCGAACGCCTACTACGGCCAGGGCGGCGCGCACTAGCGCGACGTCTGCCGACGAGCGAGAGGGGAGGACGGGCGCATGGCGGCAAAGGTGACCCTGCGTGACATCGCGCGCGAGGTGGGGCTCTCCACCACCGCCGTGTCGCTCGTCCTCAACGACCGCCCCTGCAAGATCTCCGAGGAGAGCCGCAGGCGGATCAAGGAGGTGGCGCGCCGCAAGCGCTACATCCCCAACCAGATCGCCCGCAGCCTCGTGACCCGGCGCTCCCAGACCGTCGGGCTGGTGGTGCCCAACATCGAGAGCAGGTTCTTCTCGTCTCTTGCGCGCCGCCTGGAGCTGGGCTGCCGCGAGCGGGGCTATGCGCTGCTGATCACCAACTCCGACGACTCCTCCGAGAACGACGCGGAGCTCGTGGCACTTCTCGCCAACCGTGGGGTCGACGGCATCTTTGTCGTTGCCTCCACCGGGGCGGAGGGCGACGCGTCGCTGCGCGGCGCCCTCGAGGGGCTCCCGACGCCCTACGTGATGGTGGACCGCCTGCCCGCGGACCTGGCCTGCGACAAGGTCGCGTTCAACAACGAGGCGGGCGGCTACCTGGCGTGCCGCTACCTGCTCGACGCCGGCCACCGCCGCATCGCGTGCCTGCTCAACACGGCCTCCAACACCGGGCGCGAGCGCCTGGCGGGCTACGAGCGGGCGCTGCGCGAGCGCGGCATGGAGCCCGATCCCGCGCTGGTCCTGCCGTGCGCCTACTACATCCCCGAGGCCTACGAGGTGGCGGCGCGCCTGCTCGACACCGACGCCACGGCGGTCTTTGCGGGCAGCGACAACATCGCGCTGGGCCTGCTCAAGCGCCTCTACGAGCGGGGGCTGCGCGTCCCGCGCGACTACTCGGTGGTGAGCTACGACAACTCCGCGGCGGACGTCCTGTTTGAGCCGGCGCTCACCTCCATCGAGCAGAACGTCGACGAGCTCGCCGCCGCGGCGCTCGACGTGATGTTCAGGCGCGTGGAGGAGGACGAGCTCGGCGAGCCCGAGGAGCGCATCCTCATGCCGCGCCTGGTGATCAAGAGCAGCGTGAGGGCGCTGGCGGAGGCCGAGAAGAACGAGCGCTCGGAAAGCATTTAGTAAACGTTCGGACAAACTGAAAAAAGCCGAGAAATAAAACGTTTTACCCAATATACTGAAACCGTTAGGAAACATCGCGGGCGCAGGGCCCGCGAGGGAGAAAGGGAACAGCATGGCTAACCCCGTCATCGGCACCCCGTGGAAGAAGCTCAACGGGCCGGTCTCCGAGGAGGAGCTCAAGGGCGTCGACCGCTACTGGCGCGCCGCCAACTACCTCTCCGTGGGCCAGATCTACCTCCGCTCCAACCCCCTCATGCGCGAGGGCTTCAGCCGCGAGGACGTCAAGCACCGCCTCGTGGGCCACTGGGGCACCACGCCCGGCATCAACTTCCTCTTTGGCCACGTCAACCGCCTCATCGCCGACCACCAGCAGAACGCCATCTTCCTGATGGGCCCCGGCCACGGCGGCCCGGCCGGCACCGCGCAGTCCCTGCTCGACGGCACCTACCGTGAGGTCCGCCCGGACATCACCGACGACGAGGCCGGCCTGCAGAAGTTCTTCCGCCAGTTCTCCTACCCCGGCGGCATCCCCAGCCACTACGCGCCCGAGACCCCCGGCTCCATCCACGAGGGCGGCGAGCTCGGCTACACGCTCTCCCACGCCTACGGCGCCGTCCTCGACAACCCGAGCCTGCTCGCGGTGGCCGTCGTGGGCGACGGCGAGGCCGAGACCGGCCCGCTCGCCACGTCCTGGCAGACCAACAAGTTCATGGACCCGCTGACCGACGGCATCGTCCTGCCGATCCTGCACCTCAACGGCTACAAGATCGCCAACCCCACGATCCTGGCCCGCATCTCCGACGCCGAGCGCGACGAGTTCTTCCGCGGCATGGGCTACCACCCGTACAACTTCGTCGCCGGCTTTGACAACGAGGACCACTCCTCGATCCACCGCCGCTTTGCCGCGCTGCTCGAGGCCGTCTTCGACGAGATCTGCGACATCAAGTCCCGCGTGGCCGCCGGCGAGGCGTCCCGCCCGTTCTACCCGATGATCGTCTTCCGCACCCCCAAGGGCTGGACCTGCCCCAAGGAGATCGACGGCAAGAAGACCGAGGGCTCCTGGCGCGCCCACCAGGTGCCGCTGGCCTCCGCGCGCGACACCGAGGCCCACTTCCAGGTCCTCAAGGGCTGGATGGAGTCCTACAGGCCCGAGGAGCTCTTCGACGAGAGCGGCGCCATCCGTCCCGAGGTCAACAGCTGGATGCCCACCGGCGAGCTGCGCATCGGCGCCAACCCCAACGCCAACGGCGGCACGATCCGCAACGAGCTCACGCTGCCCGACGCCCGCAAGTACGAGGTGCCGGTGGCCGAGAAGGGCCACGGCTTCGGTGCCGTCGAGGCCACGCGCGTCCTGGGCGAGTACACCGCCGAGCTCATCAACAGCAACCGCGACGCCTTCCGCATCTTTGGCCCGGACGAGACCGCGTCCAACCGCCTGCAGCCGTCCTACCAGGTGACCGACAAGCAGTGGTTTGGCGAGGGCACCTATGACGACCCCGCCAACGACGAGCACCTCTCGCCCGTGGGCAACGTCATCGAGCAGCTCTCCGAGCACCAGTGCGAGGGCCTGCTCGAGGGCTACATCCTCACCGGCCGCAACGGCCTCTGGAGCTCCTACGAGTCGTTCGTCCACATCGTCGACTCCATGGTCAACCAGCACTGCAAGTGGCTCGAGGCCACCGTCCGCCACATCGACTGGCGCGCCCCGATCTCCGGCCTCAACATGCTGCTCTCCAGCCACGTCTGGCGCCAGGACCACAACGGCTTCTCCCACCAGGACCCCGGCTTCGTCGACGTTCTTCTCAACAAGAACTTCAACAACGACCACGTGGTGAACATCTACTACCCGGCCGACGCCAACCTGCTGCTGGCCGTGGCCGAGCGCGCGTACAAGTCCACCAACTGCGTGAACGCCATCTTCGCCGGCAAGCAGCCCGCGCCGACGTGGGTGACCCTCGACGAGGCCCGCGAGGAGCTCGAGGTCGGCGCCGCCGAGTGGAAGTGGGCGTCCAACACCGCCGAGGGCGAGGAGCCCGACATCGTGCTCGCCTGCTGCGGCGACGTCCCCACTGGCGAGGCCATGGCCGCGCTCGACCTGCTCGACAAGCTCGGCGTCAAGGTCCGCCTGGTCAACGTGCTCGACCTTCTCAGCATCCAGAACGTCTCCGAGAACGACAAGGCCATGTCCGACGAGAAGTTCGTCGAGCTGTTCACCGCCGACAAGCCCGTCCTCTTTGCGTTCCACGCCTATCCCGGCACGATCCGCCGCCTCATCTGGGACCGTCCGAACCACGACAACTTCAACGTTCACGGCTACCAGGAGCAGGGCTCCACGACCACGCCGTACGACATGGTCCGCGTGAACGACATGGATCGCTGGGCGCTGGCCGCCGACGCCCTGCGCATGATCGACGCCGACAAGTGGTCCGCGCAGATCGGCGAGTGGGAGAACTTCCGCGTCGACGCGTTCCAGTTTGCCGTCGACAACGGCTACGACCACCCGGCCTTCACCGACTGGAAGTGGCGTGACGCCTCCGACGCGGGCGAGGACATCTCCGCCACGCAGATGACCGCGGGCGACAACGAGTAAGTAGCGCTCGCATCATACGCACCCGAGGGGCCGCCCGCCCTTCTCCCCAGCTCATTGCGCTGCGCGCAAAAGTCGCCGGGCGAGAAGGGCGGACGGCCCGTGTCGCATGGGTCGAATGTCGCCGACCGGGGGGAATGCGCCGCGGACCAGATGACCTGGCAAACACTGTTAGACTGTGTTTATCATGGTGTTCACATGATGAGACACGGGAGGACAGAGCGTCGCATGAGAAACGTCGGGGTTCGCGAGATCAGCAGGAAGACGGGCTTCTCGCCCGCAACCGTCTCCAACGCGCTCAACCGCAAGCGTGGCGTGAACAAGGAGACCGCCGCGGCGATCTTCCGCGCCGCCCGTGAGCTCGGCTACGACCGCTCCAACCACATCACGCACGTCAACTTTGTCCAGGCGCGCAAGACCGGCGAGATCCTCGACGAGGGCACCTTTCACATGGGCGTCATCAAGGGCATCGAGCGCGAGGCCCGCGAGCACGACCTGAGCATCATCTTCACCAACATGGAGCTCTCCGACCGTCAGGCAGCCGCCCGCGAGGCGCGCGAGATCGTCAACGACGCCACGAGCGCGGTGGTGCTGCTGGGAACCGAGATGGGCGAGGAGGACTACGACCTCTTCCGCGATGCCAAGGTGCCCTTTGTGGTGGTGGACGGCTGGAGCGACCACCTCTTCTTCGAGAGCATCGTCACCTCAAACGAGAACTCCGCCCTGCGCGCGGTGGGCTACCTCATCAAGATGGGCCACCGCGAGATCGGCTACATCGCCGGCTCCTACCGCATCAAGAACTTCCCGCTGCGCGAGCGCGGCTACCGGCGGGCGATGCGCGAGGCCAACCTCCCCGTCAACCCCGGCTTCCGCGTGGAGGTGGGGACCACGGTCAACGCCGCCTACGAGGCCATGAGCGCGTGGCTCGCCACCAACCCGGTGCTGCCCACGGCCTTTTTCGCCGAGAACGACATCATGGCCTTCGGCTGCATGCGCGCGATGACGGAGCGGGGCATCAAGATCCCCGAGGACGTCTCGATGCTGGGGTTTGACGACCTCTCCTTTGCGAGCATCTCCAACCCGCCGCTCACGACCATGCACGTCCCCAACGCCGAGATGGGCGAGCTCGCCGTGCGCACCATCGTCGACCGCATCCGCGCCCCGCGCGACTACACGAGCGTGGTGCACCTCTCGACGTCGTTCGTCGAGCGCCAGAGCGTCCTGCGCCTCGCGTAGGCGGGACGGTTGCCCCGGGCGGGACAGTTACCCCGGAGGGTCTGTCCCACCTGCGTGGGACAGACCCTCCGGGGTAACTGTCCCGCCCGGGGCAACCGTCCCGCCTCCGGGGCAACCTCAGCCGCCGCACATGACGTCGTGGGCGGCGTCGAGCGCGGAGAGAAGCGGCGTGAGCCCGTCGAGGTAGGCCGAGAGATCCGTCATCACCACCACGACGTAGGTGCCGTCGTCCGAGAAGACCACGCCGGCGTCGTTGGTCGAGGTGAGGCGGTTCTCGTCGGCCGGGTACCAGCCGGCCTTGGACCAGACCTCGTGCTCGTCGCGCAGCAGCCCGCCCAGGGGCGTGCTCGCCGTCTGCGAGAGGTAGCCCGCGAGCTCGTCCGCGCCCGCCTCGCCGGAGGTGCCGTAGCGCCAGATCTGGGTCCACACGTTGGCGAGCTCGTTGGCGGATATGTTGGGGTAGTAGTGCGTCCAGGCCTCGTCGACGGCATTCGGGGCGCCGTGGGCGTCGAGCCACTGGGCAAAGGCGGTGAGGCCAAAGGTGTCGATCAGCGCCTTGTAGGCGTCGTTCGAGGAGTTGATCAGGCAGTCGGCCACGGTCTGCGCCATGCCGGCCGACCCGCCGTACGCCGAGCAGAGCCAGGCGCAGAAGGGGGCCTTGATGGCGCTCGCGGGGTAGCGCTCCACGTCGGCGTTGTAGGTGATGCCGCGCCCGGTGTCGAGGTCGACCATCCGCACGCTCACGCTGTAGCCGGCGTCCTCGAGGGCCGCCACCTCGGCCTCGACGGCGGCAAACTCCGGCGTGTCGAGAAACCCTCCGGGGGCGGTGACGGCGATGCCGCGCCCGGACGTGGCGTCGACCACGGGGGCGCTGGCGTCAAAGGCGTCTGTGGCGCTCTCATCCTCGGCGGCGGGCTCGGGCTCCTCGTCCTTCTCGTCCTCCTGGGCCGCTGGCTTCTCCTCGGCGTCGCGGTCCTGGACCTCCACCAGCGCCGCGGGCTCGTCTGGGGTCTCCGCGGCAGGTCCCTGCGCGCTGCACGCGGCGAGAAGGACCGCGCACCCCGCGCCCGCCAGCGCCCGCACCGTCGTTGCCCCGAGCCTCATGGAACCTCCAACCGTCCGCTGAACTTGTCTCATTATCGCAGGCAGGCGGCGGGCAAAGATGTCCGATGTGAAAAAACGGCCAGGGAGGGGCCCGGACGTCTTTCCGCAGGTGCCTGATTTCCGCCATTTGCGCGTTTTGGTGCCAGAATCCGGCCATATGCGTGTCTCGGTGCCAGAATCCGGCTATATGCGTGTCGCTGACGCGCATATGCCGGAAATCAGGCACCAGGCAAAACGCGGCCCGCAGCTTGCGGCGCCCCCGCCGTGGAGATGTTGTGCCTCGGTCGGCGGCGAAAGCTTTCTGCACAGGTTGTGCAATACTACGCAGGCTGTGCAAAAACCGGGCCCGCGGCCCGGTCACAACGTCGAAGGGACCGCCCGCCACATGCAGGAATGCGTGCTCAGCACCGACCGCCGGAGCGTGCGCACCCGCGCCGCCCTGCGCCGCGCCCTCGCCGAGGAGATCACCCAGACCGGCGACCTCTCGCGCGTGACCGTCACCGCCGTGACGGAGCGCGCCGGCGTCACGCGCCGCACCTTCTACTCCCACTTCCGCGACATTCCCGACCTCGTGCGCCAGATCGAGGACGCCACGCTCGCCGAGTTCCGCGCGCCCCTCGTGCGCCTGGCCGCCTGCCGCCTCGACGACCTGCGCGCGGCCCTGGCCCACGGCGAGCCCGCCCCCGGAGCTGAGGCCCTGCTCAGGGCCGTCCGCGAGCGCGGCGACTACCTCCGCCCGCTGCTGGGCAACGGCGGCGACCCGGCCTTTGCCGAGCGCATCAAGGCCCTCGTCTACCAGGTCATCGGCATGCGCGCGCTCGACGGTCTGGACCTGCGCGCGCTCGGGCCCCTCTTTGACTACTACCTCACGTTTGCCATCTCGGCCGAGGTCGGCGTGCTCCTGCGCTGGCTCGACGGCGGCATGCGCGAGAGCGTTCCCACGATGGCGCGCCTCATGACCGCGCTCATGTTCGTGCGCCCAGGAGACCTCTACGACAACCCCATCGAACTCGACATACCCAGCTTCGCGCTTGCCGCCATGTGCTCCGAGGAGGACCAATGAGTAAGACCGCCGCATCCATCCAGGCCGAGAAGAACGCGCGCGTCGGAAAGCCGCTCGAGCTCAAGCAGGACGGTGCCGAGCTCTCGCCGGCGCGCCCGGCCGACTTCTCCCACGCGCACCTGCGCCTGGGCATCGACGTGGGCTCCACCACCGTCAAGCTCGCCGTCATCGACGACTCCGACAACCTCGTCTACGCCAACTACGAGCGCCACCACACCGACATCCGCGCCACGGCCAAGGAGCTCTTCGCCCGCGCGCGCAAGGTGATCGGCGCGGCGCCCATGCGCGTCTCGATCACCGGCTCCGGCGGCATGCTGCTCGCCAACTGGCTCGACCTCGAGTTCGTCCAGGAGGTCATCGCCTCCAAGCGCGCCGTGGAGACGCTCATCCCGCAGACCGACTGCGCCATCGAGCTCGGCGGCGAGGACGCCAAGATCATCTACTTCGACAACGGCATCGAGCAGCGCATGAACGGCACCTGCGCCGGCGGCACGGGCGCCTTCATCGACCAGATGGCGAGCCTGCTGCACACCGACGCCGCGGGCCTCAACGAGCTCGCCAAGGGCGCCACGCAGATCCACCCCATCGCGTCCCGCTGCGGCGTCTTCGCCAAGTCCGACGTCCAGCCGCTGCTCAACGAGGGCGCCAAGCCCGCCGACATCGCGGCCTCCATCTTCCAGGCCGTGGCCAACCAGACGGTCTCGGGCCTGGCCTGCGGCCACCCCATCCGCGGTCACGTGGCGTTTCTCGGCGGCCCGCTCCAGTACCTCTCGGAGCTCCGCAAGCGCTTCTACCTCACGCTCAACCTCGACGACGAGCACATCATCGTGCCCGAGAACGCGCACCTCTTCGTGGCCACGGGCGCGGCGCTGGCCGGCGAGTCCGAGAAGTACGTCACCTTCGACGAGGTCATCCGGCTGCTGGAGAACCTGAGGGACGTCCAGGGCTCCGAGGTCGCCCGCCTCGAGCCGCTCTTTGAGTCCGAGGCCGACTACGAGGAGTTCAAGGAGCGCCACGACAAGCAGGTCGTACCCAAGGGCGACTTTGCCAGCTACCAGGGCCGCGTGTTCATCGGCATCGACGCCGGCTCCACCACGATGAAGGCGGCCGTGGTGGGGGAGGACGGCGAGCTCCTCTACACCTGGTACGGCAACAACAACGGCGACGTCCTCGGCACCGCCCGCACCATCATGGACGACATCTACGACAAGATGCCCGTCGGCTGCACGATCGGCCACGTGACCACCACCGGCTATGGTGAGCAGATCCTCATTGAGGCCCTGCGCGCCGACTCCGGCGAGATCGAGACCGTCGCGCACCTGCGCGGCGCCAAGGCCTTTGTCCCGGGCGTCGAGTTCATCCTCGACATCGGCGGCCAGGACATGAAGTGCCTCCAGGTCAAGGACGGCGTCATCGAGCACATCATGCTCAACGAGGCGTGCTCCTCGGGCTGCGGCAGCTTCATCGAGAGCTTCGCGGTGTCCATGAACATGTCCGTCCAGGAGTTCGCGCAGGCGGCCACGCGCGCCAAGAGCCCGGTCGACCTGGGCAGCCGCTGCACCGTCTTCATGAACTCCCGCGTCAAGCAGGCCCAGAAGGAGGGGGCGACCATCGGCGACGTGGCCGCGGGCCTCTCGTACTCCGTCATCAAGAACGCCCTGTTCAAGGTCATCAAGCTGCGCGACTTCGACGAGATCGGGAAGTACTGCGTGGTCCAGGGCGGCACCTTCATGTCCGACGCCACCCTGCGCGCCTTCGAGCTGCTCACCGGCCGCGACGTCATCCGCCCGGACATCGCCGGCACGATGGGTGCCTACGGCGCCGCCCTTCTCGCCCGCGACCGCGCCGGGGCGTACGGCACCTCCCGGCTGCTCTCCCGCGAGGAGATCGACAACCTCCAGGTCAAGCACACCAACGTCCACTGCGGGCGCTGCTCCAACAACTGCCTGCTCACGATCAACGACTTTGGCGGCGGCCGCCGCTTCATCACCGGCAACCGCTGCGAGAAGGGCGCGGGCGGCAGCCGCGCCAAGAAAAACGACGCCCCCAACCTCTTTGACTTCAAGAACAAGCTGCTCTTTGACCGCCCGGTCCTCTCCCCGGAGGAGGCGCCCCGCGGCACCGTGGGCATCCCGCGCGCGCTCAACATGTACGAGAACTACCCGTTCTGGCACGCGTTCTTCACCAAGCTGGGCTTCTCGGTCATGCTGTCCGACCAGACCTCCGCGGCCACGTACGACGCCGGCATCGAGTCCATGCCCTCCGAGAGCGTGTGCTACCCGGCCAAGCTCTCCCACGGCCACATCATGAACCTGCTGGCCAAGGACCCGGACTTCATCTGGATGCCCTGCATCCGCTGGGAGCGCCAGGAGGACGACGGCGCCACCAACCACTACAACTGCCCGATCGTCATGAGCTACCCGCAGGCGCTCGGCCTCAACGTTGACGAGCTGGGGGAGGGGAGCACGGTCGAGTTCCTGGCCCCGTTCATCCCCTACGACAAGAAGAAGGAGCTCAAGCGCCGCCTCTACGAGCTGATCGTGGAGCAGCGCGAGAAGGACGCCGCCGAGGGCCGCGGCCGCGTGCGCGGCGAGCGCATCACCCGCTCCCAGATCGACGAGGCCGTCAACGCGGCCTGGGAGGCCGACCTCGCGTTCAAGGACGCCATGCACCGCGCCGGCGACGAGGCCCTGCGCTGGATCGAGGAGCACGACGCCCACGGCATCGTGCTCGCCGGCCGCCCCTACCACAACGACCCCGAGATCAACCACGCCATCCCGTCACTCGTGCACTCCTTCGGCTTTGCCGTGCTCACCGAGGACTCCGTCGCGCACAAGATGAAGCCCGAGCGCCCCATCCGCGTGATCGACCAGTGGATGTTCCACAGCCGCCTCTACCGCGCGGCGCGCTTCGTTGCCTCCCGCAACGACCTCGACCTCATCCAGCTCTTCTCGTTTGGCTGCGGCCTTGACGCCCTGACCACCGACCAGGTCCAGGAGATCCTCGAGGCCTCGGGCAAGATCTACACCGTCCTCAAGATCGACCAGGTCTCCAACCTGGGCGCGGCGCGCATCCGCATCCGCTCGCTCATGGCCGCGCTCAAGGAGCAGCGCGAGGAGCTGCGCCGCGCCGCCTCCCAGGGCAAGGTCCGCGAGGTCGAGCCCGTGGGCGTCCACAACGCCGACGGCTCTATCGAGCGCGCCCGCGCCACCGCGCCCGGCCGCGTGCCCGTCTACCGCGAGGCCGCCAGTGCCGCCTTCGAGAAGGTCCGCTACACCGAGGACATGCAGAAGGCCGGCTACACCATCCTCGTGCCGCAGATGGCGCCGATCCACTTTGACCTGCTCGAGGTTCTTCTCAAGAGCGCGGGCTTCAACGTGGTGCTGCTGCCGTCCGTGGACCAGGGCGCCGTGGAGGCGGGCCTCAAGTACGTCAACAACGACATCTGCTACCCGTCCATCCTGGTGACCGGCCAGATCATGGAGGCGGTCCTCTCCGGCGAGTACGACCTCTCCCGCACGGCCGTCATCATCACCCAGACCGGCGGCGGCTGCCGCGCCACCAACTACATCGCGCTCATCCGCAAGGCGCTCAAGGACTCCGGCCACCCCGAGGTCCCGGTGATCTCGCTCACCGCGGCCTCCGGCCTGGACGAGAAGAACCCGGGCTTCTCCATCTTCAAGCCCGAGATCCTGGTCAAGGCGGTCTACGCCCTGCTCTACGGCGACCTCATCATGCAGCTGCTCTACCGCTGCCGCCCCTACGAGGCCGAGCCCGGCGCCGCCGATGCGCTCTACGACCGCATGATGGCCGAGGCCAAGGGACTGATCGCCTCCTCCACGGCGTCGCGCGGCCGCTTCTACCAGCTCTGCCAGCGCACCATCGACGCCTTCGAGGCGCTGCCGCTGGAGAACGACCGCTCCAAGCCGCGCGTGGGCGTGGTGGGCGAGATCCTCGTCAAGTTCCACCCCACGGCCAACAACCAGGTGGTCAAGGTCATCGAGCAGGAGGGCTGCGAGGCCAACGTCCCGGGCCTGGTGGACTTCTTCCTCTTTGGCATGACCAACGCGATCAACACCAACGCCGAGCTCGGCACCAAGGCCACGAGCCGCCTCACGCACATGGCCGGCATCAAGCTCATCGAGGGCTTCCGCGAGCCCATCAACAAGATGCTCGCCAAGACCACGCGCTTCCAGACCTACCCCGACATCTTCGAGCTGGCCGCCAAGGCCGAGCAGGTGCTGTCGCTGTGCAACACGATGGGCGAGGGCTGGCTGCTCACGGCCGAGATGGTCGACCTCATCGAGACCGGCACGCCCAACATCGTGTGCTGCTCGCCGTTTGCGTGCCTGCCCAACCACGTGGTCGGCAAGTCCGTGATCAAGCGCCTGCGCCAGATGCACCCCGAGTCCAACATCGTGGCCGTGGACTACGACCCGGGCGCCTCCGAGGTCAACCAGCTCAACCGCATCAAGCTCATGATCTCCGTGGCCAAGGAGAACTACCGCACCAACCGCGCGGGCGGCTTCAAGCTGGACAACCCCGACGACCCCACCCGCGGCGGCGAGGACTATGGCCCCATCCACCTCTCCGACGAGCAGCTCGCGCAGCTGGAGAGCCTGCGCAAGTAGCCCGGCCCCTTGCCGAGCCTTTCGCCGAGTAAGAGTTATCTGCCAAATCCGCCCCCTGAGGGGCCCGGCTTTGGCAGATTTCTCTTACTCGGCGTTCTTCTCGGCAAAGACGTTACGTCGGGAGCCTGCCGGCGCGCTATCATGGCGAGAAGAACGTCAGGAGGGGGCGCAATGGTCAAGCTGGTCTTCGTGGACATGGACGACACGTTCGTGGCGCCGGACAAGACCATCCCGGCGGACAACCTGCGCATCCTCGACGCCGCCCACGAGCGTGGCGTCCAGTTCGTCCCCTGTACGGGCAGGAGCCTGCGCGGGCTCCCGCCTAAGCTCGTCTCGCACCCGTGCGTGCGCTATGCGGTCTGCAGCGGCGGCGCGCTTGTCTTTGACCTGCGCTCGGGCGAGGTCATCCACCGCGAGCCCATCGAGAAGAACGTCGTGCGCGCGCTCTACGACGACGTGCGCGACCAGCGCATCACCTTCGACCTGACCACCGACGAGGGCGTCGTGGCCTCTGTCGGTCGCTGGCCCGTCTACTACGAGGCGGCGCTCGACGACGCCACGCGCGCCATGGTCATCTCACGGCGCACGCGCTTCGAGGGCCCCACGGCCGAGCTCATCGAGCGGTCCGCGCGCATCTACCGCGTCAACGTGCTCTTTGTCGACGATGCCGGCCGCCAGGCGGTGTGGGATGCCGTCGACGCGCGCCCGGAGCTCTGCCGCACCTCCTCGATCCCGGTGAACGTGGAGATCACGAGCGCCCGGGCCACCAAGGGCACGGCGCTGACCTGGCTCTGCGGGCGCCTCGGCATTCCCGTTGCCGACACGGTGGCCTTTGGCGACTCGAGCAACGACCTCGCCATGATCGAGGCGGCGGGCGACGGCGTGGCCATGGGCAACGCGTCGCCCGAGGTCAAGGCGGCCGCCGACCACGTGGCGCCGCCGTGCGGCGAGGCCGGCGTGGCCCGCTACCTGGAGCCGATGCTGCGAGGGTGAGCCCTCCGGTCCCTAGAGCATCACCCAGGGCAGGCGCGACTCGGGCACCATGATGCCGAGAAGGACGATGAGCGTGACGGCGATGATCGCGCCGAGCACGAACTGCATGATGACGTTGCCGGTGTTGCGGCCGGCCTTGCGCTTGATGACGAAGGCGGTCTGGGAGCCGTCGGCCGCCTCGAGCGCGTCGCGGAACGCCTTGGCGCGCTGCGCGCGCGGGCCGCGGCGCTGCCAGACGAGGGCGAGCAGCCCCACGATCAGGACGGCCTCGGTGACGCGGATGGCGATCTGCAGCGCGTCCGGGTCGGTGTGGGAGAGGGCGATGAGGACGAGGGCGCAGGCGGCGGTCACGACGGAGACGACGCCCATGACGGCCGTCTCGTAGGTCTCGGTCCCCTCGATGACCTTGACCATGAGCTCCTCGTCCTTCTCGATGAGGCGCGGAATCTTGACCTTGAGGGCCATGGCGAGCGAGAGCAGCTGCTCCTGGCCGGGGAACTCCTGGCCGCTCTCCCACGCGGCGACGGTCTCCTGGCTCACGCCTGCCTTCTCCGCCAGCTTGGCCTGCGACCAGCCGCGCCCCTCGCGCAGCTTGGTGACCGTGGACCCAAACTCCATGCCAGCTCCTGTCGTAGGGGGCCTGTGTTGGGCACATTCTTGCGCATAAGTATGGAGAAAAGATGAAGAATAGAATCAGATATTCAGATAATATTCAGAAAAAGAAAAAGAATATGCAAACAAAAATGAGACTCAAGTAGTGATACTTCGGAACAAATCTGCCGTATCGATTCAGGTTGAGCTTACCACAGGATTACAAATCGAGTAATGAGTTGCTGCTCAATATGGGCGATTTACGAAAACCACAGATAAACGGACCGTCTCATCAAGGGCTGTCTTCGTGCCGACCTGGATTCCTCTGACAGTGTCGATATGCAAGAATTGTGAAGCGATGCCAAATTTTGAAAAGAGAATATGCAGACCTAGAATCTCACCAACGGAATCGGACAGAGGAGGCAGGTATGTGCGAACTCGTTCTTCCCAAGGTGACCGTCATTCTCCGCGGCTATGAGACCAAGCAGGTCCTCACCGTCGTGGAGCAGCTCGTCGGCACCAAGGTCAACTCCATCGAGGTGGCCAGCAACTCCCCGCACGCGATGGAGTCGATCGCAGCGGCGCGCAAGGAGTTTGGCGCCGAGGTCCACGTGGGCGCCGGCACGGTGAAGAACGCCGAGCTCGCCCGCCAGGCCATCGCCGCCGGGGCCGAGTTCATGCTCTCGCCGATCATGTTCACCCAGGAGATCTTCGACCTCGCCAAGGAGGCCGGCGTTATCACCGTCCCCGCCGCCTTCAGCCCCACCGAGATTCAGAAGATGATCGACATGGGCGCCGACATCGTGAAGGTCTTCCCGGCCGGGCAGCTCGGCCCGGACTACCTCAAGGCCGTCCAGGCGCCGCTCGGCAAGCTGCCGCTCATGGTCGTCGGCGGCGTGAACGTCGCGAACGTCCAGTCCTACTTCGACAAGGGAGCCACCTACGCGGGCATCGGCTCCGGCATCTTCGATCCCGCCGACATCGAGGCGTGCGACGCCCCCAAGCTCGCCGCGTCGATCAAGAAGCTCGAGGAGAGCGTCGTCTGGTAACGGGTCGCGCACGCGGCCCCCAAAACAGAGAAGGAGAAGAGCATGGCAGATCTGAGCTTTGACAGCTCCCTCGTCGTCCGCATCGACGAGGAGGGCCTCAGCTGCGAGGACGTGGAGCGCCGCCTGGCGGGCGTCCTCGAGGAGCAGGGCTACGTGAAGGACACCTACGCCCAGGCGATCGTCGACCGCGAGGCGAACTTCCCGACCGCGCTCGACATGGGCGGCCTCAACGTCGCCATCCCGCACTGCGACGTCGTGAACGTCAACAAGGCGGCCATGTGCATGGGCGTCCTGGCCAACCCCGTCGACTGGCACAAGATGGACGAGCCCGACGAGACCTGCAAGGTCTCCGTCGTGTGCATGCTGGCCCTCACCGAGGCCCACGCCCACCTCGAGATGCTCCAGAAGGTCATCGCCTTCGTCCAGGACCAGGAGCTCGTCGGCAAGGTCATCGCGGCGCAGGACGCCGACGAGGTCTTCTCGCTCGCCGGCTCGCTGCTCGTCTAGCGGCCCGTCCCACCATCAGGTAAGAGGCGCGCCACAGGGGTGCGCTCAAGGCTCTCTTTGAGAGAAAGGAACGAAAATGGCAAAGCGTGTTCTCGTGGCCTGCGGAAACGGCGTCGCCACCTCCACCGTCGTCGCCGCCAAGATCAAGGACTACTGCGCCGACCACGGCGTGGCGATCCAGGTCACCCAGTGCAAGATGCTCGAGCTCCACGACAAGGCCAACGACTACGACCTCGTGGTCACCTCCGGCAAGTTCAAGGACGCCGACGTCAAGACCCCGATCATCATGGCCATCGCCCTGCTCACCGGCATCAACGAGCAGGCCACGCTCGACAAGATCGTCGAGGCGCTCAAGGACTAGCTGACGCCCCGCGGACACGTCCGCTGGCGTGCGGGTCCCGTCGCCCCGCGTTCTTCTCGACCGTCCTCAATGTGAGAAAGGAAAGGCATGGACGCATTCCTTGAGACAGTCCGCACTGTCTTCCAGGCGCTCATCAACGCAGGCGCCTACGTCATGCTGCCGATCATCATCACGATCATCGGCCTCGTCTTCCGCATGAACATCGGCAAGGCGTTCAAGAGCGGCATCACCATCACCTGCGGCTTCGTGGGCATCAACCTGCTCGTGAACCTGCTCAAGTCCGCGGTCTCCCCGGCCGCGAGCGCGATGGTCGCCAACTTTGGTCTCAGCCTCGACGTCACCGACGTCGGCTGGGGCGCCATCTCCTCGGTCACCTGGGCCTCTCCCATCGTGGCCTTCCTGGTCTTTGAGATCCTGGGCATCAACATCCTGATGCTCGTCCTCAAGCTCACCAAGACCATGGACGTCGACATCTGGAACTACCACCACATGATGATCGCCGGCATCCTCGTCTTCTTTGTGACGAACAACATCGTCTGGGCCCTCATCGCCACGGCCTTCACCGCCGTCATGACGCTCAAGTTCGCCGACTGGACCTCGCCGCTGATCGAGCACTTCTTCGGGATTCCCGACGTCACGCTCCCGACGATCTCCTACACCTCGTCGATCATCGTCGCCGCCCCGCTCAACTGGGTCATCGACCGCATCCCCGGCCTCAACAAGGTCAACGTCTCCATCCGCAACGTCCAGAAGTACCTTGGCATCTTCGGCGACCCGATGATGCTGGGCCTCATCCTGGGCTGCGCCATGGGCGCCCTGGCCCTGATGCCGATTGACCAGATCTTCCTCACGGGCGTCAACGTCGCCGCCGTCATGGTCCTCATGCCCAAGATGACCGCCATGTTCGTCGAGGGCCTCATGCCCATCTCCGACGGCGCCCAGAAGTTCACGACCAAGCACTTCGGCGGCCAGTCGCTCTCCATCGGCCTCGACGCCGCGGTCGTCGTGGGCAACCCCGAGGTCATCACCACGGCCCTCATCATGATCCCGGTCACGATCTTCCTGGCCTTCATCCTCCCGGGCAACCGCATGATGCCGCTGGCCGACCTCTCCGTCGTCACGTTCCGCGTCGCCCTCGTCGTCGCGCTCTGCCGCGGCAACGTGTTCCGCTCCATCCTCATCTCCATCCCGGTGATGGCCGCCATCCTGTACGCCGGCACCTTCGCCGCCCCGTACCTCACGGACCTGGCCACCTCCACCGGCCTGACCTTCGAGGGCCAGATCGCGTCCATGGCCGGCCCGTCGCTCACGCAGACCGCCATCGTCTTCTGGACCTGCATCTCCGAGAACGCGATCATCCTCGTTCCGGTTGCCATCGTCGTCTTCGTCGCCGTCTGGTTCCTCGTCGAGAAGAAGATCGGCATGGAGAAGATCGAGGCCTACGCGGCCGAGTACGAGGAGATGGAGTAGTCGCCCATCTCAGCTGAGGTGGTGGGTGCCGCCGACGGGGCGGCGCCCACCCCATACCCATAGGGGGAAACCATGGAACGTGCTATTGACAAGCTCGAGCCCTTCCAGCGTGCCATCTCCAAGGCCCACCTGGCCGCGGCCGGCGTCGCCGTGGACTCGCTCGAGAACCCCGACAAGCCCCTCATCGCGATCGCGAACAGCTGGAACGAGGTGTGCCCGGGCCACGAGCCGCTCAGGAAGCTGGCGGAGGAGGTCAAGAAGGGCGTCCTCGAGGCCGGCGGCGAGCCGATCGAGTTCAACACGATCGGCATGTGCGACGGCATCGCCCAGGGCCACGCGGGCATGCGCTACTGCCTGCCCCACCGCGAGATCATCGCCGACTCCTGCGAGGCCATGATCGTGGGCGAAGGCTGCTTCGACGGCGTCGTCTACCTCGGCAGCTGCGACAAGATCATCCCCGCCATGCTCATGGCGGCTGCCCGCATCGACCTGCCCTCGGCGCTCGTGACCTGCGGCCCGTGCTACGACGAGATCAAGCCGTCCGAGTCCAAGGCCCTGCGTGCCCGCTTCCTGGCCGGCGAGGCCACCGAGCGCGACGTCATCGAGGGCACCCTGCGCTACTACACCGGCCCCGGCGTCTGCCCCTTCCTGGGCACCGCCAACACCATGGGCTGCCTGACCGAGGGCCTCGGCATGATGCTGCCCAACGGTGCGCTGTGGCCGTCGTCCACGAGCCAGCGGCGCTTCTCGGCCCGCCAGACCGGCGCGGCCGTCGTCAACCTCGTCCGTCGCGGCATCAAGCCGTCCGACATCATGACGCAGGCGGCGATCGACAACACCGTCAAGCTGCTCGCCTCCATCGGCGGCTCGCTCAACGCCCTCATCCACCTGCCCGCCCTCGCCGCCGAGCTCGGCCTGGAGTGCACGTGGACCCAGGTGGCGGAGATCACCTCCAAGACGCCCGTCATCTGCAACGTCGTGCCCAACGGCGACATCTCCTGCGTGAACCTCTACAAGGCCGGCGGCATCCCCGCCGTCCTCGAGACCATCGCGGGCGACCTCGACACGTCGGTCATGACGGTCACGGGCAAGACGCTCGCCGAGAACCTCGAGACCTCGGTGCTGCGCTGCGACCGCTCGGTCATCCGCACCCAGGACGACCCCGCCTCCGTCGCCAACGGCATCCAGGTGCTCTACGGCAACCTCGCGCCCGAGGGCGCCCTGGTCAAGACGAGCGCCGTCCCCGCCGACCAGCACGTCTGGAGCGGCACCGCGATGGTGTTCAACTCCGAGGAAGAGGCCTTCGAGGCCTACAACGCCCACGCGATCAAGCCGGGCACGGGCGTCATCATCCGCTACGAGGGCCCCAAGGGCGGCCCCGGCATGAAGGAGCTCCACCGCGTCACGGAGATCATGAAGGGCATCCCCGACTCCGCCGTCATCACCGACGGGCGCTTCTCCGGCGCCTCCGGCGGCCTCTCGGTGGGCTACCTCTGCCCCGAGGCCTTCGACGGCGCGCCGATCGCGCTCGTCGAGAACGGCGACAAGATCAACATCGACCTCACCAAGAACCTCATCGAGGTCGAGGTCAGCGACGAGGAGTTCGCTCGCCGCAAGCAGGGCTGGAAGCCCGTCATCCACGAGAACGGCGGCCACCTGCTGGCCCGCTACGCCAAGCAGGTCAGCTCCGCTAAGACGGGCGCCGTTATCGAGTAGGCCGGACAGCCGGCCCTTGCCCAGGCCGGGCGGCGTCTTGGGAGATGGCGTCGCCCGGCTCTGTGCATGCCGTCGAAACGCCTGCCCGCGGGAAATGTTCCGCGACCAGGGGGGGGTAAAATACCCTCCAGTCACTACACATTTTGGAAGGGGGCGCGACGTGGCGGACGCGTTCGTGGTTGCGTCGTGCGCTGCGACGTTTGGCATCTTCGACACCAGCGCGCTCGCGCGGCTCGAGGCCGCGGGGTGCACGGTGCGCGTCAACCCGTACGGCCGCCCGCTCACCGGCGACGAGATCATCGACTACGCCCACGACTGTGACGCCATCGTCCTGGGCAACGACCACCTGGACGCCGCCACCATCGACCGGCTGCCCAACCTCAAGCTCATCGCCCGCCACGGCGCGGGCTTCGACGGCATCGACTTTGCAGAGGCCGTGCGCCGCGGCATCACGATCACCAACACGCCCGGCGCAAACCGGGAGGAGACCGCGGACCTCACCTTCGCCCTCATCCTGGACCTGGCGCGCATGATCACCCAGACCGTCACGCAGCTCAAGTCCGGTGTGTGGAACAAGATCCCCGGCCGGAGCCTCTACGGCAAGACCATCGGCATCATCGGCGTGGGCGCGATCGGGATGTCCGTCGCCGCGCGCGCCATGGGCTTTGGGATGGACATCCTCGGCTACGACATCGTCCGCCGCGACGAGGCCTCCCACTACGGGCTGCTCTACACGAGCCTCGACGAGCTGCTCGAGAAGTCGGACGTGGTCACCATCCATGCCCCGCTGACCTCCGCCACGCGCAACCTCCTCGGCGCGCGCGAGTTCCGCCGCATGAAGGAGGGGGCTCTGCTCATCAACACGGCGCGCGCGGGCATCGTGCGCGAGTCCGTCCTCGAGCGCGCGCTGACCACGGGCCACCTGGGCGGCTACGCGGTGGACGTGTACGAGCACGAGCCGCCGACGCTGCCCAAGTTCTTCGAGCTGCCCAACGTCCTCACGACGCCGCACATCGGCTCGGCGACGCTCGAGGCAAACCGGCGCATGGGCGACGTCGTGGCGGACAACATCATCGCCTTCAAGGACGGCAAGGAGCCGCCCAACCGAGTGACGTACGCGGATCGCGTCCGCTTCTCGTAGCACGCGCCGCGCTCCGATAGGGGGACCCTGTGGTCAAGCTCGTCTTTGTTGACATGGACGGCACCTTCCTCGACTCGTCGAAGGCCGTCACGCCCGAGAACGCCGCCGCGCTTGACGCCGCTGCCGCCCTCGGGGTCCAGTTTGTCCCCTGCACCGGCCGCAACGTCGCCGGCCTGCCGCGGGAGCTCCTCGAGCACCCGTGCGTGCGCTATGCCGTCTGCGCCAACGGCGCCATCGTGGCCGAGGTCGCCGGCGGGCGCACCCTGCGCGAGGTCAGCATCGAGAAGGACCTGGTGCTCGACCTCTACCGCCGCGTGCGCGACCTCCCGGTCACCTTCGACATCTTCGCGGACTCCACCGTCTACACCGAACGCGAGCGCTTCTCGCTGATCGACGGGCTGGATCTCAGCGACGCCACCAAGGACTTCGTCCGCAGCGTGCGCACCGTCTACGACGGGAGCTTCGAGGACCAGCTCGCCCGCGTCGGGAACGTGTGCCGCCTGAACGTCTTCTACCGTCGCCCCGAGGACCGCGACGCGGTCTGCGCGCTGATCGACGACGTCTCCACGCTGCGGCACACCTCGTCGCTGCCGTGCAACATCGAGGTCACCGACAGCTCCGCCCACAAGGGCGCGGGCCTGCGCTGGCTCTGTGACTACCTGGGCGTCTCGCCCGCGGACTGCATCGCCTTCGGCGACGGTGACAACGACCGCACGATGCTCGAGGCCGCCGGAGACGGCGTGGCGATGGCCAACGCCTGCGCCGCCACGCTCGCGGCTGCCGACCACGTGACCGCCTCCTGCGACGAGTCGGGCGTGGGGCGCTACCTGGCGCCGATCTTCTCGACCATGGCGCCGGCACGCTGAGGCGCGGGGGAGTGGCGCGCTAGCCGCTCGTGGCGAGCGCGGAGATGGCGTTTCTGACCTCGTCCGCGCCGGTGGGGGAGTCGGTGGCAACGAACACCGTGTCGTGGCCCGCGATGGTGCCGAGCACGTGGTCGAGCCGGGCCTCGTCGATGACGCGCGCCACGCTCTGGGCGGTCTCGGGCTGGGTGAGCGCCACCACGAGGGCCTGCCCCGGGGCGCTTCTCGTCTCCACCACAAACTCCGAGAGCACGAGCTGCAGGTTGAGGTCCTCCTCGAGGACGTAGAACCCGCCCGCGAGCTTGCGGAGGTGCATCTCCGAGACGTCGCGCGAGACCGTGGCCTGCGTGCAGCTGAAGCCCTGCTCCCCGAGGGCGGCGACGAGCTCGTTCTGCGTGCGGATGGACTGCGCGCGGACGATGCCGCGAATCGCCTCCTGCCTGCTGTTGCTGCGTTTCATGCTCGCCTCCTGCCGCCTTTCTGTGACCAGCATACGCGAAACCGCCGCCGGGCGCGGGGAGGGGCGCCCTCGCGCGTCCTCACGCGTCGATGGGGAAGTCGTCGCCGAGGGAGTTCACCACGTCCTCGCTGGTCTGGCGCAGCCACGCGATCGGGTCCTTCTCGGCGCCCAGCGTCGTGTGCGCCGCGGCGAGCTCGGGCGTGTAGTCCTTGAGGGCGTAGACCGCGAAGTTCGTGCCGTCCGTGTGCATCACGAGCGGCGTCCACACCACGTTCTCGATGCGGACCTCGCCGTCCTCCTTCACAAAGTCGCAGCTCAGCATGCCCTCGAGCTCGTTGTAGATGTGCGTGTACTCGTGGTTGCTCGTAAAGTTGCCGAGAGAGTAGGCCACGAGCGTCCGGTTGCCGCCCTCGCCCGTGAGCCAGGTCATGGGGCCGATCACGTGCGGGTGGGACCCCAGCACCACGTCCACGCCCAGGTCGGCCAGGAACTGCGCGTAGTCGCGCTGGGTCTCGTCGGCCTCCATGAGGTTCTCGGTTCCCCAGTGCATGGCCACGAGCACCACGTCCGCCATCTCCTGGGCGCGCGTCACGTCGGCCTCGATGCGGTCCTTGTCCATGAAGCTGACGGCGTAGTCGGGCAGGTCGTCCTGGTCGTAGCCGTTGACGCCGTAGGTGTAGTCGAGCAGGGCAAACGTGATGCCGTTGCGCTCGACGGTCGCGATCTTCTCGGCCTCCTCCGCGCTCGACGCCGTTCCGGCAAAGGCCACGGGCTGCTCGTTCCAGACCGCGCGCGAGTGGTCGTTGGCGCCAAAGTAGCCCCAGTCGTAGGCGTGGTTGGAGGCCGACCCCACGAGGTCAAAGCCCGTCTCCACGAGGGCGTCCGCCATCTGGTCGGTGGTGTTGAAGGAGGGGTAGCCCTTGGGGCCGATGTCGTCGCCGCCCAGGTGGGTCTCCTCCTTCACGTAGGCGAGGTCGGCGGCCTGGATGTAGTCGCGGACCGGCGCGAAGATGGGGGAGTAGTCGTAGTCCCCGTCGCCCGGCTCGCCCGCCTGGGCGTCCGCGTACGTTCCCATCCCGATCTCCGGGAGGTTGTCGCCCACGGCCACAAAGCTGACCCGCGCCGGGCCCGCCGGAGCCGGGGGCGTCTCCGGGGCGGGTGCCAGCGCCGCCCGGATGCCAAGGGCGCATCCCACCGCAAACAGGGCCACGAGCACGACCACGACGGGGAAGAGCTGCGAGCGCGCCCGGGGCGTGCGGGCGGGCTGGGCGTTCGGGCGGGCTGCGGGCTGGCTCGGCGCCGCGGGCTCGATCGGCGTCCCGCGCCGGTGCGGCTTGAGGTTCTGTCGCGCGTTCTTCTGGGCCATGACGCTTGCGTCCTTCCCACGGGGACCATCTGTTAGCACTATACGCCGGGCCGCAGCTGAGGATGTGCGCCCCGTTTGGCGAATCGGCGGGCGCCTGCTTGGGATGTGCGTCCCGTCCGGGGAATCGGATTCGCCGCGCTTAAGAAATCGCTCCCATCCGGAGGACGGCGGGGCTCCTGCTTAAGAAATCGCTCCCATCCGAGAAGGACGGGGGTGCCGCGCTTAAAGATCGCGCCCCATCCGGCGAGAAGGGCGGTCCGCGCTTAAGGATCGCGCCCCGTCCGGGGGTCGCGGCGCCCGGGTCCGGGCCGCCCCGCCGGATGGGGCGCGTTCCCTAAGCACGGAGGCCCGCCCTTCTCGGATGGGAGCGATTTCTTAAGCAGGAGCCCCACTGTCCTTCTCGGATGGACGCGATTCCTTAAGCGGCGCGGCCCCGCCCTTTCGGACGCGCCGTGATCCTTGATATGTAATTCCCGTTGTCAATAGTCATGGGAAAATCCCGGGCGGGCGTCCCCGCCCGGGGTCTCCCCC
>CALUHH010000027.1 GCA_944320385.1 uncultured Atopobiaceae bacterium | reverse complement strand
TAACCCACGTAGCCCCGAGGGGGCCGTAGCTTAACGGGGAGAGGTCCCAGCCGCTTCCCCACATATCGTCTAAGCACGCCGCGACGAAGTCTTCGGGATAGGCGGCAATCCCTAAGCACCGCGGCCCCGATCTCGCGGACGAGCCGCGATTGTTAAGCGCCCTCCGCCCCCATGGCGCCGCGATTCGCTACCATGTATGGGAACGGTCTCGCACAGGAAGGGGTTCCCATGCTCGAGGACTACGCCAAGGCTCGCAAGCTCGGTCTCAAGCAGGTGGAGCGCGACGTCGCGGCGGGCCGCTACCCCTACCCGCCCGCCCTTGACGACATCCTCAAGAACCAGGGCTACCAGGGCGAGGTCCCCGTGGGCCTCGCCGAGATCGACCTCGCGCTGATCGCCGGGACCAAGACGCGCGGCCGCCAGAACATGTTCTCGAGCGGCTTTCTGCCCATCGCCGAGGCGGGCTCGGAGTTTGCCGCCAAGTGGAGCGACCTCATCGACTCCCAGCGCGCCGAGGGCCTGCGCGACCCGATCGTGGTCTACGAGTACCTCCAGCGCTTCTACGTGCAGGAGGGCAACAAGCGCGTCTCGGTCTCGCGCTACCTGGGCATGCCCACGATCCTGGCGAACATCACCCGCGTGACGCCCATGCCCTCCGACGAGAAGGGCCTGCGCGTCTATCACGAGTTCACGCGCTTCTACCGCGTGTGCCCCATCTACGGCATCACCTCCGCCGAGGAGGGCTTCTACGCCCGGCTGGCGGCACTTCTCGGCCAGGACCTCGATGCCCCCTGGCCGGATGACGTCGTGCGCGACCTGCGCGCCCTCTTCGACGCATTCTCCGCCTCGTTCCGCGCTCGCGGCGGCGGCGAGCTCGACCTGCAGGTGGGCGACGCGCTCGCGTACTTTGTCTCGATCTTTGGCTTCGAGCACGTGCGCGGCCTCCCCCCGCGCGAGGTGGACGAGCACGTGGCCAAGGTCTGGGGCGAGTTCGTTGTCAAGCAGGGCGAGGGGGCGCGCACCTACCTCGAGGACCCGAGCGCAGACCACACCGCACCGCTTCCCAAGCTCAAGAACCTCGCCAAGAAGGCCGTGCTCGCCAAGCCCTTCCGCGTGGCTTTCATCTACGACCGCAACCCGCTCTCCTCCGGCTGGATCAGCCTGCACGAGCGCGGGCGCGCCAAGCTCGAGGAGCGCCTCGCCGGCACCGTCGTCACCCACGCCTTCACCGACCGCAGCTCCGACGCCGCCTTCGACCAGGCAGTCGACGAGGCGATCGAGCACAAGGCCGACCTCATCGTCTCCTGCGCGCCCACGCAGATGCGCCAGACCCTGCGCGCCGCCGCGGAGCACCCGGGACCGGCCTACCTCAACTGCTCCGTGAGCCTCTCGCACAGCGCGGTGCGCGGGTTCTACGGGCGCATGTACGAGGCAAAGTTTCTGCTCGGCGCGCTCGCCGCGAGCCTGGCGGGCCACCACAAGGTGGGATACGTCGCCGAGAGCCCGGTCTTCTCGACCGTGGCGGAGATCAACGCCTTTGCCATCGGCGCCCAGATGGTGGACCCCTACGTCACCGTCTACCTCAAGTGGTTCTCGGCCAAGGACTACGACTGGCGCCGCGAGCTGCGCGAGGAGGGCGTCCACATCATCTCCGGCCGCGACTACGCCAACCCGCTCGCGCCCAAGGAGTCCTGGGGCCTCTACCGCGTGGAGGACAGCGGCGCCGAGACCCACCTGGCCGAGCCCGTCTGGAAGTGGGGTCGCTACTACGAGATGCTCGTCCGCTCCATCAGAAACGACACGTGGAAGAAGGAGGGCGAGAAGATCCAGGGGCAGTCGCTCAACTACTGGTGGGGCATGTCCGCCGGCGTGCTCGACGTGCGGCTCTCCGACGAGCTGCCGCGCGGGCAGCGCATGCTCGTGGACGTGCTGCGCCAGTCGGTGCTCTCCGGGCGCGTGCACCCCTTCACCGGCGAGCTCGTCGCCCAGGGCGGCGACGTGGTCCAGGGCCCGGAGGCGGGCCGGCTCACGAGCGAGCAGATCGTGCGCATGCGCTGGCTCAACGAGAACGTGGTGGGGCGCCTGCCCGAGCAGCGCGAGCTCGACCGCGACGGCCTCGTGGAGGTGGAGGTCGCGGGCGTGATCCCCGTGGACCCCTCGACGGTGCTGCTCAAGGACACGGCGCGCTAGGGGGGCTTCGCATGAGGATCCTTGCCATCGCCGACGTGGAGGAGGGCTGGCTCTACGACCGCTGGGACGCCGAGCGCGTGGCCGGCGTCGACCTGATCGTGTCCTGCGGCGACCTGCCGGCGGTCTACCTCGAGCACATCGTGACGCTTGCCAACGTGCCGCTGCTCTACGTGCCGGGCAACCACGACACCGCCTACGAAGCACATGCGCCCGAGGGCTGCGTGTCCGTGGACGGGCGCGTGGTCGACGTCGGCGGGCTGCGCGTCATGGGCCTGGGCGGGTCGATCCGCTACAACCCCGAGGTGCACGGCTACACCGAGGCCGAGATGGGGCGGCGAGCCGCGCGGATGGCCCTTCTCGCCAGCGCGACGGGGGGCGTGGACCTGCTGGTGACCCACGCCCCGGCGCGCGGCTACGGCGACCTCGACGACCTGCCGCACCGCGGCTTCGAGGCGTTTGGGACGCTGCTCGAGCGAACGCGCCCGCGCCACCTGCTGCACGGGCACGTCCATCTGCAGTACGGCCGGATCGAGCGCGTCCGCGAGCACCCCTGCGGGACCACGATCGTCAACTGCTGCGGCTCGTACATGCTCGACGTCCCGGACGACACCATCGGGGGCCGCGGCGGCCTCTTCCCCGTCGAGACCGTGCGTCTGTAAGTTGGGGACAGTCCCCAATTTACAGAAAAGTTTTATGTGAATTGGGGACTGTCCCCAACTTACAGACGCGCGTCACACGGCGCGCAGGCCGCGCTCGCCGGTGCGGATGCGCACGCACTCCTCCACGGGGTAGACGAAGATCTTGCCGTCGCCCACCTCACCGGTGCGCGCAACCTCGCAGATGAGGTCAATCAGGCCGTCGACCTGCGCGTTGTTGACGACGAGCTCCACCTTGACCTTGGGGATCATGTTGAGCATGACGGGCTTGCCGCGGTAGTACTCGGTCCAGCCGCGCTGGCTGCCGCAGCCCATGCACTCGTAGACGGTCATGCCGTGGACGCCCTTCTCGTTAAGCGCGTCCTTGAGTTCCTCGAGCTTCTCGGGCCGGATGATCGCGGTAATCTTTTTCATGGTGCCTCCTTGGGCATCGGGTGTGGTCGATTAGGAGTCGAGGCCGGTGAAGGCCGGGTAGGCGCTCTCGCCGTGGAGCGAGACGTCCAGGCCGAGCGACTCGTCGTGGTCGCTCACGCGCAGGGTGCCGAATGCCGCTCGCACCACGGCAACGAGCAGCAGGTCAAGCACCACGACGATCGCGAGCGTCACCAGGATGCCGAGCACCTGGCTCACGAGCAGAGACGGGTCGCCGGTGTAGAGCAGGCCGCCCTTGCCGGTCCAGGAGAGCTCCGGCACGCAGAAGAGGCCGGTCAGAACGCCGCCGAGCAGGCCTCCCACGCCGTGGCAGCCAAAGGCGTCGAGCGCGTCGTCATAGCCGAAGCGAGCCTTGAGCTTGGAGATCGCCAGGTAGCACACAGGCGAGACGAGAAGCCCCATGACCACCGCGGCCCACGGTTCCACAAAGCCCGCCGCCGGCGTCACCACGACGAGGCCCGCCACCAGGCCCGTGCAGGCGCCCACGAGCGAGGGCGTGCCCGAGGCCGCCCGCTCCACCACAAGCCAGGAGACCAGGCCCGCGGCACTGGAGACCACGGTGTTCAAGATCGCGAGCGCGGCCACCTCGTCGGCGGCAAACTCGGAGCCACCGTTGAACCCAAACCAACCGAGCCAGAGAAGCCCCGCGCCCAGCGCGACGAAGGGCACGTTGTGCGGACGATAGCTCTTGAGGCCAAAGCCCTTGCGGCCGCCGAGGACGACGCACAGGATCAGGCCCGTGACGCCGGAGCTGATGTGGACCACGTCGCCGCCGGCAAAGTCCAGCGCGCCGATGACGTCGCCGATCAGCGACCCCTCGCCGCCCCAGACCATGTGCGCGAGCGGCGCGTACACCACGAGCGACCACACGGCAATGAAGGCGAGCACCGCGCCGAAGCGCATGCGGCCCGCCACCGACCCGGTGACGATGGCGGCGGTGATCATGGCGAAGGCCATCTGGAAGCACACGTCGACGAGGCTCGGGTAGACGGCGTCTGCCGGGACGCTCGACGCCTCGGACAGCATCGCAGAGACCAGGCCGACAAGTCCCAGCTGGTCGAAGCCGCCAAACCACGAGAGCGAGCCGTCTCCGCCGTAGGCGAACGACCAGCCGGCGACAACCCACGTGAGCCCCACGACGCCGATGACGGCGAAGCACATGAGCATCGTGTTGACGACGTTCCTGCGCCGGGCGAGGCCGCCGTAGAAGAAGGCCAGCCCCGGCGTCATGAACAGGACGAGCATGGTGCAGACGAGCATGAAGGCAGTAGATCCGCTGTCGTACATGGTTCCCTCCCCCGTTGCGCGGACGTTACGGGGCGATGGTGGCAGGTTTCAGGTTGCTGGGCGCGCGCGTCGGACGCGAGTTAACGCGCCGGCGCGCGGAACGTAACGTTGGACGCGGAGCCGCAACGCGCCGCCACCGGGCGGAAACGCCCGGGCAACAGACGAGCTTGCCGCTGGGGTGTGTGTCAATTGGGGACAGTCCCCAAATTACAGAAAAGTTTTATGTGAATTGGGGACTGTCCCCAATTGACAGACGCGGCGAGCGGTCGGATTGTGGCGGCGGACGGCAAAACGTAGTTCTCGCCCCCACACGCCCCATGGCGTGGTATAAGTCTGCCAACAGGAATTGGAAACGTTTCCAAGCGAGAAGAACGAGGAGCCATGGACATCCGCGACATCGCAGCGAAGTCGGGCTACGGCGTGGGCACGGTCTCGCGCGTCATCAACGACCAGCCCAACGTGAGCGACCGCGCCCGTGAGCGGATTCTCGCCGTCATGGCTGAGCTCGGCTACGAGCCCAACTCCAACGCGCGCTACCTCAAGATGCGCTCCCAGACGCCCGTGGCCGTCTTTGTGATGGGCGTCGGCAACCGCATGTTCGACGACATCCTCGGGCCCCTGCAGGCTGCGCTCGCGCGCGAGGGCGAGCAGATCGTCGTCACCTACCTCAACGGCGACGTCGACGAGGTCCGCACCGCCATCGACTACCAGCAGGCGCGCCACCCCAAGGGAATGGTCTTCCTCGGCGGCGAGCTCGAGAGCTTCCGCGCGTCCTTCCACGAGATCGAGACGCCGAGCGTCCTGGTGACCGCGGATGCGAGCCAGCTCGGCTTTGCCAACCTCTCGAGCGTCACCATCGACAACGTTTCGGCGGCGAGAAGCGCCGTGGGGCACCTGCTGGAGCGCGGGCACCGGCGGATCGGCATCGTCGGCGGCAACCGCGCAGGCGGGCAGATCGGCGAGCTGCGCCTGCGCGGCGCCGAACAGGCCCTGCACGAGCACGGCATCGAGCTCGACTACGAGCGCGACTTCGAGCCCTGCGACTTCATCGAGGTCGGCGGCTACGAGGCGACGCGCCGGCTCCTCGAGCGCTCGGGCGACCTCACGGCCGTCTTCGCCCTCGGCGACGTCGTCGCCTTCGGCGCGCTGCGCGCCATCGTCGACCGAGGACTCAGCGTTCCCGGCGAGGTCTCGCTCGTCGGCTTTGACGACACCGCCTTCTCCCAGTACGCCGTCCCCCGCATCACGACGGTCCGCCAGGACGCCGCACGCCTCGCCGAGCGCGCGGCGCAGCTCCTGCTGGACGCCCTGCGCGACGGCTCCCCGGCAACCCACGAGCTCGTGGACTTCGAGCTCGTCGAACGAGAGAGCGTCCGCTCCCTCTGATTCGTGACGGTAGCGGGCGCACCCGCCGAGATAGGAGGACACATGAGAACCTCGGGCATCCTCATGCCCATAACGTCGCTCCCCTCCCCCTGGGGAGTGGGCACGCTCGGCGGCGAGGCGCGCGGCTTCGTCGACTTCCTGGGGCGCGCCGGCGTTTCGATCTGGCAGGTGCTCCCCATCGTGCCCACCAGCTACGGGGACTCGCCCTACCAGTCCTTCTCGACCTACGCCGGCAACCCCTACCTCATCGACCTCGACGACCTCGCGGCGGAGGGGCTGCTCGAGCGCGGCGAGTACGCGGGCGTGGACTGGGGCTCCGACCCCGAGCGCGTCGACTACGGCGCTCTCTACCGCGGCCGCTTCGACGTGCTGCGCCGCGCGGTGGAGCGCCTCCAGAGGACGCGGCCTGACAAGCTCGCCAGCTTCTGCGAGCGCGAGGCTGCCTGGCTCGACGACTACGCCCTGTTCATGGCCCTCAAGGACCTCCATCACGGCACGCCCTGGCACACCTGGCCGGACGGGGTGCGCCTGCGTCGCGCGGACGCGCTCGCCCGGGCGCGCGAGGAGCTCGCCGAGGACGTCGCCTTCTGGCAGGGCGTCCAGTGCCTGTTCTTCTCGCAGTGGGAGCGCCTGCACGACTACGCGCGCGCCGCAGGCGTGCGCATCATGGGCGACCTGCCCTTCTACGTGGCTCTGGACAGCGCGGACGTGTGGAGCCACCCCGAGCAGTTCCAGCTCGACGCGGACCTCAGGCCCTGCGAGATCGCCGGGGTGCCGCCCGACGGCTTCTCCGACATCGGCCAGATCTGGGGCAATCCGCTCTTTGCCTGGGACCGCATGAAGGCGGACGGCTACGAGTGGTGGTGCCAGCGCGTCGCCTTCCAGCTGCAGCTCTATGACATCCTGCGCATCGACCACTTCCGCGGCTTCGACACCTACTTCGCCATCCCCGCGGGCGCCACGACGGCGGCGGGCGGGCGCTGGCGCAACGGTCCCGGTATCGACCTCTTCCGCGTGCTGGAGCAGCGGCTCGGGCGCTGCGGCATCGTGGCGGAGGACCTCGGCTACCTCACCCCCTCGGTGCACCGCCTGCTCGAGGAGTCGGGTTTTCCCGGCATGAGGGTCCTCGAGTTCGCCTTCGACACGCGGGACGGCACGGGCGCCTTGTACCTGCCCTTCTCCTACCCCACCAACTGCATCGCCTACGTGGGCACGCATGACAACGACACCGCCCTCGGCTGGCTCGAGACGGCGCCCGCCAAAGACGTCGCCCTCGCCCGCGAGTACCTGCACCTCGACCCGGCCGAGGGCGAGGGCTGGGGCATGATGCGCGCCATCTGGGCAAGCCCGGCGGACACCGCGGTGGTGCAGATGCAGGACCTGCTGGGGCTGGGCAGCGAGGCGCGCATCAACACGCCGTCCACGCTCGGGGGCAACTGGGTCTGGCGGGCGCGCCCGGGCTTCGCGAGCCGCGAGCTCGCCGAGCGCGTGCGTCGGCAGATGGAGCTCTACCACCGCCTGCCGCCCATCAAGGTCGTCCCCGACGAGTACGCGCGCAGGGACGCCGCCCCCATCGGCGGGACCGGGGGCATGAAAAAGAGGCTGTCCCGCTTTTACTTCTAGACAAGAGGGGCAAGGAGAACCACGATGGACATCGAGAAGAGCCTGGGCACGGCGCTCGGCGAGATGGGCACCACGCTCGATGACGCCACGAACGCGCAGCTCTTCTGCGCCCTGCTGCGCACGGTGCGCGACCTCGAAACGGGGATGCGCCCCGCGGAGGGCGACCGCAAGCTGTACTACTTCTCCGCCGAGTTCCTGGTGGGCCGCCTGCTGCGCGCCAACCTCGTGAACCTCGGTCTGGTGGACGAGGTCGAGCGCATCCTCTCCGCCCATGGCACCTCGCTTTCCGCCGTGGAGGACTGCGAGCCCGAGCCCTCGCTCGGCAACGGCGGCCTCGGGCGGCTCGCCGCGTGCTTCCTCGACTCCATCGCCTCGCTCGGCCTGCCCGGCGACGGCGTTGGCCTGAACTACCACTACGGGCTCTTTCGTCAGGACCTCTCCGGGGGCGTTCAGCGCGAGGAGCCCAACCCCTGGATAGAGCCCGAGTCCTGGCTGATCGACACGGGCACGTCCTTCTCGGTTCCCTTTGGCCTTGGCCCGCTCGCGGCGCACATGTACGACATCGAGGTGCCCGGCTTTGAGAACGGGGTGGTCAACCGGCTGCACCTCTTTGACGTGGAGGAGCCGTCGCCGGCCCCCGAGGGCGGCATCGCCTTCGACAAGGGCGACGTCCGCCACGGCCTCACGAGCTTCCTCTATCCGGACGACTCCGACGAAGCCGGCCGCCTCCTGCGCGTCTATCAGCAGTACTTCATGGTCTCCGCGGGGGCGCAGCTCATCCTCGCGGAGCTCGAGGAGCGCGGCTTCGCGCCCGAGGAGCTCGACCGCCACGTTGCCGTGCACATCAACGACACCCATCCCTCGATGGTGATCCCCGAGCTGTTGCGCCTGCTCGTGGAGCGCGGCGTCGGGTTCGAGGACGCCGTCGCCATCGTGGAGCGCACCTGCGGCTACACCAACCACACCATCCTCGCCGAGGCGCTCGAGACCTGGCCGATGCACTACCTCGAGCAGGTGGCGCCCGGCATCGTGCCCGTGATCCGCGAGCTTGACGCGCTCGCCCGCACGCGCACGGACGACGAGCGGCTGGCGGTGATCGACGGAGACGACGTCGCGCACATGGCCTCCCTCGACGTGCACTTCAGCCACGCCGTGAACGGGGTGGCTGCTCTCCACACGCAGATTCTCGTGGAGTCCGAGATGCGGCCCTTCGCCGAGCTCTACCCCGAGAAGTTCTCCAACAAGACCAACGGCATCACCTTCCGCCGCTGGCTCATGGGCTGCAACCCGGCGCTGGCCGCGCTGGTGACCGAAGCCATCGGCGACGGGTGGGTCCGCGACGCCTCCCAGCTCGAGGACCTTCTCGCCCTGCGAGAGGACGCTGGCTTCGTGCAGCGCCTCCTGGACGTCAAGGAGGGCAACAAAGGGCGCCTGGCAACATGGCTGCGTGCCGAGAAGGGCGTCGAGGTCGACCCTCACTCGATCTTCGACATCCAGGTCAAGCGCATGCACCAGTACAAGCGCCAGCAGATGAACGCCCTCTACGCCATCTGGAAGTATCTTCAGGTCAAGCGTGGAAACGTTCCCAATCGACCGCTCACCATGGTCTTCGGCGCTAAGGCGGCACCGGCCTACACCCTTGCCAAGGACACGATCGCCCTGCTCCTGGCGCTCGGGCGCCTCATCGCGGAGGACCCGGAGGTCGCGCCGTGGCTGCGCCTCGTCTTCGTTGAGAACTACAACGTCACGGCGGCCGAGCACCTCATCCCCGCCGCGGACGTCTCCGAGCAGATCTCGCTCGCGTCCAAGGAGGCGAGCGGCACCTCCAACATGAAGTTCATGGCAAACGGCGCGGTGACGCTGGGGACCCTCGACGGCGCCAACGTGGAGATCGCGCAGCTCGTGGGCGAGAAGAACATCTACCTCTTCGGCCGCTCGTCCGACGAGGTCATCGGCCTCTACGAACGCGGCGACTACCGCCCCTGGGATCTCTGGGGATCTGACGGCGAGCTCGCGGAGGTGCTCGACTTCATCTGCTCGCCCGAGCTGCTCGCGCGCGGCGACGCGGGCTGCATCACCCGCGTCTACCGGGACTTCGTTGCCAAGGACTACTTCATGGCGCTGCTCGACGCGCGCGACTACGTGGCAGTGAAGGAGCGCTGCCTCGCGGACTACGAGGACCGCGCCGCGTGGGGCGATAAGGCCCTCGTGAACGTGGCCAAGTCCGGGTTCTTCTCGTCCGACCGCACCATCCGCGAGTACGACCGCGACATCTGGCGCCTCTCGTAACGATACGAAGGGACAGTCCCTTCATCTCATAATAATTTCAATGATACGAAGGGACTGTCCCTTCGTATCATGGGAAGGAGAAGGACATGACGCTCATCAACGGCAACGAGGAGTGGTGGAAGCAGGCCGTGGTGTACCAGGTGTACCCGCGCAGCTTCTATGACGCAAACGGCGACGGCCTCGGCGACATCCGAGGCATCACCGCCCACATGGACTACCTGCGCGCCCTGGGCATCGACGCGATCTGGCTCTCGCCGTTCTACCCCTCCCCGCTCGTCGACGGCGGCTACGACGTGGCGGACTATCGCAACGTCGACCCGCGCCTGGGCACGCTCGAGGACTTCGACGAGATGGCCGCCGCCGCGCACGCCGCGGGCATCAAGGTGATCGTGGACATCGTCCCCAACCACACCTCCACCGAGCACGAGTGGTTCAAGGCCGCGCTCGCCGCCGGCCCCGGCTCCCCGGAGCGCGACCGCTACATCTTCCGCCCCGGCCGCGGCGAGAACGGCGAGCTGCCCCCCAACGGCTGGAAGTCGACCTTCGGCGGCCCCGGCTGGGAGCCGGTGGGCGACGGCGAGTGGTACCTGCACCTGTTTGCCGTTGAGCAGGCAGACCTCAACTGGAAGAACCCCGAGGTGCGCGAGGACTTCAAGAGGACGCTGCGCTTCTGGAGCGACCGCGGGGCGGACGGCTTCCGCATCGACGTGGCGCACGCCCTGGCCAAGGACCTCGACAGCCGGCCGCTCGACGCGTGGCCCGACGACCTCGACGAGGGCGCGCCCGGCGACGAGAACCCCCTGTGGGACCGCCCCGAGGTCCACGAGATCTACCGCGAGTGGCGCCAGGTCTTCAACGAGTACGAGCCCGCGCGCTTTGCCGTGGCGGAGGCATGGGTCGTGCCCGAGCACCAGTGGATGTACGCCTCCACCGACGAGCTCGGCCAGGTCTTCAACTTCGAGCTCTCCAAGGCGGGATGGTTCGCCGACGAGCTGCGCCGCGCCATCGAGGAGGGCCTCGCCGCCGCCGAGCGCTCCGGCTCCACCACCACCTGGGTCCTCTCCAACCACGACATGGCGCGCCACCCCACGCGCTACGGCCTGCCGCAGGTCCGCTCCGCGACGCACCACCAGCTCGTGAACGACTGGCTGCTCCGCGACGGCACGACCTACTACGAGGACCGCGAGCTGGGCACCCGGCGCGCTCGCGCGGCGCTGCTCATGGAGCTGGGCCTGCCCGGCTCGGTCTACCTCTACCAGGGCGAGGAGCTGGGCCTCTTCGAGGTGGCGGACATCCCCTGGGGCGCGCTCGAGGACCCCGAGGCGTCCATGACGAGCCACGGCGACGCCATCAAGGGCCGCGACGGCTGCCGCGTGCCGCTGCCCTGGAGGGCAGTCGACGAGTCCGGCGACTTCGGCTTCTCCGCGCCGGCCGAGCACCAGCCGGCGCACCTGCCCCAGCCCGCGTGGTTCGCCCAGCACGCGGTGGACATCGAGGAGGCCGAGAAGAACTCCATGCTGTGGTTCTACCGCCGCGCGCTCGCCGCGCGCGCGGATCTGCTCACGGCCACCGGCGACGCGTCGCTCTCGTGGGCTGACGGCTACGACGACCAGGTCATCGCCTACATCCGGCCCACGGCCGACGGCCGGGTGCTCACGAGCGTGACCAACTTTGGGCCCACGGCCGTGCAGCTGCCCGAGGGGGAGGTCCTTCTCGCCAGCGCGGCACTTGTCGACGGCACGCTCCCCTGCGACGCCACCGCTTGGGTCGCGCGCTAGCACGCCGGCGACAACGCCCCCTGCCGGGCCCCGGACGACACCCCCTGCTCGTCCGGGGCCCGTTCTTCTCGGCAGCGCAAAACCGTCCGCAGCTGGCCCGATATCTACTAGTGAGAATAACGGGCCAGCTGCGGTCGTTCTGACGGCCAAAAGTGACCGCAACGAGCACGCTATCTTCCCTGCAAGAATAACGGGCCAGCTGCGGTCGGTTTGGGGGCCAGAAACGTCCGAAACTGGCCCGGTATCGACCGGGCGAGAATATCAGGCCAGCTGCGGTCACCTTCACGACCAAAAGTGACCACAGCCGGCACGAAAAAGGGGCGACGGCGCGCCATGCAAGCGCCGTCGCCCCGCGGGGGAACAAAAGCCAGGCGAGAAGAACTAGTCCACGCGCTCGAAGCGGTACATGAAGTTCTCGTACGGGCCGGCGGGCACGGTCAGCGGCAGGCCCATGTCCATCAGGGCGTCAGCCGAGAAGACCGTGCCGTTGCTCACCATGCGGTAGCGCGCGCCGGGCGTGAGGCCGCGCGGAACCACGTAGTTGGCCTTGCCGTAGCCGTCCACGCGCGTGACCACGGCGCACACGAGCGCCTCGCGACCGTCCTCGGAGACGAACTCCCAGGCGGAGACGTCGGCCGTCTTGGGGTCGGACAGGCGGTAGAGCAGGCCCTCGCGCACGAGGTGCTCGATCTGGCGGTAGGTCTTGACCTGCGTGCGGATGATCTCGCAGGCGCGGTCGTTCAGCTCCATGAGGTCGAGCTCGTAGCCAAAGGCGCCTCCCGCCATGGCGACGGTGCCGCGCGCGCCCAGCGGGATGGTGCGGCCCGTGATCTCGTTGGGGCAGGCGGAGACGTGCGCGCCCACCGCGGAGCAGGGGTAGCCGAAGGAGGTGCCGTACTGGATCTCCATGCGGTTGCGCGCGTCGGTGTTGTCCGAGGTCCAGATCTGCGGCGTGTAGTGGAGCATGCCGGCGTCAAAGCGGCCGCCGCCGGCGGAGCAGCCCTCGATCAGCAGGTCCGGGTAGCGGCTCACGATGCGCTCGAGCAGGTCGTAGAGGCCGAGCAGGTAGTCGTAGAGGACCTTGCCCTGGTCGCTCGCCGCGCGGGAGTGCACGTCCACGATCGAGCGGTTGTAGTCCCACTTGACGTAGTCGATCCCGCCCTGGTCGAGCACGGCGCAGAGCTGCTCGAAGAGGTTGTCGCGCACCTCGGGCCGCGAGAGGTCGAGCACCAGCTGGTCGCGGCCGAGCACCGGGTCCTTGCCGGGGACGGAGAGCGCCCAGTCGGGGTGCGCGCGGAACAGGTCGGAGTCCTCGTTGACCATCTCGGGCTCGACCCAGATGCCAAACCCCAGGCCCACCTCGTTCACGCGGCGCGCGAGGTCCGCCACGGTGCCGCCGAGCTTGGCCATGTTGGGGCGCCAGTCGCCCAGGCCGCGATGGTCGTCGTTGCGCGCGCCGAACCAGCCGTCGTCCATGACGAGCATGTCGAGGCCCAGGTCGGCGGCCTTCTTGGCGAGCTCCACGAGCTTGTCGCCCGTGAAGTCGAAGTAGCAGGCCTCCCAGGAGTTGATGAGCACGGGGCGCGGGCTGTCGCGCCAGGGCCCGCGGCACACGTGGCGGCGGATGCAGCGGTGCAGGTTGTGGGAGACCTTCTCGAGGCCCGCGCCGGAGTAGGTCATGAGGACCTCGGGCGCCACGATCTTCTCGCCCGGCTCGAGCGGGTAGGAGAAGAGGTCGGAGGCCAGGCCCATCTGCATGCGGGTCTGCTCGTACTGGTCGCGCTCGACCTCGGCGAGGAAGCTGCCGCTGTAGACGAAGCTCATGGACCAGCAGCGGCCCGCGGTCTCGGTGGCGTCGTGGTCGCAGAGGATCATGACGGGGTTGTACTGGTTGGAGGACATGCCGCGGCGGCTGCCCACGCTAAACGAGCCGTTGGTCACCGGGCGGCGAGAAGGACGACGCTCCATGGCGTGACGCCCGTCGAAGGTGATGACGTCGAAGTCGCCGGACACGAAGTCGAGGCAGGCGGTCTGGGCCTTCTCCACGGTGACGCGGCCCGTGCCGTTGTTGCGGATCACCGCGGCACGGGTGATGACGTCCACCTGGGGCAGGATGCCGTAGAGCAGCTCGACCTCGAGGCCCAGGCGCGGGTCGGCCAGGGTGACCGAGAGGGTCTCGGCGCCGTCGGCCTCACCATCTGCGTAGGCGGCGGGAAGGCCCGGCAGGCCGTACTTGCCGGGGCGGATCTCGTGGCAGACGTAGCGCAGGTCGCAGCCGAAGGTGCCGTCGGCGCCACGGACCATGAGCAGGGGGCTTCGCATGTCGCCGGTGCCCTGGAAGGCGTACTCCTGGGGCAGGACGTCGAGCGAGTAGGTGCGGTCCGCGACGTCGTGCGGGCAGCCGCACATGCCGCTGCGGTCGGCGTAGGTGACGAGGTAGGAGAGGTCGCCCTCGGCGCGTGCGCCGTAGTAGAGGTGGAGGAGGTAGCCGTACTGGTCCACCTTCATCTGATAGGTGGAGCGGGCGGTGTGAAGGCTGAAGGTGCGTGCGGAGGCGTCGTAGATCACTGGCATGGCTCCTCGATTTCTCTCATCTCGGTGACGACCGGGCAGAGTGTAGCGCATGTGGGCTTTTCGGGGGGACGCCCGGAACCCACCACAAAAAGGATGGATTCCGGGCGCCAGGGGGAACGGTGAAGGGGTGCGCGAGCTGCACCTGGAACTACTTCACGGCACCGTTGGTGACGCCGCCGATGATCTGCTTCTGCGCCACGATGTAGAAGATGATCATCGGGAGCATGGCGAGCAGGTAGGAGGCGAAGGCGAGGTTGTAGTTCGTGGCAAAGGCGGTCTGGAAGTTCATCTGCGCGAGCGGCAGGGTGTTGACGCCGGAGCCGCCCATGATGACGAGCGGGGTCATGACGTCGTTCCACACGGCCAGGCCGGTGATGACGGCGACGGTGGCGTGCATGGGCTTCATGAGCGGGAAGATGACCTTCCAGTACGTGGTCCAGGTGCTGGCGCCGTCGACGCGGGCCGCCTCCTCGAGGGCGGTGGGGATGTTCCTCAGGTAGCCGGTGTAGAGCATCATGTTCATGGGCATGTAGAACACGACGTAGAGGACCATGACGCCGACCATGTTGTCCAGGTGCAGGATGGCGGTCTGCTTGACGAGCGGCATCATCAGGATGGCGAAGGGCACGTACATGCCGGCCACGATGAAGTAGTAGGACGCCTTGAAGAGCTTCTTCTTGTCCATGTTGCGCCCGATGGCGTAGGCGGCGAGGCTGTGGACCAGGACGGAGATCACGACGGCCGCCACGGTGATGATGAGCGAGTTCATGAACGAGTTGAAGAAGTCCGTGACCTGGATGGCCTCGATGAAGTTGTCGAGGGACCAGGTGCTCGGCAGCGACAGGATGCCCGCGATGTCGTTGGTCATCTCGGAGGGGTCCTTGAGGGCGATGACCACGGCCATGTAGAGCGGGAAGATGATGGTGATGAGGCCGACGATGAGCAGGATGGTAATGGGCCAGTTGACCCGCTCCTTGACCTTGGCAGGAACAGTGTTGTTAGCCATTAGAGCTGCTCCTCCTTACTGTTCAGGAACTTGGTCTGGGCAATCGAGATCACGGCGATGACGATGAAGAAGATCACGGCGTTGGCGCACTGGAAGCCAAACTGGCTGTTGTTGAGGCCGTTCTGGTAGATGAGGTACGAGATGGACTCGGTGGACTGCGCCGGGCCGCCGGAGGTCATGGCCACGATCTGGTCGAAGGTCATGAGCATGTCCTTCATCACGAGGACCATGTTGGTGGTGATGGACGGCATGATGAGCGGGAAGGTGAGGTAGCGGAACTTGTCCCAGCCGGTGGCGCCGTCGAGCGCGCCGGCCTCGTAGACGTCCTCGGGAACCGACGAGAGGCCGGTGATGTAGATGATCGTGGTCTGTGCGCAGGCCTGCCACACCAAGACCACGACGATGGCCACCCACGCCCACTCCTTGCTCGCGAGCATCGAGGTGGTGCCGGTGAGGGCGGGGACGATGTAGGTGAAGAAGTAGCTGAACACGTAGCCGACGACGAGGCCGCCGAGGATGCGGGGCACGAAGTAGATGCCGCGCAGGGCGCTCTTGAACTTGATCTTGCTCGAGAGGCCGATGGCCAGCGTGAGCGAGATCACGTTGACGAGGATCGTCGAGACGACGGAGATCTTGAACGTGAACAGGTACGAGTTGCCCACGCGCGCGTCCTGGAACAGGTCGATGTAGTTCTGCAGGCCCACGATCTCGAAGGCGCCGTAGCCCTTGGAGTCCGTGAAGCTGTAGAAGAAGCCCGTGAGCAGCGGGATCGTGTTGAACGCGATGAACAGGACGAGGACCGGGATCAGGATTGCGAGGAAGGTGCGGTTCCTGTCAGATCCCGCCTTTGAAGCGGCGATGCTTGCCATGTGTCTCCCTCCTTATCCCTGGTTCGCCATGTACTCGGCGTACTTGCGGATGACGGTCTTGTTGTAGCGCTGCCAGAGGTTGTCCCAGTTGGCGAGGAACGCGTCGACGTCGCCGTCCAGAAGGAACGCCTGGAGCTGGGCGTCGCAGGCCATGCCCGACGGATAGGAGTGGTCGGGATAGTCGATGACCTTGCCCTCGTCCAGGAAGTCCCGGATGTCGTCGAACAGCGGGTCGAGCGTGAAGTCGCCCTCGATGCAGGGGATCGCCTTCTGGTCGTCGCAGTAGGTCTGGAGGTTCTCGGGCTCGCTGAGGAAGTCGATGACCTCGTAGACCTGCTCGCGGTGATCCTCGTTGGCCACGGTCATGTTCCAGCAGAGGTCGACGCCGGAGACGATGATGCGGTCCTCGGGGTCGTCGCAGGCGGGCATGGCAAACAGGCCGATGTTCATCTCCGGGTTGGCGGAGAGGATCTGCGGGACGGCGAACGAGCCGCAGGGGAACATCGCGGACTGGCCGCGCGCGAAGGCGGTGCAGGCGTCCTCGTAGCTGTAGGCCATCGGGCCGTCCTCGGCGTAGTCGAGGAGCTTCAGGAGCTTCTCGGCAGGCTCGCGGTAGTAGTCGGCGAACTTCGCCTCGCCGGCGTTGACCTTGCGGATATGGTCGGAGGGGACCAGCTCCACGAGCATGGAGTTCCACGGCGAGAGGATCGTCCAGGTGTCGAGGAAGCCCAGGTAGAGCGGAAGGACCTCGCCCTCGGCCTTGATCTTTTCGCACAGGGCGATGAACTCGTCCCAGCTCTCCGGGAGGTCCCAGCCCTTCTCGGCGAACATGTCCTTGTTGTAGAGCATGCCCGCGGCGTTGGCGATGTAGGGGACGCCGTAGATGCCGTCCATCGGGACGTAGGTGACGCTCTTCATGATCTCCTGGTAGGCGGGCTGGACCTTGTCCATGCCGGGATAGTCGGTGACGTCGGCGAGGATGTTGGAGTCGACGAAGTCGGCATAGGAGGCGTCGCCGCCGATGGCCACGACGTCGGGGTAGTCCTCGCGAACGAAGCGCGTCTTCATGATGGTGACGGCGTCGTTGGGGCTCGTGAAGTTGAGGTAGATGTGGTCGTTGGTCTCGTTGAACTCGGCCATGAGCGCCTCGAAGATGCTCACCGCCTCGCGCTTGTACGAGACGAACTCGATCTCGGTCCTGCCGTCGGAGCGCTCGCCCTCGCAGCCCGTGAGCGCGAGGCCCGCGGCGACCGCGCCGGACAGCCCGAGGAAGGAGCGACGTGTCAGCGTTCTTCTCATTTGCTCTGCTCCTCCTTCCCTAGTGGGCGATGGCGAGCTCGGACTGCTTGTCGAAGAGGTGGATCTTGTCCACGTCGACGGCGCACTTGATCTGGGAGCCGGTGCGGACGGCGCTGGCGGCGCTGAGGTGCGCGGAGATCTGGCCGCCGTCGACGTCGGCGTAGATCATGGCCTCGGAGCCCAGCAGCTCGTAGACCGTGACGCTGGCGGGGAAGGTCTCGGAGAGGGTGCGGCCCTCGGCGTACTCGTGCTCCTCGACGACGTCCTCCGGGCGGATGCCCATGACGACGACCTTGCCCACGTAGCCGCCCTGCTTGAGCGCGTCGGCCTTGGGGCCGGTGAGGGTGATGGTGTTGGCGCCGAAGGTGAGCGCCACGCCCGCGCCCTTCTCGGACACCTGGACGTCGATGAAGTTCATCTGCGGGGAGCCGATGAAGCCGGCGACGAAGAGGTTGCAGGGCTCGTTGTAGAGCTTGGTCGGCGTGTCGACCTGCTGCATGACGCCGTCCTTCATGACGACGATGCGGGTGCCGAGCGTCATGGCCTCGGTCTGGTCGTGCGTGACGTAGATGATCGTGGCGCCGAGGCGGTCGTGGAGCTTGGAGATCTCGGCGCGCATCTGGACGCGGAGCTTGGCGTCGAGGTTGGAGAGGGGCTCGTCCATCAGGTAGACCTTGGGGGCGCGGACGATGGCGCGGCCCATGGCGACGCGCTGGCGCTGGCCGCCGGAGAGGGCGGACGGCTTGCGGTCGAGGAGCTTCTCGAGGTCGAGGATGCGGGCGGCCTCGCGGACGGCCTTGTCGATCGTGTCGGCGTCGACCTTGCGGAGCTTGAGCGGGAAGGCCATGTTCTCGTACACGGTCATGTGCGGGTACAGCGCGTAGGTCTGGAAGACCATGGCGATGTCGCGGTCCTTGGGTTCGACGTCGTTGACCACGCGGCCGTCGATCTTGAGGGTGCCGGAGGTGATGTCCTCGAGGCCGGCGATCATGCGCAGCGTCGTGGACTTGCCGCAGCCGGACGGGCCGACGAAGATGATGAACTCCTTGTCGGCGATCTCGAGGTTGAAGTCCTTCACCCCCTCATAGCCGTTGGGGTACTTCTTCCCTACGTGTTCCAGTGAGAGACTCGCCATTGCGAAACCTTTCTCCCTGCCCGACGCCGCGGCGCGGCATGCCCGGGC
The DNA here is from genome assembly GCA_944320385.1 of uncultured Atopobiaceae bacterium. Taxonomy (GTDB): domain Bacteria; phylum Actinomycetota; class Coriobacteriia; order Coriobacteriales; family Atopobiaceae; genus Thermophilibacter. Next base: position 8,012 of record CALUHH010000027.1, on the reverse strand, counting down.
CCCACCTTACGTTGGCTTAATTCTAGGCTGACACTTTTGCGCGCTTTTGTATGTGTTTTGGTATGTTTGATATATATTTGCGCGTTTGTGCTGGTACATCGCCTATCTATGACGCATGTGCGAACTTCACCATTTCGCCCAGTGGAATCGATTTCAGGGTAAACGGTTTTGAGCGTGTGCGATTTCGCAGGTAGATTGCTTTTCTCGGAAGGGGGTTGAACGGGAATCGATTCCATATTTGCTTGGAGCGATTTGTCAATATGCGTCTTCTTGTCAAATCACGTATAGCTATAATGCGATATACTATGCAAAATGCGTCATGCCTTTGAACGCGCCCCCGGCCACCCGCGACGGCCGACGCGAGGAAGGGGCGAGACATGCCCGCACACGAGCTCGAGTTCTCCACGTTTCCCAGCGGCCACTACGTCGACCTGATGCCGTACCAATACGGCCGCGAGGCCTGCACGCCCGGCCATGCCTTCGGCCCCGCGCGGCGCAGCCACTTCCTCTTCCACTACATCATCTCCGGTCGCGGCCTGCTCATGTCCACGAACGACAGCGGCGCCAAGGCCGACCATCGCCTCGGCGAGGGCGAGGGGTTCCTCATCTTCCCCGACCAGGTCAACACCTATGTGGCGGACCTCGACGACCCCTGGGAGTACGTCTGGGTGGAGTTCGACGGCATCCACGTGAAAGACGACCTCGAGGCCGTCGGCCTCACGCCCTCCTCCCCCGTCTACCGCTCGCGCTCCAGCGAGCTGCGCGGCCACATGGTCGAGGAGATGCGCTACCTCGTGAGCAACCGGGACGCCTCGCCGCTGCACCTGATCGGGCACACCTATCTCTTCCTCGACTACCTGCTGCGCTCCGTCGACCACCCCGCCGAGCAGGCGCCGGGCAAGCTCCAGGGCTTCTACATCCGCGAGGCGGTCGACTTCATCAAGGAGCACTACCAGGACGACATCACCGTGGAGGACATCGCCAGGCGCACCGGCCTCAACCGCAGCTACTTCGGCAAGGTCTTCAAGGCGGCCACGGGCAAGTCGCCGCAGCAGTACCTCATCGGGTACCGCATGGCCAAGGCCGCCGAGCTGCTCAAGCTCACGTCGCTGCCGGTCGCCGAGGTGGGGCGGGCCGTGGGCTACCCCAACCAGCTGCACTTCTCGCGCGCGTTCAAGGGTGCGTACGAGGTCTCGCCGCGCGAGTGGCGCCGCCGCAACGCCCTGACTCTGTGAATTGGGGACAGTCCCCAATTGACAGACCGGCCGTCCTTCTCGCCTGCGGACGGTCGAGGGGGCCAAACGTGTCGGGATTATGCACCACATGACCCGCGTGCCGAGAAAAACGTCCGATTGCGGCCGCCCCGGCAGGACGGCCGATATACTGGCGGCGAGTGAAAGGACCCCCATGCTCGCCGACTACCACGTTCACACCGGCTTCTCCGACGACTCCGTCTACCCGCTCGAGCAGGTCGCGCGCGACGCGCTGCGCCTGAACCTCGACGAGGTCTGCTTCACCGAGCACGTCGACTACGGCGTCAAGCCCGAGTGGGACCGGCCGGCCACGGCGCGCTTCGAGGACGGGCACCCGGTCACCAACTGCGCCTACGACGCCTACCTGGCCGAGCTCGACCGCGTGCGGGACGAGCTCGGGGACCGCATCTGCCTGAGGGCGGGCCTGGAGCTGGGCGTGCAGCGTCACACGCTCGGCGAGAACCGCACGCTGCTCAGGCGTCTTGCCGGGCGGCTTGACTTTGTCATCTGCTCCATCCACCAGGTCGGCGACCTCGAGTTCTGGAACGGCGACTACCAGCGCGGCCGCGCGCAGGATCAGATCCACGCCGCCTACTACGAGGAGATGCTCGCCGTGGTGGAGGCCTTTGACGGCTACTCCGTGCTGGGGCACCTCGACCTCATCCGCCGCTACGACCCCTTTGGCGACTACCCCTTCGAGCGCGTGCGCGATATCGTGGCCGAGATCTTGCGTCGCGTGGTCGCGGACGGCAAGGGCATCGAGGTCAACACGTCCGGCATCCGCTACGGCCTGGGCGACTTCCAGCCGCGCCGCGAGATTCTCGAGCTCTACCGTGACCTCGGCGGCACCGTGGTGACCGTAGGCTCGGACTCGCATGCGCCCGAGCACCTGGGCTCCTACCTGCGCCTCGCGTATCGCGAGCTCGCGGAGCTGGGCTTTGAGGGCGTCTGCACGTACGAGAAGGGCGAGCCGCGCCTCGTGCGGTTCTGACGCGGCGTTTTGCCTGGCGCCGGTTGCCCCTGGCGCCGGTTGCCCTGGTGCCGGTTGCCCCTGGCGCCGATTGCCCCTGGTGCCGGTTGCCCCTGGCGCCGATTGCCCCTGGTGCCGGAATCTGGCCATATGCGTGTCTGCCGCACGCATTTGACGGAAATCAGGCACCGAGACACGCATTTCTCGGTAATTTGGCACCAAAACGCGCATTTCTCGGAAATCAGGCACCTGGGAAGATGCGGCACGCAGGCGAGAAGGACCTCAGCTCGCCGGCCCGCCGGAGCACCCGCCCATCGCGACGATGCGGTCGTAGTAGCCCAGGCGCCGCGCGAGGCTGGCGTCGAAGTCCTCCACGAAGCAGCGCGCGAAGAGGGCGTCCAGCACGAAGAGCAGCGAGAGCCCCGTGCCGAAGGGCGAGACCTTGTGCGCGTGGTCCTCGACCGGCGAGAGCGCGAGCTTGACCGTGGCAAACTCGTCGAGCGGCGTGGGCGCGGCCGACGCCACCAGCACGACGGGCACGCCGCGCGCCGCGAGCTCGCGCGCCGCCGGGCGCGACACGAACCCGCGCCCGCCAAAGGAGACCAGGACCACCACGTCCTTCTCGCCCGCCGACGCCGCCGCGAGTCGCTGCTCGTACTCGTCCACCGGGACGCTCACCGTCCGAGAACCCCTCCCCCATCCGCAGGCGTGTGAGCACGTTCATGGCGTCACGCTTCCTCGAGGTAGCGGCCGCGCAGCTCGGCGAGGTCGGCATTCGTGACGCCCAGCGCGTCGCGCACGTAGCCCGTGACGCCGCCGAACTCGCGCGTCACCGCCGCCACCGCCGCGCGGATGAAGCGCGGGTTGGCGTCCGTGCGCTCGTCGGGCGGGTCGGGGTTGAAGCGGTTGGTGGCGAGATAGTCCTCCTCCATCGCCTCCATGGGCACGCCGAGGGCAGCCTCCACGAGCATGCTGCCCATGCCGCAGCGGTCGCGCCCGAAGTGGCAGTGCCAGAGGACGGCGCCGTCCGTGGTCTCGAGCACGCAGCGCAGCAGCGCGCGGTAGGCGGCGATGCCGGACTCCCCCAGCAGGATGTGCGGGTAGACCATCTCCATGAAGCGCGCCGGGTCGTCATCGTCCACGCGCGCGGCCTCCAGGCGGGCGCGGGCCTCGGCGTTCTGCGAGATGCCCGCGACGGTGTCCTTGAGCGCGTCGGCGTGCACGTAGCGGACGGCGGGCATGAGCTCCATGCCGTCGGGGTACTCCGCGAGCTCGTCGGAGCCGCGCAGGTCGACCACGGCGCGCAGGCGATAGTCCCCCATCAGGCGACGGCGGTCGGCCGCGGTGGCAAAGTAGAGCGTGCCCGAGCGCAGCAGGTGGCCCCGGCGCACGCGCCGCCCGTCGGCGGTGGGAAGCCCGCCCAGGTCACGCGTGTTGGGCAGGCCCTCAAAGTCGATGCGGCCGTAGTTTGGCCGGGCTTTCGTGAGCTGCATGCAAGCCTTTCGTTGCGCGTGTTTGTTCCGACGACGTAGTATACGCGCGCGGCATCATGCGCGCGTAAGGCGCGCCGTAGACAAGCGGGCCTAGCAGAAGAAGTCGATGTCCTCGACAGCGAAGAACTCACGCCACCTGGAGCAGATGAACTCGTGCTGCGCGGCAATCACCTCGAGAAGCTCATTGAGCGTCTGACGAGGTATCTTGCCACGGTTGTGGGCAAGGACACATCCGCCCCTGCGGGTAAGCCAGATCTTGGTGGCATCAGGCGAGGGCACCCCCTTGCACACGTGAACGTGAACGGGCTCACCGGACTCGTTCGACCAGAAGAACACTCGGTAACCGCCGATAAGAAAGAGGCTAGGCAACCCTGACTCCCCCACTCGCGGCATAGCGGTAGATGAGGTGCGCGTTGTTTCGCAGGTACTCGTTGAAGAACGCCATCTCCTCATCCGTGAAATGCCCCTCCCAGGATGTCCAGGAGTACTCGGGAAGCTCGCATCTCGCCGAGTCAAAGCCATCTTCAGTGGGGCGCTCAAAATGAACGATCACGGTCTGCACGCCGTCCCTCTCGATAATCTGAGAGTGGACGACCTCTGTCCCATCGCCGAGCGTCATATACGGATACATCATGGGCGTCGACCTTTCTTGGGGGCTTGGCTCTAGTGTACCCGTGCGCGACAGGAACGAACGCGGAACAGGTTCGCTTTGCCGTGCCCGTGGCTACGCCGAGGCCTGTCAATTGGGGACTGTCCCCAATTGACAGGTCTCGAGGATCTGCTCGAGGGCGGCCTCGTCGAGGACGGGCACGCCGAGGTCGCGGGCCTTCGTCAGCTTGGAGCCGGCCGCCGCGCCCGCGACCACGTAGCTCGTCTTCTTGGAGACCGAGCCCGTGACCTTGGCGCCGAGGGCCTCGAGGGCGGCCTTGGCCTCGTTGCGCTTGAGGCGCTCGAGCGTGCCCGTGAGCACAAAGGTGAGCCCCGAGAGCGTCTGCGGGCGCTCGGGCTCCGTGCGCTCCTCCTCCAGGACCACGCCCGCCTCGCGCAGGCGCTCCACGACCGCCACGTTCTTCTCGACCGAGAAGAACCCGCGCACGCTGGCCGCGATCTTGGGCCCGATGCCGTCCACGGCCGCGATGTCCTCCTCGGTCGCGGCCGCGAGCGCCGCCGCGGAGCCGAAGTGGGTCGCCAGCTGGCGCGCCACCGTGGCGCCCACGTGGCGGATGCCCAGGCCAAACAGGACGCGCGCCAGGCCGCGCCGCTTGGACTCCGCGACCTGCGCCATGATCTTGGCGGCGATCACGGGGCCCACGACGATGTCCTCGCCGTCCACGGTCTGCCGGCCGGTCCAGACCTCCGCGAGGCCCTTCTCGGTGAGCTTGTCGTAGAAGTCCGCCACGTCGGCGAGCAGCCCCTGCTCGACCATGCGGGCCACGATCTCGTCGCCCAGGCCGTCGATGTCCATGGCGTTGCGGCTGCCCCAGTGAATGAGGCGCTCCACGGCCTGTGCGGGGCAGTCGATGGAGACGCAGCGGTAGGCCACCTCGCCCTCCTCGCGCACCACGGGGCTGCCGCACGAGGGGCAGGTCGTGGGCATGCGGAACTCGGGCGAGCCGGCCGGGCGTAGCTCGAGCACCGGCCCCACGACCTCGGGGATGACGTCGCCGGCCTTGTGAACCACGATCGTGTCGCCCACGCGGACGTTCTTGCGCTCGATCTCGTCCACGTTGTGCAGGGTGGCGCGGGCGATCGTGGAGCCGGCCACGGTCACGGGGTCGAACTCCGCGACTGGCGTGAGCACACCGGTGCGTCCCACCTGCACGCGGATGTCGCGCAGGATGGTGCGCTTCTCCTCCGGCGGGAACTTGAACGCGATGGCCCAGCGCGGCGCGCGGGCGGTGAAGCCGAGCGCCGCCTGGCTCGCGAAGGAGTCCACCTTCACGACCACGCCGTCGATGTCGTAGTCCAGCTCGTCGCGGTGCGCGAGGGCGTTCTCGCAGTAGGCATGGACCTCCGCGGCGCTCGTGCAGCGCGCGGCGTGCTCGTTCACGGCAAAGCCGCAGTCGCGCAGCCACTGGAGGAAGTCCCACTGCGAGCGCACGTCAATCGGGGCCTCGTCGGCCACGGCGTAGATGAAGGTCTCGAGGTCGCGGTGAGCCGTCACCTTGGGGTCCTTCTGGCGCAGGCTCCCCGCGGCGGCGTTTCTCGGGTTGGCGAAGGGCGCGGTTCCGGCGGCGTCGGCGTCCTCGTTCAGGCGCGCGAAGGAGCGGCGCGGCATGTAGACCTCGCCGCGGACCTCGACGGAGGCGCCCAGGCCGCCGTCTGCCAGGCGCGCGAGGCCCGCGGGCGCCAGCGCGCGCGGGACGTCGGCGATCGTGAGCACGTTGGCGGTGACGTTCTCGCCGGTCGTGCCGTCGCCGCGCGTGGCTGCGCGCACGAACTGGGCGTCGCGGTACGTGAGGGCCACGCCCAGGCCGTCGATCTTGAGCTCGCAGGTGTAGGCCACCGGGTGCTCCGGCGTGGCGCCGAGGGCCTCGTCGGTGCGGGCGAGCCACTCGTCCAGCTCGGCGAGGTCCATCGCGTCATCCATCGAGTACATGCGCGCGGCGTGCGTCACGGGCTCGAACTGCTCGGACACGTAGCCGCCCACGCGCTGGGTGTAGCTCTCGGGCGTGACGAGCTCGGGATGAGCGGCCTCGAGGGCAAGAAGCTCCTGGAGCGTGCGGTCGAACTCGGCGTCGGACATCTCCGGGCGGTCGAGCGCGTAGTAGGCGTAGGCCGCGTGGTTGAGGATGCGGTTGAGCTCGGCCGCGCGGGCGCGCGGCGACTGCGGCGCGGGAGCGGGGGCGGGCTCCGTCGGAACGTCGTCACCAAAGAGCGACGTCTGGACCTGCACGTTCTTCTCGTCTGCCATGGGAGCTCCTTGCCGGCCTCGCGGTTCTTCTCGGCCCACCATGGTAGCGCATGGGACGAGGGCGACGGGCCCGGCGCGCGGGCCGAGAAGAACCCGACCGTCCGGAGGAGGATGCCATGGGTATACTGTTAACAGATAACGGTTTGCTGGCGAAGGGAAGAGCCATGGCCTCGGTACTGGTAGCGGGCAGGGTGAGCGAGGAGTGCAAGGAGCGCGCGGACTACTACATACGACGCGCGGGGCTCACGGCCTCGGAGGTCATCCGCATCGTATGGGAGAACATCGCGCGCACCGGCGAGGTGCCTCACGCGATCGAGCCCAATCCGAACGAAGACGCCGAGCTGGAGGATAGCCCGCTCATGCGTCGCTACTACGAGCTTCGAGCCACCACGCCACGCTGCGAGTTTCTCGAGAACCTCACTCCTGAAGGCCTGAAAGAGGAGCTGTCAAACCGTGACCTATAAGCTGTTTCTTGACACGAACATCCTGCTTGACAACATGCTCGAGAGGCGTCCCGACGGAGATGCCGCCTGCAAGCTCATGAAGCTCTCGGAAAGCGGCGACGTCTTATGCACCGTCTCCTCTACGTCGCTGAACGACGCGTACTACGTCACGCGACGCTTCATGCCCGAGGAGCAGCGCCGCCGATGGATCGCCTTCTTCCTCGATGCCTTTGACGTCGCGGCGCCGACGGCGGACATCTGCCGGAGGGCCCTCGCCTCAGACGAGCCGGACTTCGAGGACGGAATCGTCCGGGCCCTCGCAGAGGCATGGGGCGCGAGCTTCATCATCTCGCGTGACGAGCGAGCCTTTGCGGGCTCGTCGATACCCCGCGTGTCCGCGAGGGAGTTCCTCGAGTTAGTCGGGACGAAGGAGGGGTAAGGCGGCGAGCCTCGGCTGCAACGAGAAGGACGGCGCCACGGCTACCCCGCGTGGCACTCCAGCGCAGCGAGCGCGCGTCCGCCCGCGACGAGCTGCACCGCCAGCAACGCCGCGGCAACGACCCACAGCAGCGGGTAGCCTCCCGCCGCCACGAGCTGGCCGCCGAGCGCGGAGCCCACGCCGCCGCCCGCGAAGACGCCGAGGCCGATGAGGCCCGTGCAGAGGCCGGTCTGCGCGGGGTCGGCGTCCATGGAGAGCGAGACCAGGGTCGGCTGCGTGAGGATGTAGCCAAAGCCCAGCGCGCCCGCCGCGAGCAGCGCCGGCACCCACGAGCCCGTGGCGCTCACCGCGAGCAGCGCCGCGATGGCCAGCGCCCCGGAGGCCTCGCCCACGCAGATGACGCCGCGCGGGCCGTGAGCCGCTCCGATGCGCCCGGAGACGGTGCCGCCCACGAGGCACATCACGCCGTAGAGCATCATGATGAGCCCCGCCTGCGTGGA
>CALUHH010000026.1 GCA_944320385.1 uncultured Atopobiaceae bacterium | reverse complement strand
CAGGGGGAGACCCCGGGCGGGGACGCCCGCCCGGGATTTTCCCATGACTATTGACAACGGGAATTACATATCAAGGAATCCGCCCCGTCCGACGGCTCTTCTCGGCACCGCCCCGGACGAGGCCGACATTCTAAGCATGACAGGCTCTGCTCGCCGAACGAGGGCCAAAAGCTAAGCACGCGAACGACCCCGCCGCGAACACGCCGTCCTTTCTAAGCACGCGCTCGAGGAATGCCCGGATGAGGCGAGATTGTTAAGCAGGCGCACGACCTAAGCGCCCGCGGCGTCCCCATCGCCGCGCGGGAGCGCGCGGGGCGGCTCGGGCGGTCGCGTCGAGAGGGGCAGCGTCACCGTGAACGTGGTCCCCTCGGCGGCGCCTGAGGTTGCGCCGATCGTGCCGCCCATGGCCTCGACGAGGCTCTTGGCTATGGCGAGGCCCAGGCCAAAGCCGCCGGTCGCCTGCCGCTCTCGGGCGTCGTCGGTGCGGTAGAACCGGTCGAAGAGGTGCGCCAGGGCCTCGGGGGCTATGACCTCTCCCCGGTTGGTCACCGCGAGCCGCGCCCGCCGACCGTCGCGGGCGAGAAGGACGCGGACCTCCGTGCCCTCCTGGGCGTACTTCGTCGCGTTGTCGAGCAGCGTGCGCACCACGCGCCGCAGCCGCTCCGGGTCCGCGGCGACGGTCACGCCGTCAGCGAGTTCGCACGCGATCGAGCAGCCGCGCTCAAAGGCGACGGCGTCGAACTCGAGCGCACAGCCCGACGTCAGCGACGTGAGGTCCACGCTCGCGAGGCTCGACGCGTCGCGCTGCCCCGTGGCCTCCTGCTCGTCGGCGCGGGCGAGCGTGAGGAGGTCGTCGACGAGCTCCTTCATGTGCGTCGCCTCGTCCGAGGTGCTCGCCACCCAGCGACGCGCGTCCTGCGGGAGGCCCTCGTCGGACTCCAGGATCTGCGTGTTGGCCAAGATCACGGCCAGCGGCGTCTTGAGCTCGTGCGAGGCGTCGGACACGAAGCGCCGCTGCTGCTCCCAGGCGGCCTGAACCGGGCGCAGCGCCCAGCCCGAGAGCACGTAGGCGATCACAAAGATCGCGCCCATGGAGATCGAGAAGAGCATGAGGCTGCTCAGCGCCTGCGCGCGCAGGGTGGCGCCGCGCAGGTAGGTGTCGACGAGCGCGACGCGCCAGCCCCACGTGGTCTCCGTCTTCATCCAGGCGATGGCGTAGCCGTCGGCGCGCCCCGAGTCGGCGCGGCTCGAGAGCGCCTGGCGCACGACGTCCACGAGCGTCTGCTCGGGGACGTTGGCGACGAAGCTCGTTCGGTCGATGATGGTGCCGTCAGCCGTCACGTCGACGACCACGGCGAGCATGAGCTCGGCGCTCTGCTCGCCCGTCGTGTCGCCGATCGTCGCCGCCACCACCCCGTTGGAGAGCGCCCGCTCCAAGATCTCCGTCACGATGCCGCGCTGCGTGAGCGCGCTCGAGAAGAGCGACGACCCCAGGACGGCCGCCAGCACGAGACCGACGAGCAGCATGGTGATGGCGATGAACTTGCGGCGGAGGCGCTTGAGCATCTCTGGGCCTCGCTAGTCCGCAAAGACCTCGAGGCGGTAGCCGAGCATCCTGAGCGTCGTGATCTGCACCTTGGACCCGATGTGGGCGAGCTTCTTGCGAAGGAACGACACGTAGGCCTCGACCGAGTTCTCGGAGGCGTCGGAGGCGCCCCAGACGCGGGAGAGCAGGTCCTGCTTGGACACCACGCGCGCGTTGGAGGCCATGAGGATGTTCATGACCTCGAACTCCTTGCCGGAGAGGTGGACGGCCTGGTCGCCGCAGGACAGGTCGTGGGTGGTGAGGTCGAGGCGGACGTCGGCAAAGGTGACCTCGTCGAGCATGACGTCGCCCTTTCGACGGGTGAGGGCGCGCAGGCGCGCCAGCAGCTCCGGGGCCTCGAAGGGCTTGGTCATGTAGTCGTCGGCGCCGGAGTCGAGGCCCTCGACCTTGTCCTGGGTCGTGGTGCGCGCGGTGAGCAGCAGCACGGGCACCGAGGACCCGCGGCGGCGCAGCTCGTGGACGACCTCGAGGCCGTCCATCCCCGGGAGCATGATGTCGAGCACGATCGCGTCATAGGCGCCCGAGAGCGCCGAGCGAAGGCCCACCCTCCCGTCGTAGCAGGCCTCGGCATGGTAGGACGCGCCCTCGAGGATGTGCACGATGGCGTCAGCGAGGTTGCGCTCGTCCTCGACGACAAGAATGTTCATGGGTTGACCCCCTTGGCAGTGTTCGCTTGCGGCCCCACGGCCGCCGTGACGCTGCTATCCTACCCAGCGACGCTGAATTTCTGCTGAACGAGGGGGCCCTCAGCTAACTGACAAGGTGCTTTCACAAAAACTGCACCTTGCGGCCTGTTCCAAGAGTCGTATGATGATAAGTCGGTTTGTGGCCTGCGGTGCGGCCAACCCATCAACCCCGCGCACCGCACGAACGAAGGAGTTTTCATTGGCAGTTAAGATTCGCCTGGCCCGTCACGGTGCCAAGAAGCGCCCGTACTACCGCGTCGTCGTCGCCGACGGCCGCATGCCCCGCGACGGCCGCTACATCGAGCTCGTTGGTCGCTACAACCCGCTGACCAACCCCAAGACCATCGACATCAACCTCGAGAAGGTCGACGAGTGGATCTCCAAGGGCGCCCAGCCCACCAACGCCGTCGCCCACCTCATCGACGTTGCCCGCAACGGCCAGCCTGCCGTCGAGAAGAAGGCCAAGATCTCGAAGAAGGCCGCTGCCAAGGCCGCCGCTGCTGCCGCTGAGGCCGCCGAGGCCGAGGCTGAGGCCGACGCCGAGTAGGCGTCATGGACGCCGCGGAGGCCACGCTCGTCGCACCCGAGGAGACCGAGCTCCCCTCGGACCGCGTCGCGGACCTTGTCGAGTACATCGTCTGCGGGCTCGTCGATGACGAGGACGCCGTCTCCCTTGACGTGACCGACAGCGAGGGCTCCTCGCTCATCGAGGTCAGCTGCTCCGAGGAGGACGCCGGGCGCGTCATCGGCCGCAAGGGCCGCACGATCAAGGCGATAAGGACGCTGGCCCGCGCGCTCGGGCAGCGCGTCGGAACGGCGGTCGAGGTCGAGGTCGTAGGCTAGGCAGATGCGAGAGCGCTACAGAACCATAGCCCGCGTGGCCAAGGCCCACGGGAGAAGAGGGGAGGTCGTGACGGTTTCCGTGCACGGCCTTCCCTCACTTGTGCGCGAGGGGCTCGAGGTCGCCGTGGTGCCGCCCGAGCTCGCGGGCTCGCGCTGGCACGTCGTGACGTCGTGCGGCACCGACGACCGCGGCGGCCAGCTCGTCGCGCTCTCCGGCGTGGGCGACATCGCGTCCGCCGAGGCGCTGGTGGGCAAGTTCCTGCTCGCGCGCCGCGACGACCTCCCCGCCGACCTCGAGCTCCACGACCCGCGCGCCCTTATCGGCCGTGAGGTCGTCGACGGGAGGCTCGGCGAGCTCGGCGCGATAGCCGAGGTCATGCGCGGCCCGGCCAACGACGTCTGGGTCGTGCGCGGGCCCGCGGGGGAGACCCTGCTGCCCGTCGTCGAAGAGGTCGTGGGCGAGGTGCCCGACCAGGGCCCCATCGTCGTCCGCGTGCCCGCGGGGCTCGAGCCGGACGGGGGCGCGCGATGATCTGCGAGACGCTCTCGGTCTTCCCCGAGGTCTTCGAGCCCTATCTCGGCGTGTCGGTCCTCGGGCGCGCGCGGCGCGCCGGCGTGTTCGACTTTGTCGCTCACGACCTGCGCGACTGGACCCACGACCGCCACCGCACCGTTGACGACGCTCCCTTTGGCGGGGGCCAGGGCATGCTCATGAAGCCCGAGCCCCTCTTCGAGGCCGTCGACGACCTCTCCGCGCGGGGAACGCGCCCGCACGTCGTGTTCTTCTCGCCCTGCGGAAGGCGCTTCGACCAGCGCGTCGCCGAGCGTCTCAGCCGCGAGGAGCGCCTGCTTTTTGTGTGCGGGCGCTACGAGGGCATGGACGAGCGCGCCTACGCGCTCGCGGACGAGGTGCTCTCCCTCGGCGACTACGTGCTCACCGGAGGCGAGCTCGCCGCCCTCGTGGTGATCGACGCGGTCTGCCGCCTTCTGCCCGGAGCCCTCGGCGACGAGATGAGCGCCGTCGACGAGTCCTTCTCGCCCGCGGGGCTGCTCGAGTACGCCCAGTACACGCGACCCGCCAGCTACCGCGGCATGGACGTCCCCGAGGTCCTGCTCTCGGGCGACCACGCCCGCGTCGCGGCCTGGCGACGGCAGAGCGCGATCGAGCGCACCGCCCTGTGGCGACCCGACCTCATTGACACGGCCGACCTGACCGACGAGGAGCGCGCCCGCGCTCAAAAGATCGCCCTCCGCGCCCGGAGGGGAGAGGAGCGCCCCGATGGCCCAGCATCTTAGCGAGAAGGACGAGGGGGCCCGCGAGCGCGGCGGCTGGGGGTGGTTTGTCGTCTGGCTCGCCGTCGCCTTTGTCGCTGGCCTTCTCGTCAAGACCTTCGTCGCCACCCCCTACGTCGTGCCGACCGGCTCGATGCGCGACACCATCGTCGAGGGGGACACGCTTCTCGGCGAGAAGGTCTCGCTCTACTTTGACGAGCCCGAGGCCGGCGACATCGTGACCTTTGACAGCCCGCTCGACGGCGAGACCCTCATAAAGCGCGTCATCGCCGTGGGCGGCCAGACGGTCGACCTCGTCGACGGGGCCGTCTACGTCGACGGAGAGAGGCTCGACGAGCCCTATACCGAGGGCAAGCCGTCCTACTCGCTCTCCGACCTCGCGGGATCTGCCGGCATAACGTATCCCTACGAGGTCCCCGAGGGGTACGTGTGGGTGATGGGGGACAACAGGACCGACTCCAAGGACTCGCGCTACTTTGGCGCCGTGAGCGTGGATGACGTAACATCGAGGGCGCTGTTCATCTACTGGCCCCTCGACCGCATCGGGGCGCTCTAGGCGCCTTCAGCAAACGAAGGAGAAGTACGGACATGAGGGAAAACGCTCTAACGTTCCAGGACATGATCCTCGCGCTCGAGCGCTACTGGGCGTCGCAGGGCTGCACGGTCATGCAGCCCTATGACTCCGAGGTCGGCGCCGGCACGTTCCACACCGCCACGACCCTGCGCTCCCTGGGCCCCAAGCCCTGGCGCACCTGCTACCCGCAGCCCTGCCGCCGCCCCGCCGACGGCCGCTACGGCGAGAACCCCAACCGCATGCAGCACTACTACCAGTTCCAGGTGATCCTCAAGCCGTGCCCCGCGGACTCCCAGGACCTCTACCTCGGCTCGCTCGCCGCCATCGGCCTCGACCCCGCCGAGCACGACGTCCGCTTCGTCGAGGACGACTGGGAGAGCCCCACCCTCGGCGCCTGGGGGCTCGGCTGGGAGGTCTGGATGGACGGCATGGAGGTCACCCAGTACACCTACTTCCAGCAGGTCGGCGGCATCGAGGTCGACCCGGTCCCCGTCGAGATCACCTACGGCCTCGAGCGCATCGCCATGTACGCGCAGGGCGTCGACTCGGTCTACGACGTCATCTGGTCCTACCTGCCCGACGGCACGCCGATGACCTACGGCGACGTGTTCCAGGAGAACGAGCGCGAGTTCTCGACCTACAACTTCGAGGTCGCCGACGTCGAGATGATGCGCCAGAAGTTCGACGACTACGAGCGCGAGTGCCACGCCTGCCTCGAGCGCAAGCTTCCGCTGCCGGCGTATGACTGCGTCATGAAGTGCTCCCACGCGTTCAACCTGCTCGACGCCCGCGGGGCCATCTCCGCGACCGAGCGCGCCAACTACATCCTGCGCGTCCGCACCATCGCCAAGCTCTGCTGCGAGAGCTACCTCGCCGAGGTGGCCGGCGGAGAGAAGGACGAGAAGGACGACGCCAAGAAGGGGGAGGTGGCCTAGATGGCAGAGACCCGTGACTTCCTGCTCGAGATCGGCTGCGAGGAGATGCCCTCCGCGCCGCTCATGAACGCCGCCCAGCAGCTCGGCGGCCTCGTGGCCAAGGGCCTCGACGCCGCCGGCCTCGCGCACGGCGCGGTTCGCGTCATCTCCACCCCGCGCCGCCTCGCGGCCCTCGTCGCCGACGTCGCCGTCGCCACCGACGAGATCCACGAGGTCAAGCGCGGCCCCAAGGCGGCCATCGCCTTCGACGAGTCCGGCGCGCCCACCAAGGCCGCCCTCGGCTTCGCGCGCAAGTGCGGCGCCGATGCCGCCGACCTCGTGCGCCGCGTCGACGCCGACGGCTCCGAGTACGTCTTCGCCGAGCGCAGCATCCCCTCCATGCCGGCGGCCCCGCTGCTCTCGCAGATCTCCGCCGACGTCATCGGGGGCCTGCAGTGGCCCAACTACCGCAGCCAGCGCTGGGGCTCCGAGCACGCCACCTTCGTGCGGCCGATCCGCTGGATCTGCGCCCTTCTCGGCTCCGAGGTCGTGCCCGTGACCTACGCCGACGTCACCTCGTCCAACACCACGCGCGGCCACCGCGTCCTCGCGCCCGGCGAGCACGTCGTCGCCTCGCCGGCCGACTACGAGGCCACGCTCGAGCGCGCCTTCGTGCTCTCCGCCGAGCGCCGCGCCGAGGCCATCCGCGCCGGCATCGCCCAGATCGAGGCCGAGCGCGGCGGGGCGCACGTGGACACCCCCAAGCGCATCTTCGACGAGGTCGTCAACCTCTGCGAGTGGCCCACGGTCGTCGTGGGCACCTTCGACGAGGAGTTCCTGGCGGTCCCTCACGAGATCATCTGCGAGTCCATGCTCTCCAACCAGCGCTACTTCCCCGTGTACGACGCGAGCGGCGCCCTCACCCGCGAGTTCGTCGTGGTGTCCAACGCCGACCCGCGCGTCTCGGCGACCGTCGTCTCCGGCAACGAGCGCGTGGTCCGCGCGCGCCTCGACGACGCCAAGTTCTTCTATGACGAGGACCTCAAGCGCCCGATGGAGGAGTTCGTCGAGCGCCTCGGCTCGGTGACCTTCCAGGAGCGCCTGGGCACGATGCTCCAGAAGGTCGAGCGCATGGAGGGCCTCGCGGCCGCCGTAGCCACGCAGGCCGGGCTGGGCGAGGGGAGCGTCGCCGCCGCGTCGCGCGCCGCGCACCTCGCCAAGGCAGACCTCGTCTCCCAGGCGGTCGTCGAGTTCACCAACCAGCAGGGCGTCATGGGCGGCTACTACGCCGCGGCGGCAGGCGAGGCCGAGGAGGTCTGCACCGCCATCCGCGAGCACTACCGCCCGCGCTTCGCCGGAGACGAGCTTCCTACCGGCAGCTGCGGCCGCTGCGTCGCCATCGCCGACAAGCTCGACACCATCTGCGGCATCTTCGCGATCGACGAGCCCCCCACCGGCTCGTCCGACCCCTACGCGGTGCGTCGCGCCGCCATCGGCGTCATCGCGATGCTGCGGACGCTGCCCGGCTGCGACCTGCGCCAGCTGATCGGCCTCTCACTCGGCGCCTACCGCGCCCAGGGGCTCGACTTCGACCTCGAGTCCGTTGCCACGGCCGTCATCCGCTTCTTCCAGGGCCGTCTGGTCGCCATCGCGCGCGACGAGGGCATCCGCCCCGACACGATCGAGGCGGTGTCCGCCGTGGGCGTGGTCGACCCGATCGAGTTCATGGCCCGCGCCCACGCGCTCGAGGACGCGCGCACCCAGAGCCCCGAGCTCTTCGACGACCTCGCGACCGCCTATGCGCGCGCCGCTCACCTGGGCGACGCCAAGCTCGGCTCCGCGGTCGACGCCGCTCTTCTCGGACCTGCCGAGAAGAGCCTCTATGACGCCTGTGAGCAGGGGTCGGTTCGCGTCAGCGGGGCACTCGATCGCGACGACTACGCCGGCGCCCTCGCCGCACTTGCCGAACTGAAGGCGCCCATCGACCGATTCTTCGAAGACGTTCTTGTCATGGACGAGGATACTGCGGTAAGGGAGAACCGCCTGCGCCTGCTCAACCGCTTTGTTGAAGTCTTCGTGGGTGTTGCGGACATCGGCGCGCTCTCAAAGAAGAAGTAATATCGTTGGGGGAAGTAATTCCCGTAACCGTTTAAGCTTGGGAGGTCTCGTGATGGCTAAGCTCGATTTGGACGACGACATCTTCGGTCAGGTCGTCCCCCTCATCTTCGTTCTGTCCGACGCCCGCGGCGAGACCGCCAACACCGTCGTCATGGCCGCCGCCGCCCAGTTCGGCGAGGGCTCGGTCGACATCGAGCGCCTCTCCAACGTCAAGGACGTCGACACCGTGCGCGCGTTTCTCGACGAGAACTTCGACGAGAGCCGCCCCTGCGCGGTGTTCCACACCTTCGCCAACGGCACGCTGCGCCGCGAGATCCGCCGCGAGCTCGACCGCAGGGGCATCCCCTCGATCGACCTTCTCGGCCCGGCCGTGACCGTCCTCTCCACGCTCACCGGCGAGGAGCCCACGCGCGAGATCGGCGCTCTCTACAAGTAGGGGAGTGCGGCCAAAATCGGCCAATTCGCGTCTGATGTTACTACCTTTGGGGTCGTGTCCGAGGGCACGGCCCCATATTTTGTTGCCGCTCACCGCTTACCCAGTCACGCTGACCGAATGGCGAAAGCTCTTTGCGTCCGTGCAAAGGGTTGGTAAACTGACGAATGGTCGCGAGAGTGCCGTGCGCGGCCAAGTCAGTGCGCGTCGCCCGCCGGGCGGCGCGTTGGGAACCCAAGGAAAGCAAGGGGTAAACATGGCAGAAAAGCACGTCTACCGCTTCGGCTTCGACGCCAACGGCAACAACGTGACCGAGGTCGCGGGCGAGTCCGTTGCGGAGGCCAAGTGGATCACGGGCGGCAAGGGCGCTAACCTCGCCGAGATGGCCAACATCGGCCTGCCCGTCCCTCCCGGATTCACCATCACCTGCCAGACCTGCGTTGCCTACTCCAGCGCTGGCAACGTGTGGCCTGAGGGCGTCCTCGACGAGATCGACGAGTACCGCAAGGACCTCGAGGAGCGCATGGGCAAGAAGCTCGGCGACTCCGAGGACCCGCTGCTCGTCTCCGTGCGCTCCGGCGCGCCGTTCTCCATGCCCGGCATGATGGACACCGTCCTCAACCTCGGCCTCAACGACGACTCCGTCCAGGGCCTCATCAAGCAGACCGAGAACCCGCGCTTCGCCTACGACTCCTACCGTCGCTTCGTGCAGATGTTCTCCGACGTCGTCATGGGCGTCTCCGGCCAGCTCTTCGAGGACGCCATCGCCGCCAAGAAGGCCGAGAAGGGCGTGAAGCTCGACACCGAGCTCGACGCTGACGACCTCAAGGACCTCGTCGCCACCTTCAAGCAGATCTTCGCCGACAACGTCGACGCCGAGAAGTACCCCGAGGTGCTCGTCGACGGCAAGATCGAGTTCCCGCACGACCCGCTGGTGCAGCTGCGCCTCGCCGAGCAGGCCGTCTTCGGCTCCTGGAACACCGACCGCGCCATCCTGTACCGCAAGCAGAACAAGATTCCCGACGAGCTCGGCACCGCCGTCAACGTCCAGGTGATGGCGTTCGGCAACAAGGGCAACACCTCCGCCACCGGCGTCGCCTTCACGCGCAACCCCGCCGACGGCACCAACGAGCGCTACGGCGACTTCCTGGTCAACGCTCAGGGCGAGGACGTCGTGGCCGGCATCCGCAACACCGAGCCGATCGCCGACCTGCCCAAGGTCCCCGGCCTCGAGGAGGCGGGCAAGGAGCTCTTCCACGTCTTCGAGATCCTCGAGGACCACTACGCTGACATGATGGACCTCGAGTTCACCATCGAGCAGGGCAAGCTCTGGATGCTCCAGACCCGCGTGGGCAAGCGCACCGCCCTCTCCGCGCTCAAGGTCGCCATCCAGATGTACGAGGAGGGCCGCATCTCCAAGGAGGAGGCGGTCATGCGCGTTGCCCCCGAGCAGCTCGACCAGCTCCTCCACCCGCAGTTCGACCCCAAGGCCGACTACAAGGTCATCGCCAAGGGCCTCAACGCCTCCCCGGGCGCGGCCGTGGGCGCCGTGGTCTTCTCCTCCGCCGACGCCGAGGCCTATGCCGAGGCCGGCAAGCCCTGCATCCTCGTGCGCTGGGAGACCACGCCCGACGACCTCCACGGCATGGTTGCCGCTGAGGGCATCCTGACCTCTCACGGTGGCAAGACCTCTCACGCCGCCGTCATCGCCCGCGGCATGGGCGCCCCCTGCGTCTGCGGCGTCGACGCCCTCCAGATCGACGCGGTCAACAAGGTCTGCACCGTCGCTGGCACCGACATCACCCTCCACGAGGGCGACGTCATCTCCATCGACGGCACCACCGGCGACGTCATCCTCGGCGAGGTCGCCCTCGTCCGTCCGGAGCTCGGTGGCGACCTCCAGACCATCCTCGACTGGGCTGACGAGGTCCGTCTCGACGCCGAGCGCGGCCGCGTGATCGGCGTGCGCGCCAACGCCGACAACCCGGCCGACGCGCAGCTCTCCAAGGACAACGGTGCCTCCGGCATCGGCCTGTGCCGCACCGAGCACATGTTCCTCGGCGAGCGCAAGCAGCTCATCCAGAACTTCATCCTCGCTGACGACGAGGCCGTCAAGGCCGACGCCGTTGAGAAGCTCGGCGCCGCCCAGAAGGGCGACTTCCTCGAGATGTTCAAGGCCATGGACGGCATGCCCGTCATCGTGCGCCTGCTCGATCCGCCTCTGCACGAGTTCCTCGAGGACCCGCGCGACCTCGACGTCGAGATCGCCAAGGAGGAGGCTGCCGGCAAGGACGTCTCCGAGAAGAAGGCCCTTCTCGCCAAGCTCGACTCCTTCCAGGAGGCCAACCCGATGCTCGGCCTGCGTGGCTGCCGCCTCGGCCTGGTCTACCCCGAGCTCAACGTCATGCAGGTGAAGGCCATCGCCTCCGCCACCGCCGAGCTCCAGAAGCAGGGCCTCAACCCCAAGCCCGAGATCATGATCCCGCTCGTGGCCTTCGAGGAGGAGCTCGCCCTCGTCCGCGAGGTCGTCGAGGAGAACATCAAGGCCGTCGCCGACGAGTACGGCGTCGAGCTCGACATCCCGGTCGGCACCATGATCGAGATTCCGCGCGCTGCCATCACCTCCGAGGACATCGCCAAGCACGCCGACTTCTTCTCCTTCGGCACCAACGACCTGACCCAGATGGGCCTGGGCTTCTCGCGTGACGACGTCGAGGCCGCGTTCATGCCGCTCTACCTCGACAAGAAGATCTGCAAGACCAACCCGTTCGCCACGCTCGACAAGGGCGTTGCCAAGCTCGTCAAGATGGGCGTCGAGGGCGGCCACGCCGGCAACCCCGACATCGTCTGCGGCGTCTGCGGCGAGACCGGCGGCGACCCCGAGTCCATCCACATGTACTACGACCTCGGCCTTGACTACGTGTCCTGCTCGCCGTACCGCGTGCCCATCGCGCGCCTCGCGGCTGCCCAGGCCAAGATCGAGGCCAACGGCGGTGCTGCCAAGGTTGCCAAGTAACTGACGACCCAAGCTCGGCCAAGCAGGGAGGGGGCCTCGGCTCCCTCCCTTTTTCTGTCAATTGGGGACAGTCCCCAATTGACAGACAGTGTGTAAAATGGGGACTGTCCCCAATTGACAGAGGGGAGGTGACCATGAGGGTATCCACGAGGGAGAGTCTCGAGCGCGCCGAGCACGAGCGGCTGTCACCGGACGCTGCGTTCTCCGACGCCTCCCGGGGTCGCCTGCGCCCCGAGGAGCCCGACCCCCTGAGGACCTGCTTCCAGTGCGACCGAGACCGCATCCTCCACAGCAAGAGCTTTCGGCGCCTCGCCCACAAGACCCAGGTCTTTCTCGCCCCGGAGGGTGACCACTACCGCACGCGCCTCATCCACACCCTCGAGGTCTCGCAGGTCGCGCGCTCGATCGCTCGTCCCCTGGGCCTCAACGAGGACCTCACCGAGGCCATCGCACTGGGACATGACCTCGGCCACACCCCCTTTGGCCACGTGGGCGAGCGGGCCCTCTCCCACGCCATAGCTTGCTATCGCGGACAGGACTCCGGCGGCAGGCTCTTTGCACACAACGAGCAGAGCGCGCGCATCGTGGACCTCCTGGAGCGCGACGGGCGCGGGCTCAACCTCACCCGCGAGGTCGTGGACGGCATCCGCAACCATACCGGGTCCCTGCGGGCGCAGACGCTCGAGGGCAGGGTCGTCGCCCTCTCGGACCGCATCGCCTACGTCTGCCACGACATCGATGACGCGGAGCGCGCCGGCCTGCTGCACGAGGGCGACCTCCCCGCCGACGCCCGCGGCGTCCTTGGCGCAAGCTCCTCGGAGCGCATCGAGACCATGGTTCACGACGTCGTGACGAGAAGCTCCGCGACCGGTGACGTCAGCATGTCCGAGCCGGTCCGGGACGCCATGATGGCGATGCGCTCCTTCCTCTTTGCTAACCTGTACTCCACCGGCGACGCAAAGTGGGAGGAGCCCAAGGCGTACGTGATGATCGGCGAGCTGTTTGACCACTATGTCCAGCATCTGGACGAGGTGCCCGACGAGTACCGCCTCCACGACGGCGACAAGCCCGAGGTCCAGGTCGCCGACTTCATCTCCGGGATGACGGACCGCTACGCCGTGAGCGTCTATGAGGACCTCAAGGTGCCCCGCTCGTGGCGCAAGCGGTAGCGAGCCCCCGCCTTTCTCCGGCGCTCAAACAGTCCTCGCCTCGCTGCGCTCGGCTGCGGAACTCGCGGTGGAGAAGGGCGGGGGCTCGCTACCGCTGTCGCTGCTCGCGCACCGTCGGTCTGATAGAGTCGTCACGTCGAGCTAGGGGAGGAAAGACGTGGCTGAAAGAAGATCCGGGGGTCTGACGTGGGTGGCGCTGGCGCTGTCCCTCGTGGTGTGCATCGCAGGCGGCGCGCTGCTGTGGCTAGTCCTGACGAGCGGGGGAGCGCAGCCCCCCGAGGCCGTCGAGCCCGTCGAGCAAATGCTCGAGCCCAAGTCGTTTGACGAGTACAGCTGGGAGGAGCTCGCTGAGGTGGCGCACCTCGTTGCCGACGCCGACTCGGATGCTGAGGGCCGCGCGACGGCCGAGAAGTACGGCGTCGCCGTGGGGGACACGCGGTCCCTTCCGCTTGCCGACGGGCGCACCGCGGCGCTGACCGTCGTGGGCATCCGCGCCGACGAGCGAAGCGACGGGTCGGGCAAGGCCGGCCTCACCCTCATGGCGTCCCCGATCGCGCAGCGCCCCATGAACGACGAGGGCACCAACGCGGGGGGATGGGAGGCCTCCGACCTCCGAGCGTGGCTCGCCGACGAGGGACGGGAGCTTCTGCCCGAAGAGCTTTCCGATGCGATCGTTTCCGTCGTCAAGCGCACGAACAACGTCGGCGTCACGGCCGATGCGGCGGCCGTGACCGAGACCAGCGACGAGCTGTGGCTCTTCTCGGCATCCGAGGTCTGCGGAGACCCGCGCTGGTTCGTGGCGGAGTACGGAGCGGAGCCCAACCCGCATACCGGCTACGTCGACTTCTCGGTCTATGACGCCCTGCTCGCCGCCGAGGGCGCCCAGTACGAGTACTTCCGCGCGGCGGGCGTGAGCGGCTCTTCCGACCCCTCGGGTGCCCTGGCGCTCACGTACGGCGGCGCCGAGACCTCGTGGTGGTACCGCACCGCCTACCCCTACAGCTTCACCGGCGAGGACGCCGCCTACTTCTACCAGGTCATGTCCTCCGGCTACCCGTCCACGACGGGCCTTGCCAGCGAGCCCGCAGGCGTCGTCGTCGGGCTCTGCCTGTAGGGGAGGCCGCGACGGCGGGTCCTTCTCGCCAGCCCTTCTCGGCCTGCCCCCGCGCGCAAATCGCCCCCCGGAACGCAAAGTACAGAAGTTTGCGAGATGACCTCCCGGCAACAGGCAAAACGCTCGATCAAGTCCCAAACTTCTGTACACTGGCAGGGGCTTGGCGGGGAGTGCCGACGCGGAGGCCCGGGCGGCAGGCGAGAAGGACGGCGTGTCCGGCCCGCACCGCGCAAAATGTTGTGTGGTTCTTGTCTAGAGGTGGTGGCTGCCCTATAATCAGTCGCTGTGTGTAAAGCTATGTGTCGTTCGCAAGCGCGTCGGCACCTCTAGGAAGAATGAGGTTTGAGCATGGACTACATCCGCGCCATCGAGCGTCAGCAGATCCGCGAGGACATCCCCGCGGTCAAGGTTGGCGACCACGTCAAGGTTCACTACCGCATCGTCGAGGGCGAGCGCACCCGCGAGCAGGTCTTCGAGGGCGACGTCATCCGCATGAGCGGCGAGGGCGCCCGTGAGACCTTCACCGTCCGCAAGATCAGCTTCTCCGTCGGCGTCGAGCGCACCTTCCCGCTGCACAGCCCCAAGATCGCCAAGCTCGAGGTCGTCCGTCACGGTGACGTCCGTCGCGCGAAGCTCTACTACCTCCGCGACCGCGTGGGCAAGGCCGCCCGCATCCGCGAGAAGCGCGACTAGCCGCATCTCATCGCTCTCTTCGGCCGCCCCTTCGGGGGCGGCCTTCTTGTATGGAGGCATCCCATGCCCGACAGACCGCATCCCGTCACTGCCCGTGAGGTGGCAGCCGCGCTCGCCGACGCGCCGCTCGAGGAGGCCCGCGCGCTCGTGGAGCGCTACTCCGACGACCCGCGCAAGCAGGTGC
This sequence comes from uncultured Atopobiaceae bacterium, assembly GCA_944320385.1. GTDB lineage: Bacteria > Actinomycetota > Coriobacteriia > Coriobacteriales > Atopobiaceae > Thermophilibacter. Next base: position 18,877 of record CALUHH010000026.1, on the reverse strand, counting down.
AGGCTGCCGTGCGCTCCGCCCGTCGTCGCGTCGAGCGCGAGGACCGTGAGCGCGAGCGCGTGGAGGGGATGTATGCGCTCCAGCGAGAGCTGGGCGGCCCCGGCGTGGTCGTGGGCGTGGACGAGGTGGGGCGCGGCGCCATCGCCGGGCCGCTCACCGTTACCGCCGTGTGCCTTCCGCCCGAGCCCCCGATCTGGGGGCTCAACGACTCCAAGCAGCTCACCCCCGCCCGTCGCGAGGCGCTTGCCGCCCGCATCGCCGACGTGGCCGTGGCCATAGGGATCGCTCACGTCGAGCCCGCGGCCATCGACGCGGTGGGCATGGCGGCCTCGCTGCGCCACGCCATGGCGCAGGCCGTCGCCGACACCGGCCTCGACCCCGACTGCGTCCTCATCGACGGCAACCCCGTGCACGCCCACCCGGCCGAGAAGTGCCTGGTGAAGGGCGACGCCCGCATCGCCGCCATCGCGGCCGCCTCCATCGTGGCCAAGGTGACGCGCGACGCGCTCATGGTCGCGCTCGACGAGGAGTACCCCGGGTACCACCTCGCGGAGTGCAAGGGCTACGGGTCCGCCGAGCACATCGCCGCCATCCGCGAGAAGGGCCTCACGCCCCTGCACCGCGTCTCGTTCTGTGGCAACTTTGTGGAGAATCTCACGCTCTTTTGATATGACCTCCCTCACGTCCGCGTTCTGAACCCTCCTCGCGCCGCATGCCCGGAGGGCGCTCTCCCGTGCTGGCACGTTGGGCGCAACCTCCCGCGCAGCCGCACCGCAGCCTGGTGGAAGCGGCGCGAAACCATCCTCTGCAAAGCTCGTCGGAACACACGCGACGAGGGGAGGACCAGATGCAGCAGGACTGGCAGGGAGCGGGGCTCGCACAGGACGCTCTGGCGGAGGGTCTCAGGAGTCACGGACAGATGGAGGCATGCCCAAACGACGGTGCCGTTCCGTCCGCCGCAGGCATGCGGGGAACGGAGCCTCCCTCAGAAGCCGAGGGCGCGCGACGGTCTGTTCGCGACCTGACGCCGCAGGAGCTCGGGGCGCGAGGCGAGCTCATGGCGGCCCGGCATCTTCAGGAGAAGGGCTGGGAGATTCTCGAGCGCAACTGGCGCTGCCCGCACGGCGAGGTGGACATCATCGCCCGGCAGGGGGGATGCGAGAAGACCGCGGTTCTCGTTGAGGTAAAGACGCGCCTGTGCATCGGCAGGAGCGACGAGCCCGTCCCCGAGCTCGCCGTCGACGCCGAGAAGCAGGAGCGCTATCGCCGCTGCGCCCTCTGGTTTCTCGGAGGGCACCCCGAGTTCGCCACGATACGCTTCGACGTGATGGCGATAAACGTCGTCGAGGAGGACGGGGCGCGCCTGCGCCACCTGTTCGGCGCCTACTCGGTGGACAGCTGATGGGCGCCGGTTGCGCGACGGTGGAGACCGCCGTGCTGCACGGCGTCGAGATCACGCCCGTGCACGTGGAGGTGAGCACCTCCGGGGGACTTCCCGGCCTCGACATCGTGGGCATGCCGGACGTCGCCGTGCTCGAGGCGCGGTCGCGCGTGCGCTGCGCGCTGCGGTCCAGCAACTTCAACCTCCCGCGCATGCACGTGACGATCAACCTCGCGCCCAGCGACATGCGCAAGTCGGGCACCGCGTTCGACCTGCCCATCGCGGTGGCGATCCTCATAGCCACGGGCCAGCTGCCTCCCTCCGTGGCAGACAGGGCCCTGTTTGCGGGCGAGCTGGCACTCAACGGCGAGGTCTGCCCGGTGCGCGGGGACATGGCGTACGCAATGCTCGCGCAGAGCGAGGGCCTCACGCTCGTAACCTCGGCGGCGAGCGCGCTCGCGGGGGAGTGGAGGTGCGCTACCAAGGCGATACGTGTGCTCGCGCAGCTCAAGGGAGGCCTCGACGGCCTTGCGTCGCTGGGCTCGGTGGCAGGGGGCGAGCAGGGGGAGGCCGAAAGCCCCCTGATCGACTTCTCGGACGTCGTCGACCAGGAGCTCCCCAAGCGCGCGATGATCATCGCGGCCGTCGGCAGGCACGGCCTGCTCATGGTGGGCCCGCCGGGCGCCGGCAAGACCATGCTGGCCCGGAGGCTTCCCACGATCTTGCCGCCCCTCGCGGAGGAGGAGCAGGCCAAGGCTCTGGTCGTCCACTCCGTCGCGGGCCAGGACGTCGCGGGCATCGCTCGCGGGGAGCGTCCCTTTCGCGCGCCCCACCACTCCATCTCGGTCGGCGGACTCGTGGGCGGCGGCAGACCCGTCACGCCGGGGGAGATCTCCCTCGCGCACCAGGGGGTGCTCTTTCTCGACGAGCTCCCGGAGTTTGCGCGCAGCGCCCTGCAGGCGCTGCGCCAGCCGCTGGAGGACCACGTGGTGCGCATCGTCCGCGTCGACGGCGTCTATACCTTCCCCTGCGACTTCCAGCTCGTAGCCGCCGCCAACCCCTGCCCCTGCGGGCACCTCGGGGACCCGGGCCACGAGTGCACCTGCCCGCCGGCGCGCATCTCCGCCTACCAGGCGCGCATTGGCGGCCCGCTCATGGATCGGATCGACGTCGTGGTGGACGTTGCGCGACCCCAGACGGCCAAGGTCATACGCGGGCACGAGGGCATGGGCTCGCGGGAGATGAGGGAGCTCGTGCTCGGGGCAAGGGAGTTTAGGTCCTGGCGCGAGACGCGTGACCCGGTGGCGCGCGACCCGGTGGCCTCCGCGAACCTCGACCTGCAAGCCCAGGGGACGTTCGAGCGGCTCGCCGACCAGCTCGCCCTCGGAGGCCGGGCGATCGTGCGCGTGGCGCGCGTCGCGCGCACGATCGCCGACCTGGAAGGCAGGGAGCGCGTCTGCGAGGAAGACGTCGTCGAGGCGCTCGGTTTCAGAGCGCGCTCGCTGGAGTGAGGGGGATACATGGCAGCGGTTGGGTCAGCGGACAGATGGGAGATCAAGATGGGCGAGAAGGACTATCCGCAGGCCCTGCTGGAGCTCGCTCACCCTCCGGAGGTCGTCTACGGCAGAGGGGACCCCTCCGCACTCGCGGGGCCGTGCCTGTCGGTCGTGGGCTCGCGCCGCGCGACGCCCTACGGCCTCACGATCGCGGAGATGGCGGCGCGCGTCGCCGCCGGCCACGGCATCACGGTGGTCTCGGGCGGAGCTATGGGATGCGACCACGCCGCGAGCGCCGCCGCCCTTCGCTCAGGCGGCAGGACCGTGATCGTATCGGGCTGCGGCGCCGACGCAGTCTACCCGCAGTCCTCGAGAGACATCTATGACGGGGCCGTAGCGGCGGGCGGCGCCGTCATCTCGGAGCAGCGCTGGGGGACCGGTCCGCGCCGCTGGGCGTTTCCCCGCAGAAACGCGATGATCGCGGCGCTCTCCGAGGTGCTCGTCGTGACGGAGGCGGGGCCGAGGTCGGGAACCCTCTCGACGGCGGAGGCCGCGGCTGAGCTCGGAAGGGTCGTCTACGCGATCCCCGGCTCGATCTTCTCGCCCAACTCGGCGGGCACCAACCGCCTCATCGCCGACGGGGCGCGCGTCATTCCCGACGAGCAGACCCTCTCCGTGGCGCTCTCGCTCGACTACGGGGCGGCCGTGCTCGCCCCCGACCCGAGCAGGCGCGACGCGGGGCCGGTGATGGGCGCGCTGCTCGCCTCTCCCGCCCGGCCCGACGAGCTCGCCACCAGGCTGGGGGAGGGCGTGCTCACGGTGCTGAGGACGCTCACGGACTTCGAGGCGCGGGGGCTGGTGGAGCGCCTCCCCGACGGGAGGTACGCCGTGACGCGCGCCTACCTCCTCGGTGAGGCCGGCGCACGCCCGTAGACCTCGGGCGCTTTTGCGCGGGGGCGCCTTGGGGCACAATGAGGGGGTAGTCGACGCGGCGGGAACGCCGGGAGGGATGGGCCATGGAGCAGACGGTAACGGTCGTCGGAGGGGGCCTCGCAGGCAGCGAGTGCGCCCTGCAGCTCGCGCGCAGGGGCGTTCGCGTGCGACTCTACGAGCAGCGTCCCGTCAAGGCGTCGGCCGCCCATCACGGCGCGGGCCTCGCCGAGCTCGTGTGCTCCAACTCTCTCAAGTCGACCAAGCCCGACGTCGCCGCCGGCCTTCTCAAGTGGGAGCTCGAACGCATGGGCTGCGAGCTTCTCGCCATCGCACGGGCGTGCGCGGTTCCGGCGGGGGGCGCGCTCGCCGTCGACCGCGAGCTCTTCTCGAACGCCGTCACCGAGCGCGTCGAGGGGAGCCCCCTGATCGAGGTCGTGCGCGAGGAGGTCACCGAGCTGCCGGACGGCCCGTGCGTCATCGCCGCCGGCCCGCTGTGCTCCGACGCGCTCTTCTCCGCCCTCGCCGAGGTCGTGGGCGGCGAGCGCATGAGCTTCTACGACGCCGCGGCGCCCATCGTCGACGCCGACTCGCTCGACCGCACGCTCGTGTTCGAGCAGTCCCGCTACGGGGAGGAGGGGGCGGGAGACTACCTCAACTGCCCCATGACCCGCGACGAGTACGACGCCTTCATGGACGCACTCCTCGGCGCCCAGCGCGTCATGGCGCGCGACTTCGAGCAGGCCGACCTCTTCTGCGCCTGCCAGCCGGTCGAGGAGGTCGCCCGGACGGGCCATGACTCGCTGCGCTTTGGCGCCCTCAAGCCCGTGGGGCTCACCGACCCCAGGACCGGCAGGCGTCCCTGGGCGGCGGTCCAGCTGCGCGCGGAGAACGCCTCTCGCGCCGCCTACAACCTCGTCGGGTTCCAGACGAACCTCACCTGGCCCGAGCAGCGGCGCGTGTTCCGGATGATCCCCGGTCTCGCGGACGCGGAGTTCCTGCGCTACGGCGTCATGCACCGCAACTCGTTCGTGGACTCCCCGCACACCCTCGACGGGACCTTCGCCATTCCCGGGACGCAGGTGCGCCTCGCCGGCCAGATCACGGGGACCGAGGGCTACGTCGAGGCCATAGCGTCCGGGCTGCTCGCCGCCCTCAACACCGCCGCGGAGCTCGCCGGCGGCGAGCCGGTGAGGCTGCCCGCCACCGGGGCGCTCGGCTCGCTCGTTGCCTACGCCACCGACCCGGCCACGACCGGCTACCAGCCCATGCACGTGAACTTCGGCCTCGTGCCGCCGCTCTGCGACCCCCCGCGAAACAAGGCGCAGCGCCGCGCGGCCCTTGTCGAGCGCGCTCGCGCAGACCTCGACGCCTACGTCGCCTCGCGCCCCGACCTCTTCCCGGGGACCGCGCTGTGAGCGAGGGGGCGACGGACTTCCTCAGCCCCGAGGCGCGGGCGCGAGCGGCCGAGCTCGATCTTCTCGACCGGCAGATCGAGGGCTTCTGCGCGCACCTCGCCACGGTCCGCAACCTCTCGGCCAACACCGTGCGCGCCTACCGCCGCGACCTCGAGGCCTTCAGGGAGTGGGCCGGTCGCGAGGGGGTGCGCCCGCTCTCGATCTCTCACCGGGAGCTGCGCTCCTACCTCTCGGAGCTCGCGCGGGCGGGCTACTCGAGCCGCACGGTAAACCGCCACCTCTCCGCCCTGCGCGGGCTCTACCGCTGGATGAGCCGGGCGGGCGTGTGCGACGGGGCTGCCGTCGCCGCCGTCGCGAGCCCCAAGGTCGCCCGCGCGCTTCCCGCGACGATGAGCGACGCCGAGGCCGATCGCCTGCTTGCGACCTGCGACGGGGGAGACCCGACGAGTCTGCGCGACCGCGCCTTCCTCGAGCTTCTCTACGCGACCGGCGCGCGCGTCTCTGAGGTGGCCGGCCTGCGCGTGTCTGACGTCGACGTCCCCCGGGCGCAGGTGCGCCTCTTCGGGAAGGGCTCCAAGGAGCGCATCGTCCCCGTCTACGCCTCAGCACTCGGCTGGGCGACCCGCTACCTCGACGGGGCGCGACCCGAGCTCGCCGCCCGAGCGCGACGGGCGAGCGACGCCCTGTTCCTCTCCACGCGCGGCAACCCCATGTCGGCCGACGCGCTGCGCACCGTCTTCGAGCGGCGCGTGGACCAGGCGGGCCTCGACCCGCGCCTCACGCCCCATGCGATGCGCCACACCTACGCGACCGAGCTGCTCGGCGGGGGAGCGGACCTGAGGAGCGTGCAGGAGCTGCTCGGCCACGAGAGCCTCTCGACGACGCAGGTCTACACGCACCTCTCGGTCGAGCGCCTGCGCGACGCCGCCGCGCGCGCCCACCCGCGCGCGTGACGGCTCGCCCACCCCTCTGGACGGGCTCTGCCCGCACTCGGCGACGTCCGCCGGGAGCGCGCCCGCACTTCTCGCCCGGCGCATCCAGTGCGGGCCGGCGCGCACTCGATGCGCGCACCTGGCGCCGTTGGCCGAGAAGGGCCGCGCACTCGACGCGCCTTGGGCCCAAATGTGCCCGCACTCGATGCCCGCACTCACGAGTGCGGGCTCCAAGACGGGCGCCGCGCGAACCCAATTGAGGATCAGTGCCCGTTGCGCGCTCACATTCTCAATAGAATCGCCGAGAAGACCCTGTGAGCGGGGCGTGAAGGCCTCGACAAGCCGAGGACGGCCCGTTATACTACCTACTCGTTGTGCACAAGCACGGCATGCCGCGTAACCGCGCGGCACAATCACGCACGCGCGACGACCCGCACGCCGTGGTGCCCGGGACACCTTGCCAGGTCCCGGGTGGCGTCTCGGGGATGACCTCGCGCGGAGGAGCAACCACAGGAGGTTACCATGGCTAAGATCACTATCCAGACCCTGCTCGACGCCGGCTGCCACTACGGTCACCAGACCCGCCGCTGGAACCCCAAGATGAAGTCCTACATCTTCGGCGAGCGCAACGGCATCTACATCCTCGACCTCAAGCAGACCATGCTCGGCGCCGACAAGGCCTACACCTTCCTCAAGGAGACCGCTGCCAAGGGCGGCACCGTGCTGTTCGTGGGCACCAAGAAGCAGGCCCAGGAGCCCATCGCGGCCCAGGCCGAGCGCTGCGGCATGCCCTACATCAACCAGCGCTGGCTCGGCGGCATGCTCACCAACTTCGTGACCATCCGCTCCCGCATCGCCCGCATGGAGGAGCTCGAGGCCATGGTCGAGGACGGCCGCATGGCGCTGCTGCCCAAGAAGGAGCAGGCGGTCCTCTCCAAGGAGCTCGCCAAGCTTCAGGCCAACCTCGGCGGCGCCCGCACCATGACCGCCCTTCCGCAGGCCATCTTCGTCGTTGACTCCAAGCGCGAGGAGATCGCCATCCGCGAGGCCAACCGCCTGCACATCCCCGTCGTGAGCCTGCTCGACACCAACTCCGACCCCGACGTCATCGACTACGGCATCCCCGCCAACGACGACGCCATCCGCTCCGTCTCCCTCATGTGCGAGCTCGCCGCCGACGCCGTCCTCGCCGGCTCCGGCAAGGAGCAGATCACGGCCGAGGAGATGGCCGCCGGCACCACCGAGCCCGTCGTCGAGGCCGCCCCGGCCGAGGCCGAGGCTCCCGCCGCCGAGTAACGTCCCCGCACCGAGAACCCCGAGAAGAGGAGAACCACCATGGCTCAGGTTACCGCCGCCCTCGTCAAGCAGCTCCGCGAGATGACCGACTCCCCGATGATGGAGTGCAAGAAGGCCCTCGTCGAGGCCGATGGCGACATCGACAAGGCCGTCGACATCCTCCGCACCATGGGCGTCGCCAAGGCCGTCAAGCGCGCCGGCCGCGACACCAACGAGGGCACCATCGCCACCTACGTCTCCGACGACTCCAAGCTCGGCGCCATCCTCGAGCTCACCTGCGAGACCGACTTCGTGGGCACCAACCCCAAGTTCACCGGCTTCGCCCTCGAGCTCGCCAAGATCGTCGCCGAGAACGACCCCGCCGACGTCGACGCCCTCAAGGCCTGCGCCATGGGCGAGTCCACCGTCGAGGCCGAGCTCACCGAGATGATCCACGTCATCGGCGAGAACATGAAGATCGCCCGCTTCCAGCGCGTCACCGCTGAGGACGGCGCCCTCGGCAGCTACGTCCACCTGGGCGGCAAGCTCGCCGACATCGTGACCTTCAAGCTCGGCAAGGCCGAGACCGCTGCCGCCGACGAGTTCAAGACCTTCGCGCACGACGTGGCCATGCAGGTCGCCGCCGCGGCTCCCGTCGCCGCCCGTCGCGACGACGTCCCCGCCGACGTGATCGAGCACGAGCTCGCCATCTACAAGGCCCAGGCCGCCGAGTCGGGCAAGCCCGAGGCCATCCAGGAGAAGATGGCCCAGGGTCGCCTCGAGAAGTACTTCAAGGAGAGCGTCCTCACCGAGCAGGAGTTCGTCAAGGACAGCTCCCTCACCATCGGCCAGCTCGCCCAGAACGTGGGCAAGTCCCTCGGCGACACCGTCGAGGTCATGAGCTTCATCCGCTACACCTTCGGCGAGTAGCGACCAGAGCGATCGTCTTCGGGGGGCCGGCGAGCACATCGCCGGCCCCCTTTTTGCAGCCCGAGGTCCTTCTCGCACGCCGACCCGCCCGTGGGGCGCTCGGACGGGCCCGCCGACGCCTCGTGCCGCCCGTGCCCGCTCTCTGATAGAATCACGTGAAGCCACATCGAGGAGTGGAGGTCGGCTTGTCTGACAACAACATCAAGTACCAGCGAGTTCTTCTCAAGCTCTCGGGAGAGGCCCTGATGGGCGATCGCTCCTACGGCATCGACCCAGCGGTGCCCCAGCGCCTCGCCGAGGAGATCAGGCCCGTCTGGGAGGCGGGCGTGCAGGTCGCCATCGTCGTGGGCGGCGGCAACATCTTCCGCGGCCTGGCGGGTGCCGCCGCGGGCATGGACCGCGCCCAGGGCGACAACATGGGCATGCTCGCCACCGTCATCAACTCGCTCTCGCTCCAGGACTGCTTCGAGCGCAACGGCATGGACTGCCGCGTCATGAGCGCCATCGAGATGCGCCAGATCGCCGAGCCCTACATCCGCCGCCGCGCGATCCGCCACCTCGAGAAGGGCCGCATCACCATCTACGCCGCCGGCACCGGCAACCCCTACTTCACCACCGACACCGCCGCCGCGCTGCGCGCCTGCGAGATCAACGCCGAGGTCCTCATGAAGGCCACCAACGTCGACGGCATCTATGACTCGGACCCGCGCACCAACCCCGATGCCAAGCGCTTCGAGACCATCAGCTACCGCGAGGTCCTCAACCGCGACCTCAAGGTCATGGACGCCACCGCCACTGCCCTGTGCCACGACAACAAGATGCCGATCATGGTCTTTGACATCAAGCAGCCCGGCGTCTTCATGAGGGCCATCCGCGGAGAGCACGTTGGAACCACCGTCGTCGAGGAGGACTAAAGATGAGCCAGTACACCGACCGCGCCGAGAAGAACATGGCAAAGTGCCTCGACACGCTCAAGGCCAACTTCGCGCGCGTCCGCACGGGTCGCGCCAATGCGCAGATCCTCGCCCCCATCATGGTCGACTACTACGGCCAGCCGACCCCGATCACCCAGCTCGCCGGCATCAAGGTCCCCGAGGCCTCCATGCTCGTCGTCGAGCCCTGGGACAAGAGCGCCCTGCGCGCCATCGAGAAGGCCATCGAGAGCTCCGACCTCGGCATCACCCCGTCCAACGACGGCGTCTCGATCCGCCTGCCGTTCCCCAAGCCCACCGAGGAGCGCCGCCGCGAGCTCGTCAAGGAGTGCAAGGAGCTCGCCGAGGAGGCCCGCGTCTCCGTTCGCAACGTCCGTCGCGACGTCAACGGCAAGATCGAGCGTGACGAGGAGCTCTCCGACGACGAGCAGTCGCGCGAGAAGAAGGCCGTCCAGAAGGTCACCGACTCCTACGTCGCCAAGATCGACGAGCTGCTCAAGACCAAGAGCGCCGAGGTGATGGAGATCTAGTGCGCCTCGACACCAAAAAGCTCCGCGCCTACTACGCCGACGCGCCGCAGGACATCTCCCTCGACGATGTCGACCTCGAGGCGATTCCGTCGCACGTCTCGATCATCATGGACGGCAACGGGCGATGGGCAACCGCCCGCGGCCTCGACCGCTCGAGGGGCCACGTCGCCGGCGTCGACTCCCTGCGCGAGGCCGTGACGACGAGCGTGCGCCTCGGCCTCGACGTGCTCTCCGTGTACGCGTTCTCCACCGAGAACTGGCGTCGCCCCCAGCGCGAGGTCGACCTGCTCATGCATCTGTTTGCCACGACGCTGGTCAAGGAGCTCCCGCTCTTCCACCAGGAGAACGTCCGCCTGCGCTTCCTCGGTGACATCGACGTCCTTCCCGAGCGCACGCGCACGGTCTTTCAGCGCGGCCTGGACGAGACCGCCGACCATACCGGCATGACGTTCGCCCTCGCCGTCAACTACGGTGCCCGCTCCGAGATCGCGCGAGCGGCGCGAGAGCTCGCTCGGTCGGTCGCATCCGGCGAGCTCTCCGTTGACGACGTGAACGAGGACGCGCTCTCCGCGCGCCTCTACACCGCGGGCCTGCCCGACCCGGACCTCCTCATCCGCACCTCCGGGGAGATGCGCCTCTCCAACTACCTGCTCTGGCAGCTCGCCTACACCGAGTTCTACGTCACGCCCGTCCTCTGGCCCGACTTCTCCCGCTGGGACTTCCTGCGCGCCGTCGCCTCGTACCAGGGACGCTCGCGTCGCTTCGGGGGAGTGATGTCATCGTGACCACCTCAAGCAGCACCGAGAAGGGCAAGGGCGCCGAGAGGGGCACTGCCTCGTCGGGCCTTGACCGGCAGATCGACCGCCTCGAGGATCGCCGCGCCTCCAAGGAGGAGGCGCGCGCGGCCGGGGACCTCAAGGGTCAGAAGGCGAGAAGCTCCGCGGAGCGCCTGCTCACGCGCTCGCTCTCGGGCGCGATCTACGCGCTCGTGACGCTTGTCTGCCTGTTTGTGGGCCCCGTCACGACGACGCTGCTCATCGCCGCCGAGGCGTGGCTCTGCTGCTCGGAGTTCTTCCGCATCTGCCGCATGGGCGGCCGCATGCCCAACGAGGGCGTCGGCCTCGCCGCGGCCCTGCTGTTTCCGCTCGCCGCGTACGCCAACGGTCTTCTCGCCCTGACGCTCGTGATCTTTGTGCTCCTGATGGCCTGTGCCGTGTGGTACGTCCTCACGCCGCGCGCCAACATCGCCGACGTCGCGGTCACCGCCTTCGGTCCCGTCTACACCTCGCTCGCCTTCTCGAGCATCGTCCTCATCCGCAACGCCGACCCCGGCCTCACCGGCGCCCTGCTCGCGCTCGCCGTCATGCTCTCGATCTGGGGCAACGACGCGATGGCCTACTTCGTGGGCTCCGCGATCGGCCGGCACAAGCTCGCGCCGCGCATCTCGCCGAGCAAGAGCGTCGAGGGCTTCGTGGGCGGCCTCGTGGGATCGGTCCTGGTGTGGGTGCTCGTGGCCCTCTTCCTGGTGCCTCATCTCGACGTTGTTCTCGCGGGCGTCTGCGGCCTGGTCGTTGGCATAGCGGCGGTCTTTGGCGACCTCTTCGAGTCCCGCATAAAGCGCGGCGCCGGCGTCAAGGACTCCGGCAACCTCATCCCCGGCCACGGCGGCCTGCTCGACCGCAGCGACTCCATGCTCTTCGGCGGCATGGCCGCGTTCTTCCTGCTGCGCTTCGGGGGCATCCTGTGACGGCCGAGGGGCGCGTGCTGCGCGTCGCCGTCCTCGGCTGCTCGGGCTCCATCGGCTCCCAGACCCTCGACGTCTGCCGGCGGCACGCCGAGCGCCTGCGCGTGGTCGCGCTCTCGGTGAGCACCTCGACTGACGTCCTCGTCGCCGCTGCGCGCGAGTTCGGCGCCGCGCACGTGGCCGTCGCCGACGCCTCCCGCGCCCAGGACCCGATACTCTCCGAGCTGCCCGCCGGGTGCTCGCTTGCCTGCGGCGCCGACGCCGTGACCGAGCTCGCGACGCTCCCCGAGGTCGACGTCGTGGTCAACGCCCTCGTCGGCTTTGCCGGCATCCATGCGGGACACGCCGCCCTTAGCGCCGGCAAGACGCTCGCATACGCCAACAAGGAGTCGATCGTGTGCGGCGGCGAGCTGCTCATGCCGCTCGTCGCGCCCGGCAAGCTCCTGCCCGTGGACTCCGAGCACAGCGCCATCTTCCAGTGCCTGGTGGGGGAGAGGCCCGAGGACGTCGCCCGCATCTGGCTCACCTGCTCGGGCGGGCCCTTCTACGGCCGCAGCCGCTCCGAGCTCGCGCGCGTGACCGCCGCGGAGGCGCTCGCGCACCCCACCTGGACCATGGGAGCCAAGATCACGATCGACTGCGCCACCCTCATGAACAAGGGCCTCGAGGTCATCGAGGCGCACCATCTCTTCAGCCAGCCCATTGACGCCATCCGCGTCCTCGTCCACCGCCAGAGCAAGATCCACTCCATGGTCGAGTTCGTCGACGGCGTGGTGAAGGCGCAGCTCGGCAGCTCCGACATGCGCGCGCCGATCCAGTACGCCCTCAGCTACCCCGAGCGCTGGGAGGCCACCGCCCGCCGGGTCGACTGGTGCTCCGAGGACCCCTTCACCTTTGGCGAGGCGGACGAGGAGGCCTTTGGCTGCCTCGCCCTCGCCCGCGAGGCCGGGCACGCGGGCGGCACCCTGCCGTGCGCGATGAACGCGGCCAACGAGGTCGCCAACGAGCGCTTCCGCGCAGGTTTGTGCTCTTTCCCCGACATCGAGCGCGTCGTCGGTCGCGTGATGGCCCAGACCCGCGTGGAGCGGGTAGAGTCTGTGGAGCAGCTCGACGAGGTCGACGCGCGCTCCCGCGAGCTTGCCCGCACCGCTCTCTCGGAGGTCTGATCTTGAGCTCTGTCATCGGCTTTCTCTCGGCCGCCTTCTGGGGCCTCGTCGTCCTGTCCGTCCTCGTCTTCGTCCACGAGGGAGGGCACTACCTCGCCGCCCGCGCCTTCCGCGTGCGCGCGACCGAGTTCTTCCTCGGCCTGCCCTGTCGCCTCAAGCTCTCGGTGAAGAGCCGCGCGGTGGGCACGGAGTTTGGCGTCACCCCCGTCCTTCTCGGTGGCTACACGCGCATCTGCGGCATGGAGGGGGGGAACGACGAGCTGCTCGCCCCCGCCCTCGACATCGTCATGCGCCGCGGCCGCGTCACCGCGCACGAGGTGGCCGAGGAGCTAGGCGTGGATGACGACCGTGCCTACGACCTGCTCGCCACGCTCTGCGACTGGGCCTCGATCCGCCCCTACTACGACCCCGCGCTCGGGGAGCGACCCGGGCAGAGCACCTATCCCGAGGCCTTCGAGACCCCCGCGCGCGACGGCGACAACCTGACCGAGTACGACCGCGGGCACGACTTCTCCAAGCCCGGCTCCACCGAGGCGGGCATGCCGCACGAGACGGGCGTGTGCCCCGCGCTCTTCCTCGAGCAGGAGCGCTCCCGCACCTACCTCGGGGCGGGCACGCTCAAGCGCATCTGCATGCTCGCGGCAGGCCCCCTCGTCAACATCGTGCTCGCCTTCGTGATCGTGACCTGCTCGTTCATGGCGCAGGAGGTGCGCTACGTCCCCGACGTGAGCACCATCGGCGGCGTGGAGGAGGGGACCCCCGCCGCGGCCGCCGGCCTCGAGGAGGGAGACGCCATCACCGCCGTCGACGGCACGCCGGTCTCCACCTGGACCGAGCTCGTGGACGCCCTCGCGCCCTACCTCGAGAGCGGCACGGACCTCGACCTCACCGTCGAGCGCGGCGGCCGGGAGCTCACCGTCCTTCTCGACCTGCCCGACGGGCAGCCCAGCGAGAAGATCGGGATCCTCTCCACCATCGCCACCTACCATCCGACGCTGCCCCAGGCGGCGCAGGCGACGCTCACCTACACCGGGCAGGTGGCCTCGTACGTGGCCCAGCTGCTCAACCCCAGCCAGACGATGGAGATCCTCGACCAGTCGAGCTCCATCGTGGGCATCTCCGCCATGGCATCCGAGGCGGCCTCGACGGGCCTCTCCAACCTTCTGCTGTTTGCTGCAGCGATCTCCATGTCGCTCGGCTTCATGAACCTGATCCCGCTGCCGCCCTTCGACGGCGGCAAGATCTTGATCGAGCTCGTGCAGCTCGTCATCAGGCGGCCGCTCACGCCGCGCGTCCAGAACGGCCTGAGCTACCTCGGGCTGGGGTTCATGATCTTTGTCTTTGTCGTCGTGCTCAAAAACGACATCGTCCGCTTTGTGATTGGCTAGGTGATCTTGGTGACCGAGAAGAACCGTGCGCCCCTCCCGCGCGAGCTCACGAGGCAGGTGCGCGTCGGCGACGTCGCCGTGGGCGGGGGAGCGCCGGTCTCGGTGCAGTCCATGTGCACGACGCCGACCTCCGACGCCGAGGCCACGCTCGCGCAGATCGGCCGCCTCGCCGCGGCGGGCTGCGAGATCGTCCGCGTGGCCGTGCCGGACGCCGGCGCCCTCGACGGCTTTCAGCGCATCTGCGCCGAGTCGCCGCTGCCCGTGGTGGCGGACATTCACTTTGACCACCGCCTCGCGATCGAGGCGTGCCGCCGCGGCGCAGCCGCGCTGCGCGTCAACCCGGGCAACATCGGCAGCTGGGAGCGCGTCGACGCCGTGATCGACGAGGCCGGGGCCGCGGGCGTCCCGATCCGCATCGGCGTCAACGCCGGCTCGCTCGATGCGGCCTTCGCCGAGCGCGCCGACCTCACGCAGGTCGAGAAGCTCGTGGGGTCCGCCTCGTCGTTCGTCGAGCACTTCCGCGCGCGCGGCTTCGACGACATCGTCCTCTCCGCCAAGGCCCACGGCGTCCCCACGACGGTCGAGGTCAACCGCGCGCTCTCGCGCGAGCTCCCCGACGTGCCGCTGCACGTCGGCGTCACCGAGGCCGGCACCGCGCGTCAGGGCACGGTCAAGAACGCCGCCGCGATCGGCACCCTGCTCATGGAGGGCATCGGAGACACGATGCGCCTCTCGCTCACCGCCGACCCCGTCGAGGAGGTCGACGTGGCCTGGGACCTGCTCTCCGCCGTCGGCCTGCGCCGCCTGCGCCCCGAGCTCGTGAGCTGCCCCACCTGCGGACGGTGCCAGTGGGACCTCATGGGTGTGGCCTCCGAGGTCGAGCGGCGGCTCGCGGGCGTGCGCGCCCCCATCACCGTGGCCGTCATGGGCTGCGTGGTGAACGGCCCGGGCGAGGCCAGGGACGCCGACATCGGCCTCGCGGGCGGCCGCGGGAAGGCGCTGCTCTTCGCAGGCGGCGAGAAGATCCGCACCGTCGCCGAGGCAGACGCCGTCGACGAGCTCTTCGCCGAGATCGAGAAGCGCTTCACGTAGGTCGTCCGGTCCAGTGCCGGCCTGCAGCGTCAATCAAACTTGCGGTTGTGTGCAAATTCTTTGATGGAAAGTCGTTCTTCTCATCAAAGATTTTGCACACAACCGCGCCAAAGTGGCTTCGGGCGAGAAGAACGAGCGCTCCGGAGGACTCCGGGTGCCCGCGCGCCGCACCCGGCATCAAAGCTTTTGCCCACAATCGCCCTCTTTGCCCCGATTTGGCCGCCCGCTCGAGCGCGCGGGCCTCAGAAACCCACAACCTCGCTTTTGCGGCGAGCATATCCCACGAGACAGGCCCGCGCGCCACGGACCTGCGAGTACACCCATCCCGCCGACCCGGCCGGCATGACCTCCGCCGCGAGTTCCGCAGCGCATCCTCTGCGCGAGGACTGTCTGAGCGCCGGAGGTCATGCCGGCCGGGTCGGCGATGGTTGAGTTGCGACCTCGACCGTTCTTCTCGCCTGCATGGCGTAGAATCAGGGGCGTTGCACCGCTGACTGGAAGGAATGCACGTGAAGCGCTATCAGAAGATGTCCCAGCTCTACGCTCCCACGCTGAAGGAGGACCCGGCCGAGGCCGAGCTCGCGAGCCACCGCCTGCTGCTGCGCGCCGGCATGATTCGCAAGACCGCCGCCGGCCTCTACAGCTACCTGCCGCTCGCGTGGCGCTCGATCCGCAAGATCGAGGCCGTCATCCGCGACGAGATGGAGGCCATCGGCGCCCAGGAGATGATGGTGCCGATCCTCACGCCGGCCGAGCTCTGGCACGAGTCGGGCCGCTGGGACGCCTACGGCCCCGAGCTCATGCGCATCGCCGACCGCCACGGCCGCGAGTTTGCCCTGGGCCCCACGCACGAGGAGACGTTCACCGACCTCGTGAAGAACGAGCTGCGCTCCTACAAGCAGCTCCCGTGCACGCTCTACCAGATTCAGGACAAGTTCCGCGACGAGATGCGCCCGCGCTTTGGCCTCATGCGCGGCCGCGAGTTCATCATGAAGGACGCCTACAGCTTCTCCGCCACGCAGGAGTCGCTGCAGGAGTGCTACGAGCAGGAGAAGGCCGCCTACGCGCGCATCGCCGAGCGCTGCGGCATCTACGCGCTGCCCGTCGTGGCCGACTCCGGCCAGATCGGCGGCGACACCTCCGTCGAGTTCATGGCGCTCGCTGACTCCGGCGAGGCCGAGCTCGTCTACTGCGACTGCGGCTTTGCGGCCGACGTCGAGGCGGCCGCCACCAAGGTGCCCGTGACCGAGGGCCCCGGCGACGGCACGCTCACCAAGGTCCACACGCCGGGCCTCGGCACCATCGAGGCCGTGGCGGAGTTCTTCGGCTTTCCCGAGAACGGCACCCGCAAGTCGCTTGCGCTCGTGGCCGAGGACGGCTCGAGCGTCGTGGCCATCGTGCCCGGCGACCACGAGCTCAACGAGATCAAGGCGGGCAAGCTCTTTGGCGCCTACCATCTCATGAGCGACGAGGAGCTCGAGCTCGCCGGCCTGCACAAGGGCTTCATCGGCTCCGTGGGCCTTCCTGAGGGCGTGCGCCTGATCTGCGACGAGTCCCTGCGCGAGAGCGTCTCCTGGACCTGCGGCGCCAACGAGGTCGACTACCACTACACCGGCGCCCGCCCCGGCCGCGACTTCACCGTCGACGAGTGGGCCGACCTCGTGAGCGTGAAGGCCGGCGACCCCTGCCCGCACTGCGGAGCCGCCCTCAAGAGCGCCCGCGGCATCGAGATCTCCCAGGTCTTCCAGCTCGGCACCAAGTACTCCGAGTCCATGGGCGCCACCTTCGCCGACGAGGACGGCGTTGAGCGGCCCTTCCTCATGGGCTGCTACGGCATCGGCGTCTCCCGCACGCTGGCAGCCGTCGTGGAGCAGCACAACGACGAGCACGGCATCTGCTGGCCCGTCTGCGTGGCGCCCTACGAGGTCGAGGTCGTGCCGCTGGCCATCGGTGACGACGTCGTGGCCCCGGTCGCCGAGAAGCTCGTGGGCGAGCTCTGCGCCGACGACCTCGAGGTGCTCCTGGACGACCGCAAGGAGCGCCCGGGCGTCAAGTTTGCCGACGCCGACCTCATCGGCATCCCGTACCAGGTGATCCTGGGCAAGCGCGGCGTGGCGAACGGCATGGCCGAGGTCAAGGTCCGCGAGACCGGCGAGCGCTTCGACGTGCCCCTGGACGAGGTCGCGGCCTGGCTCTCCGAGCGCGTGGCCCCCGCCCGCGCCTAGTCTGACGGTCTTGCTCCGCGTGCCCCGGTCCTTCTCGCCGGGGCACGCTTGTATCGAAAGGACACCCCATGAGCTACGCTGAGCTTGCCGCCGCGGCGCGCGGCACCATCGGCCCCCACTGCCGCGCATGCCCCGTCTGCGACGGGCGCGCCTGCGCGGGCGTCATGCCCGGCCCGGGCGACAAGGGCGTCGGGCGCGTGGCCGAGAAGAACTGGCGGGCCTGGCAGGCGCTCTCCGTGAACACGGACACGCTGCACGAGCCCTTCTCGGCCGACACGAGCGCGACGGTGCTGGGCCGGGAGCTCTCGCTGCCGGTGATGATCGGCCCCGTGGGCGACGTCCAGCGCCACTACGGTGACGTGTACGACACCATGGGCTACAACCGCTGCGTGCTCGAGGCGGCCGCGGAGGAGGGCACGCTCGCCTGGACCGGGGACGGCCTGGACGCCTCCATCATGACCCAGTCCTGCGACCTCATCTCCGAGCTCGGGGGCGCCGGCGTCCCCACGGTCAAGCCCTGGGACGACGCGACGCTCATGCGCAAGCTCGACGAGGCCCTCGCCGCCGGCCCCGCCGCCGTGGCGATGGACATCGACGCCGCGGGGCTGCCGTTCCTGCGCGGCCAGGAGCCGCCCGCGGGCGCCAAGTCAGCCGAGAAGATCGCGGAGGTCGCCGCGCGCTGCCACGACGCGGGTTCGCGCTTCGTGCTCAAGGGCGTCATGACGGCCGCCGCGGCCCGGCGTGCGGCGGAGGCGGGCGTCGACGCGATCGTGGTCTCCAACCACGGCGGACGCGTGCTCGACGGCGTCCCGGCCACGGCAGACGTCCTGCCCGCGATCGTCGCTGCCGCTGGCGAGAAGGTCGAGGTCCTCGTGGACGGTGGCATCCGCAGCGGGCTCGACGTCTTCCGGGCGCTCGCGCTGGGGGCGCGCGCCTGCCTGATCTGCCGCCCGTTCGTGGTCGCCGCCTTCGGCGGGGGAGCGGGGGGGCGTGCGCGCCTACCTGGCGCAGCTGCGCACCGAGCTCGCCGACACCATGGAGATGTGCGGCGCGCCCGCGGTGGACAAGATCGGGCCGGACGTCCTCTGGGGCTAGCCCACGTTCTTCTCGTCACATGCGCCGCCATGCGCCCTCGTCGCCCGGCCGGCCTGATCTGGCGCCAATATTGCGGTTGTGGGCAAAACCTTTGATGCTTTCGACCCATTCGCATCAAAAGTTTTGCCCACAACCCAGGGTTTCACGTTCTTCTCGCCGTATTTTGACCACGTTAAAGCCACGAGAAGAGCTAGTGAAGGTGGCTTCATCAAAAGTTTTGCCCACAACCGCCACGCAGCTGTACGATCCGGCGGGTTCTGGAGCGCGCGGGGGGTCCGGACGTTTTCTTGGACGGCCTAGGCCGCGAGCCCGAGCCGCCCCCTCCTCCCCGCTATCGTGTCGT
>CALUHH010000025.1 GCA_944320385.1 uncultured Atopobiaceae bacterium | reverse complement strand
GGAGACGGTTCGTTGGTTGAGCTTGTTAGATTGCCTCTGAAAAACGCAGGTCAGAGGTGGTGTCGAGGACTACGAATTTGGGGCGGTCGGGCTGCTGGTACGAATCTGGTACGAATCGTTCCTCGGTTTGTACCGGGGCTTGTTCCGGTGCTCTCGTGCGGCGTGACGGGCGGACGTGGCGGACCTTGTAGGGGCGGCCCTTCGGGGCGTCCTCGGCGTGCTTCGCCATGAACTCCTCCTCGGCGCCAATGCTCTGGAAAGCGTCCTCCATGACGTCGGCGGCCTCGCGCTTCTGGTCCATGTTCACATGGGTGTAGATGTCCATGGTGATCGTGGCGCTGGCGTGGCCGGCGAGCTCCTGCATCACCTTGGGGTGCACGCCCTGCTGGGCGAGCATCGAGAGGTAGGAGTGGCGCAGCTCGTGGAGGCACCAGCCGTCCAGGCCGAGGAGCTTGCGGTCGCGCTCCCACCATTTGCCGAAGGTGTCGGGATGCACGCGCTGGGCGTAGAAGTCGAGCACGACGGGCGTGTCCTCGGTCTGCTCGCTCCAGCCCTTCTTGAGCCCCCGGTGGAGGTAGTTGCGCGTGAGGAAGTACTCCTGCTGGGCCTTCTTGCGGCGCAGCAGCGCATCGCAGACGAACTCGGGCATGGGGAGGTTCCTCATGCCGGCGTGGGTCTTCGCCTCCTTGAGGTTGCGGAACGCGTCGAAGTTGTGGTTGACGGTGAGCACCTTGTTGTCGAAGTCGATGTCTCGCCACGACAGCGCGCAAATCTCGCCCCGGCGGAGCCCCATCGTGATGGCGAGGAAGTAGCCGATGTCGCACGAGGTCTCGACCTCGAGCTGGTCGACGAGCTGTCGCATGCGAGCCGGCGTGAGGGCCCGCTTCTCCTTGGTGTCGACTTTGGGCGTCGCCACCTTGTCGATGGGGTTGCGCACGATGACCTCGCGCTCAACGAGGTCGCGGAACATGAGGTCGAGGGTCTTGTTGATCTGGTTCAGGTAGGCCCCGCTCGACGGTTTTCCCGAAAGCGTGTCGCCCTGGCGCATCGCCGCGTACATGTCCTCGATCATCTCGGGCGTGATGAGGGCGACTTCGGCCTTGCCGATGTGGCGGGAGACGGCCTTGAAGCAGCGGCGGTAGCGCAGCTGGGTGTTCTGCGAGAACTCGCCGGACAGGTCGCGCCGCTCTATGAAGTCGGCGGCGCACTCCTCGAAGGTGGTGCCGGTGCGCTTCCAGACGCGGTCGTCCTCGATCTCCTCGATGAAGTCGCGCAGGGCCTTCTTGGCCTGGGTGTAGGTCATGTCCTTGACGCGGCGCGTGCGGGTCCTGTACTTGCCCGTGCGCGGGTCGAGGCCCACGGGGACCCGCAGCTGCCACTTGCGGCACTTGGACTTGGGCTTGTCCTTCTCGAGCTGGACGATGGTACCCTCTCCGGTTACCTTGGCCATGGCTACCGCCTCCCCTCGGGTCGGGCGGTTTGATGGCTGATGGGCCGTGCGGCGCGGTATGCGCAGATAGCGGCGCCTGTGGCCGCATGGTCGGTCGATGGCATATAATGTCACCGGTCCTTTCCTTGTTAGCGCTTGGTTGGGACTGTCTTTGGGCTCGTGGGAGGTACCAGCTCCTGCGGGCCCGTATTGTTTGTGCGATGCCTCCTTCCTGTTAGCCGCGGTTGTTGTCGAACGAGCCGCCGAGGCCGTGGGCGAAGGCGTTGCGGCGCCGGCGCATGCCGTCGTAGGCGGACGTGATGCCCTCCAGAACCTCGCGGTCTCGCTCCTCGTACTGTGCGGAGAGCATGTTGGAGAGCTTGTAGCAGGCGAGCTCGATCGACAGGGGCTCCTTGGGCTTCGTGTCGCGTATGAGGAAGCGCTCGCCCGCCACCTCGAACTCCCAGCCGTTGTCGCGGGCGTTGCGGCGCCCTACGCTCTCCGCCATGTCGAGGGCGTCGGCGATCTCGCGGTCGCGCTCGTCGGCGAGGCGCGTCTCCACGAACTCGAGGAAACGCGCGCGCAGGGCGTCGGCGTCGCCGAGCGACACCAGATCGATGAAGTCCGCCTCGCCCGAGCCCATGGACTCGTAGAACTGGCGGCTGTACTGCTGGACCAGCTCCTCGTAGCGGCGCTGGTCCTGCGCGCGGTCGCGCGCCTGCTCCTTGCTGTCCTTGTACTGGATGTAGTCGAGGTAGTCGTCGAGCAGGCCCTTGTTCTTGTCGGACAGGGCGTCGTAGACGCGCTGCACGGGGCCGCGCATCTCGCTGGGCTTGATGGGCGTGCGGCCGACGACCGCGTCGATGGTGCAGCCGAGGAAGTCGGCGATGATCCAGGCGCGCTCGATGGGGATCTTGGCGGGCTCCTGCTCGTAGCGGGTGTAGGTGGGTGCGGGTATGTCCACCGCCTCGGCGAAGTCCTTTGCCGTGCGGTATCCCGCCTCCTTCCTGAGATTTTGCAGGCTGTTAGGCACGGCTCGGCCCTCCTCGGATGCGTGCGTCCTATGGAGGCTCGATACGTAGAGATGCCTCCTGTAGTATCCGTTGGAATCATATTACAACATTGAGAATCACCAAGCAACCAGTTTTACAATCATTGGGCGAGTTTGTATCGCAATGTGATTTCAAGCGTGGTAATGTAGCGCGTACGGACGGGGGCCGCAAGAGAGCCCTCGCGAGGGCGCGGCGCGGTGCCGCAGGAAGGGAGGGGTCATGGTCAGGAGCTTCCACGAGCTGCCGCTGCTGATGACGCCGAAGCAGCTTGCCGACGCGACCGGAGAGCACGTGAACTCTATACGGCGAAGCATCGCCGCCGGGCGGATTCCGGCGGACAAGGTTGACGGGCGGATCTACATCTGCAGGGATCTGGTGTTCCCGAACACGGCGAAGGGAATGGTGGGGCATGGCGACGACGCGCGCGCCCGCTGAGCGGTGGCGGTCGGGTGCCGGTGCGGGGGCGCTTGCAGGCGCGCCCGGATGCGGCGGACCGGTCGGATACGGCCCCGAAGGGGCGGCGAGCGCGGTTGCAGCCACGCCCGCCGCGATGAAGATTCCTGGCGGGATTCTTCGGGGAGACAGTGTAGCGCATACGGCGACGGGCGGTGCTTCTCCATGGCATCGCTAGAAAACGTGCCCGCTGAGCTGCGGGCGGAGGCGCGCTGGGTGTGCTGGCGGCGCGAAGAGCGCGGCGGGAAGACAACGAAGCTGCCGGTGTGCGCGAAGAGCGGGCGGATGGCCAAGAGCACCGACCCGGCGACGTGGGCGACCTTCGATGAGGCCGTGGCTGCTGTCGGGCGGTGGCGCTGCGACGGCGTTGGGTTCGTGTTCGGGCCCGACCGGGCCTACACGGGGCTCGACCTCGACCACGTGATTGTCGACGGGACGCTGGATGCTGAGTACCGCTGGGTCGTCGATCAGGCGGGGACGTACACCGAGGTGTCCCCTTCCGGCGACGGCCTGCACCTCATCTTCCGCGGGAGCAAACCCGACTGGGCGCAGAGGTCGCGCAAGGGCCAGCCTGGAGGTCGGGTGGTCGAGATGTACGACCGCGACCGGTACTTCACTGTTACCGGGGCGGTCTTCGAGGGGCGCGATGCCATCTCGGAGAATCCTGCCGTGGTTGAGCGGGCGTACCGGACGTGGATCGAGCCGGAGACCGCGTCGCAGCCGGCGCTGTCGGCGGCGGGCACGGGCTCGTCCGGCGACACGGACGACGAGGAGCTGCTGGAGCGCATGTACGCCTCCCGCAGCGGCGAGGCGATCCGGGCGCTGATGGCGGGCGACTGCTCCGCCCAGGGAGGCGACCGGTCGGCCGCCGACATGGCGCTGTGCTCCCACCTGGCCTTTTGGTGCGGGCGCGACGCCGGTCGCATGGACCGGATCTTCCGACGCTCCGGCCTCATGCGCGACAAGTGGGACTCCCGCCGCGGGAGCTCCACGTACGGGGCGCAGACGATCGAGCGTGCGATCGCGGGATGCACGGACGTCTACAGGCCGAGGGACCGGCGGACGGAACGGCCCTCTCGCCCTCAAAACAAGAACGTATGTTCGGTGTCAACGCGGCGCGAGCAGCGAGGGGTACCCGACGATGACGCCGCGCCGAGGGAGGCCACAGACGTGGCTCCCTCGGTCGAGGGTTGGCACGTGGACGACCGGGGAAGGCTCTGGGCGGCGGATGCCGCCGGGGAGCTGCGCTACACCGTGACGGCGACCGCACCCTGGATCGCGTGCGACTTGGAGGACGTCGACACGGGAGACGTGCGCGCGCTCGTGCGCGTGTCGGTGGCAGGAGGGGTGCGCGAGCGGGCGCTCGACCGCGACGTGCTGCTCAACCAGACGCGCATCATCGGGGCGCTGGCGCCGCTCGGGGCGAACATATCGAGCACGAATTCCAAGGACGTGGTGCGCTACCTCACCGACTGCGAGCGCAGGCTCGGCGGCGAGCGGCCGAGGGCGCGAAGCGTGACGCATCTGGGCTGGGCGGACGGCCCGCTCGGCGCGTTCATGCCCTACGACGAAGGCGAAATGCGTTTCGACCCTTCTCCCGACGAGGCGCTGAAGGCACGCCCCTTCATGGAGCCGGCCGGCACGCTTGCCGAGTGGGTCGCGGGCGTCGCCCCGGCGCGCGCGGCATCGCCCCTGTTCCGCTGCGTCCTGGCGGCGAGCTTCGCCTCGCCGCTCGTGGCGCTGCTCGGCGTGCAGACGTTCATCGTCTACGTCTGGGGCCGCTCGCGCTCCGGCAAAACGCCGACGCTCAAGGCGGCGGGATCGGTGTGGGGCGATCCGACCGAGGGGTCGGACTCCTACTTCCGCACGTTCGCGGACACTCCGAAGAGCATCGTGAGGGCGGCTGCCCTCCTGCACGACATACCCGTGATCATCGACGAGCTTCAGAGCAAGGGGGCACCCGGCGGCCAGGCATCGAAGCGCCAGATCGTGGAGGACCTCCTCTACTCACTCTCGCTTGGGCACGAGCGCGGGGCGCTCAATTCCGACCGCTCGATGATGCGGGCGGGCAGCTGGCGCTCGCTCACGATCGCCACGGGCGAGATCCCCATCGTGGGAGACTCGACGCAGCAAGGCGCCTCGAACCGAACGCTGGAGCTCTCGGGCGAACCCTTCTCCGACGTGCGGGCGGCCCAGGCGATGCATCGGCTCGTCGCCAGGCAGCACGGGACTGCCGGGAGGGCCTTCGTAGCGGCGCTGAGGAGGAACGAGCCGGCGTTCTACGCTGACCTGTTCTCCCTCGTGCGTGACGGCGTGGGCGACATCGCCTCCGGCCACCCCCAGGCGGACAACATCGCGCTGCTTGCGCTCGCCGATGCGCTCGCCGAGTACTACGTGCTCGCGCCGGGCTCCGAATGGGCGTCGTGCCTGGACGGCGCGATGGCGATGGCGGCGTGGGCGCTCGGCAACGCCACGGGAGCGGAGAGCGACACCGACACCCGTGCTATCCAGTTCGTCGCGGAATGGCTGGCGGGCAACCGCATCCACTTCGACGACTACTGCGAGAACGACCGGCTGGAGCGCTGGGGCGCTATCGAGGAGAAGTCGTGCGCGGCGGGGTTTCGCTGGTACGTGTTCTCGAGCGTGCTGGAGCGGGCGCTCGCGGGCGCGAACTTCGACCGCGCCAAGACGCTGCGGCGCATGGACGAGGAGGGCATCCTCGTGCGCGACTCGGGGCACCGCTACACCAGACAGAAGCGGTTCCGCAACGCCGGGCGCGTCTACTGCGTCTGCATCGACAACGAGGCGCTGGAGGCGTTTCTCGACCGGTCTGCCGGGGCCACGGGCGCAGGCGGTGCCGGCATCGCGTCTCAAGGAGGCGCGCCATGTTGAGACGGGATTTGAGACGGCCGTACCGGCTGGTGAAGGTGGTTGCCCACCCCTCTTGTCTTGCTGTCTTGACGGGAAGGAGAGTTGATGGGGCATCGCGCGCGGGCGTGCGCGCGCACATGCGCGCAAGGCGCCCGGGTGCTGTTCTGCTTGAGACGTTGAGACGGGCGGCGTTTGCGCTGGCAGCGGGCTTGCTCTGTGTCTCAAGCGGGGGTCTCCGGCGCGATGGTGCGCGCGGGCGGCGTATGAGACGGGCCGGGAGGGGGCGAAGATGAGCTGGTGGACGGAGGAGCAGGACGACGTCCTGCGCGAGGTGAGCTTCCGGGGCGCGGCCTACGCAGCGGCCGAGATCGAGCGGCGCTGCGGGGTGCACCACTCCGTGCGGGCGGTGGAGATGCGGGCGAGCCGGATCCACTGCTCGCTGGCGATGCAGACGGTGTGCCCCTCCTGCGGCGCGGTGGGCGTTAAGATCAACCGGCAGACCGGCATGTGCCGGCGGTGCACCGAGGAGTACCACCTGGCGCAGGAGCGCGCCTTCAACGAGCAGCTGGAGCGCGAGCGGGTCGCCGCCGAGGAGGCGGCGGACATCGACGACGTGCGGCGCGAGCGGGACATGATGCGGCAGCGCAACTCGCGGCTGTGCAGGAAGTACGGGCTGAAGGGAAAGCGGGAGCGAAAGTGATATGGCGGCGGTGTCCGGATTCGAACCGGATGTGGCTAGAACCCTGAAAGCCCATGATGATTGCTCGGCCACCGCCGCCTAGCCACGCTGCCACCAATGGCAAAAAGTCTGGCAGAACAGAAATAAAGCCGTTCATGCAACCACCTCCTTGAACATAGTCAAAAAGGCAGAGGCCAAACTCCATCATGGAGCTAACAAGCAATGGACGTGTTTAGATTCTACCTTTTCTTTTGTGACGCGCCGCGAGAATCCACCGTGAAGGGTTCTATCGACTTTCACGGGGGTGATTGCATGGCGAGGCGTCCGAAGCTGACGCAGGAGATGGTGGACGAGGCGATCCGCCTCAAGGCGGACGGCCTCTCCAACGGCGACATCATCTGCGCGCTGGGCATCCACGAGTCGACGTTCTACCGCTGGATCGGCGACCCGAAGAACAGGCTGCAGCGCGCGTTAAGCGAGGGGCTAAAAAAGGAGGAGTCGGCGTTCAAGCGGACGCTGCTCACCACGATCCGCTCGGCGGCGCTGGCGAGAAACCAGTACTGGACGGCGGCGGCGTGGCTGCTCGAGCGCAAGTACCCCGACGAGTTCGGCAAGGCGGAGCGCCAGCGCGACGACGCCAAGGCCGACGCCGCGCCCAAGATTGTGCTCGGCGTGGTGGCGCAGCCGGTGCAGGAGAAGCTGCCGGGGTTCGACGGAGCCGTCGACGTGGAGCGCGCGGATGGTTGACGCGTCGGCGCTCGTCATCCCGCGCTTCCACGACGTGCTGGGCGACGTGATGGCGCACGGGCACACGCACTACTGGCTGCACGGCGGGCGCGGGTCCACGAAGTCGAGCTTCATCAGCGTGTGCATCGTGCTGCTCATCCTGGCGAACCCCGAGGCGAACGCGGTGGTGGTGCGCAGGTTCTCCAACACCTTGAGGGACTCGGTGTTCCAGCAGGTGACGTGGGCCATCGCGGAGCTCGGGCTCGAGCGGTGGTTCCGGGCCCGCATCTCGCCGATGGAGATAACGTACCTGCCAACGGGTCAGCGCATCGTCTTCCGCGGCGCGGACGACCCGCTCAAGCTCAAGGGCGTGAAGTTCACGCGCGGATACTGCGCCGTCACGTGGTTCGAGGAGCTCGACCAGTTCGACGGCATCGACGCGGTGCGCTCGATCCTGAACTCGCTGCGCCGAGGCGGCGAGGACTTCTGGATCTTCTACAGCTACAACCCTCCTCGCACGCTCTGGAGCTGGGTGAACCGCGAGAAGCTGGAGCGCGAGCGGAGAAGCGATACTCTCGTTCGGCAGTCGAGCTACCTCGACGTCATCGAGAGCCACCCCGAATGGCTGGGCGGGCCGTTCATCGAGGAGGCGGAGTACCTGCGCGAGGTGGACGAGCAGGCGTGGCGCTCGGAGTATCTGGGCGAGGTCACGGGGACGGGTGGCTCGGTCTTCAACAACATCGTGAGCGTGCGCCTGTCCGACGCGGCGTGCCGGGGCTTCTCGCGCACGCGCTGCGGGGTGGACTGGGGCTGGTTTCCCGACCCCTGGCGCTTCGTGCGCATGGGATGGGAGCCCGGCGAGCGCAGGCTCACCATCTTCGGCGAGCTCTCGGCGAACAGGAAGACGCCCTCGGAGACTGCGGCTATGGTGGTCTCGGCGCTCACCTACGCGGACGGGTCCGGTGAGGACGCCTACCTCCACGACGAGCTGGTGTGGTGCGACGACACGCCGGACGGCAAGCAGTCGATGGCGGTGTGGCGGCGCGAGGCGGGGCTGCGCGTGCGCCCTGCGAGGAAGTCCAACATGCGCAGGCTGTCCTACGAGTGGCTTGCCGGCCTGCGTGAGATCTGCATCGACCCGGAGCGGGCGCCGCTTGCCTACGAGGAGTTCCGGCTCAAGGAGTACGATCGCGACCGGGACGGCACGTGGCTGGACGACATCCCGGACGGCAACGACCACTCGATCGATGCGGTGCGCTACGCGATGATGGACGACGTGCTGAGGGGTTAGACCTTCTCGCCAGCGTCCTTCTCGCCTTTGTCCTCAATCTCTTCCGCCTCCGGACTACCGGAAGTCGTCTCTTCTTGCCGACTATCCGCCGCCTTCTTGAACTTGGCGGCGAGCTTCTCCTTGGTGACGACGAGCTTTGGCTGTGCGGTCTCGTTCCACCATCTCTCGACACGGGGCTTCGCCCACTTCGCGCCCCTCACAAGTAGATAGCCTCCGGCGATGGCCGCTATGATGATCCCGGCGGCCTTACCGTCAATCTCCGCGCCCTCATCATCGTCGTGCCCGTAGATGGATTCATCGGTATCGTCAGCGCTTCCGCTTTCAAGCTCTGCCTGGCGCTCCTGCCTCTGCCTGTGCTGCTCCGCTCGTCGAGCGGAGATCTCGTCATCAATTTGCCGCTTGCACTCAGGGCTTACCTCGCCAATGTCCTCGCGAACGCTGTCGTCCCATCTTGTCGTGACGTAGCCGGCGTGCCCGCTGCTGGGGACATCCCAATGCTGCTGCTTGGCATGCTCACGCCCCTTATCCGTGAGCTTCCAATCGCCCGGCTCTCCCTCTAGATAGCCCTTGTCTCTAAGCAAGATATTCATCTCTTGGGAGTTCAGGCCAAGATCCCTGCCCAAGGCCGCTGTCGATCTGCCCATAGCGCCCCCGCCCTTCTCGACTGTTAGGCATATAGTACCCGCCAGGAAGCGCCATGAATTCAGTTGCCAGCTGAATTCGCAAGCATGGATGGGATATGTGGGAGAGCTGGATAGACACAGGGACGTTCTTCTCGTTCTTCTCGTCCCCTGCGGAGCAAGACCCGGAACGGGGCTTGCGGAGCCCGCGGAAAGACCGCGGAGGGAGCGCGAGCGACCGCAGCGGACTTGGAGCGGTGCGGAGGGTGACTGCGCAGCAGACACCCGTAGCTGCGGAGGCAGACCCGCCCGCGGGGCTGCCGGAGCTTGGAGCAAGACGGACCGGGCGCCGCCGTGCGGTTCGATGTGGGCGGGACCTTGCGCGGCGGCCGGGCCGGCTTGCGGAACAGGAGCGCCGACTTTGGCGGCGCGATGCGGAGCGCAGACCTTTGGGCTGCGCGGAGGAGCGAGCGACCTTGGCGCGAGCCGCCTGCTTATGCAGACCGCATTGGCAGGAGCGCCTTCGACAGCTCCTATAGCAGAAACAGGGATAGACGCATAACGGCGCTGTCGCGCGCGTGCACATGCGAAAGCGGCGGGAACGGTGCAGGCACGAGCGCGATTGACAGTAAGGGCGAAAGCGCGGGCGCGGGCATCAGCGGGAGCACGGGGAGTTTGGGACGGGCGCGTACCTTTCGGCGTAGTGGATGAGACGACGCGGGAGGTGCGCTGTGCAGGGGCTGGATGACGAGTACTGGGTGCCGGAGCATGTGAGGGCGTGGCTGCGATCCTTGGGGTTCTCGCTGCCGCTGGAGGACATGGAGCCTCACATTCGCGCGTGGGACCGGTGGATGCGGGCGCTCGGGGACTTCTACGACTATAGGGACACCGACGGCGTGGGGCGGGTGTACGAGGTGCACCGGCGCTCGATCCACCCGGCGATGAGGGTGTGCCGGGAGTGGGGGTCGCTGCTGCTGAACGACAGGACGCAGGTGGCGTGCGCCGAGCAGGCGTGCACGGACTGGCTCGCGGCGTGGATGGCGCGGACCGGGTTTCTCGCCTCGGCGCAGGAGTGCGTGGTGCGGGCGTTCGGCCTAGGGACCGGGGCGTGGGCGCTCTGGGTGGACGCGGGCGCGGGCGAGGTGCGCGTGAGGCGTTACGACGCGCGGATGGTCGTGCCGCTCACGTGGGACGAGGAGGGCGTGACGGAGTGCGCGTTCGTGACGCGGGCGTTCTGGCGCGGGCGCTCGGTCGACCAGGTGCAGCTGCATTTGAAGGGCGCTGCCGACGCGTTCTTCTCGCCTGGCGAATCATTTGGAGGGGGTGCAGCGGCGGGTTCTTCTCGCCTAACGGATGATGCAAGCGAAGGAACGTACAGGATCGTGACGGCCTGCTTCGACCGGGACGGCAACCGCGTCGAGCCGGAGGGAGTGTGCCCGGTGTACGACACGGGCTCGCCGTGGCCCACGTTCGCGCTCGTGAAGCCTGCCGTCGACAACACGCGGGTGGACATGTCGCCCTACGGGCAGTCGGTGTTCGCCGATGCGGTGGACGCGATCCAGGCGGTCGACCTGTGCTACGACGCGATGATGAGCGAGATCGACAACGGCAAGATGCGCGTGTTCCTCTCGGATGTGATGTTCGACGTCGAGCGCGACGGCAAGGGCGGGCGCGTGTCGATCCCGTTCGGCAAGGGCGACTGCACGGTGTTCAGGAAGGTGATGTCTACCGAAGACACGATACAGGAGTTCGCGCCGGCCTTGCGCACCGAGGCGCAGGCGCGGGCGTTCCGTGTCGCCTTGCAGACGCTCGGCGACCTGTGCGGCTTCGGCATCAACTACTTCGACCTCGAGAACGTGGGGTATGTGAAGACGGCCACGGAGGTGTCGGCCGACAACTCGGCGCTGATGCGCAACATCAGGAGACACGAGCATGCGCTGGAGGGCGCGATCGCAGGGATCTGCCGGGCACTGCTCGCGGTGGAGCGGCGAATCGGCGTGGGGCTGCCCGACGAGGGCGGGATCAGGGTGACGTTCGACGACAGCATCATCACGGACACGACGGCCGAGAAGCGGCAGGACATGGACGAGGTCGCGGCGGGGCTCATGGAGCCGTGGGAGTACCGAGCCAAGTGGTACGGCGAGGGCGAGGTCGCTGCGAGGCGCGGAGGGGCGTCTGGCGGGTCCGCTGCGAGCCGCGGCGGTTCGGATGGCGGCAACGCAGCCCAGGACGGGGTGCCGGGGCGCGGGCGCCGCCGCGAGGAGCGGGCGACGGGCGCGCCGGCGCGGATGAGATGATGTCCGAGGCGAGGGACGCGGCCGCTCCGGCGGGCGCGGAGGCGCAGACGAAGCGCCCGCCGGAGCGGCCGGGTGCCCGAGCCGCGGCCGGATGATCGCGGCGCCGGCGCGGACGGCGGCTGCGACCCGGCGCACGCGCCCCGGCTCCCCGGCTTGGGCGGCGGGTATCAGACTTCCGGTTGGGCAAGCCCCGAGGCCCCGTCAGGGGCTTCGGGGCGCTCTTGCGAGGCATGGTGTCGCTCGGGACGGAGTCCGGCTCGCTCGCGGGCGCGTGGGCATCGCTGCCTGTGGGCGACGCGCTCTCGGCCCCGCGGCGGCCGTGCGTCAGCGCGAGGCGCCTGCAGCCCCCTCAGTGAGAGACGCGAACGGATCCCACACCCCACAGCCACCCGCGAACGTGAAGAAAAACGTAGCAGCCCGGCCGCCGTAGCGGAGTGCGCGCCGCCGCGAGGAACCGACCCGACCTGCGCATGTCGAACCCCCGGCAGGCCATGCCCAGAGCGGAGGCTGTGTATGCGCAGCGCTGCGAGGGGCAGACAGCGCAGCCGGAGTGTGCGACCGCCGCGAAGGGCAGACGGCGCAGCCGGCTGACCTGAGCCGGGAGCAACACGCAGGCGGAGCTGGCTGGCCCGAGCCGCGGAGCATACACAGCCGGAGCGGCGGGCATGGCCGTGAGTGGCGCTCTCCGCGCAGGGCGGGGCGGGTCCGAGCCGCGCGCGCAACGGAGCGCAGGCGGATGGGCTGCGGTGCGGCCCTCGACGGGCAGCGGGTGGCTGTGGGGTGTGGGATCTCTCGTCAATAAAAACTAGGCGGAACCGCTTGCGCGACCCCGCCTTACAAAGCCCGAGGGCTTTTCTGTGGCAAATGAAAACCGGGGCAGAAACGCTTTCGCACTCCCGCCCCGTAAAAACCTCCGAGGAGGTTTTGCTGTATGCGAGTCAGTCTATCAGACCGAGGCCGCGTGTCAAGCGCTCGGCGAAGGTGAGCGAGGAGACTGCCGGGTTCTCGCTCGGGAGGCAGGCGCCCTCGCCGTGGAGGTAGCCGAACAGGTCGGCCAGCGCGCTCTCGCGGTCGGTGCGCACGGTGCCCTCGGGGACGGTCCGGTCGTAGAGGTACAGCAGCGTGCACATCTGGGCCATGCGCGGGCTCCTGAGGCGCTTTGCGCGCAAGCGCTTCGGGACGCCGCACGAGGCGAGCGCCCTCGTGACGGCGTCGGGCGCTCGCCAGCGGCGCGACGGGCGCTCGGAGAGGTCGTTGACTGCGCATGAGCCGTGCGCGGAAGCGTTGCGGATCGACTTTACCCACTTGAGGTGGTAATGGAGGTCCGAGAGCTCCGCGTCGCCCCAGCGGTCGGCGCAGAACCTCAGGACGCCGAGGAAGGCGCCGAACGAGACGACCTCGCAGAACGCCCAGAGCGGCATGTCGTGCCGGTACTTGCGCACGACATCGCCGGCATAGGGATCGTCCTCGCGGCGGTCGAGCTCGCGCTCCAGATGGGATCTCTGCCTGTCCGTGACGGATGCCATGTAGCCGCGCATGACGGCGTAGCCGTCTTCGCCGGCGTCTTCGGCTGCGGCGAGCAGGCGCACCTTGGCGAAGTGCTCCAGGTCGAGCGCCATGGGGAGCAGGGCGTCGCGCAGCTTGCGGTCGAGGTTCGACAGGACGCGGAGATGCCCGAAGTCGAGGCCGACGTACTGCCCGTCGCGGTCGCCGCCGACGTGGCGGTCGAAGTTGCGGCGGTAGGCGTAGACGCGGAAGAACTGGCACTTGGCGCGCAGGTGGGCTGCGGCCTCTGCCTCGGAGACGAGGTCGAAGGTTATGCCCTTCGCTTTCATGTGGGCTATCTGCTGGTCGACGGTGAGCATCGGCTTGGGGTGCGCCTCGGCTGCGCCGATGTTTGCGTTGTCGTCTTGGATCTGGGTCGTTTGGGCTTCGTTGTCCACTGGGGCCTCCGTTCCGTTACCGGCCCATTCTACCAGCGCGTTGGGAACCCGGGTATGGCGGGCGGTTTGCGACCGCCTTTTAACGTTGGCGCGTGGGCCCCTGCCTGCTTGCGCCCGCGCAGGTCGGGGCGGGTGGCGCGCGGGCGGGAAGGCGGGGTTTTGATGGCGAGGACGTACGGGTACGCGCGGGTGTCGACGCGGGAGCAGAACCTGGATCGGCAGATGGACGCGCTGGCGGAGTTCGGGGTGGCCCGGGAGGACATCTTCGCGGACAAGGCGAGCGGCAAGGACTTCGAGCGGCCGCAGTGGATCGCCATGAAGGAGGCGCTGCGTGAGGGCGACGTGCTGGTGGTGAAGTCGATCGACCGGTTCGGGCGCAGCTACGAGGAGATCATCGAGCAGTGGAGGGACATCACCAAGGTGCGCGGGGCGGCCGTGGTGGTGCTGGACATGCCGCTGCTGGACACGAGGCGCGAGCGGGACGGGATCACGGGCGTGCTGATCGGGGACATCGTGCTGCAGCTGCTGTCCTACGTGGCGCAGGTGGAGCGCGAGAGCATACACCAGCGGCAAGCCGAGGGGATCGCGGCGGCGAAGGCACGCGGGGTCAAATTCGGACGACCGAAGAAGAGAAGGCCCGGGACGTACAAATCCACGCGGAAGGCGTACCTGGACGGACATATCACCAGGTCGGAGGCGGCATCGCGCCTCAAGGTGTCAATCTCGACGTTCGACAAGTGGCTACGGGAGGACCGGGCGAAAGGGGTGTCGGAATAGTAGTCATGCAGCTGTGTTTGCGCTGGTAAATGGCAGTTTTCCGCTGCAGCAAAAAGTACACCTTTTAACTCGGCCTCTTTCCGCAGGTCGGAGCGGGTGTCGGGTTGTGTGGAGCAGGCATTTTGTCCGCAAAATGTCGGAGGGGTGACGTATAATGTCCCTGTTTTGGAGAGTGTCAAAAGGTGTACCTTTTCGCGCATCCCCGCCCGGGGCGCGAGCGCGGGCACCGGGAAGGGAGGGGTCGGGATGACCGTCGCGGCAGCGTCAGCAGCGAGGTCGGCAGCGCGCGGCGGCAGCCTGGCCGCAGGGCTCCCCATGGGGCGGCGCACCCCGCGCGGCCGCGAGCGCTGGTACCTCCTGCGGATGCCGGAGGGGCGCGAGGCGACGATCTGCGCCGAGCTCAAGCGCCTGCTGCCGGGGTCCGTCCTCAAGGACGCCTTCGTGCTGCGCAAGGAGCGCTGGATGAAGCGTGCCGGGGTCTGGTTCCTGGAGCCCGTGAACATGTACCGGGGCTACGCCTTCGCTATCTCCTCGGACGCGGCGGGGCTCGCCAAGGCGATTGCCGGCCTCACGCTCCCCGTCGAGCTGGTGGGAACGGACGTCCGGTCCTGGGCCCC
Organism: uncultured Atopobiaceae bacterium; assembly: GCA_944320385.1. Taxonomy (GTDB): domain Bacteria; phylum Actinomycetota; class Coriobacteriia; order Coriobacteriales; family Atopobiaceae; genus Thermophilibacter. Next base: position 21,915 of record CALUHH010000025.1, on the reverse strand, counting down.
GCTCGCCGACGAGGCCGCGGCCTGGTACGCCGCCGCCATGGACGGGAGCCACGTCATCCGCAGCTCCACCGCTGTGATCGTGGACGGGGTCCTGCACGTTCAGTCCGGCCCGCTCGTGGGCCAGGAGCCGCGCATCTCCAAGGTGGACCGCCACCGCAGGCGCTGCCAGGTGCGCGTTGGGGACGGGGACGCCGCCTTCACCGAGCAGGCGCCGATAGACGTGCCGTTCAAGAGCTGACGAGATTGACGGCGTATTTTGCACCACCGCAACTGCAGGAACACGGGATCAGGGTCGGGATCTTTGTCGATGGGACTGATGGAACAAGGCATGCCCTCGAACATTGAGGGGGCGCTCGATGTACCGCTTAGCCATACGGGGGCTGGCGTGATGGCCGCTCCAGAGGAGGCCCTGTCGGAGGCCTCCGTTTCCGCTGCGAAAACGAATACCGAGGGTAAGACCGGGCATTCCGCCCCCGTCACGATCGACCCGGTCACCCAGGCCGCCGCCGAGCGCCTGCGCACGGGCAGGATCGGCTACCGCTTCTGCAAGCGCGCCTTCGACATCGTATTCAGCCTGGCCGTGCTCGTCGGCCTCTGCTGGCTCTACGCCATCGTGGCCATGGCCATCAAGCTTGACGACCCGCACGGGCCCGTCCTCTTCAAGCAGGTCCGCGTCGGCAGGGACGGGCGCGAGTTCCAGATGTACAAGTTCCGCTCCATGGTGACCGATGCCGAGACGCGCCTGGCGCAGCTGCTGGAGCGCAACGAGAAGACAGGCCCTGTGTTCAAGCTCCACGACGACCCGCGCGTCACCCGCGTGGGCCGCGTCATCCGCAAGGTATCCCTGGACGAGCTGCCCCAGTTCGTCAACGTCCTCAAGGGCGACCTCTCCGTGGTCGGCCCGCGCCCCGCGCTGCCGCGCGAGGTGGCGGAGTACACCGACCGCGACCGCCAGCGCCTGTCCGTCAAGCAGGGCCTCACCTGCTTCTGGCAGGTGCAACCGAACCGGGACGACATCACCTTCGACGAATGGGTCGACCTCGACCTGCGCTACATCCGCGAGTGCGGCCCCTGGGTCGACCTCAAGGTGATAGCCCGAACGGTCGTGTGCGTCGTCACCGGAAGGGGGCACTGACATGGATAAGGTCGACCTTAAGGCGGAGGCAGGCGCCTCCGTTCCCAACATTTCGATAATCATGCCAACGTACAACTCGGAGGCCTTCGTCGGAGAGACCATTGAATCGGTGATTGCCCAAACCTACCCGAGCTGGGAGCTCCTGGTGGTCGATGACTGCTCGTCCGATGGGACATGCTGCCTCGTAGGGGGTTACGCCCGTTCCGACGCAAGGGTGCTCCTGTTCCGTCAGGAAACCAATCAAGGACCCGCAGCGGCGCGCAACCGCGCCCTCCGCGAGGCCAGGGGCCGATTCGTCGCCTACTTTGACTCGGACGACCTGTGGGCGCCGGAGAAGCTCGAGCGCCAGCTCGCCTTCATGCGGGACGGCGGGGTCGGCATGTGCTTCACCTCGTACGAGACCATCAACGAGGACGGGTCCCACAGGAACTACGTCCACGTCCCTGAGAGCATCGGATACAAGGGGTTCCTGAAGGCTCCCGTGACCTGCACACACACCGTCATGTTCGACACCGAGATAGTCGACCGGTCCCTGCTCGTGATGCCCGACCTGCGAAAGAGGCAGGACGGCGCGACGTGGCTCAGGGTGCTCAGAAGCGGAGTCACCGCGCACGGATTGGACGAGATCCTCGCGAAGAACCGCAAGCGCAAGGGCTCGGTGTCCGCGAACAAGCTATCCGCGATGAAGTACACGTGGCACCTCTACCGCCATATCGAGGGGCTGAGCGCCCCCTACGCCGCCTACTGCCAGTTCTGGCAGTTGTTCCATGCGACCTTGAAGAGAATAGGAAGGATGTAGCACCAATGAGTATCTATCAGGACCTCATCGACGGAAAGGCCAAGCTCTCACTCGTGGGACTCGGCTACGTGGGCATGCCCATCGCCGTCGAGTTCGCCAAGCACGTGAAGGTCGTCGGCTACGACCTCAACGAGGCCAAGATCGAGCAGTACAAGAAGGGCGTCGATCCCACCAACGAGGTCGGGAACGAGGCGGTCGCGGGGTCGACGGTCGAGTTCACCGCCGACCCCTCCAAGCTGGAGGAGGCGCGCTTCCACATCGTTGCCGTACCCACCCCGGTGAACCAGGACAAGACCCCCGACCTCTCCCCGGTGGAGGGCGCGTCCAGGACGCTGGGCAAGCACCTCAAGCCCGGCTCCATCGTGGTCTACGAGTCCACGGTCTACCCCGGCGTCACCGAGGACGTGTGCGTTCCCATCCTGGAGGAGGAGTCCGGGCTCAGGTGCGGCGTGGACTTCAAGGTGGGCTACTCCCCGGAGCGCATCAACCCAGGCGATCGCGTGCATACGCTCACCACCATCCGCAAGATCGTCTCCGGCATGGACGCCGAGTCCCTTGAGGAGATCAAGAGGGTCTACGACATCGTGATCGAGGCGGGCACCTACCCCGTCTCCACCATCAAGACTGCCGAGGCGATCAAGGTCGTGGAGAACTCCCAGCGCGATATCAACATCGCGTTCATGAACGAGCTCGCCATGGTCTTCGACCGCATGGGTATCGACACCTCCGAGGTCGTGGACGGAATGAACACCAAGTGGAACGCCCTCGGGTTCCGCCCGGGCCTCGTTGGCGGCCACTGCATAGGAGTCGACCCCTACTATTTCACCTACGAGGCGGAGAAGCTCGGCTACCACAGCCAGATCATCCTCGCGGGCCGCAAGGTCAACGACGGCATGGGAGAGTTCGTGGCCGACGCCGCCATCCGCGAGATGGTGCGGGCGGGCCTGGCGCCCGCGAAGGCCCGCGTGGGCGTACTCGGCATCACCTTCAAGGAGGACTGCCCGGACGTGCGCAACTCCAAGGTGGAGGACATCCTCAAGCGCTTCGCCCAGTACGGCATCGAGCCCGTCGTCGCCGACCCTTGGGCCGAACCCGCCGAGGCCAAGCGCGCCTACGGCGTGGATCTCGTCCCTGTGGGCGAGATGAAGGACCTCGACTGCCTGGTCATCGCCGTGGCGCACCGGCAGTTCAGGGAGATGGGACCCGGCGCGATCAAGGCGATGCTCGCCGACGGCCCCGACGGCCGCAAGGTGGTCGTGGACGTCAAGAGCATTTTGGACAAGGCCGAGTTCGCGGACTACCGCTACTGGCGCCTGTAGTGCCGTCAGCTGGTCTAGCCGTGCTGCTTAGGAGGCGCCTTGAACGTTAAGCATCTTGTATCATCCAAGTTTCCATCGGTCTTCGAGCTTGCAAGAGACGCATACAGGGCCGTGCTGATTCGCCGCCACAAGGCGATGACCCCGCGCCAGATCGAGACCGAACTCGGCCGTCTATACAAAGCGCGCGTCGGTGCAGATCTGAATCTTTCGAATCCGCAGCGCTACACAGAGAAAATCCAGTGGTCGAAGCTGTACGATCACAATCCCATGAGATCGCTGCTGAGCGATAAATTCGCATGCAGGGAATGGGTCGCCGAGCGCATCGGATGCCAATACTTGATACCGTTGCTCGGTGTTTGGGATCATGCAGATGAGATTGATTTCGAGAAGCTTCCCGATCGGTTCGTAATCAAGACGAACAACGCTTCGGGAACGAACGCCTTCGTCGAGGATAAGGAGAGCACAGACCTCGGGAGGTTGAGGAGAAAGCTCTCGAAGTGGCTGGCCTTCGAGGACGCCTGGTACCTCTTCGACATGCAGTACGACGCCATAGAGCCGAAGGTTATCGCGGAGCAGTACATGGTCGATGGCGACGGGTCAAGGGAGCTCAAGGACTACAAGTTCATGTGCTTTAACGGGGAGCCCCGCTTTGTTTGGGTCGATGTCGACAGGTATTCAGACCATCGCCGGGCGGTTTTCGACATGGAGTGGAAGCGCCAGCCCTGGGTTCAATATGACTATCCGAAGCTCGAGGAAGAGGTGCCGAGACCAGCGTGCTTCGATGAGATGATCACGATTGCCCGAGCCCTATCACAGGGCTTCGGGCACGTTCGGGTCGATCTTTACTCGATTAACGGACGCCCATACTTCGGAGAGATGACTTTTACAAACGGAAGCGGATTCGAGCGAATTATTCCAGACAGGTACGACCGAGTAATTGGAGACTACTGGGATTTGTCGCTTCAGAAAGCATCCGGTTTGGTCGAGAAGGAACGTCCTTCAAAGGGCTTCACGCTGAGGGATGGGAACGTATGATTCCGTCCAGAGAGCCAAAGCAGATATGTTTGATTGGAAGAATCGACCCAAGTGGGCAGTTGTCGGATGGTCAGACAGTTAAAACAAGGACAATTTGGAAATTGCTGAAGGAAAACTACGGCAACAATGCGATTGTGGCTGTAGACACTCGCGATTACATGCGTAATCCTTTCCGTGTAGCCATCGCGTTTATCAACGCGATGATGAAGTGCGATGATATCGTCGTTTTGCTTTCGCGAGGCGGACGAAGGGCGTTTTTTCCATTTCTCTCGCTGGCTGCAAAGCGGTTTAATAAGCGAATCTTCCACTCGCTTATTGGCGGAAAACTTGCTGATAACATAAGGGATGAAGATGGAGTGCGGCTAGTCCGTCAACTCAATACTTTCCAAATTAACTGGGTTGAATCTCAGAGCCTTGTCAACGAACTTCGGCGTTTAGGCGTGATGAAAGTTGAATACCTTCCAAATTTTAAAGATGTTGTTCCTTTGAATGCTGACAGTCTTCCCGTACCGGCAAGGAATCCTATAAGATTCTGCACTTTTAGCCGGGTTTGCGTAGCTAAGGGAATACCCGACGCCGCCTCTGCAACGGAAATGCTAAACGATGAGGGCATTCCTTGTCTACTCGATGTCTACGGTCCCGTAGAAAAGGATTTTCAAACAGAATTCGAATCGATTTTGAATAACTGCCATCACGTCTCGTACAAAGGCGTGATTCGATCAAATGACAGTGTCGAGGTTGTAAAGAATTACGCAGCGCTTCTCTTTCCCACAACATGGGCTGGCGAAGGATTTCCTGGGAGTATCATCGATGCTTACGCTGCCGGAGTACCTGTAATTGCTTACCATTGGCGGTATTTTGAGGAGATCATTGAAGAGGGATCCACCGGCATAGGGTGCGCTCCTGATGTCAACGCTCTTGCTGAAGCAATGCTCAATTTTGTGAAATTGGATGACTCCGATCACATGTCCATAAAAAGGAACTGCATAGCTCACGCGGAAATGTATTCCTCCGCCAGAGTTTTCGGTCAAATGAAAAAAACAATTGATGAAGCGAGTACTGATTCGAGTGATGCGTGATATGACTAAACTGATTCACTGGCCAGTTGATCGATTGGCTCCAAAAGGAGGCCCATCAGGATATCTTTTTGGATTGAAGCATGGTCTTGAACAGAATGGTGTCCATGACTTCGAATTCCTGCCCCCCGTTGGAAAGTCAATTGAGTCTAACAGAACACTGCAAAGAGTTATCCCCCGACGAATTAAGGATTTAAGAAGACTCCGCGGCTTGGAAATGCTGCCGAGCAGAATCGTAAGCGCGCCGGTACTTTATGGTGACTACTCCGTAATTCATTTCCACTCGACAGAAGATATGTATTTGCATAGAAAGGATCTCTCTTCTTATAAGGGGAAAGTCGTTCTATCTTCGCACTCTCCCTGTGCGTATCATAAGGAGCTTATCGCAAGGCTCAATGAAAAGGATGTTTGCAAACGCAAGCCGCAGCTCGAGCGGCTTGGAGTTATTGATGAATATTCATTTAAGAGGGCGGATTGGATAATCTTTCCATGTCCCGAGGCAGAGGAGCCGTACTTTCATACGTGGGAAAGGTATGGAGAGGTCCGCGATGCTTCAAAAATCGTATATTGCCCAACGGGTACAAGAAAATGCTTTGCTAGAGAATCAAGGCAGGAAGTTAGACGTCGACTTGGGATACCAAACCATGCTTTTGTTATTTCTTATGTAGGTAGGCACAACGAAATCAAGGGATATGCAGACTTGGTTGGCGCCGCACCCTACATTTTGGAGAACGACGATGTCTGGTTTTTGATCGCCGGGAAAGAGGAGCCCCTGAAAGGGCTGGATCATCCTCGGTGGATTGAAGTTGGCTGGACCGATGATCCGCATTCGATTGTCTCCGCAGCCGATGTCTTTGTTCTTCCAAACAAAGAGACTTACTTTGATCTCGTTTTACTAGAAGTGCTGTCTCTTGGCCAAATTGTGATTGCTAAAAACACTGGAGGGAATCGGTACTTCTCTCAGTTTGAGCTTGAAGGAATCAGATTATACGACGGTGACCTAGAACTGATTCAGCATGTCGATTGGCTCCGCAAGCAGAGTCCATCTGACCAAGCTAAATGGAGAAGAGAAAACCAAGCTTTATTTGAAGCGCATTTTACATGTCGAGCTTTTGCAGAAAGATACGCTCGACTAATGTCCCACATAGAGCGAAACGAGAAACTTTAATACAATGACGATTGCCGAAACGGGCGTTTTTTACGCCCTCGTAAGCGCTGCGGCACTTTTGCTATGCTGGCGTTCTGAAAAAACTGAAAAAAGATGGGGACTTGCTGCAAGTGTCCTTTTGCTTTCGCTTGTCGCTGGTTTGCGCGCATACAGTGTCGGAGTTGATACGATGCTGTACAAAAATGGCGTTGAATACTTTTATCTGCACAATGAAGTGAGCTGGCAAAATAGCTTTGCTTATGGTTACGGTATCTTTTCAAAAGCAGTCCTCAGTATTTGGAACAACTACAGCTTTCTTCTTTTCGTTCAGTCCCTCCTCACAAACGGCCTAATTCTTGCTCGATTCTGGGACTATAGAAAAGAGGGGTCAATAACTTTTATGCTGCTTGTATACCTATGCACAACCTACCTCATGACCTTGTGCATCATGGTTCAGCATATAGCAGTTGCAATCACCTTCTACTTTTCGCGATACCTTGACAGGGGCAAACCCGTTCTCTATTGCGTGGGGGTTGCGCTTGCAGGTTGTCTGCATGTTTCAGCCTTGGTCGCTATATTCCCCCTCGCGACATATCTCGTTAAATTCAAAGATGTTTCGCTAGGGCGGGCGTTTATACAAGTTATCGCCCTGACTGTTCTCCTGGGCGCTTCTCTCGTGGTTGCAAATCAACTTTTCGTCAACTATTCGGGTTACAATAGCGCTGCACGGCAATCCTCTATTGGATACATGGTCTTTGCTCAGGCACTTATATTTGCTGTCATTCTATTTGTCTGTGGTTACGGCAGTCGACGTGACTCAAATTCAGCCTTCGATTTAAAGGGCAGATTAGATCGAGGGGCGCCACATGCTACCCTCTTGTATGTTCTGTCTCTTCTACTTAGCGCATCTTCCTACGTCATCGATAATGCCGGACGCATATCGTATTATTTTTCAATATATGGGGCTCCTTGCTACGGAATTGTCGTAAAGCACGCGAACAAGTCAAAGGGCGTTTTCCTCTGCTCGTTTATCGCGGCTCTTTGGTTTATCGCATTTGCGATATACACCTTCTATTTGCATGACGGCCTCGGCATCTTCCCGTACTCATTCATCTGGAACTAACGCTTTCGAAACGGATTGTTATGATTATTAGAGTTACTAGAAAAGATGTGCTATGGAATTATCTCGGCACTTTTTTCTCCATGTTTGGCAACTTCCTTTTACTGCCTTTTCTTGTTCGATACCTGACAGGGTCCGAGCTGGGGCTTTGGTATGTTTATATTGCTGTTGGAAATCTCGTGATGCTATTTGAGTTCGGTTTCAATCCTACTTTTGCTAGGAACTTTGCGTTCTGCTGGAGCGGTGCGAAGGAACTTACGAAAGAAGGTTGTGTCCGCTCGGACGATGACGAAGTAGACCCATCGCTTCTCGCGCACCTTCTTGCTGCTTGTCGTATGGTGTACCGCCGAATAACAGCAGTCGCCCTTGTTGTTCTCGTTGCGCCGGGTACGTTGTATGTGCTAAGCGTGACGGGCGGACTCGATAGACTTGATGTGCTTGTTTCATGGTGCATTTACGGTGCGGGGGTGCTTCTTAATCTGTACTATCTCTACTACGCTGCTATGTTGAGAGGAATAGGCAGTATTGCCGCTGATAATCAGATAAAGATTACCGCCCGACTTACGCAGCTTGTCGTGACCGCTCTTCTCCTTTATTGTGGATTCGGGCTTGTCGGAGCTACAGCGGGCTTTCTTGCGAATTCTTTGATCTATCGCGTGCTAGGCTATCGAAAGTTCTGGCGTAATAGGGATATTTCTAAACTGAACATTGGCTCTATTGAGATTAGCTCGAAGAGAAAACGTGAGCTTTATCAAACTATTTCGTTTAATGCATACAGAGATGGCGCTGTCCAGGTGGCAAATTATGCTTCAACTCAGGCGAGTTCACTAATCTGCTCATCCTTTTTAGGACTTGAGCAGGCCGGTGTTTTTTCCATTGCCCTCCAATTCGCAACAGCTATAGGAAATACGGCGCTTTCGTATATGAATTCCTTCCGTCCGATGATGCAATCTGAATACCAGAGAGGGGACCTTGCTTCACTCAGAAAAGCTCTCGGTAGGTGTATGGCTGTATACGTTTTGCTGTTTTTCGCAATGACAGTCGCGGTGACGGCGCTTGCTTATCCCTTGCTCAACCTGTTTAGTCCAGAAACTTCTTTTGACGTATATGTTTTTATGGGAGTAAGTGCATATATGCTCTTGTTTGATTGGTGTGCCTTGTTTTCGTCAATGCTATGCAACATGAATAGCATACCCTATGTGAAAGCATACGTTTTGAGTGCTAGCGCAGGAATCGTTCTAAGTATAGTTCTTGTCACTGTAATGGATCTTGGGGCATGGGGTCTTGTCTTTGGACTTGCTGTACCGCAAGCAGCGTATAACAACTGGAAATGGCCTCTCGAAGCCGCAAGAAAACTCAACACTACAGTGAGGTCGCTGTTGCTTGAGGGGATGCGCTCTTTTATTCCAAATAAGAAGTTCTGAATGAATCTGATGCAGCAGCTTATTGTAGAAAGCGAGAAGAAATGTTCAAGACGTTCCGATTGGATTACTACAGATACACGGGTAGCGATAGAATTAGAATAATCGAGCTATTAAAAGACCATTCCCTTCGATACCTTTTTGCGTTGAGGGGGGGGGTTCTACTCAAACCGCTCAGAAAACATCTAAGCACGAAATACGGAATCAATCTTGGAAACGGTTCGAATGTTGCAGCGGGGATATACCTTGGGCATGCTTATGGCATAAATGTGAATCCCGGCGCGCGAATTGGCGCGAACTGCAACCTTCATAAGGGGTGCACTATCGGGCAAGAAAATAGAGGGAAAAGAAAGGGAGCTCCTGTTTTGGGAGATCGGGTCTGGGTTGGATCGGGGGCTGTTATCGTTGGTCGTATTACCGTGGGGGACGATGTGCTCATTGCCCCCAATGCCTATGTAAATTGCGATGTCCCCGCCCACTCAATCGTTGTTGGCAACCCTTGCAAGATTACGCCTCGTAACAACGCCACGGAACATTACATCGAAAACCTAGTTTCAAGTTGATCTGCTGAGTGCCATGAGGGCAATAACCCACAATTGTCCCGTTGCGTATGGTCATTCAGCCCTCTTTCTACGGCGGAAACGAGCCGCAATTTGTCGTATTAAGACAGGCTGAGAACTTGAATAGCGAAGTGACTTCGTCCATGGAGATTTTCGTTTTGGTAACGTACAATTTTTTGCGCACTTTGACAGCAGGATAGCGTCCAGATAGGAAGGAGGGCACGGCCCGCCCCGGTATGATTCGAGTTGTCGAGACAAGAAGCATATTGGAGGAGAGCCATGCCCGAGCCAATCGTAACACTGAACGAGGAGAGCCTGAAGTCCGATCTGCGCGAGCTGGTGAGAAAGACGGTCGAGGACACCCTGAACGGCCTTCTGGATGAGGAGGCGGGCGACCTCGTCGGCGCGGAGCGCTACGAGCGCGCCGCGGGGCGCGAGGCCTATCGGGCCGGCCACTACGACAGGAGCCTGGCAACGACGTCCGGCGAGGTCACGCTGCGCATGCCCAAGCTCAAGGGGATGAGGTTCACCACGGCGATCATCGAGCGCTACCGGCGCCGCGAGACCAGCGTCGAGGAGGCGATGATCGAGATGTACCTGGCCGGCGTCTCGACGCGCAGGATCGAGGACGTCTCCGAGATCCTGTGGGGGTCGAGCGTGTCGGCGGCGACCGTCTCGAACCTGAACGAGAAGGCGTTCGCCGCGGTCGAGGAGTGGCGAAACCGCCCGCTCGTTCGCGCCTACCCCTACGTCTACGTCGACGGCATCTACCTGAAGCGCAGCTGGGGCGGGAGCTACGAGAACGTGGCGGTGATGGTGGCGATAGGCGTCAACGACGACGGCTACCGCGAGGTGATAGGCGCCGCCGAGGGCTTCACCGAGTCGGCCGAGTGCTGGCGGGAGTTCCTCTCGTGGCTGAAGTCGCGCGGGCTGCGCGGGGTCAGGATGTTCACCGGCGACAAGGCCGCCGGCATGGTCGGCTCGATCGCCGAGGTCTTCCCGAACGCCGCCTACCAGCGCTGCACGGTCCATTTCTACCGCAACGCGCTGGCGAAGGTGCCCAAGTCCAAGAGGCCCAAGGCGGCCGCGATGCTCAAGGCCATACACGCCATGGAGTCGCGCGAGGCCTCCGAGGCCAAGGCCCTCGAGGTGGCCGACGAGCTCGACTCAATGAGGCTGAAGGAGGCCGCGAAGGTCGTCCGCGACGGATACGCCGAGACCCTGACGTACACGCGCTTCCCGCGCGAGCACTGGCGGCGCATACGCACCAACAACGCCATCGAGCGCCTGAACCGCGAGATCCGCAGGCGCACGCGCGTGGTCGGGACGTTCCCCGACGGGAAGAGCGCCCTCATGCTCGTGACCGCGAGGCTCAAGTACGTGGCCGAGAGCGAGTGGGGCTCGAGGCGCTATCTGGACGTGACTCTGCTGGAGGGGTAGCCGCACCGGACGGCGGGCTTATGAGGCTGTCGGAAAAGTGCGCAAGATTCTTGACGGTACCTTCGTTTTGTGACGCGCTTCTAGCCTGTACCCATCTGACGGATGCGGGCTTTTTTCTTGCCCGCTGGTAGAGGAAGGCGGGCTTTCCTATGGGCGGAGACAGCGGTGGCGCGGCGGTGCGCGGGCAAGCGCAGGCGGGTGCGCAGGGCGCGGCGGAGCCGGAGGCGGCGGCAGCGCAGGTAGCGGATGCGGGCGACGGCGCTGGCGGAGCTGCGGCTGCTGGCGCAGGCGGCGCTGCGAGCGCTGCGGGCGCGATGGCCGAGGCCGGCGGCGATGCTGCCGGGAAGGCGCGCGCCGATTACGAGGCCGCGCTGGCGGAGCGCGACGCGAGGATCGCGGAGCTGGAGGCCGGGATCGCGGAGGCGGCCAAGACCGCCGAGGGCGCCGAGGCCCTGCGCGCGGAGATGGACGAGCTGCGGCGCCAGGGCGAGGAGCAGCGCGTGTCCTTCGAGCTGCAGCTGGCCGGGGCGCGCAACGTGAAGGCCGCGACGGCGCTCCTTCCCGATTACGGCAACGACATCGAGAAGCTGAAGGAGGCGGAGCCGTGGCTGTTCGCGGACGCGGCCCCGAAGCAGACCGGCAAAACGGGGCTGCCGAACGCCGGGGCGGCGTCCGACGAGGGCAAGACGGTGAGGCGCTGGCGGGAGATCGCGGGGCTCCCCGCTGAGAAGGACGGTGAGTGACGATGGCCAATTCGATCGCCTTTGTTCGCAACTACACGAGCGTGATCGACGAGGTGTACCAGCGGGCGGCGGTGTCCGGGTGCCTGAACTCGCCCCGGCGCATGGCGCGCGCCGGGCGCAACGCCCGCGAGATCATGATCCCGAAGATCGAGGTGACAGGGCTGGGCGACTACACGCGAAACGTCGGGTACAAGACCGGATCCATCACCTACGAGTTCGAGACCAAGACGTTCAACTACGACCGCGGCATACGCCTGCTGGCCGACGTGATGGACGTGGAGGAGGCGGGCGTTCTGGACTGCTTCGTGGAGGCGGGATCCGAGCTGCAGCGCGTGCAGGTGGCGCCGGAGGCGGACGCCTTTACCTTCGCGGAGATCGCGGGGCACGAGGGCGTGGAGAGCTCCGAGATGGACTACTCCGACGCGGAAGCCGAGGACATCCTGGCCGACCTGCGCGGCGTGACCTCCGAGATGGACGAGCTGCAGGTCTCGACCGGCAGCCGCATCCTGTTCATCACGCCGACGCTGAAGGGCGTGCTCGACGACTTCAGCCAGGCGAACCCGGCGCGGTCCAACCGCGTGCTCACGCGCTTCTCGCGCATCGTGGAGGTGCCGCAGGTGCGGTTCTACACCGCCATCGACCTGCTCTCCGGCGAGGAGGACCAGTTCGGGTACCGGCGCGCCGTGGGCGAGTACGTGCTCACGGAGGACGATGCCGTCGCGAGCGGCAAGACGTACTACACGAAGAGCGGCGAGACCTACACGCCGGTGTCCTCGCCCGCGTCGGGCAGCCTCTCCACCTACTACGAGCTCGTGGGCGCGGGCGCGCCGATCAACTACATGGTGGTGGAGCGCAGCGCCGTCATCAAGTTCGACAAGCACGTGGCCTCGCGCGTCTTCTCGCCCGACGAGCTGGAGGCGCTGGACAGCTACATGATGAAGTACCGCAAGTACGGCATCGTGGAGCTGCTCGACAACAAGCTGGACGGCGTGCGCGTATCCCGCGCGCCGCTGACGGCGTGACGGGGTGCGGAGCGGGCGCGGCCGGGACGGCCCCCGCGCCCGTGACCTATGACTTCTACCAGGACGGGTACGGCGGGGCGCTGCCGGCGGCAGACTTCTCCGAGGTGATGCCCGCGGCCGTGCGCATGGTCGGGTCGCTCACCGGCGCGCGCGAGGTGCAGGGCGGTTGGGACGACGATCAAGCGGACGCCTGGCGGCGCGCCGTGTGCGCGGCGGCGGACGCCTTCGCCGAGTACGGCGAGGGGCGCGTGGGCGGCTTCTCGATAGGGTCCTTCTCCGTGACGAACTACCGCGACGACGGGACGACCGGCGCCGAGGTGGCGCGGGAGGCGGCGCTCGCGGAGCTGGCGGGGACGGGGCTCTGCTGGAGCGGGGTGAGGTAGATGCGCTTTCTGAGGCCGATACCGAGAAGGCTCCTTCCCGACGACATGCTGGTGTGGCCGGCGGCGGGCGACGGGACGTACGGGCCGTCCGTGCTGGTGAGGCATGTGCGCTTCGAGCGTGCGGAGTCCGCCGTGGACGACGCCCACCGCAGCGCGGACGGCGGCGCGGGGCGGATCTTCGTTGACGCGGTGAGCTCGGAGGGCGCCTTCGAGGTTCCCGCGGGGTCGCGCGTGCTGGTGGGCGCAGGGCCGAGCGTGCACGTGCGCCGGTGCCGGCGCTGCTGCGTGGTGCGCGGGCACGTGCACCACTGGGAACTGGAGGTGGGCTGATGGCTCCTTGCGGCGATGTGGCGGGCGCGGTGGCGTCGATGCTCCACGTGCTGGGCTTCGCGGGCGTGTTCTGCGCGCCGCCCTCGACTGGGCTTTGTGCCGAGCCGATCGTGGTGACCCAGGGACCCTTCGCGCGGGAGGCGCGGCTGGCCGACGGCGGCGAGCGCGGGCGCGTGGACGTCGGCGTGCTGGTGTGCCGCGAGGGGGCCGGTGCCGCCGTGGCCGTTTGCCTGGCTGCCGAGCGGTCGCTGCGTGGCGCGGCGTGGCCGATCGACGTCGACGGGGTGAGGATCGCCTCGGCGGACTCCGTCGGCTCCGGTCCGCGCGGACGCGACGGGTCCGGGCGGTGGCTGTGGGGGTTCACCTTGATCTGCACGGTGGTGAGGCATGTTGGGTAACGGACATGGGCGCGGGCGCGGGGACCGCGGCCGCGAGGATCTTGTGAAGGGGCCGGCTCGCCGCGATGCGCGGGACGAGGGCCGGCGCAGCGCATCCGAGACCGACCGGATGGGGCGCGAGCAGCAGCGGCGCGCCACCGCGTACGGGCGCGCCCGGGGGCGGCTGTGAGCGGGTTCTCCTATGCGGGGCGCGACTTCTCCCCGTATGCCCAGGCGGAGCTTGAGGAGCCGGCGGCGCACGCCCTGGAGCCGCGCGCGCTCGCGGTGCCCGGCAGGCCCGGCGCGCTGCTTTTGGGCTGCGAGCTGCCGCCGCGCGAGGTGCGGTTGCGGCTGCACCTGGACGCGGGGTCGCAGATGACGCCGGGCGAGCTGTCGCGCCTGCGGGCGCTGCTGCGCGCATGGCTCTGCGCGCCCGGCGGCGGAGACCTTGTCGTCCCCGGCGAGGGCGCGCTCACGTGGCGCGACGCGGTGGTGACGGGCGTCTCGGACTGGGACACCCTTTTCGAGGGCGGCTCGTGCGCCGTTGATTTCACGTGCTACGACCCGGTGGCGTACGGCGCGGCGCGCTCCTGCGCGGGGACGGAGCTCGAGGTGCTGGGCACCTGGCCGACGCTTCCCGTGATGACGCTGACGGCTGCAGCCGGCTCCGCCGTGAAGGTTGCCGACGAGGACGGCCGCTACGTTCTGGTGGAGCGGGATCTCTCCGCCGGGGACGAGGTGGTGATGGACTTCTCGGCCGAGTCCGTGACGGTGGGCGGCGAGGACGCCTCGACCGACGTCGCGGTGGAGAGCGCGTTCTTCTCGCTCTCGCCCGGTGCGCACGTCCTGACGTTCTCGGGGTGCTCGGCGCACGAGGTGGCGTGGACGGAGAGGTGGCTGTAGATGGTTCCGGCGATCTATCTCTTCGACCGCTTCGACGGCCGCCTGGGGATCCTGCCTGCCGTGGCCTCGCTTGCGCACACCGAGGAGCTGGGCGGCGAGGACACGATCGAGTTCGACTGCGGGGCTGCGCCCGAGAAGGGGTCCCGCCTGCTGTGGCGCGACCCCGAGGACGGCGCCTGGCGCGAGCACGTGGTGGTGCGCACCGACGAGCCGGCCGCGGGCCCCGCGCGCGTGTACGCCGAGTCCTCTATAAGCGAGCTCCTTGGCGACTTCATCGAGGAGGAGCGGCTGTCCGCGAAGACCGCCGCCGAGGCCCTCGCCGCCGTGCTGGCGCACACGCGCTGGGTTGCGGGCGACGTGGGCGTCGGCGACGCTGCACACGGGTGCCTCCTCTACCACGTGAACGCGCTCGCGGCGCTCCGGCGCGTCGAGGAGGTCTGGGGCGGCGAGCTCTTGTGCTCGATAGCCGTGGAAGACGGGCGTGTCGCCGGGCGCACGGTGTCGCTGCCCGCGCGGCGCGGGCGCTGGCGCGGGGCGCGGCTCACGCGCGGCAAGGGGCTCGTCTCCTGCACGCGCACGGTGCTGGAGGACGAGGTGTTCACGGCGCTCTATGGATTTGGGCGCGGGCTGCCGGTCCTGGACGAGAGCGGCGAGCATACCGGCGGATACACCAGGCGGCTGACCTTCGGCGCCGTGAACAACGGCGTGAACTGGGTGGGAAGCGACGAGGCGCGCCTTGCGTGGGGGCGCCCCGACGGCGCCGGGGGCCGGGCGCACCGGTTCGGCAGCGTGGTGTTCGCTGACTGCGAGGATGCCGACGAGTTGAAGGCGCTCACCGAGACGGAGCTTGCGCGGGCGTGCCGTCCGCGCGTGGCTTACGAGGCCGAGGCGGCTCGGGTCTGCGGCTGCGGCTTCGTGGGGTTGGGCGACGATGTGGCGGTGTGCGACGACGCGCGGGTGCCGCCGTGGCGGTTCACGGCGCGCTGCGTGCGGCGCGTGAGGGAGTTCGGTGCGGGCGGGATCGTGCGCCGGCTCTCGCTGGGGACCGTGGAGCGCACGACGTGGAGCGTCTCGGCGGACATGGTGGCGCGCGTGGCCACGGTCGAGGAGACGGCTTCCGCCGCCGGCGAGGCGGCCGCCGCGGCCGCCGGTGCGGTCTCATCCCTGGAGGATCTGAGCGAGATGGAGTTCTGACATGGCTGATGAGGGAACGTTCGCGCTTTCGGGTGACGGGCTGTACGAGGTGACGTGGGACGGGGCCGACGCCCCGCTGCGAGTTCCGCTTCTTGCCTCGCCCGCAGACGCGCGGGGGCGCGGCATGGACCTTTCCGTGGTGCGCGGCGGCGAGGCGGTCGACCTCACGAGCGCGACGGCCTACCTGCTGTGGCGCCACCGCGAGGCGCGGGCGCGCGGGTGCGAGCCGTTCGAGGCCGTCGACGCCGAGCACGGCCGGTTCCGTGTGTTCTGGCCCGCCTCGATGGCGTGCGCGGAGGGCACGGTCGACGCGCAGGTGGTGGTCTGCGGCGGAGACGAGGCGATCTCGTCCGCGCCGTTCGCCGTGCGCGTTTCCGCTGCGCTTGCCAGCGTCGAGGGCTCGGGCGGAGACGGGTACTCGATGTTTCTGGAGGCGATCCGGAAGTTCGAGGAGGCCGACGAGCTGATCGACGCCGCCGTCGAGAAGGCGCAGCAGGCGGCTTCGGCCGCCGAGGGGGCGTCCGCCGCGATCGCTGCGGCGACGGCCGCGGCCGCGGCGGCGACCGAGGCGAAGGACGACCTGCTCGCGGCGGCGGAGCGCGGCGACTTCGACGGCGACCCGGGCGCCGCGGGCGCCGACGGGCAGGACGGTGCCGACGGCCAGGACGGCGTGAGCCCGACGGCGAAGGTGGAGCAGACCGAGACCGGAGCGCTCATCACCGTGACGGACGCTTCCGGCACCACGACCGCGACGCTCGCGCACGGGCAGAAGGGCGACGCGCTCACGTTCGACGACCTCACCGAGGAGCAGGTCGCGGCGCTGCGCGGCGAGAAGGGCGATACGGGCGACGCGTTCGAGTACTCCGACTTCACGCCCGAGCAGCTGGAGGCCCTGCGCGGGCCGGCCGGGGCGGACGGGGCCGACGGTGCGGACGGCATCAGCCCGCAGGTGTTCTTCGTCAGCTATCCCGAGGATGAGGGCATCAAGATCCAGATCTGGGACTATCAGCACGCGGAGGCGCGCGTGATCAGGCACGGCACGAGCTGCACCCACTCGTGGGACGGCACGGTGCTCACCGTGACGAGCGCGAGCGGGACGAGCTCGGCCGACCTCGCGGGACCGAAGGGCGACAAGGGCGACCCCGGCGACGCGTTCTCGTACTCGGACTTCACGGCGGAGCAGCTGGAGGCGCTGCGCGGGCCGGCGGGTGCCGACGGCGCAGACGGCGCGAACGGGGCCGATGCCGACATCGTGGGGGCGACCGCCACGGTGGACGGGTCCACGGGGACGCCCGCGGTCACCGTGACGATGGGCGGTGCGCCGGGGGCGCGGACGTTCGCGTTTGCCTTCTCGGGCCTCAAGGGCGAGGCCGGAGAGCCCGGGCCGCAGGGAGAGCCGGGCGCGGACGGGGCGCCGGGCAGCGCGCCCGACCTTTCCGCGTACGCGACGAAGGCCTATGTGGACCAGGCGATCGAGGACCTGGACGATCTTTCCGAGATGGAGTTCTAGATGGCTGTGGGAACGGTTTCCAAGGCGCTTCTGACCGAGATCGCCAACGCGATCCGCGAGCAGAACGGGCAGCAAGTGCACTACATGCCGCTGGAGATGAGCTCGCGGGTGCTGGAGATGGACGGGACGCGCGAGGGCGCGGGGCTCGTCGCCGCGCCTGAAGCGGGCACCGGGATCCTCTCCGAGGTCGTGTTCGAGCTTCTTGCCGACGCGATCCGCACGCAGAACGGGTCGACGACGACCTACACCCCCGCCGAGATGCCGGCGGCGATCCGCGCGCTCACATGGGACACGGGGGTCAAGATGCGTGCGCTGTTGCTCTCTGACGGGACGCTCGAGCTGAACTACCGCGACGGTCGGTCCTCCGACGTGGAGGGAGCGGTGATCTTGGAGGGATGGGAGATCCCGGCCGAGGGCTTCTCGTCCTCGAGCGACATCCCCTGGCGAACGCGGCGCAGCGAGGTGCTGCGGGCGCTGATAGACTCGGACTTTGCGAGCGGCGGCCTGACCAACGCGTCGCACCTGTTCCAAAGTCTGCAGCAGATGACCGAGGTGCGGGGGTTCGAGGCGCTGGAGGGCGCGCTGATCTTCGATCAGGTGTTCTCGAGCTGCCCTTCGCTGGAGAGCGTGTACGCTGCCAGATGGGAGCCTACCGGCGAGCAGACGGGCAACCTTAGCCTCTACGGGTGCAACCGCCTGGTGGGCGGGATGGGCTATTCGCCCGACTACGGCGAGGACGTCGACGGCCACCTGGGTTTCGGCGAGGACGGGATCTTGACGGATCCCGCGGCCGATGAGCGCGAATGGGTGGCGTGCCACCTGTACGCCGACGGCGAGCTCGTGCTGACGCTGGATCCCGAGCCCGAGGAGGGACGCGAGGTTGCGTTGAGCTCGCGGATGTGCGCGACGGCGCGCTACCGGGCGATCGGGTCGCGCGCCTGGGACGATGCCGGGATGGATGTGCTGAAGGCGACGTTCTCCGAGGACCTGTCGGGGCTTACGTACGCGAACCTGTCGTACTGGTTCTACACCGACGGGGAGATGGCCGAGGTCGCCGGGCTCTCCAACCTGCCGGAGGTCCGGGAGATGCGCTACGCGTTCTCGAACTGCGACGGGCTCACCGAGCTCGACCTGTCTGGGTTTCCGACTGAGGGGCTCACGGACCTGTTCTACTGCTTCTCGGGGTGCTCGAACCTCACAACGATCCGGGCGAACGCCGACTGGTCCCTCCCCGAGGGGTGCGAGGGGTCGAACATGTTCTACGGGTGCGACGCGCTCGTGGGCGGCGCAGGGACGGCGTGCGCGGAGAACGGGGGCGGCGTCGAGTTCTTCCGGATCGACGAGCCGCCGGGGGCGCCGGGGTATTTGACGGCGAAGTGAGAGGCTGACTGAAGCCCCTTCGGTGCACACGCAGCTAGCGCTGCCTGCGGCGAAGGGGTGGGCGAGCCGTTGGACGACGTTTGGGTTCGCTTGCTTTCTTAGGCGACACTGGGATTGAAATTTCTGACAGTGAAGAAGGCTTAAGAGCGTTTCTGAAGCTCTTTGTAGAGCTGTTCGGGTTTCATTGTAGAAAGCTCCGGATCTTGGCGGAGTAGCGACACGACCTTGTTGCCGCGCATGAATTTACGCGCCTCATCATCGGTGTAGTTCTTCTTCTCTTTGAGAAATCTCTCAAGGCTGCGCATCGGCGCGCGTGTTCGAGCCTCCCACTGGACTCTTTCCTCAGCTTCTTTGATGCCAATACCCCAGTGCTTCTGAAGGGCCGTAACGATAGCGACCCTGTCTTCGGTCACCTCGAATAGCGCCGCTACCGCCCTGTCTATTCCTCGGGAAAACTCTAGATCCACAGCCTCTTGAATTTCTTGGTCTATCTGGGTCTGAAGGTCTTCCCGTACCCCATCGATTACTGAAGATCCAAATTCTTTGAGGCCGTTTATCACATTCGCCTTATTCATCTCGCACCCCCAACTTCACGTTCGGTCTGATTATCGACAGAACTCGCTTCCATGTGAACTTCTTTGTGAAGAAACAGAACGCAACACTTCGCTCATTTTACCAGCCGAACAGGCGTTTTGTGACCGCGCGGGACACTCGTGGCGGGCGGGGCGTCCCGTCCGGGGAGGAGGCGCGCATGGAGTCGGTGGTCGCGGCGCTCGTGACGGGGGTGCTCACCCTCGTGGGCGTGGTGGTGTCCAACTCGCGCAACCGCGCGGTGATGGAAGTCAAGATCGACAACCTGACGAGGCAGGTGGAGAAGCACAACTGCCTCATCGAGCGGACCTACGCCCTGGAGCGGGACGTGTCCGTCGTGAAGGCCGAGATCGAGAACATGAAGGAGGGCCGTTAGATGGAGGAGTTCCTGACGAGCAACGAGTGGCCGTGGCGCCTGGCGCGGACGATCGTGCAGGGCGTGCTGGGCGTGGTGGTGGCCAACGTCGACATGCTGGTTGGCTGCGCGGTGCTGGAGCCGACGTGGCGCGCCGTGGCGGTGGCGCTGGTGATGGCGGTGCTGTCGCCGGTGATGGCGGAGCTGGGCGCGGCGCTGCCGGCGGGCGGTGAGCGCGATGAGTGACGAGGCGACGCTCGAGCCGACGGCCGAGCAGCTGGCGGCGATCGAGCAGGGGCCCGAGGGGGCTCCCGACGGCTTCGACCCCGAGGAAGGTGATGGCGAGTGAACATAGTCGAGTTCGTCCAGGCGAGTGGCGCGAACTACACCGCCGGGCGCGGCGGGCGCGCGATCGACGGGATGGCGGTGCACTACACGGCGACGTCGGCGAGCGCGCACAACAACCTGGTGTACTTCTCGCGTGCCGGCGCGGGCGCCTCGGCGCACCTGTTCGTGGACAAGGACGGGTCGATCCGGCAGTCGGTGCGCCTCGAGGACACCGCGTGGGCGGTGGGCGACTTCGCCGAGAACCAGCGCACGGTGTCCGTGGAGGTCGTGAGCGCCGGCGAGGACTTCACCGATTCGCAGGTAGCGGCGCTGGCGGAGATCTGGGCGTTCCTTCGTGCTACGTACGGGGTGACGAGGCTGATCCGCCACTACGACGTGACGGGGAAGCTGTGCCCGGCGCCATACGTGGACGCGGGCAAGTGGGCGGCGCTCAAGGCGCGCATCTTGGGTGGCGGCGGGGCAGCTGTCGCGCCGGGCCCTTCCGGGGGCGCTCCCTCCGGCAGCGTCGCCGACTTGGCGGCGCGCGTGATCGCGGGCGAGTTCGGGAACGGCGACGCCCGCCGCGCGGCGCTGGGGAGCCGCTACGACGAGGTGCAGGCGGAGGTGAACCGCATCCTGCTAGGCGGCTCGGGTTCTGCGGCACCGGCTGCAGCTGCGCCCGCGCCCGCCGCACCCGACATCGAGGCGCTGGCGCAGGCGGTGATCCGCGGCGAGTACGGCAACGGGGACGCGCGCCGAGCGGCGCTTGGCGCCAACTACGACGCGGTGCAGGCCAGGGTCAACGAGATCCTGGGCGTGGGCGGCGGGTCTTCGGGCGGCTCCGGCGGAGCCGACATCGAGACTCTCGCCCAGGCTGTTATACGCGGCGACTACGGCAACGGCGAGGAGCGCAGGCGCCGCCTGGGCTCGCTCTACGATGCCGTGCAGGCGTGCGTGAACGAGATCCTGCTGTGACGCGGGACGACCTCCGCTGGGGCGTGGCCACGGTGCTGGCGGCGATACTGTGCCTGTACGCGCTGCCGTTCCTGCCGCTGGCGTGGCTGGCCGGCAGGTCGGGCCGTTAGGTTCGTGCCCGGTGCACGGCTTTTCAACGCTTTCCACGCGCCGGGGGCCCTGCCATGGCCCGCAGGCGTGTGGGAAGGGTTGGAAAGCCCCGGGCCCGCCTCTTTCCGTTTCTCAAGGTGCGGCCCCGCATCCTCTCTCGGGATGCGGGGCCGTCTCGGCTCAGATGGTTATCGTGTCGCGGTGCCTGTGGCCGGCGACGAGCATGCGGTGCCACCAGTCGCGGTGCCTGGGGCCCGCCCCTGCGAGCGCGTCGATGAGGCGTGTCTGGGTGACCTCGTCGAAGCGGGCGAAGTCGTCTCGCATCGCGTTCTCGATGGCCGCGGAGGCGGTGACCATGTCGCGCAGGATCTCTTGCTTCTCCTCGATGGTGAAGCTCTCCGGGGAGATCTCGACGATCCCGGCCATGAAGTAGGCGCGGTCCTCTTCGGCGGTGAGCGCGTTCCAGTCGGTTGCCATTCTGTGTCTCCGTTCCCTTCTGGAACCGTCTTTTGAGGAGCTTCTGGGCGGTACGAATTCTGGTACGAAGGAGCCTGAAAGGAGCGTTTCGCAGCGTTTTCTTGCGTTGTGCGCATCAGTTAGAAAAACGGTATTCTACCTGCGGGAATGATGCGTTTTGTTGCGAAGCGCTCCTTGGTGCTTATACCCCCTCAGTCCCCCAATTG
>CALUHH010000024.1 GCA_944320385.1 uncultured Atopobiaceae bacterium | reverse complement strand
GCCTTGCCCTGGAGCGTGTCGTTGTACATGGTGAGGATCTTCTCGTAGTTGTACTGGCGCGACGTGGCGTTGGGGATCTTGTAGAGGTTGACCAGCTCGTCGATGAGGACGATGAGGCCCTGGTAGCCGGCGCCCACGAGGAACTGCGCGAAGAGCTTGAGGTACTCGTACCAGGTGTCGTCCGTGATGCAGGCGTTGACGCCGAGCTCCGCGCGCGCCTCGGTCTTGGTGCGAAACTCGCCGCGCAGCCACCTGACCACGCCGGCGCGGCGCTCGTCGTCCCCCTCGAGGCTCGCGCCCCAGTAGAGCCTGAGCACCTGCGAGAAGTCGAAGCCGCAGACGAGCTCCTGGATGGGCGCGAGCTGCGCCGCGAGCGCGGACTCGGGGTCGTCCGCGTCCCGCAGGGCGGCGACCCAGCGGTCCAGCACGAGCTGGAGCGCACCGCCCTCGGGCCGCGTCTTGGTGGAGAGGTTGCGCACGAGCTCGCGGTAGGTGGCGAGTCCCTGGCCCTGACCGCCCTGGAGGCGCCGCTCGGGGGAGAGGTCGGCATCGGCCACCACAAAGCCCTTGCCCATGGCGTGCGTGCGGATGGTCTGCAGCAGGAAGCTCTTGCCCGCGCCGTAGCGGCCCACGAGGAAGCGGAAGCTCGCGCCGCCGTCCGCCACGAGGTCGAGGTCGTGCAGCAGCGCGCCGATCTCGCGCTCGCGACCCACGGTGACGTAGGGCAACCCGATGCGCGGCACGACGCCGCCCTTGAGCGAGTTGATGATGACCGCCGCTATGCGCTTGGGAACTCGTACGTCGCCCATGCGCGCTCCTCTCCACGTGTCTGAGAGAAAAATAATAGCACAAGTGTTCGGTTATGGGGGTGATTGTCACAACGCCGAGCGCACGTCGTCGACGTAGTCCTCCACGAGCACAGGTGACCCCGTCTCGTCAAACTCCAGGACGGTGTCGCCCACCAGGTCAAAGAGCTTCTCGTTGATCGCGTCGACGAGCAGGTCGGCCTGCGCCGCCCGCGCCGGCCGCCCGGCGAGAAGGTCCTCGAGGAGCCCCCGCTCCTCGGCGGCGAGCCCCAGGTCGTCGTTCTTCTCGGCCTGCGCCGGCGCGGAATCGGTCGGCGTCGCGACCTCGGGCACCGCGGCCACGGCCTCCGGCCTCTCCTCGCGCTCCTCGTCCACGAGCAGGGCCTCGCGGGTCACGGCCGCGGCCGAGCGGATGCCGGCGAGCTTGGAGAGGTCGATCTCCACGCGCACGGGCGCGTGGGCCTCCCTCCACGCCAGGTAGTCGCGGATCTCGCGGTCGATGAGCTGCGTCAGGTACTTGGGGTCCCCGCGCTCCTTGAGGGGGTGGGGGTAGTCCAGCGCCGTCCGGAGCTGGCGGTCCACGGCGCGCAGGACCTGGCCGAGCTTGGCGCTGCGCCCGCCCCCGTCGTGAAGTGCGGTACAGGTCCAGATGCCGCCGCGGCACTCGTAGGTGCGCGTCTCGCCCAGCTGGTAGACGCAGTCCTCGTGCCTTCCGCCCGGGTAGAAGACCGCGGAGGCAAACATCAGGTGCGGCATCGCCCGGCGCGCGCCGAAGAGGCTCTCCACGAGGTCTTGCGTGCGGCCCCCGTGGTAGTAGCGCGCGAGCCGGTCAAAGACCGCGCGGGTGACGTCGCGCACGGCGTCGGGCTCGTCGCGGTAGAGGCGCGACTCGCAGATCCGATGGGTCGAGAGCGTATCGAGGGCGTCGAGGAGGCGCTCGTCGGCTGCGCGGTCCGCCCCGTAGGCGCGCGGCTCCCGGCGTCCGCCGCGCGCGGGCGCCTGCGCGAGGGCGGCCTCCTGCGCCCGGGCGAGGACGCCGACGGCACGGTCGTGCTCGACGTCGGCGTAGGGGAGGGCGAGTTCGGGGCCGAGTCCGTGGTAGACCACGTAGTCCACGAGCCAGGGGCGCACGTAGCGGTCGAGCGCGGGCTCGAGCTCGCGGTAGGCGCGCCAGAACGACTCGATGGCGCGGAAGGCCGGCTCGCCCGGCTCGGCGCCGACGCCGTTGATGAGCTCGTAGAGGTACACGTAGGCAAACGACGTCGAGGTCTTCTCGACCTCGCCGCGCCGGACCCGCGCGCGCCAGGTGAAGTAGCCCCTGAGCTGCTGGTTGTCCATCACGTCGTAGGTGGGGAAGTAGCTCTGGAACGTGCCGGCGTAGGGGCAGTCGTCCTCGTAGGCCTCCATGAGGCGGGCCTGCTCCACGAACAGGCGCGCGTCGGTCCAGGAGCGGGCCTCGGGGCGGCGGGCGAGCGCGCGCATCTGGCGGACGGGCTCGGGCAGGTAGCTCGCGAGCTGCGAGCCGCGCATGAGGATGGGCTCGCTGCCGTAGACCTTGGAGCTGGCGAAGGCGCGGCCCGCCTTGGTGCGGCTGGCCGCGACGATCTGCTCGATGATGCGGTCGATGTCCGCCATGTCACCTCCTCTGCCCTGGCGCCATGATACCCGTGCGGGGCGGCGCGCGCCCCGGCCGCCTATGCGCGCACGAAGACGAGCGTCCCCGCGTCGGAGCGCGCCTCGTCCAGCGCGTAGCCGCGCTCCGCGAAGGCGCGCAGCTCCCCGGGCTCCGCAACGCCGCGCTCCGCGCACCAGCGGATGAAGGTCCCGCGCGCGGCCTTGGCCTCGGTGGCGGGCTGCCGCAGGCGCCCGTCGCGCAGCACCCCGAAGAGGCAGGTCAGGACCTGCGGGCCGTCCGGCCGCACGAAGGGCGTGACCGCGCGGGCGTACTCGACCGAGGCGACGTTGACGACGAGCTCGCACCCCTCGGCGGCGAGCGCCTCGTAGAGGGCGTCGCCCCAGAACGCATACAGGTCGTGCGCCCCGTCGACGGAGAGGCGCGCCTGCATCTCCAGGCGGTAGGGCACCACGCCGTCGAGCGGGCGCAGCATCCCGTAGAGCCCCGAGAGGATGCGCAGGTGGCCGTCGAGCCAGGCGAGCTCGCGCTCGTCCATGACCGCGGGCGCCATGTGCGTGTACTGGATGCCCTCGTAGGCAACGGCCGCCGCGGCGGCGCCGCGCCGCAGGTCCATCCTCCGGAGGCGCTCGTAGTTGAGGTCGGCGAGCCGGTCACTGCAGCCCCAGAGCGCCTGCGCCTCGTCGCGCGAGAGGCCCTGCAGGGCGCGTACGAGCGGCTCCGAACGGTCGAGGAAGGCCGGGTCGCGCGCCGGCCAGGGCGGCGCGTCCTGGGCCCGCATCTTCTTGGCGGGCGAGGTGATGATTCTGAGCTCCACGCGACCTCCCTCGGTCACACGTCACGACGGCTGGCTATCATTATCGCCAAGAGGGAGGGAGGTAGCATGAGGGGCGAGAAGAACGTGCGGGTCGCGCTGGCTGTTGCGGGCGCGGCGCTGTCTGCCGCGGCGGCGCGCTGGCTCTGGTGCGTGCGCCCCCACCTCGTGCGCACGGCGGGCGGCCCCGCGCTCGTCTACACCACGCGCGACGACGCCGGCGAGCGCGTGCGCGTGCTGCGCACCGGCGGCGTCTACCAGTCGGCCACCTATCTCGGCGCGCGCCGCATGGAGCCGGTCTTTGCGTACTACCGCGCCTTCGGCCGCCTCTTCGAGCTGCGGCCCGATGCCCGTCGCGTCCTGGCGGTCGGCGGGGGAGGGTTCGCGTTCCCCAAGCTCGTCGCGGCAGGCCACCCGGGCGTCCGCACCGACGTCGTGGAGATCGACCCGGCCGTCATCGACGCGGCGCGCCGCTGGTTCTTCCTCGACGAGGCCGTCGCGCTCGCCCGCGAGGGCGGCGGCGAGCTGCGCGTCATCTGCGACGACGGCCGCGCCTTCCTCGAGGCCGGCGCCGGGCCCTACGACGCGGTCGTGCTCGACGCCTTCGTCGGCGCGGAACCGGTCCGGGCGCTCGCGACCGCCGAGGCCCTGCGGGCGGTCCGGCGCTCCCTCGCCCCGGGCGGGGTCTGCCTGGCGAACGTGGTGTCGCGCGACGGCGGCGCGGACGTGAGCTTCCTGCGCTCCGTGGTGGCGACGGCGCTCACGGTCTTCTCGCACGTCGAGGTGGCGCCGGCGACCGACGAGGAGCACGCTGGCGAGGACAACTACCTGGTCGCGGCCTCCGACGGCGAGCTCGGCCTGACGGACGCCATCCCCTTTGACGCGGACTTCCTGGGCGAGGTCCTTCTCGACGACTGAGCGGCCTGAAAGTTGACGATCTTGCCGGGTTGACAATCTCGTCAGGTTACCGTGTCAACCCTCGAAGGGTTGACACGGTAACCTGACGAGATTGTCAACCCTTAGAATCTAAGCGTGTCTGACTGAGATTATCTCAAATGGGGTAGACTACCCTTCGTTCAACAAGGCTGTACGAAAGGGGAGCGCGCATGCGCCAGTTCAAGACGGAGAGCAAGAAGCTGCTCGACCTCATGATCAACTCCATCTACACCAACCGCGAGATCTTCCTGCGCGAGCTCGTCTCCAACGCGTCGGACGCGATCGACAAGCTCTACCTCAAGAGCCTCACGGACTCGTCGGTGCAGGTGGACCAGGCCAACCTCGCCATCAACGTGGCCTTTGACAGGGACGCGCGCACCATCACCGTCTCCGACAACGGCATCGGCATGACCGAGGCCGAGCTCGAGGAGAACCTCGGCACCATCGCCCACTCCGGCTCCGAGGCCTTCAAGGAGGCCAACGCCGAGGCCCAGGGCGACGCCGTCGACATCATCGGCCGCTTCGGCGTGGGCTTCTACTCCGCCTTCATGGTCGCGCGCGAGGTCTCGGTCATCAGCCGCGCCTGGGGCTCGGACGAGTGCTTCCGCTGGACCTCCGACGGCGTCGAGGGCTACACGATCGAGCCCGTCGCTGCGGACGACCCGGCGTATCGTGCGACCAGCGGCACCTCCGTCGTCATGGCCCTCAAGGAGAACGCCGACGAGGCCAACTACGACGAGTTCCTCAGCGAGTGGAAGCTCCGCGAGCTCATCCGCCGCTACAGCAACTACGTGCGCTACCCCGTTCAGATGCTCGTGACCAAGAGCCGCGAGAAGGAGCGCCCCGCCGACGCCGGCGACGACTACAAGCCCGAGTGGGAGGACTACACCGAGCTCGAGACCATCAACTCGATAACCCCCATCTGGAAGAAGCGCGGCACCGAGGTCACCGACGAGGAGTACGCCGAGTTCTACAAGTCCACCTTCCACGACTGGGCGGACCCCGCGCGCACCTTCAGCCTCCACGCCGAGGGCACGCTCGAGTACGACGCGCTGCTGTTCATCCCCGGCCAGGCACCCTTTGACCTCTACAGCCGCGACTACGAGAAGGGCCTCGAGCTCTACAGCTCCAACGTCCTGATCATGGAGAAGTGCGCCGACCTGCTGCCCGACTACTACAACTTCGTCCGCGGCGTCGTGGACTCCGCCGACGTCTCCCTCAACATCTCCCGCGAGACGCTCCAGCAGACCCGCCAGCTCCAGGCCATGGCGCGTCGCATCGAGAAGAAGATCACCTCCGAGCTCGAGGCCATGCGCAATGACGACCGCGCTGCCTACGAGAAGTTCTTCGACAACTTCGGCCGCGGCCTCAAGTACGGCATCTACTCCAGCTACGGCATGAAGGCCGACGAGCTCGCGGGGCTGCTGCTGTTCTGGAGCGCGCGCGAGCAGAAGATGGTCACGCTGCAGGAGTACGTGGCAGCCATGCCCGAGGGCCAGAAGGCGATCTACTACGCCGCCGGCGACGACCGCGAGCGCCTGGCCAAGATGCCCGTGGTGGAGGCGGTTCTTTCCAAGGGCTACGACGTCCTTCTCTGCACGCAGGACGTGGACGAGTTCTGCTTCCAGGCCATGCGCGAGTTCACGGCCAAGGGCCTGCCCAAGACCTACGCCGATGACGCCGCACGCGAGGCGGCGGAGAAGGCCGTGGCCGACGGCGCCGAGCCCGAGGTCGAGGACCGCACGGTCGAGCTCAAGAACGTGACCTCCGGCGACCTGGACCTCGCGAGCGACGAGGAGAAGAAGGAGGCCGAGGAGGCAACCAAGGCAAACGAGGGCCTGTTCGGGGCCATGAAGGAGGCCCTGGGCGAGAAGGTCGAGAAGGTCGCGGTGTCCACGCGCCTGGCCGCCGACGGCGCGCCGGCCGTGATCACCTCCGAGGGGCCGCTCAGCCTGGAGATGGAGAAGGTCCTCGCGTCCGGCCCCGAGGCCGGCCAGGCCCCCAAGGCCGTCCGCGTGCTCGAGGTCAACGCCAAACACCCGGTCTTCGAGAAGCTGCGCGCCGCCCAGGAGGCCGGCGACGCCGAGAAGGTGAAGCTCTACGCGGGGCTGCTCTACAACCAGGCCCTGCTCGTCGAGGGCATCCTGCCCGAGGACCCCGTGGCCTTTGCCACCCAGGTCTGCGAGCTGATGTAGCGGGCGCGACTGAGCTGGGGGCGGGCTTTCGGGCCCGCCCCTTTTTTCTTGCGAGGTCGGGGCGTTGTGCGCACTTCTCGGCGGTATGTACATTCGTCGGCGTTGTGTACACTTCTCGTCAGCTCGTCTACCTGCACTTTTGTTGAGAAGAACCTTGAAGCCGGTGTACACAACGCCGGGGAGTGCGCACAACGCCCCGGGCGGGGCGGACGTGCGGCGGGCGTCAGCGGCGGCGCAGGGCGTGGGCGAGGTCGCGCAGGGTCTGCGGCAGTCGCGTGCCGTCGCCGGCGACGGGGCCCTCGCCGTAGCGGGCGAGGCAGGCGCGCCGGGCAAGGTCGCGCACGGCGTCCGCCAGGGCGGTGTCGTCGAGGCGCGCGCAGATGGCCGCGGCGACGTCCTGCTCGGTCGCGGAGCGGTCCCAGCGCACGCGGGCCCGCCGTGCCACGCGGCAGAGGCGCCGCCAGGCGTAGCCCCAGTCCCCGCGCTCGAGCCGGCGCCTGCGGGCGCGCAGCGCAAGTCCTGCCGCCGCCCCGATGCAGCCGACCGCGCAGAGGCCGAGAAGGACGGGCGCGGCCCACGCGGGCAGCTCGGGCGTACCGCCCGGCGCGTCGTTGCCGGAGGGCCGCGCGTCGCCCGGGGCACCCGGCTCGTCCTGGTCCGCATCCGGCTCGTCGGGAGCCACCTCCTCCTCGGGCTCCTCCGCCTCCGCCTCCGCCTGGGGCTGCTGGGACGTGGTCGGCGTCGCGGGCGTCGTGGTCGCGGGCTCGTTGGGCTCCGCGTCGCCCGCCGCGGGCGTCACGTCCACGCCCACCCAGCCATAGCCGTCGACCCAGACCTCGCTCCAGGCGTGGAGCTGGCGCATCGTGACCTCGTAGCTGCCGTCCGCGTCGGCAGGTCCCTCAGGCTGGTAGCCCATCGCCACGCGCGCGGGCACGCCGAGCAGGCGCGCGAGCGCCGTGAAGGCCGTGGCGTAGTGCGTGCAGTAGCCGCGCCGCTCGGCGAGGAAGTCGTCGATGACGGCGAGGTTGTCCTGCCCGTCGCCGCCGGGGGCGTCGAGCGTGTAGGCAAACCCGCCCGAGGCGAAGTAGTCCACGAGCCAGCGGATGACCTCGATCTGGTCGCTCGCGTCGCCGCCCGTGGCATCCGCTCCGTCGCCGCGCGCCGCGTCGACGACTGCCTGGATGTTGGGTCCGACGCCGCCCTCCACCTCGAGCATCCCACGCGGGCGGCCCCGCGGCTCCCGCCCGGTGCCGCCCACGAGGGCTCTGATGGCTGCGAGCTCCCGGCCGACCGCATCCACGCCGGCGGAGGTGGCGATGGGCGTGCGATTCTCACCCATGGCGACGTAGCTGCTCGCGCCCCTGCTCCTCACGCTGGTGGTGCCCGGCGGCACCGGGGAGGAGCCGCCCCGGGTCTCGACCGTGGTGGTGATGGTCCCGACCGCGACGGCGACCCCCTGGATCTGCTCGAGCGGCTCGTCGAGCAGGGCGTCCGCGTCCGTGTTCGCGCGCCACGTTGACCCGTCAAAGTCCTCGAGCACGGCGGCGCGCAGGTAGAGCGGGCTGCCGGCGTTGGTGGTGTAGGTGAGCGCGACGGCGCTCGAGTTGCGTCGCAGGTCGCGCGAGAGGTCCACGAGCGTCTCTATCCGCGTCCCGCCCGAGAGGCCGATCGCGGGCACGCCGTCCGCTCGGGCGGAGAGCGCCCCCGCGGCGCCGAGCGCGCAGGCGAGAAGGACGACGAGCCCCACGCGCAGAGGCCTGCGGTCCCGCGGCGCGGCGAGCCAGGCGAGGGCGAGCCCGAGCGCGCAGACGCCGGCGACCCATGCGGGCGACGTCGTGCCCATCACGCTCTGGTCGGCCGCGGCGAGCCCGAGCGGCACGAGCGCGACCGCCGGCCTCGTGGGCTGGAAGCTCGCGAGCAGCGCGCAGACGGCCGCGAGCGCCGCGCCACCGAGCAGGATCAGGAGGTCCCACGCGGCGTCCGCCTCGGAGAAGGGCTGCCCTCCGAGCTGCGCCACGCCGGACGTCACGAGGGTGCGCACGGCGCCGAGGGGGTCGGCCTCGCGCGCGCCGGCCGCCCGCGCGAGCTCCGCCGTGGCCTCGAGAACCCCGAAGCCGCGGCGCGCCTCAAAGAGCGAGCAGGCGACGAGCACGCCCGCCGCGAGGGCGGCCACTGCGAGCACCTCCGCCGCGATCGCCCGCGCGATCGGCCTCGCGCCCCGACGCGCGAGCAGCGAGCCCGTCCCGCACCCCGCCGCGGCGCCCGCCGCAAGCAGCGCCGCCGTCGGAATCGCCCACGCGCCGTCGCGGATCATGTCGAGGAAGGGGACCATCGTGAGCAGTGCCAGCGCGCAGCAGCACGCAAGCGCGAGCAGCTCGCAGGGCACGCTCGTCACCGCTTGGGCGGGCGCGGCGGCGACGGGCGCCTCGTCCTTCTCGGCCTGGGCGCGTCCCTCGCGGGGAGCCGCGGCTGCGTGTCCCGGGCGGGCCTCCACCACCACGAGCGACCGGCCGAGCGGCCCGCGGGAGAGCGCCGTCGCGAGCGGTCCGCGCGCGTCGCAGGTGACGAGCAGGACGCGCCGCCGCTCGGCGCCGCCCCCAGCGAGCCGCCCGACAAGGCGCGCCCGCGCGTCCGCCCCGCCCGCGGCCTCGTCGTCGGCCACGAGCGCGGCGAGGAGGCGCTCCTGCTGCATAGGCGCCCGCCAGCTCGCCAGACCGTCGGTGAGCAGCACGTCGGGCGCGCGGCGCAGGCCCCGCAGCAGCGCCTCGGCCGTGACCGCCAGCGCGTCGGCGTCCCGGGCCGCGAGCGTGTCGGCCACCACCAGCACCGGGGGCGCCTGGTCGCCGGCGCGCTCGAGCGACATGAGCTCGCCGTGATGGGCGCTCTGCCGCCACGAGATCTGGCGGAGGCCGTCGCCGCGCTCGTAGGGGCGCACGCCGGACGGGTCGGGCTCCGCGCTGCGGTCGAGGGAGCGCGCCACGGCACGCGACGACACGAGGCGCACGAGCGCGGGGTCCGCGACGGGCGGCACGCGCACCTCGCGGTCCGTGGCCTCCACGCGCTGGGCGCGCCAGAAG
Organism: uncultured Atopobiaceae bacterium; assembly: GCA_944320385.1. GTDB lineage: Bacteria > Actinomycetota > Coriobacteriia > Coriobacteriales > Atopobiaceae > Thermophilibacter. The sequence goes on along the minus strand of CALUHH010000024.1, from coordinate 28,477 downwards.
CCAAAGGGGTCGCGCCAGGTCAGGGTGACGCTGCGCTGCCGGTAGAGGCCGCGCTCGGCGGGCAGGCGGCCCGGTCGCCCGATCACGCGCCCGTGCTGGTCCACGCGCACCCAGCTGTCCTCGCTGCGCTCCGGGGCGCCCAGCGGCCCGGCGGGCCCGCGCTCCCCGGCGCGCAGCACGCGGGCGAGAAGGACCTCGACAAGACCGACGGCGCCGGCGAGCATGAGGGCGATCCCGGCCGTCGCGCAGGCGAACCACCCGCCCGCCACGCCGGCCGCGAGCAGCGCCGCAGCGCAGGCAAGCTGGGCGGCCCCGCGCGCCGCGAGGGCGACGGGCCGGGTCCGGGCTCTGCCGCCCCGGCTCATCTCCGCCCGCCGCCGGGCGCCGGCACCTGCGCGAGCGCGCGCCTGAGGGCGGCCAGCTGCTGGGCGGTCTGGGACGTCTCGGGGGAGAGGTCGCGCAGCACGAGGCGGTGCGCGAGCACGGCCGGCGCCAGGGTGCGGACGTCGGCGGGAAAGACCGCGGCACGCCCGTCGAGCAGCGCGCGCGTGCGGCTGATGGCGAGCAGCGCGAGGCCGGCGCGCGGCGAGGCGCCGAGCCGGATCTCGGACGCGCGGCGCGTGGCGTCGAGCAGCGCCACGGCGTAGGCCGCGACCTCCTCGCTCACGTGCACGGTCGCCGCGAGCTCCCGGAACGCGCGCACGTCCTCGACGCCGCAGACCTGCCGCACGCGCGCGACGGGGTCGGTGCCTGAGGCGCCCCGGAGCATCTCACGCTCTGCGTCGGCCCCCGGGTAGCCGAGGCTCGTGCGCACCATGAAGCGGTCGAGCTGCGCCTCGGGCAGGGGATAGGTGCCCTCCATCTCCACCGGGTTCTGCGTGGCGATGACGAAGTAGGGGTCGGGAAGGCCGTAGGTGGTGCCGTCGACGGTGATGCGGCGCTCCTCCATGGCCTCGAGCAGGGCCGCCTGCGTCTTGGGGTTGGCGCGGTTGATCTCGTCGGCCACGACCATGTCCGAGAAGAGCGGCCCGGGGTGAAACGAGAAGGACCGTGCCTCCGGGTCCCACACGCTCACGCCGGTGAGGTCGCTCGGGAGCAGGTCGGAGGTGAACTGGATGCGCTTCACGCGGGCGCGCACGCTGCGGGCCAGGGCGCGGGCGAGCGTGGTCTTGCCCACGCCGGGCACGTCCTCGAGGAGCAGGTGCCCGCCCGAGAGCAGGCACATCACCGCGAGGGCGACCGTCTCCCGCGGGACGGCCAGGGCCGCCCCCAGCTCCGCCGCGACGGCCCCGCCGAGCTCGGCGGCGGCCTCGACGTCTGCACGCGCGATGGCCATGGCGTCCCCTTTCTCCCGTTGCCGCCATGGTAGGACGTCCAGGGCACGGGACGCGTCCAAAAATCGGGCGACACGTCCTTCTCGTCCGCCGTCGGCACCCCGCCCGTCCCGCGCGGGATGTCCCGGGGCTGCCGCTCCCCGAAGCCGAGAAATCGGCGAGCGGTTAATTGCTATGCTTGCTGTTCGGTGCGTTGCCGAAGTTGACGATCGGGGGAGACATGGTCAAGACGCTGGTTCTCGTTCGGCACGGAGCTCCCGAGGCGCTCTCGCCCTCGGGCCAGGACATCGACCGCAGGCTCACGACGGCCGGCGCGCGTGCCCTGCGCACCGCCTACCCGCGCGTGTTCTCCCTGCTCGGGGACGACCCCAAGGCTCTGGTGTGGAGCAGCCCCGCCGTGCGGGCGCTCGAGACCGCCGACGTCGTCGCGGCCGCCACGGGCGTCGACGACATCGAGGTCCACCAGTCGCTCTACGCCCAGAACGCCGCGGCGTTTCTCGCCGAGCTCGACGCGGCGGACGCCCCGTGCGTGATCGCCGTCGGGCACGCCCCCTTCGTCGACAACCTCTCCTCCCGCCTGCTCGGCACCTGCCCGCCGCTCGGCAAGGGCGCGGTCATCGCCATCGACCTCGCGTCGGGCTTCTCGGGCCGCGGCGTGCTGCGGTGGTACGTCTCGGGTCCCGAGGTGACGTCGTGGGAGGAGCTCGCGGTCGTCGAGCACGCCGTCGCGGGCGCGGTGCGCGACCTCTCCGCGCGCGCCGACGCGTTTCTCGCCGGCCCGGAGAGCGCCGCGGCGCTGCTCCAGTTCCGCATCGCCCTCCGGCGCGTGCGCTCGCTGCTGCAGTTCCTCGCGCCGTGGCAGACCAAGAAGCAGAACCGCCGCTGCGAGCACGCGATCAAGGAGCTGCAGGTGGCCTCCGCGCGCCTGCGCGCCCTCGACATCCTCTCCGAGACCGTGGCCGGCCTCGTGGAGAGCGGCGAGCTGGGCGAGAACTGCCTGCTGCCGATGTCGTGCGCCAAGGAGCGCTCGCTCGAGTGCGCCTCGCTGCTCACGCTGATGCGCAAGCGCCACTCCGCCAAGGAGCTGGGCAAGATCGCCCACGAGCTCGCGCACCACTTCGGCTGGAAGTCCAAGGTCTCCGAGCGCGGCGTCACCGCCGACGACTTCCGCGCGCACTTTGACGAGCAGTTCAACGAGGTCGACGAGGACCTCTTCGGCCTCGACCTGCGCGACGGGGACGCCGTCTACGTCGCCCGCCGCGACACCAAGGAGATGCACTACGTCGCCGAGCGCCTGGGCGAGGTCCTGGGGCCCGAGCGCGCCCAGATGAGCGAGTACCTGGACGAGATCCAGCGCGAGCTCGGCGCCCTCTCGGACGCCCGCAGCAACAAGCAGCTGGCCGAGGAGTGCGCCAAGAGCCCGCGGTTCCGCGGCGTCCGCGCCGACCTCGGCGTCGTCGCGCGCGACCAGGCCGAGGTCGTCTCGGCCATCACCTCGGGCCTCAGGCGCCGCGAGGTGGAGGACCACGATGCCGAGAGCGACGACGAGGAGGAGTAGCGTGGGCGAGAAGAACGTGGACGGCGCAGGCTGGCGCGTCGAGCGGGACTCGATGGGCGAGATGCGCGTTCCGGCGGACGCGCTCTGGGGCGCGCAGACCGAGCGCAGCCACGAGAACTTCCCCATTGGCACCGAGCGCATGCCCGAGGAGGTCGTGCGCGCGTTCGCCGTGGTGAAGAAGGCCGCGGCGCGCGCCAACTGCCGCCTGGGCCGCCTTGCCCCCGAGGCGCGCGACCTCATCTGCGCCGCTGCCGACGAGGTTCTTCTCGGCCAGCATGACGACGACTTCCCGCTCGTGGTGTGGCAGACGGGCTCCGGCACGCAGTCCAACATGAACATGAACGAGGTCCTGGCCAACCGCGGCAACCAGCTCGCCGCCGAGCGGGGCGTCGCGCTGGAGCGCCCGCTGCACCCCAACGACTCGGTCAACATGAGCCAGTCCTCCAACGACACCTTCCCCACGGCCATGCACGTGGCCGCGGCCGTGGCCGTGACGGGGCGCCTGCTGCCCGCGATCGACCGGCTCACGGCAACGCTGCGCCGCCTCGAGGAGGAGAACGCCGGCGTGGTCAAGAGCGGCCGCACCCACCTGCAGGACGCGGTGCCCATCTCCTTCTCGCAGGAGATCTCCGGCTGGCGCGGCCTGCTCGAGGGCTCGCGCGAGGAGCTCGTGGCCGCGATGCCGGGTCTCTATCGCCTGGCGCTCGGCGGCACGGCGGTGGGCACGGGGCTCAACGCGCCCGCCGGCTTCGACGAGGCCGTCGCCGCGGAGGTGGTCGACCTCACGGGCCTGCCCTTCGTGACCGACCCCAACAAGTTCCGCGCCCTCACGGGCAAGGACGCGCTCGTGTTCTCCCACGGCGCGGTCAAGGGGCTCGCCGCCAACATGATGAAGATCGCCAACGACGTGCGCTGGCTCGCGTCGGGCCCGCGCCTGGGCCTCGGCGAGATCACCATCCCGGCCAACGAGCCGGGCAGCTCGATCATGCCGGGCAAGGTCAACCCCACCCAGTGCGAGGCCGTGACGATGGTGGCCGTGCAGGTCATGGGCAACGACGCCGCGATCGGCATGGCGGCCTCCCAGGGCAACTTCGAGCTCAACGTCTTCATGCCGGTGATCGCCTACAACTACCTGCAGTCCGTTCGCCTGCTCGCCGACGCGATCGTCTCGTTTGACGAGCGCTGCGCCTGCGGCATCACGGCCAACCGCGAGAAGATGGACGAGAACCTCCACCGCTCGCTCATGCTCGTGACCTGCCTCAACCCCCACATTGGCTACGACAACGCCGCGCGCGTGGCCAAGAAGGCCTTCGCCGAGGGCACGTCGCTGCGCGAGGCCTGCGTGGCGCTGGGGCTGCTCACGCCGGAGCGCTTCGACGAGGTCTTCCACCCCGAGCAGATGTGTTAATTGGGGACAGTCCCCAATTAACAGAACCGGGTCCTTCTCGGCGCCATGTTGCCGTCATCATCGGCCGCGCTATCATGGTTGCACCCTACAGAAAGGACCCTCATGGCAGACCAGACCATTGCGACCCGCTGCGTCCAGGCCGGCTACACGCCCGGCGACGGCGAGCCGCGCCAGATTCCCATCGTCCAGTCCACCACCTTCAAGTACGCCACCTCGGAGCACATGGGCCAGCTCTTTGACCTCGAGGCCTCGGGCTACTTCTACACGCGCCTGCAGAACCCCACCAACGACGCCGTTGCCGCCAAGATCGCCGCGCTCGAGGGCGGCGCCGCGGCCATGCTGACGAGCTCCGGCCAGGCCGCCAACTTCTTCTCGCTCTTCAACATCTGCGAGGCGGGCAGCCACATCGTTGCCAGCTCGGCCATCTACGGCGGAACGTACAACCTCATTGCCCACACCATGGCCAAGATGGGCGTCGAGTCCACGTTCGTCTCGCCCGAGTGCACCCCCGAGGAGCTCGAGGCGGCCTTCCGCCCCAACACGCGCGCCGTCTTTGGCGAGACCATCGCCAACCCTGCGCTCGACGTGCTCGACATCGAGCGCTTTGCCACGGCGGCCCACGCCCACGGCGTGCCCCTGATCGTGGACAACACCTTCCCCACGCCCGTCTTCTGCCGCCCGATCGAGTGGGGCGCCGACATCGTGACCCACTCCACCACCAAGTACATGGACGGCCACGGCGTGGGCGTCGGCGGCGCGATCGTGGACTCCGGCAACTTCGACTGGATGGCCCACGCGGACAAGTTCCCCGGCCTCACCACGCCCGACGAGTCCTACCACGGCATCGTCTATGCCGAGAAGTTCGGCCAGGCCGGCGCCTTCATCACCAAGGCCACCTCGCAGCTCATGCGCGACCTCGGCTCCATCCAGAGCCCGCAGAACGCCTTCTACCTCAACATGGGCCTCGAGAGCCTGCACGTGCGCATGCCGCAGCACTTCAAGAACGGCCTCGCCGTCGCCGAGTACCTCGAGAAGAGCGACAAGGTCACGGGCGTGCGCTTCCCGCACCTCCCGTCCGACCCGTACTACGCCCTCGCCCAGAAGTACCTGCCCGAGGGCGGCTCGGGCGTCGTGTCCTTTGAGCTCGCCGGCGGTCGTGCCGCGGCCGAGAAGTTCATGGCGGCCCTGCGCCTCGCCGCGATCGAGACGCACGTGGCGGACGCCCGCACCTGCTGCCTGCACCCGGCCTCCGCGACGCATCGCCAGATGAACGACGAGGAGCTGGCGGCTGCCGGCATCTCGCCCGCGATGGTGCGCTTCTCGTGCGGCCTCGAGGGCACCGAGGACCTCATCGCCGACATCGAGCAGGCGCTCGCCGCGATCTAGGGGTGTTGGCCCGGTGGCCCCCGGCGACCCTTCTCCGGCGCTCAGACAGCTTCGCTGCGCGAAGAACTTGCGGCGGAGAAGGGTCGCCGGGGCCACCGGGCCGCCTAGCTCGGGCGGTGCCTTTACCGGAAGGGTTGGGACGCGATGAGGTATGTGCTCGATAGGGCCACGTATGCGGATGCGGCAGTGCTGGCTCAGAACCGTCTGCCGGCGCGGAGCTATTTCGTCCCGTATCCGGACCGGGGCTCGGCGGAGGGGGTGCCGCTGGCGCGCAGGCGCTACGAGTCGCCGCTCGTGCGCTGTCTGAGCGGGGAGTGGGACTTCCGGTTCTTCTCGCGCCCGGCGGAGCTCCCTGAGGTGCTCGACACCGATGACATGGCGTGGGACCGCGTGGCCGTGCCGGGCTGCTGGCAGTTCCAGGGCTATGACCGGCCCTTCTACGTGGACGAGCGCTACCAGTTCCCCTTCGACCCGCCGCGCATCCCCGAGGAGGCGCCGGTGGGTCCGGTCTTCTCGCTCATCGGGGGCGAGGGCGGGCGCCCGCACGTTGCGCATCCCGTGGACGAGTACAACTTCGTCGGCGTCTATCGGCGCCGCTTTGACCTCGACGAGCGCGAGGCCGCCGTCGGCCACGTCATCTCCTTCCTCGGCGTGGCGAGCTGCCTGGACCTCTACCTCAACGGCGAGCGCGTGGGCTACGCCGAGGGCTCGCACGACACCGCGGAGTTTGACCTCGCTCCGTACCAGCGCGCGGGCACAAACGAGCTCGTCGCCGTGGTGCGGCGCTGGTGCACGGGGTCCTATCTCGAGTGCCAGGACATGTTCCGCAACAACGGCATCTTCCGCGACGTGCTGCTGCGCGAGGCGACTCCCGCCGGCATCTGGGACGTCGACGTGCGCACGCATCGAGAAGAACGCGCGAGTCGCGTTCGCTACCGGCTTGAGGTGGACGTGACGCTCGCCGACGGCGGCTCCGGCGACGTGCGGGTCACGCTGCGCGGGCACGGCCTCGAGCGCGCTGCCGCGGCGTACGCGGCTGGCGGGCGCGCGACCGTGGCCTTCGACGACCTCGACGTGCTCGAGTGGACGGCGGAGACCCCGCGCCTCTACGACCTCTTCCTCGAGACGGATACCGAGTGCGTGCCGCTGCGCGCGGGCTTTCGCGAGGCGCGCGTGGACGGCCGCCGCTTCCTCGTGAACGGGCGCCCCGTCAAGCTGCACGGCGTCAACCATCACGACACGAGTCCCACGGGCGGCTACGCCATGACGCCCGCGGAGATCGAGCGCGACATGCGCCTCTGCAAGGCCCACAACATCGACACCGTCCGCACGGCGCACTACCCGCCGGACCCCTATCTCCTCGAGCTCTGCGACGAGCTGGGCATCTATGCTATCGACGAGGCCGATCTCGAGACGCACGGCGCCCTCGTGGGCAAGTTCCCCGCGCGCCAGAACCGTCTCACCGACGACGAGCGCTGGCAGCCGCGCTACCTCGACCGGGCCGAGCGGCTCGTCGAGCGCGACAAGCTGCATCCCTGCGTCATCCTGTGGAGCCTGGGCAACGAGTCGGGCGGCGGGCGCAACGCCGACGCCATGTACGAGCTCGTCCGCTCCCGCTCCGACGTCCCCGTGCACTACGAGGGGGTCATCCACTCCCTGCGGCGCGCCTACGACGTGGGCAGCGAGATGTACGCCACCGTCGACCGCGTGCGGAGCGTGGGCGAGGGCAGCTCCACCACGCGCCGGCTCAACGACCGTCCGTACCTGCTGTGCGAGTACGCGCACGCCATGGGCGTGGGCCCCGGCGGCGTGGAGGACTACTGGCGTGAGATCTACGCCTACGAGGCGCTGATGGGCGGCTGCGTGTGGGAGTTCGCCGACCATGCGGTGCTCCACGAGGACGGCTCCTACACCTACGGCGGCGACCACGGCGAGTGGGAACACGACGGCAACTTCTGCGTTGACGGCATCTTCTACCCGGACCGCACGCCCTCGACGGGTGCGCGGGTCGTCGCCCACGCCTATCGCCCGATGCGCGTCCGCCATCTGGGCGGGGACTTCTTCATGGTGCACAACGCGACGTCGTTCACGCCCGGCGAGGCGTTCTCGCTGCGCTTTGAGTGGAGCGACGGCGGCGTGGCCGAGCTCGTCTGCGACGTCGCCCCGCTGCGCCAGGTCTCCGTCATGGTGCGGCCCACGTCGAGCGCCCCGCGCGCGGCGGGGGAGGGCCTACGACGCAGCCGCGGGCGGTGGGTGACCGTCGTCACGCGCCGGCGCGCCACGGGCGAGGAGGTCGCGCGCGAGCAGATGCAGCTCGAGGAGATGGGCGCGCTCGAGGCCGAGCTCCTCGAACGCCGTGACGAGTTCCCTCCGGGGTGCGCGATAACCGACGAGGGGCTCGTCCTTATCGGCATCATGCGACCTGCGGCGACGCCCGTCCTGCTCTCGCGGGCCGAGACGGACAACGACCGCTACCTCGACGGTCGCCGTCCGATGGAGCGACTTCGCACGTGCCGTCGCGAGGTGCTCTCCGTGGAGCAGGCGCCCGGGGCCGTCACGGTGACGGCGCGGCTCACCTTCCCGCACCATCGCTTTGTCTGCGCGAACACCTACGAGGCCGTGGCGGCGGGCGTGCTCGTGTCCTCGCGCCTGCACTGCGAGCGGGGTCGCGGCGACCTGCCGCGCTTTGGCATGTGCTACCGGCTCGACGCCGCGTGGGACGAGGTCGAGTACCTGGGACGCAACGGGGAGTCCTATCGCGACATGTGCGCTCAGGCGCCCCTCGAGCGCGTCTCCTGCCACGTGGCGGACATGACCGAGCCCAACATCCGCCCGCAGGAGAGCGGCAACCGCATGGACTGCCAGTACGTCACCCTCTCCAAGGGCGAGAAGAACGTGCAGGTCACGGCCGTCGACCGACCCTTCGAGCTGGCGGTCAAGCCCTACTCCGACGACGAGCTGCGCGCCATGCGCCACCGCGAGGACGAGGTCCGCACGGGCACCTACCTGACCGTCCAGGCCTTCCAGATGGGCATCGGCACGGGGAGCTGCGGGCCCGCCACGCGCCCGGAGTATCGCTTCGACTGCCGGCAGGACTTTGAGCTGCGCTACCTCGTGAGCTGGGAGTAGGCGCCGCTATGCGAGCCTGATGGTCTTGTCGCCGATTTGGATGATTGCCTCGAAGGTACCGCCCAGAGCTTCTGCGTAGCGCATGAGCGTGCTCACCTTGAGCGAGCTCACGTCGCCGCTCTCCAGCTCGGAGACGCGCGCCTGGCTGATGCCCATGCGCTCGGCCACGTCCGTCTGCGTGAGGTGCTCAGCCTTGCGGGCCTCCTGCAGCTCGTAGGCAGTGCACTCCGCGATGAGCCTGAGCGCCTCCTGGTGGATCTCCTCTCGGTCAAAGCCACGGCGGGCGATGAAGTCGTCAAGCGTGTCCATGTTGGGCGTCCTTCCACGTCAGATATTGTCTATAGCGCCGCTCGGCTTCCGGAATCGCTTTCTTGTACCACTTGTCCCACTTTGGCCCCCGTGAAAGAAAGCCGGCCTTGTCTCCCGCCAGTAGGGTGACGGCACGCCTCTCGCTGTCAAAGACAAAGAGAATGCGAATCCCGCTTCGTCTCGTGGATCTTGGTCTCAACTCCTTAAGAATGTGGATTGAAGATCCTTTGATGGTGTCCACAAGAGGGTGTCCGAGCTCAGGTCCCTGGATGGCAAGCGCGTCCAGCGCTGCGGCAACCTGTCTTGCCAAAGGCTCTTGGAGTGAGTCGAGCCAACTTCTGATGAATTCCGTCTGAACCGTCCACCTCATACTATAACCTTTCTCCTATATCAAGCAAGGCCAAAGAGACCCCGCACCCTTACGGGAGGGGAGAAGCAAGTTGCTGTTGGTGTGAGATGGGCCGCTACCTGACGTTCGGATTCGGCGACCTGCTCTGAGTGATGTGCCCCACGACCGCGTCTGTCGCTGGTCCCAGCGTTCCTTCGCTGCAACACTATCCTATTACAAACACATGTTCGAGTCAATAAGAAAGCAAAAGGCCCGCGGCGTGTGCCGCGGGCCCCGAGAGAGGCGATGTCCCCCTCGCTACTCCTCGACCTCGAGAAGCTCGATGTTGAAGTTGAGGGCCTTGCCGGCCATCTCGTGGTTCATGTCAAAGGTGATGTTGCCGTCCTCGACGGAGGCCACCACGGCGGGGAAGGGCTGGCCCATCGGTGAGGTGAGCATCACGCGGTCACCGGCGGAGAGCTCCTCGGAGCCGGGCATGGCGCTCACGGGCACGGTCTGGACGAGGCGCTCGTCGCGCTCGCCGTAGGCGTCGGCGGGCTCGAGGCGGATGTCGATGACCTGACCGACCTCCATCTCGCGGACGGCGGCGTCAAAGCCGGGGATCATCTGGCCGGCCATGCAGGTGAAGGCCAGCGGCTCGTTGCGGTCGCGGGAGGAGTCGAACTTCGTGCCGTCGTCGAGCGTGCCGACGTAGTGGACCTTGACCTTCTTGCCCTCGTTGCTCATGTGATCTCCTGTCGTGTGGGACGGTTGCGGGCTGTTCCGGCCCCTGATTGTGACAGATTGGGCGCGTTCGTACTTTGGGCGACCGCGCACACCCCCGTTTTCCAACGAGAATAACCGTCAGAATCGGGGGGTATGCGCGGTTGGCAAAACTAGTCGCGGTCTGCGCGGTCCCAGATGCGGTCCCAGACGCGCTTCTCCATGAGCTGGTCGCGCAGGGCGGACCAGCTCTCCTCGGTGAGCTGGCTCGCGTCGAGCGTGACGCCGAGGACCTGCTCCATGTCGGAGCGCGTGAAGACGTGCACGTCGGTGTCGGTGTACGGGCTGTCGTCGTCGGGCTCCGTCTCGTAGACGGTCAGCGTGCCGAGGTCGCTCACCGTGCACATGAGGGCGGCCGCGTCGAAGACCAGGGCGCGGTCGACGTAGTCGTCGTCGCGGGCGATGTAGTCGCGCTCGTCGTGGGTGGGGTAGCTGTAGGTGACCTCGAGGGTGCCGGCGGACGGGGCGTTGACCCCTCCGAGGTAGGTGCTCAGCGGGAGCCCCTGGACGAGCTTCGTGAGGGCGCTCTGGTCCGGGCTGGCGGTGCTGAGCGCGGTTTGCCCGGAGAGCATCTCCGGCGTGACGGCGTAGATCTGATCGCTCAGGTCGTCGGCCGAGCTCTGCGGCGTGCCGGTCGTCTGCCCGCCGGTCGTCTGCGACGCGTCGGCGTCGTTCCCGGTCGTCTGCGACGTGGTCTGGCCGCTGGGCTCGGAGGTCGTTCCGGGCTCGTCGACCTGCTGGACCGTCTGGGAGGTCTGGTCCCGATAGTCGTCAAGCGCGACCCTGCCAAAGAGGGCGTTGGCCACGGCCCAGATCGCAACGACGGCTACGATTGCGACGGCCACGATGGCAATGACCTTGCCCGCAGGCCAGCGGTCGGGTGCGGGCGCGGGTGCGGCGGGAGCCGGCGGCGTCACGCCGGACGGGGGCTCGGGCGCCCCCGGGGGCGGCGGGACGGGTCCCGGCTCGCGGGGCCCCTCCTGCTTCGGCCGCGGCATCGCGCGCGTGGGGTCCTGCGCCTCACCCGGCGCCGCGGGCTCCGCGTCCTTCTCGCCTATGACGTCGTCCACGCTGGTCACGGCCTCGCAGGTGCGTCGATAGGCCTCGTCCGCGCTCATGCCCTGGGCCACGTAGTCGTCAAAGCGCGCCACGAGGTTGCCGTAGATCTCCTCCTTGAGCTCGATGGTCTCGGCGTCGAGCACGCGGCCCTCGAAGAGGTGCTCGACGTGCATCCGAATGTCGCTCCTGTCGCTCATTTGGTGCCTCCGTCCTGCCTGAGAAGTCGGTCGATGATGGTTCGTGCCCTGACCCAGCGCGCGGTCGCCTCCGTGAGCTCGGCGCGGCCCGGGTCGGTGATGTGGTAGTACTTGCGTCGGGCGCCCTGGGACTCGTTGCCCCAGTAGCTCTCCACGAGCCCCTGCCCCTCCAGGCGCTTGAGGCTCGTGTACAGCGAGGGCTCCTTCATCTCGTAGGCCCCCGCGCTCGTCTGCGCGACGTCCTTCAAGATCTCGTAGCCGTAGGAGTCGCCGTCCGAGAGCGTGCACAGGACTATGGCGTCGATGTTGCCGCGGATGAGGTCGCTCTCTGCGTCTCTCGTTGCCATGGGTCACCTCCCTCGTCTCGTTCTCTGTGAGAGTAGTGTATCCAAAACTACTATGTGTGTCGATATACCATTTTAGAAATATAACTGTGAGTGGCAGTAATCTTCGGGCGGGAGGCGCACCCGCGCGATGCGGTATCCTTGCCTTGTCCATCCGAGCTGAGGGAGGTGTCATGGGGGAGCGTTCCGACGGCTTCGTCGGGGTCTTCGACTCCGGTCTGGGCGGCATCAGCGTGCTGCGCGCGCTGGTGGCCGAGCTGCCGGGGGAGGACTTCCGCTACTTCGGCGACTCCGCCCACGCCCCCTACGGCGAGAAGACCGAGGCCGAGGTGCGCGAGCTCTCGCGCGGCATCGCGGAGCGCTTCCTCGCGGACGGCGCCAAGGCGATCGTCATCGCCTGCAACACCGCGACCTCGGCCGCGGCCGCGACCCTGCGCGCCGCCCATCCCGACGTGCCGATCGTGGGCATCGAGCCCGCGCTCAAGCCCGCGGCGCGCGCCTTCCCGCGCGGCCGCATCCTCGTGATGGCCACCGAGATGACGCTGCACCTGGACAAGTACCATGAGCTCGCTCGCGCCTGGGGAGGGGAGTGCGAGGTCGTGCCCGTGCCGTGCCCGGGCCTCGCCGCGCGCATCGAGCGCGGGGACCTCGACGCCCCCGATCTTGCGAAGATGATCGAGGACCTGGTGGGCGGCTATGCCGGCACGGTCGACGCCGTCGTGCTGGGCTGCACGCACTACCCCTTCGTGCGCGCGCTGGTCGAGCGCGCGCTGGGTGAGGGCGTCGCCTTCTTCGACGGCGGTGCGGGAACGGCGCGCCAGCTGCGCAAGCGCCTCTCCGAGGAGGGGCTGCTCTCCGCGAGCGGCCGCCCCGGGCGCGTGTCGTTTGCCTCGAGCCTGGACACCCCCGACGAGCTGGCCCTCTACCAGAGGTTCTTCTCGATGCCGCTCTAAGCGTGTTCCTCAGTGCTTAAGGAATCCGCCCCGTCCGGCCGGCGGGGCCTGCCGCGCTTAAGGAATCCGCCCCGTCCGGGACGCGGGGCCTGCCGCGCTTAAAGAATCCGCCTCATCCGGCGAGAAGGACGGGCGCCGCTTAAGAATCGCGCCCCGTCCGGGTGGGCCGGCGCCCGGAGCCGGACCGTCGCCCCAGATGGGACGCGATCTCTAAGCACGAGGGCCCGTCCTTCTCGGATAGGAGGCGATCCCTAAGCGTGGCAGCGCCAAATACTCGGATGGGACGCAGTCCTTAAGCGGGGCCGAGCCGTCGCCCCAGATGGGACGCGATCTCTAAGCACGGAGGGCCCGCCCTTCTCGGACGAAGCGCAGCCTTTAAGCGCGACAGGGCAGCGCGCTCGACACCGTGCTCACCGCCGGGGACCTGCGGGCGCGGCGCGCAAAAAGGCCCGCACTCATGAGTGCGGGCCAGAAGTGCGGGCAGTTTTGAATGGGCGGCGGCTCGAGTGCGGGCCGCCACTTGCATTTTGCGCTTAAGTGCAGGCATCGAGTGACCGCAGGCCCGCACTCGATGCGCGGGGCGAGAAGTGCGTGCCTCCGGCGACCCGCCGTCCTTCTCGCTAGACGCGCTTCTTGCCCCAGAAGAACAGGGCCACGGTGCCGGGGCCGGTGTGCACGCCGATGGTGGCTCCGATGGGGAAGACCTCGACCTTACCGTCGAGCTTGGGGAAGCGCTCCTCCACGCGCGCGGCGACCTCGAGGGCGTCGGCCTTGCACTCGGACTGGCTGATGTAGCACTTGCCGGAGTAGTCGAGGCCACCCTCGGCGAGCTCCTCCATCTTCTCGACCACGCGGTTGATCGCCTTGGCCTTGGTGCGGATCTTCTCCTTGACGGCGAGCGAGCCGTCGGGCGCGACGTCCATCACGGGGCAGATCTTGAGCATGCCGCCCACGAGGCCCGCCGCCTTGGAGATGCGGCCGCCGCGGATGAAAAACGTCAGGTCGGACGAGAAGAACCAGTGCTGGACCTCGCTCTTGTGCTCCTCGGCCCAGGCGGCGAGCTCGGCTGCGCCCATCCCGGAGTCGCGGAGCTCGGCGAGCTTGTCCATGAGCAGGCCGTAGCCCGAGGACGCGGCGAGCGAGTCCACCACGTAGACGTGGCGGTCCGGGTACTTCTCGGCCAGCTGGTCGCGCGCGGCGCAGGCGGAGTTGTAGGTGCCTGAGATGCCGGAGGAGAGCGTCACGTGCACCACGTCCTGCCCGGCGGTCAGGAACTGCTCGAAGTGCGCCATGTAGTCGCCGGCGCTGATCTGGGAGGTCTTGGCGTCGGCGCCCGCGAGCATCTTGGCGTAGAGCTGGGCGGGCGGGTTGGTGGCGCCAAAGTCGTCCTTGCAGACCTCGCCGTCCAGGTAGTAGTTGAAGAAGAGGTACTTGATGTCGCGCGCCTCGAGCCAGTCGCGCGTGACGTCGGCGGTGGAGCAGCAGCTGAGAACGTAGCCGGGCATATAGTCTCCCTCTGACGGGTACAATACCGTCTCGAATCATAGCCGAAACCGCCCGCGCCGGACCGTGGCGCGGGCGCAGCCAAGGGAGGCCATCAATGAACGAGCCCGTGAAGTTCAAGGACATGCCCTACGAGCGCCCCGACCTCGAGGCCGTGAAGGCTGAGTACGCCCGCCTCGCCGCCGCGCTCTCCGACGCCGCGACCCTCGAGGCCGCAGAGGCGGCGTTTCTCGAGAAGGACCAGCTCGACCGCCACACGCAGACGGCCGCCGAGCTCGCGATGATCCGCCACGTCATCGACACGCGCGACGAGTTCTACGACGCCGAGGCCTCCTTCTGGGACGAGGCCCAGCCCGAGCTGCAGCAGGCGGCGGACGCCTTCACCGCGGCCCTTCTCGCCTCGCCCTTCCGCCCCCAGCTGGAGGAGAAGTACGGCACGCTGCTCTTTGCCCAGGCCGAGCAGGAGCGCCGCACCATCGACCCCGCGATCGTGGAGGACATGAAGCGCGAGAACGCCCTCGCGCAGGAGTACGTGAAGCTCATCGCCTCCGCGCAGATTCCCTTCGAGGGCGGCACCTACACCCTCTCGCAGCTCACGCCGTTCAAGAAGTCCGCGGACGACGCCCAGCGCCTGGCAGCGTGGAAGGCGGAGGGTGCCTGGTACAAGGAGCACCAGGCCGACTTCGACCGCATCTACGACGAGCTCACCCACGTGCGCGACGCCATGGGCAGGAAGCTCGGCTACAAGGACTACCTGCCGCTGGGCTATGACCGCATGGGCCGGCTCTCCTACGGCCGTAAGGACGTGGAGCGCTTCCGCGAGGCCGTGCGCACCTACGTGGTGCCGCTGGCCGACAGGATCTATCGCGCGCAGGCCGAGCGTCTGGGCGTGGAGTACCCGCTCTCCTTTGCCGACGAGGCGCTCTCCTTCCGCTCCGGCAACCCCGCGCCGCGCGGGAACGCCGACGACGTGCTCGAGGCCGGCCGCACCTTCTACCGCGCGCTGAGCCCCGAGACCGGCGAGTTCTTCGACATGATGCTCGACCGTGGCCTCATGGACGTCCTCTCCACCGAGGGCAAGGCCGGCGGCGGCTTCATGACGCAGATCCCGGACTACAACGTCCCCTTCATCTTTGCCAACTTCAACGGCACGCAGGGCGACGTCGAGGTGGTCACGCACGAGGCGGGCCACGCGTTCTCCTACTACATGAACACCGACAAGACTCCGATCGGCCTCTCCATGCCCTCGATGGAGGCCTGCGAGGTCCACTCGATGTCCATGGAGTTCATGGCATGGCCGTGGGCCGAGGAGTTCTTCGGCGACGACGCGCGCAAGTACCGCTACGCGCACCTCGCCGGCGCCATCACCTTCCTGCCGTACGGCACGATGGTCGACCACTTCCAGCACGAGGTCTACGAGCACCCCGAGATGACGCCCGCCGAGCGCCACGCCACCTGGAAGCGCCTGCTCGGCGTCTACATGCCGTGGATGCGCCTCGACGGCGAGATCCCCTTCTACGCCGACGGCGAGGGCTGGCAGCGTCAGAGCCACATCTACGAGAACCCGCTCTACTACATCGACTACTGCCTCGCGCAGACCGTGGCGCTCGAGTTCTGGGCCATGTCGCAGGACGACTTTGCCGGCGCGTGGGAGCACTACATGGCCTACACGCGCCAGGGCGGCACGCGCGCCTTCACGGACCTTCTGGCCCACGCGGGCATGACCTCGCCCTTTGACGACGGCTGCCTCAAGGCCATCTGCGAGCGCGCCACCGCCTGGCTCGAGTCCTACGACCTGACCGGCATCGCGTAATGAGACAAAGGGACAGTCCCTTTTCATCACGTGCGAGAGAGGCGAGAAGAGCGTGAGGAAGAAGGCGCGCGAGCGGCTCAAGGACTTTGGTCCGGACGACAACGGCAAGATGGCCTACCTCGGCGACCACGTGCGCCTGGCGGACGGCCACGACCGGCGCCGCCTGCTCAGGACGCTCTGGGCGGCGTGCGGGGTGGCCGCCGCCGCCGTCGTGGGCGCCTCGCTCGCCAACCCGGCGGGGCTCTCCGGCTGCCCTTACGTGGTGATGCCCTACATGCTGCAGTTCGTGGCGCTCGTGTGGGTGCTCTGGGGCATGGGCCGGCTCTCCGTCGCCGGCGAGCGCGTCCGCGCCTACGTGCGCGACGAGACCGTGGGGGCGCTGCCGCTGCGCTGCGTCGTGGCGGCCGCCCTGGGACTTGTGGCGGCGGCGGGGGAGGTCGTCTTCATCGCGACCTCCGGGACCGCCCCCGCAGCCGCCGACCTCGTGTTTCTCGCCTGCGAGGCCGTGGCCGTGGCGGCGCTCGTCGTCCTGCGCCGCGCCTGTCTCGACACCGCCTGGGAGTCCGCGTGATCGCCGGGGTCGGTGCGCTCGTCCGCCGCGAGCGCCTCGCGCGCGACTGGAGCCTCAAGGGCCTGGCCCACGGCATCTGCGCCGTCTCCTACCTGTCCAAGATCGAGCGCGGCGAGGCCGATCCCAGCCCGGAGGTCACGGACGCCCTGCTCGAGCGTCTGGGCATCGCGTGGCACGACGACGAGGTCTTTCTCGCCCGCGCACGAGACGTGCTGGACCGCGGCTTCGACGCCGTCCTCTCCTTTGACGAGGCAGCGTTCCCGGCGCTGCGCGACGAGCTCGCGGGCCTTGCCGCCGACCTCGCGACGAGCCCTCTCGTGGCGGAGGCGACGCTGCTCGAGGGGCTTCTCGCCAAGCCCGTCCGTCCGGCCGACCCCGAGCTCGAGGTCCTTCTCGACGGGAGGCTGCTCGGCCTGCAGCGGCTCGCCCAGGGGCGCTTTGACGACGCGCTGCGGCTCAACCCCTGCGCGTACGCGTACCTGCAGGCCGGCGTGGCGGCCTACGAGAGCGGCGAGAAGAACTACGTCCCGGCGGTCGACCTCCTCCGGCAGGCCTATGAGCTGGCCGCGCGGGAGGGCCGGGCGCGCGTGATGCTCTCGGCCAAGGTCTGCTTGGGCAACTGCTACTGCAACCAGCTCGACTTCGAGAACATGGAGGTCGAGTATCGCGTCGCCGGCCGGCTGGCGCGCACGCTGGGCGAGAAGGACCTGCTGCGGACGATCTCCTACAACACCGCGTCCGCCCACGCCGAGTGCGGGCACTTCGAGCGGGCCTACGCGTTCTTCTCGACGCTCGAGGACCCAAGCGCGCTCGACCTGCACAAGCTCGCGGTGTGCTGCGAGGGTCTGGGCCGGCGCGACGAGGCGCTCGCGGCGCTCGACCGCGTGCCCGAGGCGCGACGCGAGCCGCGCACCGAGGTGGGGGAGGACCTTGCGGGCGAGCTCTGCGACGTGGTGCGCTTTCGCCTGGAGCACCCCGACTACCTGCGGCGCCCCGAGTACGGCAAGGCGCTGCTCGCGGTCTTTGCGCGCTGCCGGGCGGAGCTGCCCATCGGCTTTGCGGCCTTTCACCTGCCGTGGGTCCTCGAGTGGCACACCGCCAACCGCCAGTACCGTGCGGCCTTCGAGCTCGAGCGCGACTTCCCGCTCAAGCTCCCCGCGGCCGTTGAATACGACGGCGCGAGCGGGGTACAATAGGCTCGACGGCCGCCTACGTTGGCAGACCTAGGCAGTGCCGTTACTTACGGTGTGAGCCGCTGGCGCTTAGCGCTGGCGGCTCTCGTGTTCGCCGGACTTCCTACGCACCTCCCGAACGAGCCTTACTATCGCCATGACGAGGCTGACGCACCTCTCCAGAAACGCAACGACCTCAGAGACGTCCATCGGCATCACCTCCCCTCGCGGGAACGGCGCTGCCCTCGGTACGCGGTTTGACCGCCGAGCCGTGTGGGGATTGTACCCAATGCCGCCGGTTTCTCTCACAAATGCCAACTTAGCTTCTATAAGCGTTCATAAGCTTGGCGCATTTTCCCAAATCGCCGCCGCACTTCTCGCTTAATGTGCCGTCATACTTAAATCAGGCAACGAGAAGGACGGTGAGACATGGCCGCGACCACCCTCTGGACGCGCGACTTCACGCTCGTGACCGTGGCCTCCGCGCTCGGGGCCATCGGCAGCATCGCGGGCGGCTTCGCGCTCTCGTTTCTGGTCTTCGACGAGACGGGATCCACGCTCGCCTCGGCGCTCGTCCTGGCCATCCAGCTCGTGCCGTACTTCGTGGTGCCTATCGCGGCCGCGCCGTGGATGGACCGCCTTCCGCGCAAGCCCTTCCTCGTGGCGGGCGACTGCGTGAACGCCGTCCTCTACGCGCTCGCCGGGCTGTACCTGATGCACTGCAGCTTCTCGTACGTGGGCTACCTCGTCTTCTCGCTGATCATTTCCTCCCTCGGCGCGTTTGACGAGCTGGCGTACAACTCCATGTACCCCAAGCTGATCCCCCAGGGCATGGAACAGCGTGGCTACACGGTCTCGTCGATGCTCTACCCGGTCATGAACGTCGTGATGATGCCGGCGGCGGGCGTGCTCTACGAGACGGTGGGCGTGGGCTGGGTGCTCGTGGCGCAGGGCTGCCTCTCCGCGGCGGCAGCGGCCGTGGAGAGCCGCATCCGCGTCCGCGAGGAGCGGCGCATGAACGGCGAGCGCGCGTCGCTGAAGCTCTGGTGGGCCGACGTCCGCGAGGCGGCCCGCTATCTGCGTGACGAGCGCGGGCTCGCCAACATGTACGCCTACCAGGCCGTGACCAACGGCGTCGCGAGCGGCTACGCGCCGCTGCTCGTGGCGTACTTCTCCACCGCGCCGGGGCTCTCGCCCGCGCTCTACGCGCTCTTCTCGGTGGCGGAGTTTGTCGGGCGCAGCCTGGGCGGCGTCGTGCAGTATCGCCTCCGCGTCCCCGACGAGCGCAAGTTCGGCATCTGCTTTGGCGTCTACAACCTCTACGAGCTCATGGACATGGCCCTGCTGTGGCTGCCGTACCCGCTCATGCTGGCCAACCGAGCGGTGGTGGGCTTCTGCGGCATCAACAGCGCCACTCTGCGGCAGGCGGCGGTGCAGACCTACCTGCCCGACGAGCTGCGCGCCCGCATGAACGCCTTCGAGGGCGCGATCGTCGTGGCGGGGCGCAGCGCGCTCACGCTGGTGGTGGGGGCGCTGGGGGAGGTGCTGGACGTGCGGGCGTGCATGACGCTCGCGGCGGGCTGCGCGCTCGCCGTGTGCTGGGCCACGGTCTGGCGCGCCCGCGCCGACGTCCGCCGGCTCTTTATGTAAATTGGGGACAGTCCCCAATTCACAGAAAAGTTTTATGTAAATTGGGTATGTAAATTGGGGACTGTCCCCAATTTACAGACGGAGGGTCGCATGGAGAAGGTCGACGTCTGCTGGGAGCGTGCGGACGGTCATGTTCTGCGCCTGGCGCGCGCCGAGGACCTGGACGCGTACTGGGCGGGCTTCAACCAGTTTGACCCGGAGGGCGCGCGGCTCACGGGCAGCAAGGACCAGTACGAGAAGGACGAGGTCACGAGCTTCTTCCTGCGCTGCGTGGACGATTCTGACCGCCGCGACCTGCTGATCTTCTCGCCTGACGGCGCGGTTCTGGGCGAGAGCGTCATCAACGAGATCGACTGGGGGGCGAGAAGCGCCAACTTCCGGATCGCGCTCTTTGGCGCCGGCGCCCGCGACCGGGGCCTGGGCAGCTGGGCCACGACGCTCACGCGCGACTACGCCTTCGAGGGACTGGGCCTCCACCGCCTGGAGCTGGACGTCTTCTCGATCAACCCGCGCGCGGAGCGCGTCTACGCCAAGGCGGGCTTCGTGCGCGAGGGGGTCCTGCGCGACGCGATCTTGCTGCCCGACGGCACCTACTGCGACGACGTTCTGATGGCGATTCTCGAGGACGACTGGCGCGCGCTGCGGGCCGTGACGAACTTGACAATCTAACCTGACGTGAATGTCAAACCCGCGACCAGCTGACTCAACCCTTTGGGGATATGCCGTTTGTCGGGTGATATACTACCGTTCACCGGAATCGGAGAAACTGGTTTGTAACCACTGCGTGAAAGTGCACGGCATTCGGGCTGGTTTCAGATTTCAAAAAAGTAAACTGCCTAACGCACGTACCGTGTCGCGCTGGGGAGCGCGTCGCGGTTCTAATCATCCCCGCTTACGGGAGGAAAGGTAGGGAACATGCTCGTTACCAGAAGGAACATGCTCGGCCTGTCCGCGGCCACCATGGGCGCCCTCGCGCTCGCCGCGTGCAACAACACCACCGAGCAGACCGGTGACAACGGCGACGCCAACACCGGCGATCACGCCGGCACGCTCGTCGTCGCCGGCAACGGCCTCGAGGGCAAGTTCTGCCCGCTGTTCACCGCTTCCGCGGCTGACCAGGACGTCGTGAGCTTCAACAACATCGCGCTCCTCATGACCGACCGCATGGCCGAGCCCGTCCTCAGCGCCATCGAGGGCGAGACCAAGGAGTACAACGGCACCGAGTACACCTACACCGGTCCCGCTGACATCTCCATGGAGGAGAACGCCGACGGCACCGTCACCTACACGGTGAAGATGCGCGACGACATCAAGTTCCACGACGGCAACCCGGTCACCATCGATGACGCGATCTTCACCTTCTACGCGTACTTCGACCCGACCTACGACGGCTCCGCCACCCTCTACTCCAACGACATCGTCGGCCTGCAGGAGTACCGCTCCGGCATGGCCACGCTGGCCTCCCTCATCGGCAACGCCGGCCGTGACAACACCGACTTCACCTACTGGACCCAGGAGCAGCAGGACGCCTTCTGGGCGGCCGTGGATGACGGCGGCACCAAGTTCGCGCAGGAGATCGTCGACTACATGATGGAGAACGGCGCCACCGACGTCGCCTCCGCCGCCGCCGGCTGGAACTACCCCGACCTGCCCGCCGACGCCACCGCCACCACCTTCTTCGAGGCCATCGCCGCCGCTTACGACTGGAACTTCTCCGCGTGCGAGGCCGAGACCGCCGGCTCCGCCCTCTCCGACCTCATCCCCGAGGACGTCTACGCCATGGGCACCCAGGGCGTTGAGACCGGCGACGCCGCCCCGAACGTCTCCGGCATCGTCAAGGTCGACGACTACACCATGACCGTCACCACCAACGGCGTCGACGCCACGATGATCTACCAGCTCTCCATCGCCCCGTGCTCCTACAAGTACTACGGCGACGAGTCGCTCTACGACTACGAGAACAACTCCTTCGGCTTCACCAAGGGCGACCTCTCCAAGGCCCGCAGCCTCAACGGCCAGCCCATGGGCTCCGGCGCCTTCAAGTTCGACGACTACACCTCGGGCACCGTCCACATGTCCGCCAACGCCGACTACTACAAGGGCGCCCCGAAGGTCTCCAACCTCAACGTCGTTGAGACCCAGGAGGCCGATATGGTGACCGGCGTCCAGGCCGGCACCCTCGACGTCTCCCAGCCGTCCTACTCCATGGAGGTCGAGAGCCAGATCAAGGAGATCAACGGCAACGACGACGTCAACGGCGACGTCCTCTCCACCTTCCTGCACGACTTCCGCGGCTACGGCTACATCGCCATCGCCGCCGGCAACGTCTGCGTGAACGGCGAGCCCGCCTCCGACGCCTCCAAGGCGCTGCGCAAGGGCATCTTCACCCTCATCGCCGCCTACCGTGACTCCGGCGTCGCCTCCTACTACGGCGACACCGCCTCCGTCCTCAACTACCCGATCTCCACCTCCTCCTGGGCCTCGCCCAACGAGACGGACCCGGGCTACGAGGTCTGCTACTCCACCGACGCCTCCGGCAACCCGCTCTACACCGCTGACATGAGCGAGGAGGACCGCTACGCCGCCGCCCTCCAGGGCGCCCTCAGCTGGTTCGAGGCCGCTGGCTTCACCGTCGCTGACGGCAAGGTCACCGCTGCCCCCGCCGGCGTCAAGCTCAACGCCGAGGGCGTGCCGAGCTTCCAGTGCAACATCGGTGGCGGCGGCCAGGGCGACCACCCCACGTTCATGATCCTGCAGGAGGCCAAGGAGGCCTTCGCCTCGATCGGCATCGACTTCATCGTGAACGACATCGCCAACTCCGCCGACCTCTTCGCGTCCTACCAGTCCGGCGCCGCCGAGATGTGGTGCGCCGCCTGGCAGTCCACGGCTGACCCCGACATGTATCAGCTCTACCACAGCCAGGGCTCCACGAACTACTACCAGATCAACGACCCCGACCTCGACGAGCTCATCGAGGCTGGCCGCCAGAGCCTCGACACCGAGAGCCGCAAGCCCATCTACAAGGAGGCCATGGACATCATCCTCGACTGGGGCGTCGAGCTTCCTGTCTACCAGCGCTCCGAGTGCACGCTCGTCTCCACCGAGCGCGTGAACGTCGACTCCGTCGTCAAGGACCAGACCCCGTACTGGACCTGGAAGGACGAGATCGAGAAGCTCGAGCTCAAGTAGTTCAGTCTTTCCCAAGCTAAGACGGGTTGGGCGCGGCGGCGATGAGCCGTCGCGCCCCGCCGCGTTGCTGAGGGGAGCCTTCCCTGTTGGATTAGAGACCTCCTTCCCGCGCTGGGAGCATAAGGAGCCTGCGCCTTCCAGCGCAGAAAAGGGGTCTCTTCTGCCCGCAAGCGCGGGCATGAGTGAGAGGAGCGTTTGCGACGTGAGAACCTACATCGCCAAGCGCATCGGAATCTCGGTCATCATCTTGTTCTGCGTGACCTTCATCATCTACGGCCTGATGCGCTCGCTGCCGTCCTCCTACGTGGAGACCATGGCCATGCAGCTCTCCCAGGCCCCCGGCGCCAAGCCCTACGAGGAGTGGCTCGCGCAGCTCAACGCCCAGTACGGCCTGGACCTGCCGGTCCCCATCGGCTACGTCACCTGGCTGGGCGACTTCCTCACCGGCAACTTCGGCGACTCCTGGAAGTTCAACGTGCCGGTGCTGACCGAGTTCTACAACACGATCGGCATCTCCTTTGCCATGGGCGGCCTCGCCTTCGTGTTCTCGACGGCCATCGCGGTGCCCCTGGGCATCTTCGCGGCCACGCACCAGTACTCCAAGGGCGACTACATCATCTCCGCCGTCGCGCTCGCGGGCATCTCTCTGCCCACCTTCTTCTTCGCGACCCTGCTCAAGCTGGTCTTCTCCGTGGGCCTCGGCTGGTTTGACCTCTACGGCCTCATGGGCCGCGACTTCGCCCAGCTCGACGCCGTCGGGCAGGCGCTCGACATGGTCAACCACATGGTGATGCCCGTCGTGACGCTCACGGTGATCCAGATCGGCTCGCTGATGCGCTACACGCGCACCAACATGCTCGAGGTCCTGAACGCCGACTACATCCGCACGGCGCGCACCAAGGGCCTGCCCGAGCACAAGGTCATCTACAAGCACGCGTTCCGCAACACGCTCATCCCGCTCGTGACCGTCATCGGCGGCTCGCTGCCCGGCCTCTTCTCGGGCGCCCTCATCACCGAGACGCTGTTCATGATCCCGGGCACGGGCTACACGTCCTACCAGGCCATGACGGCCGGAGACATCCCCTACACGATGTTCTTCCTGACCTTCATCGCCGTCATCACGCTGCTCTCCAACCTCCTGACCGACATCCTCTACGCGGTGGTCGACCCCCGCGTTCGCATCTCCTAGGAAGGCGGGTGTAACTCATGAGCGATTCCAAGAACGGCATGCCCGCCGAGAAGAACGATCAGGTCGAGAAGAACGACGACCAGCAGTACTCCCTGAACGACGACCGTCGCGTGAAGGTGCTCTCCCCGGGCGCCCTCATCGCCAAGCGCTTCTTCCGCAACCGCCTGGCCGTCGTGGGCCTCGTCATCCTCGTGGTGATGTTCCTGTTCTCCTTCGTGGGCGGCCTGGTGAGCCCCTACGGCCAGGACGAGACCTTCTCCACCACCACCCAGCTCAACACGCAGTACGCCGGCATCACCGAGACCACCACGCGCCGCTACACCGCGGCCGAGGGCGCCGACTTTGGCGCCCTGGTCCAGGCCAACGCCAACAGCGCCATCAACGAGGGCGCCACGTCCTTCGAGCGCGACGGCGTGACCTACACGATCGAGCAGCCCGCCCCCGACCTCTACACCTTCAGCTCGGGCGGCAGCATCGTGGCCTATGCCTCCACCTACGTGGTGAGCGTGCCGGCCGGCATGACGACCCCGTCGTTCGACTTCCAGATCGCCGCGATCACGGCCATCTCCGCCGCCAACGCGACCGATGACGCTCCCGCCGAGGACGCCCCCGAGGTCACCGAGGACGGCACCGTCGTCGTCGAGAGCGACGAGGCCGACGCCGCCGACGAGGCCGCCGAGGCCGAGGCCGCCGGCAACACCTTCGAGGCCGACGGGGCCAGCTACACCTTCGACGAGTCCGGCAACGTGATGGACGCCTCCGGCGCCACCGTCGCGATGGTGAGCCCGTTTGTCATCTCCGCCTCCGACGGCAACACCGTCATCCCCGACGACCTGCGCGAGGCACTGCTCACCGCCATCGACGCCGACGCGACCGAGGTCGTCTACACCGACGAGGCCGGCGCCGAGCACTCCTACTCGATCGAGTACGACGCCTACTCCAAGGTCTACAACGTCACCGAGACCACCGAGAACATGGTCTACGACCGCTACGCGAGCCCCTCTCTCGAGCACTGGCTCGGCACGGACGGCAACGGCATGGACATGCTCACCCGCCTCATGTACGGCGGCCGCGTCTCGCTGATCATCGGCTTCATCGTCGTCTTCATCGCCGCCGGCCTGGGCGTCATCATGGGCGGCATCTCCGGCTACTTCGGCGGCTGGGTCGACAACCTGATCATGCGCATCGTCGACATCTTCTACTGCCTGCCCTCGATGCCGATCATCATCATCCTCGGCTCGGCGATGGACGCCATGCGCCTCGACCCCTGGATCCGCATGATCTACCTCATGCTCATCCTCGGCTTCCTGTCCTGGCCTGGCATCGCCCGCCTCGTGCGCGGCCAGATCCTGTCCCTGCGCGAGCAGGAGTTCATGCTCGCCACCGAGGCCACGGGCATCACGGTCCCGCACCGCATCATTCGCCACCTCATCCCCAACGTCATGCCGCAGCTCATCGTCTCCTGCACCATGAGCCTGGGCTCCACGATCATCACCGAGGCCACGCTCTCGTTCCTCGGCCTGGGCGTCAAGTTCCCGTTTGCCTCCTGGGGCAACATCATCTCTGACGTCAACAACGCCTTCGTCATGACCAACTACTGGTTCATCTGGATTCCCGCCGGCATCTGCCTGCTCCTCGCCGTCCTGGGCTTCAACTTCGTGGGCGACGGCCTGCGTGACGCCTTCGACCCGAAGATGAACCGCTAGGGAGGGGTAGCCAATGTTTGGATCCGATAAGAAGAAGGAGGCGGGCTACCTTTCCGCGAAGGAGTCCCGTCGCATCTCCAAGGAGAACCGCAAGATCACCGAGGGCTACGAGAAGCTGCGCAAGCGCAAGAACGTCGACCCCTCCGAGTACGCGTGCGAGATGAAGAACCCGGCCAACGCCGTCGAGTTCGACGACCTGCACACCTGCTTCTTCACCGACACCGGCGTCGTCAAGTCCGTCGACGGCGTCACCTACGAGGTGCCCGTGGGCAAGACGGTGGGCGTGGTCGGCGAGTCCGGCTGCGGCAAGTCCGTCACGTGCCTCTCGCTCATCCAGCTCCTGCAGCGCCCGCAGGGCCAGGTCACCGGCGGCTCGATCCGCCTCAACCTCGGCGACCACGCCATCGACGTGACCAAGGCCCCCGAGGAGGCCATGCAGAAGATCCGCGGCTCCGAGGTCTCGATGATCTACCAGGAGCCCATGACCTCGCTCAACCCCGTCTTCAAGGTGGGCGAGCAGATCGAGGAGGTCATCGCCCTCCACGACGGCAAGGACTGGAGCCCCGAGCAGATCAAGGCCCGCGCGATCGAGATGATCGAGACCGTCGGCATCGCCAACTCCGAGGGCGTCTACGGGATGTACCCGCACGAGCTCTCCGGCGGCATGCGCCAGCGCATCATGATCGCCATCGCGCTCGCCTGCAACCCGCGCATCATCATCGCCGACGAGCCCACCACGGCCCTCGACGTGACGATCCAGGCGCAGATCCTCGACCTTCTCCGCTCGCTCAAGGACAAGATCAACTCCTCGATCATCCTCGTCACCCACGACCTGGGCGTCGTGGCCGAGATGGCCGACTACGTCGTGGTCATGTACGCGGGCCGCATCGTCGAGAAGGGCACCGCGGAGGAGATCTTCGACCACCCGGCCCACCCCTACACCATCGGCCTCATGGCCTCCAAGCCGGTCGTGGGCAAGAAGGTGGAGCGCCTCTACTCCATCCCGGGCAAGGTCCCCAACCCGGTCAACATGCCCAACTACTGCTACTTCAAGGACCGCTGCGAGCTCTGCGTCAAGGCGTGCTCCGGCGAGTACCCGCACATGGTTCGCCTGTCGCCCACGCACGAGGTGAGCTGCTACCGCTACTACGACAACGCCACGGCCGAGGCCGCCAACGAGACCGCCGCGGTTCTCGACGACCTCATCTCCGGCACGGGCGCCGAGGGGGAGGACAAGTAATGGCATCCACGAACACGACTGTGGACGTCACGTCCACGAAGGCCCCCGCGGCCCCCGGCACCGAGGACATCATCCTCGAGGTCAACGACCTCAAGAAGTACTTCCCGATCAAGGGTGGCATGTTCAACCGCACCCAGGGCTACGTGAAGGCCGTCGACGGCGTCTCCTTCAAGCTGCGCCGCGGCCACACCATGGGCCTCGTGGGCGAGTCCGGCTGCGGCAAGTCCACCACGGGCCGCACCATCCTGCGCCTCGCCGGCGAGAAGACCGGCGGTGACGTGCTCTTCAACGGCCGCGAGGTCTACAGCCTGAACGCCAAGGAGCTCCACGACGCGCGCACCAAGATGCAGATCATCTTCCAGGACCCGTACTCGAGCCTCTCGCCGCGCCTGCCGATCTCCGAGATCGTGGGCGAGGCCGTGCGCGAGCACAACCTCGTGCCCAAGGACGAGTTCGACGACTACATCGAGAAGGTCATGGAGGAGTGCGGACTGCAGCCGTACCACAAGATGCGCTACCCGCACGAGTTCTCCGGCGGCCAGCGCCAGCGCATCTGCATCGCGCGCGCCCTCGCCCTGAACCCCGAGTTCATCGTCTGCGACGAGCCGGTCTCGGCGCTCGACGTGTCCATCCAGGCGCAGATCATCAACCTCCTGCACGACCTGCAGGAGGAGCGCGGGCTCACGTACCTCTTCATCAGCCACGACCTCTCCGTCGTCGAGCACATCTCCGACGCGGTGGGCGTCATGTACCTCGGCGGCATGGTCGAGTACGGCCTGACCGCGGACATCTTCAAGAACCCGCTGCACCCCTACACCAAGGCGCTCTTCTCGGCCATCCCCATCCCGGACCCCAAGGCCAAGCAGAACCGCATCGTGCTCGAGGGCTCCATCCCCTCGCCGGCGAACCCGCCCAAGGGCTGCAAGTTCCACACGCGCTGCCCGTTTGCCAAGGACTGCTGCAAGGAGATCGCGCCCGAGCAGAAGGAGCTCGAGCCCGGCCACTTTGTGTCCTGCCACCTCTACGACTAGCGCAGACCCGTGGCTTCGAGGCGCCGTACAGACGACTTCGAGGACGACGGCCGCGTCATCGCCGACATGTCGGCGGTGGAGCGGCCGTCGCTTCTGGGGCATGCCCCGCAGCGGGGGAGCGTGCGCCCCTTCGAGCAGCGCGAGCGTCGTCCGAGGATCGAGCTCACAACAAAGGAGCGCATCTGGCTGGCGCTCGGCGCGCTCAAGGCCGGCCTCACGATCGGATGTATCTACGTCGTGTTTCTCGGACTGGTGATCGTGGCGCTTCTCGCCCTCTGGACTACGCTGTCCGGCGTGTGATGCTTACGAATCGCGGTCTATCCTGACGAGTGGCTCGGCCGCGCTTAAGGAATGCGGCTCGTTCGGGAAAAGGGCCCTTCTGCGCTTAAGAAACCCGCCTCGTCCAATCGAGAAGAACGTCGTTGCTTACGAATCGCCGCCCATCCTGCGGAGAGGCTCCTGTTTGAGGGGAGCCCTTTCAGGATAGGCGGCGTTTCTTAAGCGTCGAGTCGTTCTTCTCACGGATGAGGCGGGAATCTTAAGCGCGGCGGGGGTCCGGACGTTTTCTTGGACGGCCTAGGCCGCGAGCCCGAGCCGCCCCCTCCTCCCCGCTATCGTGTCGTAC
>CALUHH010000023.1 GCA_944320385.1 uncultured Atopobiaceae bacterium | reverse complement strand
GCGGATGGCGGGTTTCCGTTGGCGCGGGCGGCGCGATGCGTTTGCGCGAGTGGTTGGTTTTACGTTAGCGGTATCAGCCCGCAGCGGTAGTCGCCTTCCCCGTTCCTGCGGTACGTGCCGGTGAGGGGGTTTCCGCCCACGAAGACGGGGCGCAGCGTCCTGTCGGCGCGCGGGACCTCGATGACGACGAGGCGCGCCTCTCCGCCCCCCGGCCCGGGGACGGCCTCCACGCGCACGCATCCATCCGTGAGGACGTTGGCGCTCACCCTGCCAGGGTTGTTGAGGGCGTTCCAGACGTCGGCGACGAGCCTCTCCGGGCGATCGACGCCGACGGGGACCAGCTCCCCCGCGGGGCCCTCCTCCACGCCGAGCACGATCGTGCCGCCTTCGGTGTTGGCGAAGGCGGAGTAGGTCTCCCAGAGGCTCCTCGGCAGGCCTCCGCGGGTGGACTTCGCCTCCAGGCGGACGCCCTCTCGCAGCTCTCCGATTCTCGTCATATCGAGCATGTCTCCCCCTCGGTCTCCCACGTACGGACACTGTAGCACGTCGCGTCCGGACGCGTCCGGTCGCGTCCGGACGCGTCCGGTCGCGACCGGGACCGGGACCGCGGGCAGAGCCGCTCACGATTGCGGCCGGGCGTCAGGGGGCCTCCCCCTTAAAAGGAGACAACACATGACAGCTTGCACCAACCATGGGGGGAAGGCCCGTCGCGTCGTCACCGCGGCGCTCGTGGGCGTCCTCTCCGTCGGCACCGTGCCGATGGTCGCGCTGGCGGAGGGCGTGAGCGACGCCGTCAGCCCGATGTTCGCCGAGGGCGGCACCGACGGCACCGAGTTCGCTGACGGCAGCCTGAAGCTCAAGTATGCCGCAGCTCCCGGCGGCACTGAGCCGACCGAGACCACCAACGTCGACGGCGTCAAGACCGTCTCCGCGAAGCACATCCCCTTCACCGTGACCGCGAGCGAGATCGAGCTCGCCGGCGACCCCAACGGCGGCATCCAAATCGGCGCCGACACCGACTTCAAGATCGCTCTGTACAAGGCAGACGAGGACGGCAACCCGACCGGGTCCCCGCTCTCCGGCAACCGCATCACCGCCGCGGGTGGCTACGTCCTCACCGTTACCCCGCTCGACGGCTCCGAGTACGTCGGCCAGACCTTCAAGCAGTACTTCGAGGTCACGCCCGTCCAGATTGACGCTCAGAAGGTCGTCGAGAACGCCAAGCCGGGCGCCACGATTGACCTCGGCGACCCCGACACCTATGACGACAGCTTCAGCTTCACGGGCTCCGCGCTCGACCTTGGCATCGTCATGGACGGTAAGGTGCTCGTCGAGGGCGAGGACTACACCGTCCAGTTCGTCGGCGAGGACGGCAAGACTTACGACGAGGTCGTGAACGCGGGTAAGTACACCGCGAAGGTTAAGGGCCTCGGAATCTACGAGGGCACTGACGACATCTCCGCCGTGTTCGAGGTCACCCCCTTCTTCCTCACCGACAGTGCCGTGATCGTCGCCGCCCCCTACGAGGGCATGATGGACGACCACCCCGTGAGCGTCACCAACGGCAAGAGCGGCGATGACGCTGCCTCCCTTGACCCGAGCCTCGTCACGCTCTATAACGGCAACAACGAGGATCTCACCGCGGCCGGTCCCCACAAGGTCAGCGCCACGGTCGACGCCGACGCGCTGGTCAAGAATGTCGCCGACTCTAGAACCAACAAGGACGTGACCGTCGTCAAGGTCGACGCCCTCGCCTCCTTCACCTACAACGGCGAGCCCATGGCGGACTCCTACGACTTCTTCCTCGACAAGGGGCAGTCGTTCGACAACAACGCCATCGCCGCGGTCTACGGCAGCACGGTCCTCGACACGTACGCCAGGCACACCGCGGACTCCTACGGGAACCCCTACTTCAACGTCGTCCCCACTCGGGTCAGCGGAAACGAGTACAAGGTGACCGTCTCCTACAACCTCCAGGGCGACCCGAACGGGACGACCGGCCTGCCCGTCTCCGGCAAGGTCCTCGCGGGCAGCAAGACCATCACCTACCACGTCTGGGACGGCCAGATCGACGCCGACAAGCAGCTCTACGTCTACGGCCCCGGCTACCGCACCGGCGCCCAGCCGACCGCCATCACCTCCTACGACAAGGCGTATGACGGCCAGGAGCTCGAGGCCGACGACTTCCTCATCACCGACAAGACCGGTGACGTCACCAACCTCGGCGCCTCGCCCGAGCTCACCGCCACCCTCTACGACTCCGAGGGCAACAAGGTCGACTCCGCCGTCGAGGCCGGTGAGTACACCCTCAAGGTGACCAGCGACAGCTACAAGCTCTCCGGCACCACCGAGCTCAAGGTCACCATCCACAAGGTCGACCTGACCACGCTCGAGGTCGGCAGGATTGTCAAGTGGAACGACGTCGCTGGCCAGGAGTACCTGCCCCAGAGCTCCTACAGCTTCAACACCAACCTCAGCTCCATCGAGGATCTGGGCCTCGTCTACGACACCGGCAACGGCGACGACGCCTACGTCTACGAAAAGCGTGACACCTGGGACGACTTCGAGGGCTGGGACCTCATCCCCGACAACGCGGACGTCGCTGTCGAGTACAACGACGGGGGCACCTGGAAGCAGGTCACGAGCACCAAGAACTCCGACGGCACCGACCGCAACGGCCAGTACCGCGTCGTGGTGACCGTCGGCGAGGACGTCGCCTCCAACTACGGGCTGCGCGAGGGCGAGAC
Organism: uncultured Atopobiaceae bacterium; assembly: GCA_944320385.1. GTDB lineage: Bacteria > Actinomycetota > Coriobacteriia > Coriobacteriales > Atopobiaceae > Thermophilibacter. Next base: position 35,987 of record CALUHH010000023.1, on the reverse strand, counting down.
GAGCGTCACCGTCGAGTTCACCGTCGCCTCGAAGGGCAACTTCTCCGACGTCCAGCCGTCCGACTGGTACTACGAGGCCGTCAACAAGGCCGCCGATAACGACTACATGAACGGCTACGCCGGCACCACCACCTTCGGCGCCGAGGACAACCTCACCCGCGCCCAGGCCGTCATCGTGCTGTTCAACATGTCCGGCTTCAAGTACGACGCCACCGCCGACCCCAACGAGACCGGTATGGAGTACAACGAGCACATCGGCTGGGTCACCGGCTTCGATGACGTGGACGGCTTCGCCTACTACGCGCAGGCCGTGGCGTGGGCCAAGAGCAGGGGTGTCGTCAACGGCTACGACGAGGACACCTTCGGCCCCGAGGACGAGATCACCCGCGAGCAGTTCGCCGCGATGCTCTCCAACTACGCCAAGGTCGTCAACCGCGACGAGACCGTCGACTCCGCCGACCAGTCCGTCCTGGCCGACTTCGCCGACGCGAACACCGTCTCCGACTGGGCCAAGGGTGCCGTCGCCTGGGCGGCCAGCGCCACCGAGGATCGCGATCCGATCATGGGCAACAACGGCTCGCTCATGGGCCAGAACAAGATCACCCGCGGCGAGGTCGCGGCCATGGTCACGAACTACCAGCCGAAAGCCAAGTAGTCCGGCACTTCCCGGGCCCTCCCCGAAAGGGGAGGGCTCCCCAACGGGCTCTGGCGAGCCCCAGAGCCCGTTGGGGAGCCTGAAGGCTCACGCAAGCTGTCGCGTGAAGGGCTGTGCGGCGGGGCGCCCTCCCCCTCGACGTGCTCGCAGGTGCGAGGGGGAGCGGCGCGCTCGATTGCGCGCGGCACCGACGGCGAGTCAATCGCATAACGGAGAATCGTAATCGGGGCCCTCTTGGGCCCTATTTCATGCTTCGAGGTCTTGGGTACGCATCGCAAATAAGAAGGTCGGGAGAGGATGGGGCGGGTCCTGCCGCGGGGCAGCTCCTTTGGGGCCCCCGCTGCGCCGGCGCACCCGTCAGTGTCCCGCGGCCTCGGGTAGGTCGGTCTCGAGAGTGCGCTCGGCCCCATCAGGGGCCCAGACGTAATCCCGTCGCGGGAGTGCCGGGAAACAACGAGAGGCCCGAGGGGCCTCTAGTTATGTTGCGGTTGCTTGCGAGGGGAATACCTCTCGGGCGCGGCGGTCCATAGTGCCGTTTGGTGCTACTCCTGAGGTCGCCCCCAGACGGGGGCGCCGGACTCAATCCGAGAGTCCTGGGGCATGCACGCCTTCAGCGGGCTTCGTCTCGGCTTTCCGCCGCCTTTACGCGGAAATAGCCCTGAGGCCCGCAGCATGAGAAAGGGCCCCTGAGGGGCCCCTGCACCAAGTCTAAGTCTCTATTCTTGCTGTCCCTCGCGCTCAGTCGAGCGCGCCGCTCCCCCTCGCACCTGCGAGCGAAACCGAGGGGGAGGGCGCCCCGCCGCACAGCCCTTCACGCGACAGCTTGCGTGAGCCTTCAGGCTCCCCACCGGGCTCTGGCGAGCCCAGAGCCCGGTGGGGAGCCCTCCCCTTGCGGGGAGGGACTCTCACGGACTAGCGTGCGGCGCTTAGCGCACGTCGTCGCCGTTCCTGTTGACGGGCTGGTAGTTGACCGCCATCGCGGCGACCTCGCCGCGGGTGATCTTGTTCTGGCCCATGACGGAGCCGTTGTTGCCCATCACGCCGTTCTCCACGGCCCAGGCGACGGCGGTCTGCGCCCAGGAGGAGACGGTGCCCGCGTCGGGCAGCGCGGCGAGGGCGGAGCCGTCGACGTCGTCGACCGTCTCATCGCGGTTGATGCGCTCGGCGTAGTTGAACAGCATGGCCGCGAACTGCTCGCGGTTGATCTTGTCCTCGGGCATGAACTTGCCGCCGTTGCCGTTCACGACGCCGTTGCTCTTCGCCCAGGCGACCGCCTCGGCGTAGTAGGCGTGGCCGTCGACGTCGGAGAAGCCGGTGACCCAGCCGTGGATCTTGTCGTAGGAGGCCTCGGTGTCGGACTTGAAGTTCGCGCCGGACATGTTGTACAGCACGATGACGGCCTGGGCGCGCGTGAGCTCGTCCTCGGCGCCAAAGGTCCCGGTGGTGCCGTAGCCGTTCATGTAGCCGAGCTCGACGACGTCGTTGACGGTCTTGTAGTACCAGTCGGAGGGCTGGACGTCGGAGAAGCGCTTCGTCGGGGAGACGGTGAACTCGATGGTGACGCTCGTCTCGCCCTCGGGCAGGACGTAGTTGGCGGCGACCTCGTCGGCGACGGTGGCGGTCACGCGGTACTGGCCCGCCGCGTCGTCGTCCTTCTCGAGGATGCCGGCGACGTCCTTCCAGGTGCCGTCGACGTTCTTCTCGACGATGAAGTCGACGTTGCCGGGGACGAAGTCCTGGCCCTTGAAGTCGTAGCCGTTGAGCAGGGCGCTGAAGTCCTTGTCGGAGTACAGCAGGCCGTCGTTGCCGGTCGCGTACACGAGGCCGAGGTCTTCGATGGTCTTGTCGATCGTGTCGAACTTGTAGTCCTTGTCGAGCGGCAGGTACTCCTGGCCGGCGACGGCGTTCCACATCTCGATCTGGCCGACCTCGAGCGTGGTCAGGTCAACCTTGCCGATGGTGATCGGGAGCTCGGTGGTGCCGGAGAGCTTGTACCAGTCGCTGGTCACGACGAGCTTGTAGGAGCCGGCGTCGGTGGCGGAGTCGACCGGGTTGCCCTCGGCGTCGACGACGGCCTTCTTGAGGTCGGCGGCGACGGCGGTGTCCTTGGTGCCGACGGTGAAGCTGGTCTCGTCGAGGACCTTTCCGTCGTAGGCCTTCTCGTAGGAGGTGATGGCCTTCTTGGAGCCGAGGCCGTACACGTAGATGGACGCGTCGGCGTCGAGGATGCCCTTCCAGATCCTGACGGTGAAGGTCTTGGAGCCGGAGTACACCTTCTCGGTGTCGGCGTCCCACTTGGCGGGGACGTCGATCGTCACGACGTACTCGCCGAACTTGCCGGCGGCGAGGTCGGCCTCGGGGGTGTCCTGAACCTTGCCCTTGGTCTTCTGGACGCTGACGGGCTTCATCTCGGTGGTCACGTCGGTGGTTCCGAAGAAGGCCTTGATGGCGCCGGTGTTGAAGGACTCGCCCTTGGAGGCGTCGAGCTCGTAGGAGTCCTGGAGCGCGGAGCCGTTGTAGGTGTAGGTGCACAGGGAGTTGACCTTGCAGGCCTTGACGTCGGTCGTCTTGGTGCCGGTGACGTCGGAGCCGGAGACGCCCTCGGCGGCCTTGGCGGTGAACTCGATGGGCGTGGCGCTGGCCTCGGAGACCGTCGTGTCGCCGCTGGTAATCTTGAGCTGGACGAGGGACGGGTCGAGGACGGTGGTGTACACCTTGTGGGTGATGGAGTTGGTCCAGGTGGAGTACACGTAGTCCGGGTTGGTCGGGGTGTCGCCGGTGAAGTCGTTGACGACGATGGTGGCGCGACTCAGGTCGAACGGGATGACCGTGATGACCGTGCTCGCGGTCGAGCCGGCGTAGAGGCCCTGGCCGGTCAGCTTGGCGGTGTACTCGCCGGCGCTGGTGACGGAGTCGACCGTCTTGCCGCCGCGGACGTACTCGACGGTGTAGTCGCGGCCCTCGACGAGCTCGTTGCCGGAGGCGTCCTCGAAGTCGACGACGAGCTCGGAGCCCGTGAAGCGGAAGCCGGTGTCGGTCGGGTCGTCGTTCTCGAAGGCGACGATGTCCTCCGGGAGGGCCCTGCCGACGAGCTTGAAGGACTTGGTGAAGACCTGGCCCTCGAAGTCGGAGCCGGAGAGGGCGGTCACGGTCACGACGTACTCGCCCGCGCTGGCGGCCTTGTTGCCCGAGAGCGGGGCGCCGGTGGGCTTGCCGTCCTCGCCCGCCTTGTAGAGGCGGATCCTGTAGTTGCTGACGGTGGCGCTGGTGACCTTCTCGGGGATCTTGGACCCGGCGGGGATGACTTCGGTCACGGTCGGGACGTAGGCCTCGCCGGCCTCGGTCATGGTGACGACGTCGACGCCGTTCTCGTCCGGGGACACCGTATCCTTGTAGTCCTCCTTGACGGTCCCGTCCGCGTCGATGCGGGTGAAGCCCAGCGTGGCAGTGCCGTTGCTGAACTCGGTGTCGTCGGCGACGAACATCGGGCTGACGGCGTCGCTCACGCCCTCCGCCAGCGCGACCATCGGCACGGTGCCGACGGAGAGGACGCCCACGAGCGCCGCGGTGACGACGCGACGGGCCTTCCCCCCATGGTTGGTGCAAGCTGTCATGTGTTGTCTCCTTTTAAAGGAGAGCCGGTGTTTATTCTGGAGGGAAAGATGGGAGTGAATGGCAGGGAATTTCGTATAACGGGGGTTAATCTGTTGGCCCCTGGCGTTAGCCCCATTCGCCTGAAAAGGCTTGTGAGGATAGTCTAGCGTGGGTTACAATCCCGCACAATTTATTCGAAAGGGGGCACCGATCCACCGTCGCTTTTTCTGGACGATGGTCAGTGTTGGCTGAGGGAGACATTATGTGCGTTTCGATTTCCGGGCAAGATGTCGTGGACTATATTTTCTCTAGTGATAAGAGCCGGAAATTTGTCTCGTATCAGGATGTCTCTGCGTTTAAGAAGGAGCTGGCCAGTAATATCTTTAGTATCAGCCCAAGTGATGCACACTACGCATCTGTTTATTTTGAGCCCCTCAGGGAGATTTCCGAGAGTCGATACGAAGGTATGCTGGTGAGAGAAAGTGATGGCTTCCGTCTTTACGGGAGGGTGTCTGACGATGCGCTGAAGAGCCTCCAGGGTAGCTATCACGATGAGAAGATTACAGGAGCACTAGCTAAGGCATATTGCGCTGTCCTCTCAAAAGGATAAAGATGAGCGCTTCGAGACAGATCGAAAGCAAGGTATTTCGGGATAGCGTCCACGGATACATTCGTATCCCTACTGCTATTGTCGATGAGGTAATCGACACCGAGCTATTTCAGAGGCTGCGAAGCGTTGAGCAGACAAGTATGCGCACGCTTTTTCCGGCGGCAAGGCATGACAGGTTTATCCACTCCCTAGGGACCTTTCACCTAGGGTGTATTGCGTTTGATTCTTTGGCGGAAAACAGCGACTGCTTGCACGAAAGAGATGGAAAGTCTGTCGATTGTAACTGGAAATCTAGCCTGAAGAGAAAGCGGCTCCTCTTTATTCTGGCATGCCTTTTGCATGACTGTGGGCATGCGCCATTCTCGCATACGTTTGAAAAATACTATGCAATAAAGTCCAGGAGTAAAGACTTTCCTACACTAGATGAAGAGCTTTTGAGGGAATATAAGGGTGACGCTTCCTTCGAGAGTGACTATGGCTATCTGTGTGAGGTTAAAGAGCCGAATCCCCATGAGAAAATGAGCGCTCTAATGGTGCGCAGATACTTCAAGGAAGGGATTGAGCACGTCTTTGATTCCCTTATTGAAGCGGGAGAAGGCCAATCGTCATGCGCACCAGTCTCTGATGCTGAGCTCTCTCTTATGGCACGGATGATCATAGGTTGCTCCTATCGCGGCACCTCTGTAGAAGTGCATTCGTTGGAAGAGCATTCGTTTGACAACTGTCTCATTTCATTACTTAATTCTTCAGCGATTGATGTTGATGGCCTAGATTACACTCTGCGTGACACAAAGAATTCTGGTCTAAACAACTGGAGTGTTGATTGTGAGCGTCTCCTTGGCTCGCTCCGCGTTGTCGAGGAGACGAGGCTAATTGAGTGGGAAGTATCAGATTTAACTTTTAATGGGGTAATCGAGGCGGGCACTAAGCTCGGGGCTAAAGATGGGGACGCTCCTTCCAGGTACGGAGTTGTGCAGAGGCTCAATGGATGTTTTGCGGTAAAGTTCAGCAACCGCGGGGACAAAGATAAACTTCTTGGCCACTCAAATAAGAACTATGCAGAGGACGAGGGGGAAGATGGCGTCCGCATTGTCGTAACAGACGGAATAGCATACGCGCTGAGGGATGTGGTCCGTCCCTACGTACTTACGGCGCACTCTAACTGTCGAATTAGTCTGCATAATTGGAGCGGAAAGATCACTGGGGTTATGGTTTCCGCGCCTAATGCGGTAGGAGACGGCTTGCCAAAGCCAAGCTTAGGCGCAGCGATTGAGGCGTCTTCAGCTAAGCTCGCTCGTGCCTATGGTTTGGCATTCGATAAAAGATCCGTCAGCGTAATTGATGGTGCCCTAGAAGCTCGAAACCATCTGTACATGCGAGTTTACTCTCATCCGCAGATCCTCTATAGGTCCTCCTTCTTGCAGCATTATCTTCTGAGGCTCACGGCGAGATATTTGTGCTGCAAGAAATGCAGTCAAGAGAACCCGGGCGGAACGCCGTGCAAGGACGCTCGTTCGTGGGATTCATGCCCCGCTCGCAAAGAAGAGGGCAGCGGGCTTAGTGAGCATAAGATGATTCTCGAGATTCTGGGGGTGAAAGGCTTTTATTATCCCGGGGAGACTTCCAGCCCGATAATAGATGGCTGGTATTTTGACAAGAGCGATGACAACGACATTATGGCCTTGTTCAAGTGGGTCTACCAAGATAATCATCGCCTCTCGGAAGACCGGAGAGACAAAGAAATAGAGAGGTATTTCCAAGAGTATTTCAGCCGGACAGGAAAGCAGCCTCTCTGGAAATCCCCAGAGGACTACCGACGCTTCAGGTTGGAGCACCCTGACGTACCCGAGGTCTCCTTTGGGAGGATTCAGAAGGCCGACGAGAGTGGAGATGGACCCCGTCAGGAGTACGTGTTCATCAATGACGACGATGACGATTTCAAAGAATATTTTGATTTGAATCATCGCGGCTATCTTGCGATTGGGGCATCACGATCCCTAAAGGCAATCGACTATGCTGCAACACTGATTTGGTTTACCAATGGGGTCGAGCGTTATTGCGATGTTGCCAGCTCTGTCCAAGAGGGGACGAAAGAAGAGTTCACATATCTTTTTTATGATAGGGATGACACTACAAATTAACTATAAATCTAACTATGCCCCCGTGTTCTAGAGCTACTTGTCACAGCTAGAGGGCTTTCAGGCGTAGAGGCTACCGCTCTTGCCGACTCGCAGGTTCTTCTCGCCAAGAAAAAGTGCGCGCCGCGATACGTTGACCGTACTGCGGCGCGCGATCTATCTCTGTGGTTGCTGAGCCCTACAGAACCCCGCCGTTGATGGCGTTGCTGATGATGCCGGCGACCTCGGAGCGGGAGACGTTGGAGGTGGGGAGGATCCAGCGCGTGCCGTCGGCCTGGAGCGAGCCGCTGACGACGCCCTTGGACAGGCACCACTTCACGGCGTCGACGGCGTAGGAGGCGGTGGAGGCGTAGTCGGGACGCGCGTAGAAGATGCTCTCGTCCACTACGTCGCCCTCCTTGTGCGCCCAGTTGTAGATGACGCACAGGAAGTCCTGGCGGGTGATGTTGTCGCCCACGCCAAAGCGGCCGTCGGGGTAGCCGTGGAAGATGTCGTTCTCCACGCACCAGTTGACGGCGTTGGTGTAGTAGGCGCTCTCGGGGACGTCGGAGAGGCCGCAGTGGGCGGAGGCGGTCTCGCCGTTGCCGAGGTAGTTGTAGAGCAGGCCGGCGGCGTCCTGGCGCTGGAGCGAGTCGGCCACGCCGAAGAGGCCCTTGCCGGTGTCGTAGCCGTTCATGATGCCGTTCTGGCCCACGAACATGACCGAGCTGTAGAACCAGTCGTACTCGTGGACGTCGGTGAAGCGGGTGACGTGGTCCTTGAGGTACTGGACGGCCGCAGCGGCGTCGAGGGCGCCGGCGGTGCCGCTTGTCTGGGTGCGGTCGTAGGTCGGGTCCTCGATGGGGGTGGCCGTGACCTCGAGCGCCTCGACGAGCTCGTCGACGGTGGCGTTGGGCTCGGCGTAGCTCATGAGCGCGACGGTGCCGGAGACCATCGGGGCCGCGAGCGAGGTGCCGGAGAGTGCGGCGTACTTGCCGCTGGCAGAGGTCGACCAGATGCTGCGGCCGGAGGCGCTGATGTCCTTGTTCTCGTTGTAGTCCGACCAGTAGATGTTGGTGCCGTCGGGCTCCAGCGCGGTGACGCTGACGCACTCCTCGTAGTCGCCGGGGTAGCAGGGCTCGGTCAGGGGCTCGCCGTTCTTGCCGTTGCCGCCGGCGCACACGGTGAGGATGCCGCGCTCGTTGCGCGCCTTGACGATCATGTCGTGGAGCAGGTCGTCGTCGGCGAAGGTGTCGCCGTAGCCGCCCAGGCTCATGTTGACCACGCGCACGTTGGAGACCTTGTTCTCGCCGATGAGGTCGAGCAGGTAGGCGTAGGCGCGCGCGAGGGCGCCGGTGTTGGTGTTGCCGTTGGAGTCGTTGACCACCTTGACGGGCAGGATCTTGGCGTTGTAGGAGGAGCCCGCCATGCCGACCTCGTTGTTGGCGACGGCCGAGAGGACGCCTGCGACCATGGTGCCGTGGCCGCCGTTGTCCGTGGTGCCCGTCTCCATCTTGGTCTCGGAGAGGGGGCGCTCGTAGTAGGAGTCCCACGCGTAGGCGGAGATGAGGTTGCCCGCGAGGTCGGGGTGGTCCAGCGTGACGCCGGAGTCAAACAGAGCGATGGTCACAACCTTGTTGGAGCGCGCGATGTCCCAGGCGCCAACGAGGTCGGTGTTGTAGAGCCAGTACTGGTTGGGCGACTCGTCCGGGTTCGAGACCTGGGCGTACGGGTCGTTGGCCCGGATGGCCTCGCGCAGGGTCTGGGCCTGCGGGGAGATGCCGTCGGAGGCGGGGGCGGCCTCGTCGACGGGCTCGATGATCTGGTAGACGTAGTTGAGCTGGGCGTCGGTCACGCCGGGCAGCTCGAGGGCGGCGGCGAGGGCCTGTTCGTCGGTCTGGCCGTCGGCGGGGCGGGCCTCGAGGGTGAGCTCGCCGTCCTCGGCGGTGACGACCTCGCCGGCGTCGAGGCCGGCCTCGTCGAGCGCCGAGCGCGCGTCGGAGAGCAGGGAGATCTCGCCGGCGCCGGGCTGGCTCAGCGTCACGAGGATGCCATCGGTCTCGGCGCCCGCGGCGAGCGCGGCGGTGGGGACGAGCGCGAGCCCGAGGGCGAGCGCCGCTGCAGCGGCGAGTGCGTGGAGGGATTTCTTCATAGCGGAGTCCTTTGCGACGAGAGGTTCTTCTCGGTTGCAACGGACCCATTGTAGCGCGGGGGTACTGTGCCCCGGGGGATGCTTGCGGCGAACGGAGCGCCGCCCCTGCGCTACAGGTCCTGGGCGGTGAGGATCTCCTGCGGGATGAGGCGCGCGCCGTCGATGACGCCGCGCAGGTAGGCGGCCTCGCGCTTCTTGAGCGAGCCCTCCAGCAGGTCGAGGCCGCGCACCTGGACGCCGCCCTGGTCGGTGGGCTCGTTGTCCAGCGGGTCGTCGAAGCGCTCCATGGCGCGGCGCAGCATGAGGCGGTAGGCGGGCACGAAGGGCTCCACCGTGAAGCGGCCGTCGGCCATGTCGGAGAGCTTGGCGAGGATGGAGAGGCCGGCGCGGTCGATGTCGCCCCAGTACAGGACCGTGACGTCCTCGGCGTCGAGGGCGGCGATAAGGTCGGGCAGCTTGTGGGGGTCGTCCACGAGGTAACCGTTGCCAAAGACCACGCCGTGCACGCGCTCGCCGAACAGGCGCTTGCGGCCGTCGGCGTACAGGGCGTTTCTCATGTTGACCCAGGGGTCGAGGTTCTCCGACACCACGAGGCGCATGTGGCGGTGGCGGCGCGGGATGTGGTGCAGCAGCTCGAGCTTGACCTGCGGGCGGCTGGTCACGATGTCGGAGAGGCCCATGAGGTGCAGCAGCTTGCGGCCCTCGGACTCGAGCGCGAGGAACTTCTCGTCGCCAAAGACGCGGTAGGAGAGCTCGCGGAGGCTGAGCGTGCCGTCGCCCAGGCTCGGGCGGCCGGCGATGGCGGCGTCCAGGGCGCGCAGCTCGCGCTCGTAGAGGGTGTAGGCGTCGGGCGTGCTGAGCAGCCAGCCGTTGATCCACAGGCGCGGGTCGAGGTCGATGATCTTGCGGCGGACGTCGTCGAGCTCGCGGGTCTGCTTGCGGACGGTGTCCAGGCGCGAGAGCGTGCGGGCGTCGCGGCGGGCCGGCGGCTTGGGGCGCTCGGCCTTGGCGATGGCGCGCTGGTCCGACGCGGCGGGCTGGTCGTCCTCGCGCGCGGGGACGCTGAGCAGGTAGCCGCCGTCGACGGGCTCGAGCACGTCCATGGCAAGGAGGGCCTCGAGCTCCTCGTCGCCGGCGCCGTACTTGCCCAGGACCGAGGTGACGTCGGCTGCGGTGAGGGGGCGCTTGCGCTGCCGGACGAGGCCGCTCGCGATGCCGCCGGCGTTGCTGCGATGCGCCGCGGGGAGCTTCTTGCCGAGGAGCTTTGCGAGCTCGACGACCATCGCCTGCTCCTGCTCGGTGAGTTTCTGTGCCATGGGGTGCCTTTCGGGATATGTGTGCTCCCACCAGCATAGCGTGTTGGGTGCGCGGGCGGCGGCGAGGCGAGCGCGCCGCGGCTGGGCGGCTCCGCTCCTGGCGTTTTGCGCGGCGCGTCCATCCCCCCCCGGGGCACGCGGCATGCGCCGCGTGCCCCCGGGGGGGATGCCTGAGGCTTCTATGGGGGAGCGCTGTGTCATTTTTAGTGAGATCTGGGTAACGATTTGCAGGCTCTGCACCTTTGAGGTGCCCTAGCGTCGGGGAAATGCTTGATAGTGGGGCGGCGTTGGTGCGTTCGGATGCTGGTTTCCTTCCGCTGGTTACCCAAACCTCGCCAAAAGTGACACAGGATCCCTGCGCGGTGACCTCGGGCGGCAAAAGGCAGCGAGCGGGGGATCGCGTAGCACAAGTCTGACCTGTTGTCCTGAGCGCTCCGCTAATGTTTTCCCAGCTCGCTGCTGATAGGGTGCACTCATCAGGTAACCAAGCAGGAAGGTAAGGTGGTTGCAATGAGGAAGCCCCGTACGTTTGGTAGCCGCGCGCTGGTCGTGACGCTCGCTCTTGTTGCTGCGACGTCGCCGCTTGCGCTGGCGGGCTGCAACGGCAGCGATGCCGGCGATGACGCCCCCGCGGCGGAGCAGCCCGCGGAGGAGCAGACGGAGCAGCCCGCGGAGGAGCAGGCGTCGTCCAAGTACGTCGTGACCATCGACGGCTCCACGGTCACGACCGACTACGAGGGTAAGCCGGCCATCATCGTCGACTACACCTTCACGAACAACTCCGACGATGCAACGTCGTTTGCCGTTGCATGCTCTCAGAAGGCGTTCCAGAATGGTGTGCAGCTTGAGACCGCCGTCGTGTTGGATGACCTGGGCAACGGCTACCTCGCGGAGATCAAGCCCGGCGCCACGACGAGCGCGCGCATGGCGTACAGCCTGGACGATGGGTCCGACGTCACGGTGGAGGTCAAGGAGCTCATCTCGTTTGATGACACCATCCTCGCCGAGGCGACGTTCCCGGTGGCGTAGGACCGCCGTTCTGTAATTGCAGAATTGCTATCCTCGGGGAAGCGCGGACGCAGTATGCCTTCTCTGGGGGAGGCGTCACGTTTTCCCTGTTGGCCAGTTTTGCGCGTTAGGAAAGGTATGCTGCGTCGCATCAGTGCGCCCCCTGAGGCGGTGCGAGAGGAGGTCACATGGCCGAGCGCTTGACGGAGGAGCTGCTTGACGAGCTGCTGAGCACCTCGAGCCTTGAGGGGTACCTCGAGCAGAACAAGCCCGGCACGCGCACGCTGGCCGAGTACCTCCAGCAGCTGCTCGAGGAGAAGGGCCTCGAGCGGTCGCGCGTGGTGCGCATGGCCGACCTCAACGACACCTTTGGCTACCAGATCTTCAAGGGGACGCGCCACCCCAGCCGCGACAAGGTTCTGCAGATCGCCTTTGCCATGGCGCTCACCCTGCGCGAGACCAACCGCGCGCTCACGGCCGCCGGGGCGAGCGAGCTCTACTGCAAGGACCGTCGCGACGCGATCATCATCTTCTGCCTGGACCGCGGGTGCTCCTTGCAGAAGGTCAACGAGGAGCTCTACCGCTTCGGAGAGCGCACGATCTGCTAGTCGGGCGGGCGGCGGGGCCTGCTCGCGGCAACGTCGTCCGCCGGCTCTGCTAGGATGGGCGCATGAACACGGAAGACGAACTCGCCAGCTACCTCGCCGCCCTCGAGCGCGACGCCTGCTACCGCGTTGACGCGGTGCTCAAGCAGGGGCCGCTCGAGACCACCGAGCGCGTGTTCTTCCGCGGCGAGAACGGCGCCGAGCTGGGGCCGTTTGTGCGCAAGCGCATCGGTGGGGAGACCGGTCTGGGCGGTGCGTACGAGGAGGTCTTCGCGGCGCAGCGTCGCGGGGTCTGCCTTGCTCACCTGCCGCGCCTGCTGGAGTGCCATCGCCGCGACGGCGACCTCGTGGTGGTGATGGAGTGGGTTCCGGGGCAGACGCTCGCGGCATGCGTGGGGGAGCGCAAGGGGCCGTCCGCGCGCCTCGAGCTTGCGCGTCGCGTCTTTCCCGAGCTCTGCGACGCGGTGAGCGAGCTGCACGAGCGGCTTGACCCGCCCGTCATCCACCGCGACCTCAAGCCCAGCAACGTCATGGTGTCCCCGGGCGGCGTTACCCTCATCGACCTGGGGATCGCTCGGACGTGGCGCGAGGGTGCCGAGCAGGACACCGCTCACTTTGGCACGCGCTCGTACGCGCCACCGGAGCAGTTTGGCTTTGGGCAGACCGACGTGACGAGCGACGTGTACGCCCTCGGCATGCTGCTCTTCTTCTGCGTGACCGGGCGCGAGCCCCGGGCGGCGGACCGCGAGGGAGGCTTCGCCGGCGCGGGCGTTCCGGAGGGGCTGCGAGCGGTGATCGCGCGGGCGACCCAGCTCGACCCTGCGGCGCGCTACGGATCGGCGCGGGAGCTGCGCGACGCGTTTCTCGCCGTTGAGTCGCAGGCCGAGAAGAGCGCGCCGTCCGAGCTCGAGCCGCCGACCTTTGAGCCTCCGCGTTCTTCTCGGCCCGACCGCCGGCCCTGGCTCGAGCGGATGCCGAGTTGGGTCGGCGTGGCGTGGAACGTGGCGGTGACCTGCGTGGTCGTCCTGCTGTGCGTGGGGTGCGTCGGCGGGTTCCTCAACCCCGTGCCCTCCGTTGCCGGCTACCCGCTCTGGCTGATGGCCGTCTCGTACTTTGTCATCATCCCGCTCATGAGCGTGATCGGCGGTTACCTGCTGCTCGATCGACGGCGGCTGCGCCGGCGCTTCCCCGCGCTCGCGCGGCTCACCGTGCGCGAGGAGAAGCGTCGGGGGCTGCTGGTTCTTCTCGGCATCTTTGTGGTGTGGGTCGTGCTTCTGAGCGTGGGGCTGCCGAGCTAGTCTGGTACAGTATATTTACTGTTAATCTCATGCGGAGGTGCCTGATGCCGGCGGTCACTTCACTTTCTGACTTCAATAGGAACCAGAGCGAGGTCATCGCCCGTCTTTCCGAGACGCAAGAGCCTCTGTACCTCACGCGAAACGGCAAGAGCGCCGTTGTGGTCATGGATGCGGAGGCCTTTGACCGTGCTCTCTCCTTCAGGGAGGAGGTGCGCGAACGCGAGCTGAGCGTCTATGCCGGACTGCTGCGTGGCTATCAGGACGTCCAGGACGGGAAAGTGTCTGACGCGGCGTCTGCCTTTGCCCAGATTCGCGCGGAGAAGGGCTGGTAGCACATGGCGTACAGCGTCAAGATCACGGAGTACGCCGAGGCGTTCATCATCGAGAACGTTACGAGCGAGCGCGTGCTGAGGCGCATCGAGGACGTGGCCGAGATGCTGGGGGAGTACCCGAGTGCGGGGCCTCAGCACAATCCGGATTATGCGGCGGCGCGGCCGCCGTTTCCCTGTCGGTTCCTGCCCCTTCCCGATACGCCGTTCACCTTGTACTACCTCAAGGATGATGACGCCCGCGAGGTGATCATCTTTGATATCGAGTGGACGGCGGGGGACCCGCGGCGGAGGTTCTCTTTCGTGGAGCTACCGAGCTAGTCTGGTATGTCCAGGGCTTCCTTCCCCAGCCTGGACAGGCGGTAGATCGCAGGGCGCTCCGAGACCCTGACAAGCAGGTCGCGACAGGACAGAGACTCGAAGGTCTTTCTTGCCGTTGGGGCCGAGACGTTGAGATAGTCTGCGGCCTCTGCCATTTTTGTCTCTCCAAAGGCTCCGAACAGAGTGACCTGTCCAAGGTAGAAAAGGAGGTCACGCTCGCGATCTGTATAGCTTTCGTCGAGTTGATTGACCTGCTGGCTCAGCCTTATGAGCGCCGCTCCCTTGTCCTCCAGATCCTCGATGATCTGCTCCTGAGCCTTGCCGATGAGATCGAGCATGGCCATGACGAAGTGCGTGGCCTCAGAGCAGTTGAGCCTTCGCTCCGTGACGTCAAAGGCCTTGCAATAGGGGGCCTTATTCTCCGCGATGATTCGAGAGAGGGAGAGGACCGTTGCCGTGGACAGGGGGCGGCTGAGGCTGAGCGCGAGCAGGTAACGGCCCGTTCGACCGTTGCCGTCGTAGAAGGGGTGGATGTACTCGAAGAGAAAGTGGGCGAGAAGCGCGCTGTAAATCTCGGGGATGTCGACTGACTGCTCGAGCGCGATCATCTGAGTGAGAAGGTCGACGATCTTTGACTCGGTGTTTACCCCTCGATGTAGCTCTTTTCCACGATGGTCCTCGATGACGACTGGTCCGGTGCGAAAGTGCCCGGGTGCGACGCGGTTCCTCTTGTCGAGCGCATCGCGCACGATTGCGTCGTAGATGCTCCGGATATGCAGGGGCGTCTGGGGCTGGGCGGGAGGGTTGTCCCGATCGGTGAGGCCAAGGTAGAGAAGGGCGAACTCGCTAAAGGGTGCATGCCCCCTCTCTGCCGCCCCCTCCGTGCCTATCTCCGCAGACTCGGCTGACTCGAGAGCGATTTCTATTTGCCGGCGTGTGCTGTGCACCCCCTCTATCTCGTTGCTGGATACCACCTCATCGAGGATGAGTCCACGCAGATATGCCCCGAGGGCGACGGTGGGAAGTGAGCGCCAGAGTGCCGAGACCCGACGCTCGCGGCGGAGCACGAGCTCATTGGCTAGGGAAAGCTCGCGCGGGACGGCGCAGAAGAGCTCCCCATTCTCAAGCTCGATGCCCGTCCTGAAGGTCGACTCGCTTTCGAGGCGCAGCTTGAGTTGCTCCTCGTGATGCTGGAGCCGCTCGGAGGACGCGTCCATGTAGAAGAGCTTTTCTAGAGTGGGGTAGGCCACGGCTCCTCCTGTAGAAAAAGAAATGCATTCTTGCTGATAGGAAGATATTATCCTAGTCTATCGGAAAGAAAATGGGAATTCTTTTCGATAGGGAGAACGTTGGGGCGACCTCTCGGAAAGAATTTGACGATTCTTTCCGATAGTGTGGAAGGTTGCCCGTCCTATCGGAAAGTGGCTGGAGTTTTGTTGTCGCTAGCTCAGGAGGCGGATGGTTGCCTCGAGCTCGTTGGCGTTGCCGATGAAGTGGAACGCGTGCATGCCCGCCGTGCGCGCGCCGATGCAGTTGTCCTCGTTGTCGTCAACGAAGATGCACTCCTCGGGCGCCAGGTCAAAGCGGTCGCAGAGCAGGCGGAAGATGGCTGGGTCGGGCTTCATCAGGCGCTCCTCTGCGGAGACTACGATGCCGTCCAGGAAGCGGCATGCCGGTGCGCGGCCGAGCTGCTGCATGATGTTGGTGTTGGCGTTGGAGAGCAGGTAGATGCCATAGCCTTCGGACTTGAGGCGGATGGCGAGGTCGTTGGTCTCCTCGAAGGGCTCGGAGTGCTCGGGCCAGTGCCCGAAGCACTTGTCCAGGTTGGGGTGCAGGCGCTCGGGCAGGTGGTGGGCGGCGTAGCGGCGCATGGTCTCGTGCGTGATGGTGCCGGAGTCCAGCAGCGACCACATCGTCGAGCCAAAGAGCGCCTGGTTGAGCAGCGCCGCGTCCTCGGGGGTGTCCGTGAACAGGCTCGAGAAGTACGGGCCGTCGAAGTTCATGAGCACGCCGCCCATGTCGAAGATGACGTTCTTCACGCGGTTGTCCATGGTGGCCTCCTCTGCTTTCTTGGCGGAAGTATAGCGCGTGGGCTTAGGGTTTGCTGCTCGTCTTGCGGTTTGGCTCGTGGGTTCTTAGGGATGGCGCTGCGTCCGGGCGGCGGGCGTGCGGGTGCTTAGGGATTGCGGCGCATCCGGGCGGCGGGCGTGCGGGTGCTTAAAGATTGCGGCGCGTCCGCGGCGGGACGTTCTTCTCGCTTAAGGAATCCCGCCCATTCGGCGCTGAAGCCCCCGATTTGCTGTAATATCCGCCCCTATCCGACGCTATCCGCCAAGCCGCCTCAGGATAGGAGCGATTTCTTAAGCACGGCATCGTCCCAGCTCCGGATAGGCCGCGATCTTTAAGCACCAGCGAGCCCTCCGCCCGGATGGGTCCGATTCTTTAAGCACTCATCTCTCCAATCGCGGGATGTGTCGCAGTTGTTAAGCACATGGGGTAAAGTCCTACATAACTCGAGGGAGGTCTCATGAGCAAAGACGAGCTGGGCTATGACCCGACCAACGTCACGTCGATTGTCGAGTATGCGCAGCGGCTTGTTGGGCATACGCTGCGTGATTTCGTCTACGTAGAGGAACTCACCGATACTCGCCGTCGCAGGGGCTCCTTCGGCAATGCGGTCGAGGAGTATTACTTCAAGTATGGCCTCAATAGTGACTCCAGTCCGGACTTTGCGGAGGTCGGCCTTGAGCTCAAGACTACTCCCGTCAAGAAAAACTCTCGCGGCGAGCTCGTCTCCAAGGAGCGCCTTGTCTTTACGATGATCGACTACGACGGTGTCGTGAAGGAGGACTTTGAGCACAGCCAGTTCCTCAAAAAAGCGCGCGACGTCCTTCTCATCACATATCTCTATGAGCCCGGCAAGAATGCGCTTGATTACGTCATTGAGGCTGCGGCTCGTTGGGGATTGCCCGAAGAGGACATCCCGCAGATCCGGAGGGACTGGGAAACGGTTGTCGAGAAGGTCAGATCTGGCCATGCGGAGGATATATCCGGCGGCGATACGTTGTACCTCGAGGCTTGCACCAAGGCGGCGGACTCAACGGTAAGGCGCTCGCAGCCCTTCTCGGACGTGCCCGCCAAGCCTCGGGCCTGGGCGCTCAAAGCGTCGTATATGACGGCTATTCAGCGCAAGATCATCGATGGGATGAGGCAGATTCCTCGCTCTGAGGACGAGAGGGAGCTCGATCTGCTTTGCCTGCTTCGGGCACGTTTTGCTCCTTATGTCGGACTCACGGAGAAGGAGCTCGCCGGAAGGTTTGGCTTGTCACGGTCGAAGAACCTCTGTGCGAGGATTACACGCCGCATTCTTGGCGTGGGAGATGACGAGAAGATCGAGGAGTTCGAGAAGGCGGGCATCAAGCCCAAGACGCTGCGATTGAGGGCAAACGGTCGGCCAAAGGAGGCGGTTTCCTTTCCGGCGTTTGACTACTTTGAGCTTGTGGAGCGCCCCTTCGAGAACTCCGATTGTCTTGGCTACCTGTCTCAGAAGTATCTCTTTGTCATCTATCGAGAGGATGAGGCGGGGGAGTATCGTCTTCGCGACATCTGCTTCTGGCAGATGCCCGAGAGAGACCTCGATGATGCTCGCGCCTGCTACGAACAAATGCAGGAAAACGTGCGCCAAGGTAGGGCAGACATTTCTGTGAAGTCGAGCGAGAACCGCTGCTGCCATGTGCGGCCTCACGGCCAGACTAAGAAGGACACGAAGCCACAGCCCTTTGGGCCGCCAGTCGTGAAGAAATGCTTCTGGCTGAATCAGGGCTATCTGCAGGGAGAGATTGAGCGCGTGCTGAAGAGTTGATCTTGTCCGGTCGATCGTCTATGATGATCTAGCAATGCGACACAGACAGCGAATGGAGAAACGTGTCGTCACAGAAGATCATCAGAGTGGCCGAGCTCTTTGCGGGTGTCGGCGGGTTTAGGCTGGGTCTCGAGGGGTATCACAATCCCGACGAGCCGCAGATGGATCTCCCGTCCGCGGGTCCGTACAAGACCATTTGGGCCAATCAGTGGGAGCCCCCCGGAACCGAGTCCAAGCAGTTTGCCGCCCGCTGCTATAGGGTGCGCTTTGGCGAGGACTCGGTGGTGAACGAGGACATCCACGAGGTCCTAGAAAAGTATGAGCGTGGCGAGATTGCCATCCCTGATGTCGATATGGTCGTCGGGGGCTTTCCTTGCCAGGACTACTCCGTTGCCAAGCCGCTTTCACAGGCGGGCGGCATCGAGGGCAAGAAAGGTGTTCTGTGGTGGGACATCTATCGCTTCCTTAGACTGAAGCATCCTCGCTATGTTCTTCTCGAGAACGTCGATCGACTGCTCAAGAGTCCTGCCAGTCAACGTGGCCGAGATTTTGCAATCATTCTTTCGTGCTTTGATGACCTGGGGTATTCCGTCGAGTGGCGCGTGGTGAACAGTGCTGAGTACGGCTTTCCCCAGCGTCGCAAGCGCACGTACATCCTCGCACGAATAACCGGCGAGGAGTGGGAGCTCGACGCTCAGATTTCCACGGGGCTTATGTCGCAGGCGTTTCCCATCGAGGAGGTGGACCCTGCTTCCGTTGGGCACGTGGAGGTTCCCGATGACCCCTACATTGCCACGCGCGACTTCAACAAGGGCGGCAAGGTGTCTCCGTTCATGGACGCTGGCGTCATGCAGGACGGGCACGTCGCAACGTGCAAGGTTGTCGAGCGCTATGACGGTCCGCGCAAGTTCCTGGGAGACGTGCTTGTTTCCGAGGCCGAGGTGCCGGAGGAGTTCTATATCGAGCCTGATAAGCTGCCCCAGTGGGAGTATCTCAAGGGCGCCAAGCACGAGGAGCGCGTTAACAAAAAGACTGGCTTTAAGTACACGTACTCCGAGGGTTCGATGGCGTTCCCTGACGCGCTCGACCGCCCTTCTCGCACCATCTTGACGGGGGAGGGCGGAAGAGGCGCCTCGCGCTTCAAGCACGTGATCAAAACCGCCGATGGTCGCTACCGTCGCTTGGTCCCTGACGAGCTCGACCAGTTGCAGGGTTTCCCTCGCGGATGGACCAACACGGGCATGACCGACGGGCATCGCGCGTTTTGCATGGGCAACGCGCTCGTGGTCGGTGTTCCGCATGCGATTGGGAGGGTGCTGGCCGGGCTCGAGGAGTAGTCGGGCGAACTGTACTTCCGCTAACCTCGCATATCGGCCATTGTGAGCGTTAACATGCGTCCAAAAATGCGCGTCGTGCGAGGTTTGCCGTTTCATCCGCCGGTCCCCCGCGCGTGCTACACTTGGCCCAAGGACGCACCCTTGAAAGGAAACACCATGTCTGACGTGCTCTTTGTTGAATATCCCAAGTGCAGCACCTGCCGTCGTGCCAAGGCGTGGCTGGACGAGCGCGGCGTCTCCTACACGGATCGCCACATCGTCGAGGACAACCCCACTGCCGACGAGCTGGCCGCCTGGCAAGAGCGCTCTGACCTGCCCGTCCGTCGCTTCTTCAACACGAGCGGCCGCCTCTACCGCGAGCGCAACGTCAAGGCCCTTCTCGACGCCGGGCTCTCCGACGCCGACGCCTTTGCGCTGCTCGCCGAGGACGGCATGCTGGTCAAGCGCCCGATCGTGGTGGGCGAGGACTTCGTGCTCGTGGGCTTCCGCGAGGCGGAGTGGGAGGCGGCGCTGCTGTAGTTCCAGCGCGCTCGCTTCTAGTTGCCTCAGAATCACAAATCGGGGTCCTGGGAAGGGGCTTCGATTCTTCCGTGAGGCGCCTACCTGCGGATATGTTCGCCGACATGACCTAATTCTACTTGCCTCGTACTTGCCTTCTAGTTATCAACCGGGTGCGGATGGGTTTTGGTTGGCGGCCGTGGCATACTGGGCGAGTGGGCAGACAGGAGGGGCGGAGCATGCTGACACGTGAGTTCTGCGCGGAGAACATGAAGATTGCGCAGGCGCGCTGATGACACGGTCTAGGGTGCCTAAGGGGTTCGCGCAGGTCCGCGATGACCTCGGCGAGCACATGACCAGAGACGAGCTGCTCGAGCGCCTCGCCGCGGACGACGCCCACGTGAGCAACACGGCCTTCTCCGGCCTGGAGCTCGCCGACGTCGCCGCCAACGGGACCGTCTTTGAGAACGTGATCTTTCGCAGCTGTCAGTTTGACGGCGTGAACCTCTCCAACTGCACGTTCACCGACGTGCTGTTCTCGGGCTGCCGCTTCACCGGGTGCGACATGGGCCGCTCCTGGCTCAACCGCTGCGACTTCAGGTCCTGCTCGGCCCCTGGCCTGGGCTTTCTCAAGTCTCGCCTCACCGGCGTCAGCATCGCGGACAGTCAGTTTGGCTACTGCGACCTCTCCGAGGCCACGGTCGAGCACCTCGCGGCCAGCGAGACCAACCTCTCGGAGGCAAACGTCTACTCAGCCCGGCTGCGCCACGTCGCGCTCGACCGCTGTGACCTCACGCGTGCCACGGTCTTTCGCTCCAGTCTCGCGGGCATGGACCTCTCCACCTGTGAGATCGCGGGCCTGCGCGTCTCGGCGGACCTGCGCGAGCTGCGCGGCGCCACGGTGAGCGCGGGCCAGGCGGCGCAGCTCATCGGGCTTCTCGGCATCAACGTCAAGGAGGACGAATGGCCCTGCTAGATGAGAACGCCTCCCTCGAGGAGGTTCAGTCGGTCTTCAAGAACGACCGCTTTGCCACCGACGCGTGCGGCTGCCGCGTGGTCGAGGCGGCCCGTGGGCACGCGGTCACCGAGTTTGACATCACGCCCGGTCACCGCAACGAGAAGGGCGGCGTGATGGGAGGCGCCATCTTCACGGTGGCTGATCTCGCCTTTGCTGTTGCCTCCAACGTGGGCGAGTCGGTCACGGTGTCCGTGAGCAGCTCGATCGAGTTCATGAGCGCGGCGAAGGGCAACAAGCTCATCGCCACGGCGGATGTCGACAAGAACGGGCGCACGCTGGCGTTCTACAACTGCCTGGTGACCGACGAGCTGGGGACGCCCGTCGCGCGCGTCACCCAGACCTGCATGCACCTGCAGCGCTAGCGTTTGGGGCCGCCGCTCGCCGCGACCTAGCCGATCGGTGCGAGCTGGGCGGGGAGCTCGCCGACGAGCGGGCGCATGTAGGCCATGAGCTCGTCGGTGACGTCCAGGCCGTCCTCGGAGATCCACTCGCGCGGCACGTGCTTGACCTGGTTGGCCACCGCGAGGACGTCGACGAGCTTCGTGCGGACCTCGTAGGGGTCGTCCGCCACGCGCTCGAGCGCGCACATCTTCGTGGTCTCGCCCGCAAGCGCGGCACGCACGCCGGCGCGGCCCAGCTCAAAGGCCTCGTCGAGGTCGGTCTGGCTGGCGACGTAGCTCGCGCAGCGCTGCAGCGTGGAGAGCTCGACGGCGCGGGTCTTGCAGCCGAGCTGCTCCTTGGCGAGCGCGGCGAGGTAGCGCCCCGCGCCGGAGAGGGTGGCGAGGTGCCCAAACTCGTCGGTGCCCACGCCCGTGGCCGCGCGCTCGCAGACGAGCGTGCCGTCGGGGGTGCGCACGCCCTCGCTCACGCCCACCATCACGGTGTTCTTCTGTTCCAGGAGCTGGGCGATGCGGTCGATGAGTGCCTTCTCGTCGAGCGGGACCTCGGGCAGCAGCACGATGTCGGGCCGGGCGAGCGCGAGCGAGCAGGACGCGGCGAGCCAGCCGGCGTCGCGGCCCATGATCTCGACGAAGGTCACGCTCTTGAGGTCGTAGACGTCCGCGTCGTAGGCGATCTCGTTCATGGCGGTGGCGACGAAGCGTCCGGCGCTGCCGTAGCCGGGGGTGTGGTCGGTGGACACGAGGTCGTTGTCGATGGTCTTGGGCACGCCGATGAAGCGGATGTCGCTGCCGTACTCGTGGCCAAAGGCGCCCAGCTTGGCGATGGTGTCCATGGAGTCGTTGCCGCCGATGTAGAGCACCGCTGCGGCGCCGATCTCCTTGAAGCGGCGGAAGAGGCGCTGGTAGGTGGCCTCGTCGTCGGCGGGGGAGGGGAGCTTGTAGCGGCAGCTCCCCAGCCAGCTCGACGGCGTGTTGCGCAGGAGCTCGAGGTCGACGGGGTTGGCGAAGGCCTCGTCGAGTCGCACCGAGCGGCCGTCGAGGAAGCCCTGGATGCCGTAGCGCATGCCCTCCACGCGGACCCCCGCCTCGATCCCGGCGGCGATCACGCCCGCGAGGCTCGAGTTGATGGCGGCGGTTGGCCCGCCCGACTGACCGACCAGAATGCACTTCTCGCTCATGGAGGCTCCCGTCCGTTGCGTATGCTCACATAAGGATAGCGCGCTCCGGCGCGGCGCGCGGCGAGGCGGCGCACGGGACGCGGCCATCGGCCCTTGTCGGCAAAATGCCCGGGCCGGGCGCACGGCATGGGGAGAAGGACCGTGCGCCCGGCCCGGTCGAGGTTTGCCAGCCGGCCGGGTCCCCGGCCGCGCCCGCGCTAGGCGAGGTTGTAGAAGGCCGCCTTCTGCAGGTACTCGGCAGAGTCGCCGAGCTCGTCCTCGATGCGGAGGAGCTGGTTGTACTTGGCCACGCGGTCGGTGCGGGCGGGGGCGCCGGTCTTGATCTGGCCGGCGTTCACGGCGACGGCGAGGTCGGCGATCGTGGTGTCCTCGGTCTCCCCGGATCGGTGGGAGACCACGGCGGTGTATCCGGCGCGCTTGGCGGTCTCGATGGCGTCGAGGGTCTCCGTCAGGCTGCCGATCTGGTTGACCTTGATGAGGATGGAGTTGGCGGCGCCGACCTCGATGCCCTTCTTGAGTCGGGCGGTGTTGGTGACGAAGAGGTCGTCGCCCACGAGCTGGACCTTCTTGCCCAGGCGCTCGGTGAGCTTGACCCAGCCGTCCCAGTCCTCCTCGGCAAGGCCGTCCTCGATGGAGACGATCGGGTACTTCTCGACGAGCTCGGCCCAGTAGTCGACCATCTCGTCGGAGGTGAGCGTGCGACCCTCACCCTTGAGCTCGTAGAGCCCGGTCTGCTTGTTGTAGCACTCGGAGGTGGCGGGATCCATGGCAAACATGAAGTCCTCGCCCGGCTTGAAGCCCGCCGTCTCGACGGCCTCCATCAGGTAGACGAAGGGCTCGGCGTTGGTCTTGAGGTCGGGCGCGAAGCCGCCCTCGTCGCCCACGCCAGTGGACAGGCCCGCCTTCTTGAGGGTGTCCTTGAGCGTGTGGTAGACCTGCGTGCACCAGCGCAGGCCGGTCGCGAAGTCCGGCGCGCCCACGGGCATGATCATGAACTCCTGGAAGTCGACGTTGTTGTCGGCGTGGACGCCTCCGTTCAGGATGTTCATCATCGGGACGGGGAGGGTGTGGGCGCCGGCCCCGCCGAGGTAGGCGTAGAGCGGAAGCCCCGCGGACGCCGCCGCGGCGCGCGCGATGGCGAGCGAGCAGCCGAGAATCGCGTTGGCGCCCAGGCGGCCCTTGTTGGGCGTGCCGTCGGCGGCGATCATGGCGGCGTCGGCGCCGCGCTGGTCCTGCGCGTCACGGCCGACGAGGACCTCGGCGAGCTCGCCGTTGACGTGGGCGACTGCCCGGGAGACGCCCTTGCCCTGGTAGCGGGAGGCGTCTCCGTCGCGCAGCTCGACGGCCTCGAACTCGCCGGTGGACGCGCCTGACGGGACGATGGCGCGCCCGAACGACCCGTCCTCGAGCGTGACCTCGACCTCTACGGTGGGGTTGCCGCGGGAGTCGAGCACCTCGCGGCCATAGACCTTGGTAATCCTGCTCATGGCGTGCCTTTCTGTTTGACGTGGTTAACTCTTACCCCTTGAGTATACCCGTGTTAACTTGTTCTAGACCGGGAATGTGACGGCGGGGATGCGTCGTCGACTGCGCCACGTCCCCGCCGTCACAGAGGGCTTCGCGTATACTGGTGAGGTTAACGGGCGCGGATGGCTCTCGGGGGCGCCACCGCCGTACGAGGAGGTAGCATGGGAGCGTTCTTTGGCGCTGTTTCTCACCGTGACGTCGCACTCGACGTGTTCTTTGGCGTGGACTATCACTCGCACCTCGGCACGCGACGCGCCGGCATGGTGTCGTGCCGTCCGGGCGGCGGGTTCAACCGCCAGATTCACTCGATCGAGAACACTCCCTTCCGCACCAAGTTCGAGCACGACCTGCCAGAGCTCTCCGGCACCTGCGCGATGGGCTGCATCTCCGACTCCGACCCGCAGCCGCTGCTCGTTCGCTCCCACCTGGGCGTCTATGCCATCTCCACGGTGGGCGCCATCGCCAACGCCGACGAGATCGTGGCGCGCTTCGAGGAGGCCGGCCACCAGTTTGGCGCCATGGGCTCCGGTGCGGTCAACGTCAACGAGCTCGTGGCCGCGCTCATCAACTCCCAGGCGAGCATCGTCGAGGGCATCCGCTATGCCCAGGACCAGATCGAGGGCTCGCTCACGCTGCTCATCATGACGGAGTCCGGCGAGCTCATCGCCGCGCGTGACGCCATGGGCCGCCTGCCCGTCCTCATTGGCAAGGACGACGACGGCTACTGCGTCTCCTTTGAGTCGTTTGCCTACGGCAAGCTCGGCTACGCCGACGAGTACGAGCTCGGCTCCGCGGAGATCGTCAAGATCACGGCCGACGGCTACGAGACGCTCTCCCCGGCGCGCGACGAGATGCGCATCTGCGCCTTCCTCTGGGTCTACTACGGCTACCCCAACTCCAACTACGAGGGCGTGAACGTCGAGTGCATGCGCTACCGCAACGGCGCCATCATGGCGCGCGACGAGCGCGAGCAGGGGCTGCTCCCCGAGGTCGACTACGTTGCCGGCATGCCCGACTCCGGCCTGCCGCACGGCATCGGCTACGCCAACGAGTCCGGCGTGCCGCTCGCGCGTCCCTTCGTCAAGTACACGCCCACCTGGCCGCGCTCCTTCATGCCCGCCAACCAGGAGGTCCGCAACCGCGTGGCCAAGATGAAGCAGATCCCGGTGCCCGAGCTCATCCGCGATAAGCGCCTGCTGCTCGTCGACGACTCTATCGTCCGCGGCACACAGATGCGCGAGACGATCGACTTCCTGCGCGACACGGGCGTGGCCGAGGTCCACATGCGCTCCGCCTGCCCGCCGATCATGTACGGCTGCAAGTTCCTCTCGTTCTCCCGCAGCCGCTCCGAGTACGAGCTCATCGCGCGTCGCAAGGTCCGCGAGCTCGAGGGCGACGAGGGCGAGAAGCACCTCGACGAGTACGCCGACGGTCGCACCGAGCGCGGCCGCTGCCTGCTGCGCTCCATCTGCGAGGAGATGGGCTTCGACTCGCTGGAGTTCCAGAGCCTCGACGGCATGCTCGAGGCCATCGGCATCGACCGCAAGAAGGTCTGCACCTACTGCTGGAGCGGCCGCGACTAGCCGTCGCGGGCATTCAAAAGGGGACAGGTACAGAACCCCAGGTAAAACCTGTCAAAAGTGATCCACTTTTGACAGGTTTTACCTGGGGTTCTGTACCTGTCCCCTTTTGAATGCCTAGCAGTTGCCCACGAAGACGTGGGCGAGGTGGCGGCGCGACACGTCGGCCAGGCGGTAGACGTCGGCGACCGGGGTGGGGCCGCGGTCC
The DNA here is from genome assembly GCA_944320385.1 of uncultured Atopobiaceae bacterium. Lineage (GTDB taxonomy): Bacteria > Actinomycetota > Coriobacteriia > Coriobacteriales > Atopobiaceae > Thermophilibacter. The sequence goes on along the minus strand of CALUHH010000023.1, from coordinate 10,373 downwards.
GTCAGGCGCCAGTGCGGGAAGAAGCGCGTCACGTGGTGCGTGAGGGTCTCGCGCGCACGTCCGCCGTCGAGGCTGGCGAGCCACGACGCGAGCCCCTCCATCTCGGCCTCGCCGTCGTTCATCCCTGGGACCACCAGCGTCGTCACCTCGAGGTGGCAGCGCGGGTCGGCGGCGAGCCGCTCGATCGTGCCCCGCACGCACGCGAGCGAGCGCGACGTCCCTCCGCACGACGCATAGAAGGCGTCGGAGAACCCCTTGAGGTCGATGTTCGCCGCGTCGATCAGGCCGTCGAGCGCGTCGAGGACCCCGGGCTCGCAGCAGCCGTTGGACACGAGCACGTTGGCCAGGCCCGCCTCGTGCGCGAGCTCGGCGCAGTCGCGCACGTACTCCCAGGCCACGAGCGGCTCGTTGTAGGTGTGGGCGATCCCGAAGACGCGCGGGTCGCGCCGCCGCGCCTCGAGCGTCGCCGCCACGAGCTCGTCCGGGGCGACCGTGCGCCAGCGCACGTCCTTCTCGCCCGCCTGCGCGATCTCCCAGTTCTGGCAGAACGGGCAGGTCAGGTTGCAGCCGTAGCTGCCGACGGAGACCACGAGCGTTCCGGGGAGGTAACGTGCGAGCGGCTTCTTCTCCACGGGATCGAGCGCGAGGGAGGTCACGCGGCCGTAGCTCTCCGCCACGATGGCGCCGCCCACGTTGCGCCGCGCGCGGCAGGCCCCGAGCGCGCCGGGGGCGAGCCGGCAGCGTCGCGGGCAGGTGGTGCAGGCGAGCGCGCTGTTCTTCTCGGCCGGCCGGGCGTCTGGGCCGCTCATTCGTGACGCTCCACCACGAAGCGCTCCAGCCGCACGCCGGGCTCGCCGAGGTCGATGCCGCCCTTGCGCGCGGCAATGCGCAGCTGCTCGTCGACGGTGTCCACGCCGTCGAGCCGGGGCAGCAGCAGGCCGCGGCGACCGCCGGGCGCGCTCACGATGACGCCGTAGCGCTGCGGGTCGAGCTCCTCCGGGCCGGCGGCGGGCTCCGGCTCGCCGAGGACGTCCACGTCGTAGACCAGCTCGGGGAGCTCCGCGGCGGTGACGGGCGGGAAGCGCGGGTCGTGGCAGCCGGCCGAGACCGCGTTGGCGACGATCTCCTCGGCGAGGCACGCCTGCGCGGGCGCGATGGTGCCGATGCACCCGCGCAGCTGGCCGTTCTTCTTGAGGGAGACAAACGCCCCGGCGCGACGGGCGAGAAGTTCGGGCGGAAGGTCCGGGGGCAGCTCGCTCAGGCGGCGCCCCGTGCGCACGCGATGCTCGAGCGAGGCACGGGCCAGCGCGAGGTAGGCGTCCTCGCCGGCGCGGCGGCGGGCCATGTCGGCGGCGTGCCAGGACGCGTAGGCCTCGTCGAAGGCGCGGGTGGGGTCGGAGCCCTCCGGCCCCGCGGGCGTGAGGACGGCGACGCCATAGCCCACGCCGAAGGGGCCCTCGTGCGAGAGCAGCTCGGCCGTGACGGGCGTACGGTCGAGCGCGCCGGCCATGATCTGGAAGGAGCGCAGCCCGCACTCGGCGGCGCGCTCGCAGAGGCCGGGGTCGGCCGTGAGCAGGTCGAGGAAGGCACCGGTCCCGAGCGCGCGGCAGGCGAGCTCGTCGAAGACGGGGCCGTCGGGCGCATACCCGTAGGGGCCGTCTGCCGCGAGCTTGTGCGAGAGATCGCCGGACGCCACGTAGGCGACGCGCCGACCCAGCTGCGCGGCGCAGCGCTGGACGAGCTGGCCCATGCGGTAGTGCTCGAGCGGGGAGAGGCCGGAGATGCCCAGGCGCACCACGCGGTAGGGGGCAGGTTCGCGCCCGGCGGCGCGCAGCTCGTCCGCGGCGGCGTCGATGAAGTGCAGCGGAACGAGGACGCCCCAGTCGAGGTCGTGCTCGCGCTCGCCGGCGGTGCCGGCGGGCAGGCCCTCCTCGTGCGCAACGCGGCAGAGGGCTTCGACGAGCTCCTCGTCGTAGGTCACGCGTGCGCCGTCCGCCGCGTCCCCGAACTGCGCGAACGTGCCGCGCGCGTCCGGACCCGGAGCGATGTGCAGGTAGTCGAGGTACATCGCGGTATGCGGGCTCGAGATGACGATGGTCTGCGGCTCCGCGGCGACGACGCGGCGCGCCGCCTCGCGGTAGGCGTCGACGGTGGCCTGGATCTTTCGCTCGCGTCCGCGGCCCACGCCGGGGACGATGAGCGGCGGGTGCGGGACGGCAACGGCGCTGACGACGGACATGCTGACCACCTCCGATGACGACGTTGACAATATCGTCAGGTTAAATCGTCGCGCTGGGCAGGTAAGATGTGCCCAACCGGTCGGTATTTGCCCGCGGGAGGTTCACATGGCTGCTGTGCTCACGGCCCTTGGCGTGCTTGCGGCTGCGTACGGCGTCCTCATGGCGGCGCTCTACCCGGCAGGCGGCTTCTTCCTCGTGTGGATCGTGCTGGGCGCGGCGCTCGTGGTCGCCGCCCGGGTGCCGCGGGCGCGGCGCGCCATCTGCGCCGTCTGCGCTGCGGGGGCGCTCGTCGCGGGCGGGCTCTGCGGGCTGATCTTCTCCGCTGCGGCGTCGGCGCCGCCCGCGGGGCTCGACGCGCTGGTGGTGCTGGGCGCGGGGCTGCGTCCGGACGGCACGCCGAGCGAGGCGCTGGCCTTCAGGCTCGACGCGGCGCTCGGCTACCTCGAGGACAACCCCGACACGGCGTGCGTTGTGTCGGGCGGCCAGGGGCTGGGCGAGTCGCGCACCGAGGCCGATGCCATGTACGACTACCTGCTCGAGCACGGGCTCGACGCCGCGCGCGTCACGCGCGAGGACCGCTCGACGTCCACGGCGGAGAACGTCCGCAACTCCGTCGAGCTGCTGGAGCCGGGCGCCTCCGTGGGCATCGTCACCAACGACTTCCACCTCTACCGCGCCCTGCGCATCGCCGAGAAGAACGGTCTGGCCGGGGCGTCTGGCCTGGCTGCGCCGTCCAACCCGCTCTACCTGCCGCAGAGCGCGCTGCGCGAGTGCGCCGCCCTCGCTAAGGACTTCCTCGTCGGCAACCTGTAGGAGAAACTGTTCGGTTCACCCTGGCATCCGCGCCCGTGGAGATGGTGCGGGGCTGTGAGGGGGGGAGCTGTGTCACTATTCGCGAGTTCTGAGTAAGAAAAACGAGAGCGCGAACGGTTCTCCGAGTGTCGTGTTGAGCCATCAGGCATTTCTTGCGTCAGAAAACGCCCGAGGGGGCTGGGCTCCCCTCGGACATTACTCAAATCGCCGAAGAAGTGACACAACGCCCGTGGTCTTCTGCCCCTCGAGAGGGCAGGGTGCGGAAGTTAAAGTTATGGGCTATGCTCACGCCTCGAGGGTCTTGCGGATGGCGACGATGAACTCGCGCGTCCCCAGCGTCTCGGGCTCGGGCAGGCTCGTGATGCGCGCGAGGTCGCCGGTCATGCGGCCGGACTCGATCGTCTTGAGCGTGGCGGCCTCCAGGCGGTCGGCAAAGTCCACCAGCTCGGGCAGCTCGTCGAGCTCGCCGCGCTTGCGCAGGGCGCCGGTCCAGGCAAAGATCGTGGCCACGGAGTTGGTCGAGGTGGGCTCGCCCTTCAGGTGCTTGTAGTAGTGGCGCTGGACGGTGCCGTGCGCGGCCTCGTACTCGAAGTAGCCGTGCGGGCTCACGAGCACGGAGGTCATCATCGCCAGGCTGCCAAACGCCGAGGAGAGCATGTCGCTCATCACGTCGCCGTCGTAGTTCTTACAGGCCCAGATGAAGCCGCCCTCGGACTTGACCACGCGGGCCACGGCGTCGTCGATCAGCGTGTAGAAGTACTCGATGCCGGCCGCCTCGAACTTCTCGCGATATTCGGCCTCGTAGATGTCCGCGAAGACGTCCTTGAAGCGGTGGTCGTAGGTCTTGGAGATCGTGTCCTTGGTGGCAAACCACAGGTCCTGCCCCGTGGAGAGCGCGTACTCAAAGCAGCTGCGCGCGAAGCTCTCGATGGAGGCGTCGAGGTTGTGCTGGCCCTGGACCACGCCGGGGCCGTCAAAGACGTGGACGAGCTCGCGACGCTCCGTGCCGTCCTCGGCGGTGTAGACGAGCTCGACCTTGCCGGGGCCGTCGATGCGCATCTCGGAGTTCTTGTAGACGTCGCCGTAGGCGTGACGGGCGATTGTGATGGGCTTCTTCCAGCAGCTCACCACCGGGTCGATCCCGCGGACCACGATCGGTGCGCGGAACACGGTGCCGTCGAGCAGGGCACGGATGGTGCCGTTGGGGCTCTTCCACATCTGCTTGAGGCCGTACTCCTCCACGCGCGCGGCGTTGGGGGTGATGGTGGCGCACTTGACGGCAACGCCCAGGCGCTTGGTGGCCTCGGCGGACTCGACGGTGACCTGGTCGTCGGTCTTGTCGCGGTTCTCGAGGCCGAGGTCGTAGTACTCGGTCTTGAGGTCCACGAACGGGCAGATGAGCTCGTCCTTGATGATCTGCCAGATGATGCGGGTCATCTCGTCGCCGTCCATCTCGACGAGCGGGGTCTTCATCTCGATCTTGGCCATGGGGTCCTCCGAGGGTCGCGGCGGTTTTCCGGGGACGAATGTAGCACGGAGGGGCGGCGCCGCGCGCAACTTGAGACGCGCTTGTCACAGAAGGGGGGCGCGGGCGCTTGGGATGTGCGCCGCGTCCGGGTGGGCGGCGCGGCGGCGCTTAGGATAGGGGCTTCGTCCGGGATTTCGGCGCTGTCACGCTTAGGAAATCCCCTTCGTTCGGCGAGAAGGACGGGCGGCGCTTAACAATCGCGCTCCATCCGGGAGGGGTGGCGTCCGGAACGGGGCCGTCTTCCGGGATGAGGCGCGATTCTTAAGCAAAGGAGCTCGTCCTTCTCGGATGGAACGCGATTGTTAAGCGCGGTGACGCCACATCTCCGGACGAGGCGCGATTGTTAAGCGCGTGGCCGCCGAATTCCCGGACGCAGCGCAAAACTTAAGCAGGGCCGAGCCAGCCGGGCAGCTCGGAGCTCACCACGCGCGCGCAGGCGTAGGCGTCGGCAAGCTCGAGCGTGGCCACGGCTTTGTAGCCGTCGCTCGTGGGCGCCAGGGCGAGCGCGTGGCCGTTGTCCGGGACGAGCAGGCGCACCTCGTTGGCGACCGGGTCGTACGCCGGCGTGGCCAGGCGCGGGTTGCGGCGAACCTCCTCGAGTGCCGAGAAGGACGGCGTGCTCAGGGCCGGGTCGAGCGTCATCTGGGCGAGCTGGGTCACGTAGCGCGCCGGCTCCGCCGGCTCTGCGGCGGAGAAGCCCGCGAGCTGCCAGGGGATGTCGCCCGCCCCGGCCACGAGGTCGGCGCGGATGGGGGCGCCGTCGTCGGTGACCAGACCCGTGTCAAAGCGGGCGGAGGCCCCGTCCTCGGGGACGGCGAGCTTGCCCTCGGCGCGGATGCGCGTGAAGGTCATGACCAGGTAGTCGTTGAGGACGTGCAGTCCCTCGCCCCAGCCCTCCGGGCGGGCGAGTCCCGCCAGGCGCTCGAGCGCCTCGTCGCGCGAGCCGAGGGATACCGTCTGCGCGAAGTCGCGCTCGGGGTCCGCGTCGTCGCCTGAGCGCAGGAAGGCTGCCCACGCGCCGTGCGCGGCGACGTCGAGCCCCTCGAGCCCGACCTCCTCCGGCGCTCCGGCGTCGACCTCGGTGAGCGCCCAGCGCTTGCCCGCCACGGCGCGCGCCGAGCGGCGCAGGGTGACGCGGACCGGAGTCTGGCCGTCCGGCTGGAGGTAGCGCAGCGCAAAGGTGACGTTGCTGCGCGTGCCCTCGAGCGTGCCGGCGGAGCGGGCCACGCGGAAGTCCTCCTCGAGCGTGGCCATGGGATCCACGTCTGCGGGGAGCACCTGGTAGAGGATGCTGAGCTGCTCGCTTGAGCAGCGTACGTCGGTGTGGAAGTCCCGCGGGAGGTCCGCCTGCGCGCGCGACGCCACGGCCGCCGAGGGTGCGGGCTCCTCAGGGTCGGGTTCCGGCGCGGGTTCCGGCTCGGGCGTGGGTTCCGGCTCGGGAACGTAGGTGATGGTGAAGGAGATTGGCGGCACGTGGTCCGGCCCGGGAGCGGGTTCCGGCGCGGGTTCGGGCTCCGGTGTGGCCTCCGGCTCGGCCTCGGCCGCGGGCTCGGGCTCGACCTCGGGCTCAACCTCTGCCTCGGCCTCCGGCTCGGCGACGGCCTCCTCGTTCTTCTCGGCCGCCGGCTCTTCCGCGGCAACGACCTCGGCTGCCGCCTCCGGCTCCGGCTCGGGCTCGGCGACGACCTCCGGCTCCGGCTCGGCGACGACCTCCGGCTCCGGCTCGGCGACGACCTCCGGCTCGGGCTCGACGTGCCGCGGCTTCAGGGGCTTGAGCAGCTTGCCGCCCTTGGCCCGCTTCCACGGCTTGCCGCCCGCCGCCGGCTTCTTCTCCGCTGAGGCCAGGCGCTCGAGCGCGCGGTCGTACTCCTCGTTTGCGAGCACGGTGGCGTAGACGTAGCCCTTCTTGAAGACCGTCAGCTTGATGAACTCGCCCAGCTGCTCGCAGAGCGCGCGCATGTCGTCGCAGCCCAGATCCGCGGGCGCCAGGCCGTCCGCCAGCAGCACCTCCTCGACGCGCGGCAGCAGGGTCTGCTTGCCGACGCCGAGCTCTCTACACAGCAGCTGGTACAGATACAGGCGGTTGCCTGGGACGATCTTCGGCATGGCCCCTCCTCGGGCAGAAGCGCGCCGGGCGCGCGAGGTTGCGAGCTCACTACGTTACTACCCAATTGGGGCGGGCGGGCTTTCAGATTCGCGAACGGTCGCGGGCCGCCTCCCTGAGGGCGCGGTTGCGCAGGTTGGTCACCGTCGCCTGCATGCCGTGCGGCGCATAGCCCAGGGCCTCGAGCGTCTCGAGGTCGTGCGGGAGGTAGGCCGCGAGCGAGAGCTCGGCGGTCTGGACGGGGTTCTCCGGCGCCGGCCCGGGCCCCGGCGTCGCTGCCAGCGCAAAGACGCGCGCCCCCTGGGCCCCGAGGCGCTCCTCGTACTCGCTCGTGGGGGCGTCGGGGAAGTCTGCGCGCGCGTCGCGGCTCTGCCAGACGAGGTCGTAGCCGGCGATCGGGACCTGCGTGAGCATGAAGTCAAAGAGCGGCTGGCTGTCCGTGCGCAGGCGCACCTCCGCCCCCGGTGCCAGGACCTCGCGGAAGTCCATGAGGCGCTCCATGCTGGCCATGCGCTTGTGCGCCTCGCGCTTGCGCGGGAACGGGGTGGGAAAGTTGAGGTAGATGCAGGAGAGCTCGCCGGGCGAGAAGAACTCGCGGACGCGCATGCCGGTGCCGGGGACCACGATGACGTTGGGAAGGCCGCTCTCGCAGACGCGCTGGGCGGCGTACGCCACGCAAATGGGCTCGGAGTCCATGGCCACGAACAGGACGTCCGGCTCGCGGCGGGCGGCCTCCACGGCGAAGGCGCCCTTGCCGCAGCCGAGGTCGAGGCGCACCTCGCGGTAGGGGGCGGCGCCGAGGGGCGCGCAGGCCGCGGCCCACCTGCCGCGCCAGTCCTGCGGCACGAGCTCGATGACGCTGCCGTAGCGCTCGAGGCGCTCCTCGAGCACGAAGTTCTTGGGCAGGCGGGCGTGCATCCCGTGGGGCATGGCTCTCTCTTTCTGTCGTTTGGGGGCGGTGAGACGGCCCACCGCCTCACAGGAGCTCGTCGAGGGTGGCCCCGTAGGAGGGCAGGAACTCGCGGACAAAGTCGGCGACCTCGGGGAGCTCGGTCGCCAGCTCGTCCACGGCGGCGCGGCAGGTGCGCTCGGCGCTCGAGAACTCGGCGTTGCCCGAGCGCGCCTCGTCGACGCACTTGATGAGCGCGGAGACCTTGTCGGCCGCCTTCACCAGGCGCCGCAGGTAGAGCTCGCCCTCGGAGGCTCCCTCCGCGGGCCAGAAGACGTCCTCGAACGCGGGGCGAAGGTCTGCCGGGAGGGTGGCGAGCAGGCGCTCCTCCGCGTTCTTCTCGACCGCCTTGTAGGCGTCCCGGATCTGCCCGTCGTGGTACTTGACCGGCGTGGGCATGTCGCCGGTGATGATCTCCGAGGCATCGTGGTAGATGGCCACGAGCGCCGCGCGCTCGGCGTTGAGCGCGCGCCCAAACCGCACGTTGCCGATCACGCACAGCATGTGCGCGATGGCCGCCACCTCGAGCGCGTGCTCGGAGAGGTTCTCCGGCCGCGAGCTTCTCATGAGCGCCCAGCGCTCGATGTACCTCATGCGCGAGACCAATGCGAGAAAGTGCGATTCCTGTGGCTCGGTCATGGTGGCTCCCGTGACGCGTTTGATTCCGACGCAGCAATGATATACCGCCCGCCGGACACAAATCCGACGGGCGGCGCGAAGGGCGAGCCTTGTTGACAATATAACCTGACGTGATTGTCAAGCTAGTCCAGGTCCTCCTGGATGCTCTGGAGCGTGGCCATGAGGGCGGGGATGACCTGCTTCTTGCGGCTCACGACGCCCGGCAGCTTGGCGATGCCGTCGTGCGGCTCGGCGTCGAAGGCGCGCGCGATGATGTCCTCAGCGCCCTCGCCGTACCACATGACCTCGCTCGAGGAGCTCTTGACGTCCGTGAACAGGTAGAACACGAGCGGCAGCTCCTCCTGGCGGGCGGCCTCGCCGAGGTAGGGCCCCACGAGCTCCTCCGCGGCCTTGCGGCTCTTCTCGGTCATGTAGCTGCCCTGGCCCACGCCAAACTTCACGTTGCCGCGGCTGAAGATCTTGAAGTCGCCGCCAAAGACCTCCTCGGCGGTGCGGCCCGTGAGGTCGGCGCCGGCCTCGAACATCTCGTCGGCGTAGGCGTCGATGTCCACGCCCGCGATCTTGGCGAGCGCGGCCGCGGCGTCGCGGTCGACCTGCGTGCAGGTGGGGGAGCGGAACGCCAGCGTGTCGGAGAGGATGGCGGAGAGCATGAGGCCGGCGATGTCGGCCGGGATCTCCACGCCGTTCTCGCGATACATCATGTGGACGATCGTGCAGGTGCAGCCCACCGGCATGTTGCGGAAGTACGCCGGTCCCGCGGTCTCGATCGAGCCGATGCGGTGGTGGTCGATGATCTCCATGATCTCGGCCTGCTCGAGGCCCTCCACGGACTGCGAGCGCTCGTTGTGGTCCACGAGGATGACGTGCTTCTTCTTGGCGGCGAGGAGGTTGGGCGAGCTCACGAGGCCCACGTAGTGGCTGTTCTCGTCGATGACGGGGAAGAAGCGGTGGCGGGAGTGCGCCATCATCTTGCGCGCGTCGTCGACGGCGGTGTTGACGCTCACCTTGAGGATGCCCTCGGAGAGCATCTTGGCGCGCACCGGGATGGACATGGAGATGATGCGGGCGGCCGCGTAGGTGTCGTAGGGGGTGGTGATGATCGCGCAGCCGCGGCGCTCGGCCGAGGCGATGACCTTGCTCGAGACGTGCGCGCTGCAGCAGATGATCAGGCAGCTCGCATCGCACTCGACGGCAAACTGCTGGGTCTCGTAGCGGTTGGTCACCAGCACGATGTCGCCGGGGTGGACGGAGTCCTCCATCATCTCGGGCGTGGTGCCCACGCAGACGTTGCCGCCGGTCACGCGCGCCATGGGGTCGCCGAGCAGCATCTCGCCCTTGAGGGTGTCGATGATGTTGGCGTAGCAGGTGCGCGCGCTGCCGATGACGCCGCTGTCAAAGACGTCCATGTTGGCGCTGGCGATGTCCTTGACGGCGATCAGGCCCTCCAGGTTGTTGTCGTCATCGGTGACGCAGAGGGTGTCGGTCTTGCTCTCGCGCATGAGGTTCCATGCGGAGAAGAGGCTCATCTCGCCGTCGATGCCGCCCTGGCGCTGGATTTCGGTGTCCTTGATCTGCGGGGTGACCGAGGTGATGAGCTCGGGCTCGGCAAAGCCGAAGTGCTTGAGCACGAAGGCCGTCTCGCGGTTGATGGCGCCCGCGCGGCGCGGCTGGTAGATGTCCGTGTGCTCGACCTCGTTCTTGAGGTGAGCGTACGCGATGGCCGAGCAGACGCTGTCGGTGTCAGGATGCAGGTGGCCAATGACGTTGACCTTGCGGATCCCCTCTGGCATGGTGTCCCTTCCCCCCCCGGATGACTCTCTTGTCTGATTGTGCCACGCGAGCAGGGGCATTATGCCGGTCGTGCGCGCGAACGGTAGAAATTCGTGCGCCGTGACAAACGGACGGCCCTGGGACGGCGGCCGGGTTGGGACGATAGGCCAACGGCTTCGGCGCGTCCCGTCCCGTCCGGGGTACGGGCGGCGCCTCGCTTAAGATTTGCGCCTCGTCCGGAATTTCGGCCGCGGCGGGGGTACGGACAAAAAGTTGGACACTTTCGTGTCCGGATTGGAGTCCGCATGTACTCGCAGGAGGACAGGGAGT